>NZ_DASUNC010000157.1:0-87396 GCF_036277355.1 Archangium sp.
TTGACCTGAGAAGTTGCGAGCCAGGGGCGACGCCGTTACTCCTATGAATGACGAGGTCTGCCTGCCTCAAGGTGCGGTTCCTCTATTGCCCCCGGCCAGCGCGACGGTTCTCAATCTGTTTTGGAAGTCCAACTGTAGTAAATGGCTCCGGCACATGTATTGTCACGGCCATGAGTTGCAACAGCCCGCCGAGCCAGTGCCACCAGTCCACCGGCACATGCAGCAATGGAACGTGTAGCCACTCCCTCAAACCCGCGGGCAGTTCCTGCAATGACGGGAACGCCTGCACTACCAACGACGTGTGTAGCAGCTCCGGCACCTGCAACGGCACATCCTGTAGCACCCCGCCGGGCCAGTGCCACCAGTCCACCGGCACATGCAGCAATGGCAGCTGCAGCTACTCCCTCAAATCTGCAGGCAGCACCTGCGATGATGGCGACGCCTGCACCATTGGGGATGCGTGCAGCAGTTCCGGCACCTGCGGCGGCACCACGGTGACTTGTCCAAATAGGAACTTGGAATGCCTGAGCAGCAGAGGCTGTTCTCCGACGACAGGCTGCACCTATTTGAACAGGTGCTCCGAGGACCAAGTCTGCTATAAAGGAGAATGCTTTTACGCGTTCCTGGGTGGTCAGACCAAGGGTGGTCAGACCAAGTGAAAGAAAGCGCCCTGGTTTCGGGTGCTTACAAATTTCTCATGGCATCCGTACGCGCGCAAGAGAGTGAATCAGTCAATCATGCCTCCGTCATGTCCGTTGTATTGTTTGCAAGCCAGTGCGTCAGGCGGGCGTAGCACCCGGATTTGGCTTGGGTTTGTACAGAGTCGGTCCGAAGCAGAAGCGCCCACCCGCCTGACTCGGCCAGGACACGACCAGCACGCGGTGGACGCACGGGGGCCGTACGGGATGTCTGACACCTTGACTGGTAGCCTTTGACGCAAGAGGCGCACGGTCTCGGAAGACGCGCGTCCGTGCGCCTCAGTCTTGATTCTTGGTCACGCAATAGGAGAAGGCTTCGCTACGCATCGGCAAGTACCAGCTCGTCAACAAGCTCGCCACCGGAGGCATGCCCGAGGTGTACCTCGCCAAGTCAGCCAGCCCCAGGGGGTTCGAGAAGCCCCTCGTGCTCAAGCGGATTCTTCCCCATCTGGCCGAGGACCCCCAATTCGTGGAGATGTTCCTGGGCGAGGCGACGCTGGCCGCGCAGCTCGAGCACCCCAACATCGTGCAGATCTTCGATTTCGGTGAGTCCGACGGGCCCTACTATCTGACCATGGAGTACATCGACGGACCCAACCTGCGCACGCTCTCCAAGCGCGCGCGGGTCGCGGGGGGGGGCGCTGCCGCCCGCCTGCTGTGCCAGAATCATCGCCTCGGCCTGCGAAGGGCTGGCCTACGCCCATGACTTCGCGGACTCGAAGACCTGCGAGCCGCTGGGCCTCATCCACCGCGACATCAGCCCGGACAACATCCTGCTGTCGCGCCAGGGCGCGGTGAAGGTGGTGGACTTCGGCATCGCCAAGGCCGTCAACCAGAGCCACAGGACTCAGACCGGCCTCGTCAAGGGAAAGATTGCCTACATGGCCCCGGAGCAGCTCAAGGCCCGGCCGCTCGACCGGCGCGTGGACGTGTACGCGCTCGGCATCGTCCTCTACGAGTCTACGAGCTGCTCACCGGCCAGAAGCCCTTCGATGCCACCACCGACGTGAGCATGATGCAGGCCATTATGTCCGAGCCGCTCGTGCCCGCGGTATCGCGCCGGCCGGACCTGCCTCGTGCTCTGGGGGACATCCTCGACAAGGCGCTCTCCAGGATGCGCGAGCAGCGCTACCCGGATTGCCGCACCTTCCAGGCGGAGTTGGAGCACTTCATCCTCTCCAGCGGCGAGCCGGTGGGCGCCTACCAACTGTCGTGGCTCGTGGTCCAGGTCTGCGGGGAGAACGGCGGGCAGGTGCTCATTCCTCGTACCAGCAGCGGCACGCCCTACCCCAGCGACGTGACGCGCCTTGCCAGGGCGCGCTGCTCGGCCTGGGCGGCTCCTTCTGACTGGAAGCGCCCCCCGCCTTTCACGAGTCGTCTGGCACCTTTCCTGACGGAGAATGATTTACTTGCAAGAATAGCGAGGTATTCCGGCAAATGGCATCCACCTCCGCCTTACCTCTTCCAGCTTCGTTTACACGATAGCCTTTGATCGGTTAGCCTGCTCATCCTCCCAGTGCGTTCATTTTTCACTGGGAAGCGAGGAGGGGGAAAAGCATGGGTCGTACGTGGCGGAAGCTAGGTGCCCTGTGGTTGGGCGTGGTGGTGGCTGGGTGTGAGCCGCAGCAGGAGGACGTGGAGGAGATGTCGCTGGAGGCGACCGCGGAAGTGGGGCCCACCAGTGTGGAGTTGGAGTCCAACACCTTGCAGGTGAACTACCGCTTCACCAACCCCGCGGGCTCGCCGGTACTGGCCCTCATGGATGGCTTCTCGCAGCGCTATGGATTGGTGACGGCCACCAGCACCCGGCCGGCGGGCTACTCGGGCAGGGCCCTCACGGCGGTGGCCCAAGGCGCGAGCCCGCTGAGCACCGAGCTCTCGGTGGAAGCGGGGGCGGGAGGGACGGCGGGGGTCACCTATACCGTGAACGGATTGTGGAGCTATCATTCGATGCGGCTCGGTGGCTACCACGCCGTCTACAACTTCCAGTCCGTGACAGGCGTGCAGGTACGCCCCCGAAGCCAGCAATCCGAGCCCACACAGGTGGAGGTGAGCGAGTGCGCGGGCGCGGTGCGGTTCGTCTTCGGGACGGACGAGACGTGCGCGGCGCCCGTGACGGTGTCTTCCGTCAACTTTGGTGGCCGGCAGCTGCCCATCCAGTCGAACGGAATCCATGCCTTCTTTCGAGGAGGCTCGGGAGGGACATCACGCCTGCAATACATCGTGGGGGCGTCTTTGCACGAGCGCGACGTGAGCTGGAGTGTGGGTTGCGATGAGCTCGTCACGGTGTGCACGGCGGTGCCAACGCCCCAGGTAGGGACTGTCACGGGCCCCTGGGACGTGGTGGGCGAGGAGCCCGTCAGGGAGCGTTACATCCCCGTCTATACCGGCTCTCTGTCGAACGGCCAGGGCCACTCCAGTGGCAGGGCCCCGATATCCGAGCCGGAGAAGTGGTGGAAGGTGACGAACCTGCTGCCTGGCGACTACCAGTCGTTCGGGCGCGGCCACATCCGGCGCGGTCGCGAGCTCACCTGGTTCCGGACGGAATTGCTGCGCCCGGTGACGGTGACGGCGGGGCAGACGACGGCGGTGTCCCGGCTGGTGGAGGGACAGGTGCGCTACCCCTATGTCATGAGACCCGCCTTCCTGGAAGGCTCGGTGCGCCTGGCGGACCCGTACGTGCCGGCGAATCCGGGTGCCAGCAGCTCGCTGCAGGGGCTCTTCTTCGAGGCGGACGCTGACGCCAACCGGGATGGCATCGCGGACTACCCCTTCTTCAACGAAGGGATGGGTCTGGCGACCCCCAGGCTGAGCACGTCCCTGCTTGCGTCCTCGGGGGTTGCATACGCCTATACATCCTTCCCGGGAGCCTTCAACGCCGCCACGGGCGAGCTCTCCTCCGGCTACGAGCAGCCGCTCCTCAACAAGTATGATGAGCCCCTGGCCTGGTGGCAGGACTACCTGCAACTGGGCTTCTGGTCCTTCGGCCCTCGAACGGTGTTGCGGCCGACCGACGCGGAGCATGATCCACTGAAGCTCCGGTATGGGTGGTTGAGGCTGCGACCGCAACATGCCCGCCAGCCCATTCCGTCTGGCCAGAGGAGGCGGTTGGACCACGAGTACTGCTTCAATGAGGTGCAGTTGCAGTACACCAGCCCGGAGACAGGCTTCTACAACCCGTTCGTGAACGTGAGCGGCGGCTTCCAGGGGACGGACTGGCGTGGAATGGCGGTGGACTACACCGCCACGGGCACGTCCTATGGGGTGCCGGCGGTCTGGGGCGTGCCGGAGGCTGAGGCGCGAGGGTACGCGCAGAAGAGCGGCTCCATCCGCTTCGCCCTGCCACAGGGCAGCTACACGCTGACGCCGGGGGCCCGCATGGTCAATGTGGATGGCAGCACCAACGAGGCCACCTTCCAGCGCATCCCCCTGACAGTGGGCTGTGGGCAGCGAGTGAAGCTGGTGCCCCCGCTGACGGTGGTGTTGAACCCGCAGTCGGAGTGCGCAACGGGCCCGCAGGCCCAGGTGACGGGGAGGGTGCGGAGCAGCCCGGCGGAAGTGGATCGGGTGTGGTACCGGGTGGACGAGGGACCGGAGGTGGAGGTGTGCCGCAACTGCGGGGTGGACCCGAGCTTCTCCATGACGGTGCCGCTGAAGGCATGTGGGAACACGGTGAAGGTATATGCCTATACGGCGGGCATGCCGGAGGCGGCGACGGGGCAGCAGCAACTGGTCTGGGATGATCCGGCGGACGGGCCGAGCTGCCCGGGCACCACGTGCGTGAACAAGCCTCCGGTGGCGAGGTGCGGCAACGTGGCGGCGCCGGCGGACAACGCATGCCGGGGACAGGCGAGTGTGAATGTGGGCTCGTACGATCCCGAGGGAGAGGCGCTGGAGTGCGAGCAGACGCCGGGTGGGCCGTATGCGCTGGGCCGCCAGCGGGTGACGCTGACGTGCCGGGACCCCGAGGGGCTGGAGGCCTCGTGCGAGGCGACGGTGACGGTGGTGGATGACCGGGCGCCGGAGCTGGTGTGCCCGGCCCAGGAGGAGGTGGAGTGCCGGGAGGGCAGTGGGGTGGCCAGCTATGCGCCCGTGGCGAGCGACGCGTGCGGTGGGACGAGGGTGAGCTGCACGCCGGCTTCGGGGACGAGCTTCCCGTTGGGGACGACGGGCGTGGTGTGCGCGGCGGTGGATGCCGCGGGCAATCAGGCGACGTGCGGTTTCCCGGTGAGGGTGGCGGATACGCAGGCGCCGAGCATGGCCTGCCCCGAGCCGGTGAGGGCGGAGTGTACTGGAGAGGGGGGAGCGAAGGTGGTGCTGGGCGAGGCAACGGCCAGCGACACGTGCACGGAGGCGACGGTGAGCGGGCCGAGTGGAGACACGTACCCGGTGGGAGAGACGCTGGTGGGGTACACGGCGAGGGACACCAGCGGCAATGAGGCGCAGTGCACCACGACGGTGACGGTGGTGGACACGGCGCCGCCGGAGGTGACGGTGAAGGGGCTGGGAGGCAGCTGGCCGCCCAATCACCAGTACCGCACGGTGCGGCTGGAAGAGTGCGGCATCGAGGTGAGGGACGTGTGCGGCGGGACGCGGGGCGAGGTGGAGAGTGCCTCCATCACCTGCGTGACGTCGGACGAGGTGGAGGACGGCAGGGGGGATGGGCACACGGGAGCGGACGTGGTGCTGGTGGATGAACGGACTGTGAAGTTGAGGGCGGAGCGAAGTGGCAAGGGGGATGGGCGGGTGTACCGCATCCATTTCCTGGCGAGGGACGGAGCGGGGAACGAGACGGCCGGAGTGTGCGTGGCGGCAGTGCCGCATGACGGCAGAGGGGGAGCCCTCGGTGTGGACAGCGGCGAGGCCTGGCGCGTGTGCCGGCCGTGAGGTGCGCTGCCGTGCTCCCGGCCGGGTGATGCCTCCGGCCTCGAACCGAGCCCTGTTCTAATCCCCCTCGGGTAATTCAGTTAAGGGTGAGCCCTACGTGGCGGAAGAAGCCGCGCAGGGCCACCTTGTCACGCGCCAGACGTCGAAAGCTGGCGCGGACTGCGCGGCGCATCCCTTCCACCGAATCGGCTTCGAGGTTCTTCAGCGACTCCTTGGCGGCGCTATTGCAGCCCTCTTCGGGGTTCAGGTCGGGCGATAGGGCGGCAACAGGTGCAGTTGGAAGTCTCGGGGGTGGGCATCTACGAAGCGTTTCACTTCGGCGGAACGGTGGGCCTGCAACCTGTCCCACACCACCAGGAGCGGCCGTCCGATGCGGCGGCGGAAAGAGCGCAAGGACTGCACTACCTGGCGGGCGTGGATGGAACCGACGAAGTGGCGCGCATAGAGCCGTGGACCGCGGCGCCCCACAGGAGCCACCAGCGCCACGCACGAGGACACCTCTCTCTTCATTCGGCCCACCCGTCTCACGGTGGCCGGGTGTCCCACGGGAGCCCAGCTGCGGGCCGCCCTCGCCCAGAAGGAATGCCCCGTCTCGTCAATAAAGACGGCCGCCCGCCCGCTGCGCGCAGCCCTTTTTTAAGCGCCGGCCAGTCTCGCAGCAGAAAGGCACGTACCAGCTCCTCCGCGCCAGCTGCCTCCACTGGGACGGCTCCAGGTACGGTGGCCGCCCTGGCCGAAGCCGTCGGCGCAGCGCGCGCACGCTGCCTCCCTCCCGCAGTTGCCGCGCCCAGTGGCTCACCGCCGCCTCGCTGACGCCCAGGCGGCGCGCTACCTCCGCCTGACTGTGGTGACCGCCGCGCAGCAGTCGGACTGCCTCCCTCCGGCGCTCCTCCAGTTGCTCGGCCGTCAACCGCCTCGGCAGCCATCCCATCGCGTTGCCCTCCATTCAGGACAACGCCGCTCCTCTTAACTCAATTACCCGAGGGGAATTAGATTCCGCCCCACCATGACCGTCGAAGACTGCCTGCCCGCGAACCTCCGAGGGCCCACCACCACTGTCACCCGGATCGCCGCGGGCATGTCCGGCGCTGGCGTCTACCGCGTCGAGGCCGCTGGCCAGTCGTTCGTGCTCAAGATCGCCGGCGAGGCCGAGAACGGCACCGACTGGCGCCACGCGCTCCACGTCCAGCGGCTCGCCGCCGACGCGGGCCTCGCGCCACGCATCCTCCACGTCGACGAGGCGCGGCGCGCGGTGCTGACCGCCTTCGTCGCCGACCGCTCGTTCATGGCCTTCTCGAGGAACCCGAGCACCCGCGACGCCGCGCTCACCCAGCTCGGCCGCACCGTGCGCCGCATCCACGCGCTCCCCTTCCCCGCCGACACGCGCATGCGCGATCCCCGCGAGATGCTCGCCCAGGTGTGGAATGGCTCCCTGGCAGGCTTCGCCCTCCCAGGCTTCGCCAGCGACGCGGTCCAGCGCGTGCTCGCCGAGGAGCCACCCGCCAGGGACCGCGCCCTGGTGCTCGGCCACAACGACCTCAACCCCACCAACCTCATCTACGACGGCGAGTCGCTCCTCCTCCTCGACTGGGCCACCGCCGCGCCGATCGACGCCTTCTATGACCTCGCGGTGCTCTCCGTCTTCCTGCGCATGGACGAGGGCACCAGCCTGCGCCTGCTCTCGGCCTACGAGGACAGGCCGTGCACCGGGCTTCCTCGCGGCTTCCTCTACCACCGCCGGCTGGCGGCGGCGCTCGCCGGCGCGTTCCAGCTGTCCCTCGCCCGCCAGATGAAGCACGCGGGGGCCACCGGCGCGGAGACGCTCGAGACCACGCCCTCGCTCGGCGAGTTCTATCAACGGATGATGAGTGGCGCGCTCAAGCTCGGCACGGCGGAGGGCCAATGGGCGTTCGGTCTCGCCCTGCTCGAGGAGAGCCTCTCACTGTGAGCGGGGGTCCGCCCGCCGGGAAGCTCGGAGAGGAGCCAGGAGCGAGGCGCGAAACGCGCGGCGGCGCCAGGGAGTGCCCCGTATACTCGCGACCGTTCGGAAGGTCGGGTTTCGTCTCATGAATAGCCGTCGCGTCCTCTCTCCAGTCCTCCTCGTCGGCGCCGGAACCGGCGAGGCCACCTGTGGAATCCTCTACCTCGCGGGCTACCTGCGGCGCGCGGGGATCGAGGCCTTCGTCCGGCTCTACGATGGGGATCAGACCGAGGATGAGGTGGCCCGCTCGCTCGAAGCCCTGGTGGCCCGGGTGCGTCCCCGGCTCGTGGGCATCAGCCTCAAGTGGTTCCACCATGTCCACCGCGCGCTGCTCCTGGCCCGGACGCTGCGGGAGATCGACCCTGAAATCAGGATCATCGTGGGCGGCAACACGGCGTCCTACTGGTGGCGGGAGCTGAAGGAGCTCGACTGCATCGATCACATCGTCCTGGGCGACGGCGAGCGGCCGCTGCTGGCGCTCTGCCAGGGCGACCCCTCCCCGCCCAACTGCGTCACCCGGGCTCCGGATGGCACCCCGCGGCGCTTGCCCCTGGAGTACGTGCAAGGCGCCACGAACAGCGACGATGTCTATTACTCGCACTTCGACGACATCTTCCTGAGCCAACAGGATCGCCATGCCTTCTCGGGGTGGGTCGCGCCGGGCAAGGGGTGCGGCGAGAACTGTCTCTATTGCGGAGGGGCCCGCGGCAACCAGAAGGCGGCCTTCGGACGCGCGAAGCCGTTCCTGCGTGCCGAGGAGAGCGTGCGCCGGGACCACCAGGAGATCGCCCCCCGGACGTGGCAGCTCCGCTACGACTTCTCGGGAAGCTCGGCGGCGTTCCTGCAGGGCACCTGGGCGGGGGTCGATCTCTCCCGCCACTCCTGCATGTATTTCCTGTGGGGCGTGGCCCGGATGGAGCTCATCGACGCGCTGGCCGGCACCTTCGAGCACGTGCACATGGTGCTCGACATCGGCTGCTTCTCGGAACAGCAGCGGCAGGAGCAGATGCGCCGGGGCCTGCTCAAGCCCTGTGCCTCGGACCCGCAGTTGCTCGAGATCATCGACCACTGCCGCCGCCACGAGAACCTGGACGTCGAGGTCTCGGGCATCGCGGGCCTGCCCTTCGCCAGTGCCGACACGCTGAAGGAGGAGGTCCGCCTGGTGGAGCGCATCATCGGCCTCGACTGCCTGGTGGGCTATCAGCGGCTGGAGGCACAGCCGGGGGCGCTCGCCACCGAGCACCCCGCGCGGTTCGACATGGTGAGCGAGGCGCGGACGTTCACGGAGTTCCTCGAGTACTTCGAGCAGCGTGAGCCCGGCGACGTGTCGGTGCCGATGCTGCGCTTCCGGGACGCGGCGCTCGAGCGGGCGGTGCAGCGCACGTCGGAGCACGTGGATGCGCTCGCGAGGAAGCACGAGGAGAAGAAGCGGCGGGTGGCCATCCACGGAGGCACGCGGCTGAAGAACACCGCGCCCGCGACGCTCCGGTTCAAGCTGGGGGACTGGTTGGGAGCGCACCAGGTTCCCGCGAAGGTGGCGCAGGAGCAGGTGACGGTGGTGCGCTCGGTGGAGGGAACGCAACTGGCCTGTGCGCCGTCGGTCAGCCCCCGAAAGTTCTCCGACCCGACGTTGGATCTAGGCGAGGACGGCCGGATCCTCCTGGCCGCCCTGGCCACCTTCGAGCGTCCGACGACGGTCGCCAGCGCGGTGACACAGCTGGGAGCGAAGGCGAGGCTCGATCCGCACTCGGCGCGCGAAGTCATCGAGCATCTGGTGAACGGCCGCTTCCTGCAGCCGGCGTGAGCCGGGACTCCCGCCACCAACGGACGAATGCCCCGTTCTTCCGGGTAGGTGGCTTTCCCAGGTTCTCAGGGAGAGCTTCGGGTGGGGGGCTCCGTCATGCTCGTTCCACTGTTGGCATTCGTCCTGGCCCAGGCGCCGGGACCCTGTCTGGTGCGCTACCAGACCCTTCACCCCGAATGTGCTGGGGGCGCGAGCTGTCCTTCCACCGAGCAGGAAGCCTGTTCCCTCCTGGTCAGTACCCTTCCGGTGGAGGAATCGCGCCTCGGGCAGCGCGTCCGGGAGGATGAGGCCGTCGAGGTCATCCAACGCGACGCGGTCCAGCCCATGCTGGGGGTGGGAGTGGGCGGCACGCCCGGGCAGATCGATGCCACGGTGTCCGTCCAGCCGGTGGGGCTCGTGGGGGCCTCCCTGGGCATCGTGTCCAGCGAGTACGGCCGCGCCAGTCTCCTCACGTTCTCCGCCAACCCGCTCGCCATCTCGGGCAGGAGCCCGGGAGCCCGTGCGTGGCTGTCGCGTCTGCTCGATGTCAGCCTCGTGCTGCCCGCGCCCCTCCTGGGTACGCCCCCGGTCGAAGCCTTCGGCGTGAGGAGCAACATCGACTTCGTCGGTGCCGCGGTGGCCCGCCGCGAGCTCGACCTCCTGTCCGCCGCGTTCCTTGATGCCCAACGCCAGGAGCTCACCACGGGGAGCGGGTTGCGCGAGGAGCTGAGGCACGCGCTCGACACGCTGCCCCCCGCGCAGAGGACCCGGTGTCTCGACACCCTCTTCAATCCAGCCAGCCCGCTCGAGGACATCGCCGCCGCGTGCTCCCACGGACTTCCCGAGCGGCTCCGGGCCGCGGCGCTCGCGAGCTCCCGGTTCCAACAGGCCCTCGACGACTTCGAGGATGCGGTCGACACCGCGCATGGAGGGCTCCAGGTGCAGGTGGACGTTCCGGCGACCCGGTTGAGTCCCGCGCCCTTCCACGCGGCGCTGCTGGGCGCTGGGACGTACAGCCTCACCCGGGACATCCGCGCTCCGTGGCGGGTCGATCTCTCGGCCTCGCTCGGACCGGACTACCTGCTCCGGTCCGGAGAGGGGGCGCTGGGCGGGACCCTGGCCGTCGCGCTGGGCGTGAAGGCACGGCTGCTCCATGGCATGCCCAGGCTGCATTCGAGCCTCGGACTGAGGGGTCACCTCGGTCAGCCCACGGAGTCGCGGCCCCTCAGCGTCCCGAGCTGGCCCGGGAACTACCTGCAGGTCCAGCTGGGCCTCGGCCTTCCCATCGGGCGCACGGGAGTGGCCGTGACCGGCGGCATGAACTGGTCCGTGGTGGGCGAGCACTCCGGGCACACCGCCTACTCCGCGAATCTCACCTACTCGCTGCCGGGCCGGGCGCGATGACCCCCCGGGGAGCGGGCAGGCCCCGGGCGTTCAGGTGGACGCACGGCCATGGGCGAGCTCGCAGCCGGCGTACCGTCCGCGAGCCCGCGCCCGGCTCTCGTAGAGATAGGTCTCGCGCAGGTCCGGCGTCAGGCAGTCCTTGTTGTCCTCCCGCAGGTGCCGCTGGAGCTCGGGGATGGAGAGCAGGTGCCAGTTCCTCGCCGTCCCGTCATTGCCGGCGGTGACGAGGTGCTGGCCGTCCGGGCTGAAGGCCGCGGATTGGACCGGCCCGGTGTGTCCCTGCAATACGAGGGGCTCGCCCGTTCCATCGGCTCGCCACACCCAGGCGGTTCCGTCATCTCCCGAGGTGACGAGGCGCTGGCCGTCCGGGCTGAAGGCCGCGGACCGGATGGGCCCGGTGTGTCCCCGCAGCACGAGGGGCGCGCCCGTCCCATCCGCCCGCCACACGCGTGCCGTCCCATCCGTACCCGCGGTGACGAGGCGCTGGCCGTCCGGGCTGAAGGCGGCGGACGTCACCACGCCCGCGTGCCCCCGCAGCACGAGGGGCTCGCCCGTTCCATCCGCCCGCCACACGCGCGCCGTCCCATCCCACGAGGCGGTGACGACGCGCCGCCCATCCGGGCTGAAGGCGGCGGACTGCACCTGCGCCGTGTGTCCCCGGAGCACCACGGGCTCACCCGTTCCATCCGCCCGCCACACGCGCGCCGTCCCGTCGGTGCTGGCGGTGACGATGGATTGGCCATCCGGGCTGAAGGCGGCGGACGTCACCACGCCCGCGTGCCCCCGCAGCACGAGGGGCTCGCCCGTTCCATCCGCCCGCCACACGCGCGCCGTGCCGTCCCACGAGGCAGTGACGATGCGCCGCCCATCCGGGCTGAAGGCCGCGGACTGCACCTGCGCCGTGTGTCCACGGAGCACCACGGGCTCGTCCGTTCCATCCGCTCGCCATACACGCGCCGTCCCATCCCACGAGGCGGTGACGAGGTGCTCGCCGTCCGGGCTGAAGGCCGCGGACGTGACGGGTCCCGCGTGTCCCCGGAACACCACGGGCTCCGCCGGGCCCTCCGCCCGCCACACGCGCGCCGTCCCATCCCACGAGGCGGTGACGATGCGCCGCCCATCCGGGCTGAAGGTGGCGGACATGAGCAACCCCTTGTGACCTTCCAGCTCCAGGGGCTGGCCCGCTCCATCGGCCCGCCAGACGCGCGCCGTGCCGTCCCAGGAGGCGGTGACGACATACCGCCCATCCGGGCTGAAGGCCGCGGACTGCACCTGCGCCTTGTGCCCCTTCAGCACCCGGGGCTCGCCCGTTCCATCCGCCCGCCACACGCGCGCCGTCCCATCCCACGAGGCGGTGACGACGGACTGGCCATCCGGGCTGAAGGCCACGGACACGATCGCGGCCGTGTGCCCCTTCAGCACCCGGGGCTCTCCCCCGCCATCGGCTCGCCACACGCGGGCCGTGCCATCCTCGCTGGCGGTGACGACGGACTGGCCATCCGGGCTGAAGGCGGCGGACATGACCGCTCCCGCGTGTCCCTTCAGCACCCGGGGCTCGCCCGTTCCATCCGCCCGCCACACGCGCGCCGTCCCATCCGAGCTGGCGGTGACGACGTACCGGCCATCCGGGCTGAAGGCCGCGGTCTGCACCTGGCCCGCGTGCCCCCGGAGCACCACGGGCTCGCCCGTTCCATCCGCCCGCCACACGCGCGCCGTCCCATCATGGGAGGCGGTGACGACGAACCGTCCATCCGGGCTGAAGCTGGCGGACACGACCGGCCCCGTGTGCCCCTCCAACTTCACGGGCTCGCCCGAGCCATCGGCTCGCCACACGCGGGCCGTCCCGTCCCAGGAGGCGGTAACAACGTGCTGGCCATCCGGGCTGAAGGCCGCGGAGGTGAGCAGCCCCTCGTGTCCCTTCAACGCCACCGGGGAGCCCGTCCCGCCCGTCCGCCACACCTGGGCCGTTCCATCCTCGCTGGCGGTGACGACGTGCTGGCCATCCGGGCTGAAGCGGGCGGCGTAGACCGCGCCCGGAGTGCGAAACGTCACCTCCGGAGCACTGCGTGCGAGGGCGCCGTACGCGAGTGTCGTCCACCCGCGAATCCGCTCCGGCCGGTGGATTTCGAGCAACAGCTTCATCGCCATCGCGGACTGGCCGCGCTCCAGCAACTCCCGAGCCCCCGACATCAAGGACTGGCTCCGGGCCCGCTCCGTCTGTGTCAGTGCCCACAAGAACAGTCCCCCCATCGCCACCGCCACCATCAGGGCCACCCCGAGGAGGAGCCGCAACCTGCGCCAGCGGGCGCGCTCCCGCTCCAGCCGCCGCTGTGCCTCGTCCTGCCGCAACCGCTCCTGCCGCAGCTCGAAGACCTTCCTCGCCAGCCAGTCGTGACCCAGCTCGAAGTAACGGCTGCCGTGGTGCTCTCCCGCCAGCAGCACCGAGGATCTCTCCAGGGTGGTCAACACCCGGTCCGCCTGTCCCGGCGGGAGCGCGGCGAGTGCCTGACGCTCCGTCAGCAGCGTCCGGCTGCCATCGCTGGCCACCAGGTACTCCTCCAGCAACCGCCGGGCATCCGCCGCCAGGGGCCCCAGTTCCTCCAGGGTGACATCCAGGTAGCGGTGCAGGATGGGCTCGGCCTCCACCCGCTCGTCCACCGCCCTCCCGGCGGCGCGCTCGTCCCAGAGCGCACGGCAGACGATCTGCGCGAAGGCGGCCTGGACCTCCGCGTCGCCCGTGGCGTCCTGGCCCGGCGTGCGGACCTGCAGCATCAGCTCCCACAGCTCGTGCTCGGACCAGTCCTGGGAGGGCTCGCCGGAGGCCGCCAGCCTGCGCGCCACCTCCTCCATCTCCCGCACCGTCAGCGGGCCGAGCCGGAAGCCATGCTCCAGCAGCTCCCTCGCGCCGTACAACCGCGCCCGGAAGCGCCCCAGGTAGTCCTCTCGCAGCAGCAATACGAGCTGGAGTCCCCGGAAGGAGCCGCGCACCAGCCGCGTCAGGCCCTCGAGCAGCGCGTCCGTTTGCGCGGGGTCACGCCCTGGCAGCAGGAGCTGCTCCATCTGATCCAGATAGAAGCAGCACCGGCCTGTCCGAACGCCGCTTCGCCTGCCGCACCGCTTCGTCGAGCGCCTCGTGTGCGCTCACGCCCCGGGGGACCGGGCCGAGCGCCAGGTCCTCGTACATCGCGTGCACGAGCCACTCGAGGGGTGCGTCGCCCGACAACCAGGCCCCGACGCGGACCAGGCGGAAGCCGTGCTTCTCCTCCAACAGGGGCATCACCCCGGCCTGCATGAGCGAGGACTTGCCGGCTCCCGAGGGGCCGAAGAGCAGGAGACAGGGCCAGGCGAGGATGCCTTGCACCACCTTGCGCGTGGAGTCCTCCCGGCCGAAGAACCGGCTCCGATCGCTCGCGCGGTAGGGCTGGGGCCCCAGGAAGGGGTTGGCGGGGCCGCTCATTGATTCCCTCCTTCCCGCCTCCCGGCCGCCAGCGCCTCGAGCCATGCCCTCAGCTCCTCGTCCGCCGCTTCGAACGCCCTCACCCCGGTATGTCCCGGCAGCCCCCTGCCTTCCTCCCACACCTCCCGCTCGTGGGCCCTGGGCTCGAGGACGGCCACGCTGTCGCGCATCAACGCGCGCCCGCCAAAGAGCTGGTAGAGCAGCATCCGGTGGCACCAGTTCAACTGGGACAACCCGATGCACAGGAGCGGGCGCAGGCTCAGGACGCTCTGGATGGGGTCGGCGAGCACGGAGGGCAGCAGGCTCGCCAGGCCGCGAATGCCCAGCAGGTAATCATCCTCGGTGAGCAGCGGCCGGCTGAAGTGGTGGGGGGGCAGGTAGCCGGAGCAGAGCCGGAGCACCACCACCTCCCTCCCGGTGTCCAGTGAGGCCGGGGGCTCGCGCAAACGCTCCCAGCGGCTTCCGCCCGCCCGGCGTTGCATCATCAACGCATGCCCGTCCACGCGCCCGGAGGGTTGGATGACGTGGACCGTGAGCTCCGGATGCAGCGCGGCGATGGCCTGCTCCAGCAGGGGCAACCGCAGGAGCGTGATGTGGACGCCGGCCCCGAGCCAGCGCGCCAACGGGTGCACCAGCGGCGGCACGAAGTCCGTCTGGCCGAACACGTCCTGGAACTCGTAGTCCAGTGCCTCCTCGCCGATCCGCAGCGCGAAGTGCTCCGCCAGGGTGATGAGGGAGAGCGTGGGTGGCACGGCGCCCATCTTCTGGGTGAGCTCGGAATGCAGCCGTTCATGGAGGTGGCGGAGGGTGGGCTCCTCCTCCTCCCAGCGGTCTCCCAGCAACAGCGTGAAGGGCCGCGCCAGGAGGTTGACCAGGGCCGGAGGCGGAGACGAGGTCCCCGGACGCGTGGCCGGGGGCGCCGGGGGGAGGATCCTCCGCGCCTTGAAGTCGAAGAGGACCGGGTCGCGGCCGCGCAGGTACAACACGGGCGAGAACGCCTCGGCACTGCCCTCCAGCTCCGCCAGCACGCTGCGCCGGGCCTCGTTGAGGCTGAGCGCCACGTTCCCCTCCTGCTGGGACGCACGGGTGAGCGCGCGGTAGAAGGCACGCGAGCACCGCATGGCCACATCCGTCCGCACCGGCCAGAGGTAGGCGACGACGGCATCCGCCGCGGTGCGAGCCAGCACCTCGGCCGCGCTCACCAGGGTGCCCGGGCTCGCGCCCTCACAGGCATCGAGGACGATGAGCCGCAGGGGCCCCTTGCTCCAGGCCCGGTGGAGCTGCTGCGCCAGCAACTCCACGGGGAGCCAGCTCTCCTCGCCCTCCTCGTCCGCCAGCCGGAGGACGGGCCACCCCTCGTGCAGGCCCGCATGGCTGATGAGGTGGAGGATGTGGGGCTCGGGCTGGCGCCTCAGGCGCTCGAAGAGGGGGGCTCTCCGGGCGTGGGGTCCGGTGAGGGGCTCGAGCCATTCGATCTCCCCCGCGGCGAGGCTCTCGTGGAGCGAGCCCTGCAACTGCGAGAGGGCATGCGGGTGCAGCGGAGCGACGGCGAGCAGCCGCACCGCGCCTGACACCTCGCGCGTCTGCCAGGGCTCGGGCGAGCGCACGCCGCGGACCGGCAGGACGCTCGCCGAGTTGCCGAGGAACTCGAAGTCCTTGCCAGGCTCGCAGAGGGCCTCCCAGGGGAAGCCCTGGAGGCCGGTCTCCTGGAGCATGAGCCGGAGCAGGACGGGTCCGCCGGCGGAGGCCTCGCGCAGCCGCGCGAGCACGCCCTGGATGTCTCCCTGGAAGAGGGCGCCATGGAGGGCCTGGACCTGCCGTGCCAGCTGGGGGTCCAGGCGCCTGCCGCTCTCGGCCGCTGCCTTCACACGGCCGCCCAGGGTCTGTAGGGAGTCCGCCGTGAGCTCGGGCCCCAGGGGGTGCACGCCGGGCTGCTCCTGGCGGCTGCCCAGGGCACGCGCTCGCAGCTCCGCACCACTCCGCTCGACGTCGATCTCCAGCCAGCCCCCGGCAGACATGGCGGCCTCCTTGGTGGGCTCTCTGGGAGAACACACGGGGCCTGCCGGTTTCGCGGAGGCCCCTGGAAGCAGCGCGGTGTCGAAGGGCTCGCCCGGATGTCAGAGCAGCTTCGACATGATCTCCTGCTCGCGCTGGTCGAGCTTGATCGAGTCGAGCGCCCAGTTGATGAGCTCGTCGGCGATGGCCGCGTCGAACCCGAAGGCCTTGGCGGCCTCCTTCACCGAGGCGCGCTCCTCGTTGGCGATCTCGCCGTCGGCGCACGACACCTCGACGATCATGCGCAGGAGGGCGGCGCGCATCTCGCGGCTCTGGATCTTGCCGACGATGTCGGTGAGGCGGCCGGGCTTCTGGAATTCCCGCTCGATGAGCGCGGAGACCTCGGGGTCACGGGGCGACAGCCCGACGCCGGCCACCACGTTGTCGAGGTGCTGACGCTCGTCCTCGGTGACGCGGCCGTCACTCGCCACGACGTTGGCCATGGCCTGAACGAACGCCATCAACTGTTCCTGGGGGTACTCGCGCGTCATGTCGTCTCCTGGGCGAGCGGCAGGCGAGTGGCTCGCGGGCAGATGGGGAGGCTGCTCGGCGCGGGAGGATAGTCGGCGTCTACGAGGACCGGAAACGGTTTTCGCCCGGGCGCGAGAGGCCACGCCTCCCATGGCGAGCGTCTCGCGACAGAAGGCAGCCCTCCGCACTTCGCCATCCAGGAGGCGCTGTTGCAGGCCGTGCTCCATCAACATGCGGGAGGAGTCCGCCGCGAACGACGCGTCCCCCCGCCCCGCCAGCCGATGACCACGGCCAGCGCCTGCCGCGGCACCGGCTCGAACGCGCTCCGGCCTCGCGGCTTCAACGCAATCAACCCCTTGCCCGGAAAACCTGGGCCAGTTACGACCCTGCTCATGAAACCGTCTGCCTGGCCGTCCGTCGACAAAGTGATGCGTGTCTTGTGTGGCGCTGTCCTCCTCGGGGCGCTCGGGGGCTGCGACCGCACCGGCGGCACAGTCCGCGATGACGCTGGGGCGACCGAGGGTGTCTCCAGCTCGGCGGTGCCTTCGGTCCGCCGCAACGCGACCTACCCCGTCCTCTCCTCGACCCACGTTTACGGCAAGGGTCTGCAACACAGCACGTGGGGCGGCGGGACGACCACCCCTGTCGATCTGCTGCTGGATCTCTTCGAGCCGCAGGGCGCGCCGGCGGGCCGGCCGGCGCTCGTCATCATCCACGGGGGTGGCTTCAGCAGCGGCTCGCGTACGCAAGCCGAACTGCGCTCCTTCGCGAAATACTTCGCCTCGCGCGGCTGGGTGAGCATCTCGATCGACTACAGGCTCGCCGGACACCGCGGCACCCTCCCTTCCCAGTGGGTGCAATACATACAGAACGAGGTCCCGGCAGCGCGCCAGGGGCAGACGGCCGCGCTCTACCCCGCCGCGCGCGACGCCAAGGCCGCCGTGCGCTGGCTCTATGCGAACGCCGCGACCTACCAGATCAACACCGACTATGTGACGGCGATGGGCGGCTCCGCGGGCGCCTACCTCGCGATCGTGCTCGGAGTGACCGACCCGCGGGACTTCCGTGACGAGGTGCCGGCGAGCGCCGATCCGACCCTCGCCACCACCCACCTGGACCAACCCTCCCGCGTCCGGACCGTCATCGACCACTGGGGCGGCCTCGAGCACCTACGGATCCTGGAAGCCCTGGATGGCCGGTCCCGCTTCGACTCGAGCGATCCACCGGTGAGCATCGTGCACGGCACCGCTGACGCCACGGTTCCCTTCTCCGAGGCCGAGGCGCTTCGGGATGCATACGTCTCGACCGGCGTCGCCTTTGACTTTCATCCCCTGGAGGGCGTCGGCCATGGCCCCTGGACGGCCACGGTCGGGGGGCTGACGCTGGAGGAGCTGGCGATGGCCTTCGTCATCGAACAGCAAGCGTTGACCGTGTCGGAGTAGGGTGAACCGGGTCGAGCTGGGCGCGCCGCTTCTCCGCGTCCTCGGCAGGAGTACCTCTGGAGTGGCTGGCTCGCTCCTATTCCCGCCGCCGCCACCCCCTACCGGCGCGGGGACCGGCGCAGCACGAGGCTGCGCAGCGAGCCCATGAACACGCCCACCACCACCGCGAGCAGGAAGATGATGACGATGGTGGTGACGCCGAACACGAGCCGCACCACGGACTCGCGGATCTGCCCGGCGAAATAGGCCTCGCGCAGCGGCCGCATCAACCCCACCAGCTCCAGCGCCCTGGCCGGCAGCGAGTCGAGCGACAAGGAGAGCCGCTGCAGGAAGATGGACGGCCACAGGCGCCGCGCACCCTCCACGCCGATGCCCACCAGCAGGTAGAGCACGGACAGCAGGAAGGCATTGCCTCCCATGATGCGCATCAGCGGCAGCGGGGGCGGCGGATGGGACTGTTGCACGCTATCTGCCTCCCAACTTCTTCTGGAGGGGCTTGAGCATCTTCCTCACACGCGCCGCCTCGGGCGAGCCGCCCGCGAGCTTCAGGAACGTCCCATAGGCCTGCACGGCCTTCTCCGTCTCGGCGGGGTTGCGCACCAGCGCGTCCGCCAGCGCCAGCCACGCCAGTCCGTCCACCGGCTCCAGCTCCACCGCGCGGTTCAGTTCCTTCATGGCCGTGGCCTCGTCGCGCTGCTTCAGCGCCACCTGCCCCAGCACCAGGTGGTTGCGTCCGGCGAAGGGCTCCAGCCGCACCGCCTCGTCCGCGGCCGTGCGCGCGTCCTTCACCGCTCCGGCGGCCAGCAGCACCCGGGCCATGGCCGCCTGGGCGAACGCCTTGTCCCACGTGGTGGCCGCCTTGTCGGCAACCGTCTGCAGCGCCTTCGCCGCGGCCTTGCCGCCCGAGTCCTCCACCCAGTGCTCGCCCGCGAGGCCGCACGGCGTGTCCGGCCCCTCGCGCCGCGCCGCCTCGTAGGCCTTGCCCGCGTTGGCCACCAGGCCCTGCCGCATGAACGCCCGGGCGATGCCGCAGAAGGTCTCCGCCGACTTGCTGTCCAGCTTGTTGGCGCTCTCCAGGGCGCTGAAGCCGCCCTTGGTGTCGCCCAGCGCGAAGAGGATCTCCGCGCGCACCCGGTGCGCCTCGGGATCGTTCGCCACCAGCTTCACCGCGCGCCCCGAGGCCGCCTCGGCGTCCTTCGTCTTGCCCGTCTGGTAGAGCGCCATCGCGAAGCCCTTGTGGGCCCCCGCGGCGCCCGGGTTGTCCAGCTGCCACTCCTCGAACTGCTTGAGCGCCTCGGGGGTGCGGCCCAGCGCCAGCAGCGCCCGGCCGAGCGCCTCGCGCGCCTCGCCGTGCGAGCCATTGCGCTCCACCGCCTGCGTCAGCGGCTTCATCGCCAGGTCCGGTAGCCCTCGGGCGATGAGCAGCCGGCCCAGGGCGCACGAGGCCTCGTAGTCCCGCGCGCCCTCCGCCACGGCCGCCTCCAGCAGGGTGCTCGCCTTGTCCAGCGCCTTGTCCTGCCAGTGCAGCTGCCCCAGCGCCGTGCGCACCTGCGTCTTGGCCGTCTTCGTCGCCGCGAGCGTCTTCTCCAGCGCCTCCCGCGCCCGGTCGCGCTCGCCCTCGGCGGCGTCGGCCTGGGCCAGGTAGATGATGGCCTCGGCGGGGTAGCGGTCCTCCACGCGCGTGCGGGCCAGCTCCACCCGGGCGCGCTTATGGTCTCCCAGCTTCGTGTACGCTGCGGCCCGCACCAGCGCCACCTCGCGGCCCTCCCCTTCCACCCGGGAGAGCACCTCGGACGCGCGATCGCGGTCCAGCAGCGCCCGGCCCAGGCCCGCCGCGGCCTCCTCGCTGCTGGGCCGCAACGTCAGGGCCTGCTCGAAGGCCCGCTGGGCGGCGGCCATGTCCCCGGCCGCGCGGTTCGCCTCGCCGAGCGCCAGGAGGGTCTCATAGGCCAGCGCGCCCTTCGTGCCCTCGGCCAGCAGCGTCCGCGCCTCGCCGGCCTTGCCCAGGGCCGTCATCAACCGGCCCTGCACCAGCCGCTGACGATCGCGCAGGGACACGGGCAGCACATCCCCCGTCAGCGCCTGCACGTCCGAGAGGGCCTGCTCCAGCTCCTGGCCGAGCTCCAGCCGGCTCTCCGCGACACCGAGGCGCGCCACCGGGTGCTCGGGGGCCAGCTTCGTGGCGGCCGAGTACATCTTCAGGGCATTCACCGGATCGCCCGCGTCCCGGTACCAGGCACCGAGCGACACCAGGGCGCGCACGTTGCGCGGCGACAACTTCAGCGCGCGCTCGAGGCGCTCCAGGCCCTCCTTGGCACTGCCCTGCTCCAGCAGGACGCTCCCGGCCATCGCCAGGGCCTCGGTGCTCTCCAGCTTCGCGTTCAGCAGGGCGCGGCGGGCGGCGTCACGGCCCTGGGCATCGGCCACCAGCACGTCCACGAGCACGGCGCTGGTGGGGTGCTCCGTGCGCACGTTGGGGCGGCCGAGCGCGTCGAGCGCCTGGGCCCGCTCCTCGGCGGAGCCCGTGTCGGCGTACCGCAGGGCGTGGGCGTAGGCCGAGAGGGCCCAGGCCCGGGTGTTCTCGTCCTGCAACCGCACCACGTGGGAGAGCAGCGCGAGCGACTCCTGCCGGGAGGACTCCGTGTCGTGCTCCAGCTGCCGGGAGACGCGATCCAACGCCGCGGCGAGCGCCTGGCCGCCCTGCTTCGCCCGAACGACGAGGAACACGCCGCACAGCAACACCAGCACGGCCGCCGCCACCACGGCCTTCAGCGCACGGGGCGAGAGGAAGGAGGCCGCGTCCTTGGGAATCAGCTTCTCGCGCAGCTCGCGCTCGTAGGCCGCCGTGAGGGCCGCCACGTCCTGCACGGCGGGCTTCGCCACGGGAGCGGCGGCGGCGGGCGCGGGGACCACCGGGGAGGGCGCGGTCGCCTCGGGCAGCTCCGCGAGCAACCCGCGCCGCGAGCCCGTTCCACCGGAAGACGCGGTGGGGACGGAGTGCAGGGCCGGGGCCTCCGGCTCCTCGGGAGCGGCGGGCTCGGACTCCAGCGGCGGCAGGTCCGCGAGCAGCCCGCCCTCGTCCTCGGCGGCGGCCTCGACCGGAGCCGTCTCCAGCGCCTCCTCGCCGACGGCGGCTTCCGCCGTCACCGCCGGTGGCTCCTCGTCGACGGTGAGCGACGCTTCGGGGCCCTCTTCGGAGCCCTCGGCCGGGGCGGCTTCGGACGGCGCGCCTCCATGCTCGATGTCACTGGCCTCCAGCGACAGCTCGACGGGGGCCTCGGGCGGGGCGGCCTCCACGCCTTCCAGCACCGGCTCCGAGGAAGCCTCCGGGGGCACCTCCGTCTCGACGGTCACCGGTTCGGCGCCTGGCTCCGGGGCGGCCGCAGCCGCGAGGGCCTCGGCGGGAGCGGACGCCTCCGCCTGCGCGGCGGGCTGCTCCTCCGCGGCCGTGGGCTCGAGGGCGTTCAGGTCTCCGAAGGCCGGAGCCGGCCCACCCGCGAGCGCCGCCTGCGCCTGCTCCATCCAGCCGCGCACGCGGGCATCATTCGGCTGCAGCGTCAGCGCCTTGCGCAGGATGGGCAGGGCCGAGCGGTACAGGCCCCGCTGTAGCAGCACCTCGGAGATGAGGTTGTAGGCGTGCGGGTTTTCCTTGTCGATCGACACCGCCTGATCGAACTGCGCCATCGCCTCGGCGGGGCGCCCCATGAGGATGAGGGCCTTGCCCCACAACACCCGCCCCGTCACCGAGTTGGGATGGTGGGAAATGCCCTGCTCGCACACGGCGATGGCGCGGGCATGCTCGCCCTTGGCGACCAGCGCCTTGGCCAGCTCGACGAACACCGATGATGCAGGATCCTGGGCGAGGAGCTGCTCGTAGCGCTCCACCAACGATTTGGCCATGCGGCCCGCGACCATAGCACCGGGGCACCTTCCGTTTCGCCCCCTCCGCAATGGGTGCTAGCGTCCTCCGGGTGATTCGCCTGCTTGCTGTCCTGCTCGTTTTCGCCCTCGGTACGGGCTGCGCCCACACCAAGAAGAAGACCGACCTGGAGACCCTTCGCCCCGTGGTGGAAAGTTTCCACCAGCGCGTGCGCTGGAAGGACTACCGCATCGCCGCCCGCTTCATCGTCCCCGAGCGCCGTCAGGATTTCGAGAGGGCCCGCCGGGAGAAGCAGGACGAGCGGGACCTGTCCATCACCGACTACGAGATCGAGGACGTCGAGATCGTCGAGGAGGGCCAGCGGGCCATCGTCACCAGCCGCATCAAGTGGATGCGCCTGCCCTCGGTCTCCGAGCAGAGCGACACCGTCACCTCGGAGTTCGTCTACCGGGACGGCAAGTGGATGCTGGAGAAGCAGTCCGGGGGACCGTTCGACGGAGAGCTCCCCTGA
Organism: Archangium sp.; assembly: GCF_036277355.1. Taxonomy (GTDB): domain Bacteria; phylum Myxococcota; class Myxococcia; order Myxococcales; family Myxococcaceae; genus Archangium. Next base: position 22,570 of record NZ_DASUNC010000157.1, read on the forward strand.
AAAAAACCGCCCACCACCCCGGGGCCGGCCGAGATGGTGGGCGTCGGAGGCTCCCCCATGGAACCTCCCTGAACAGGTCACGGGGTGGGGAGCATCGAGGGCCCATCCCCACCGCGTTTCATGTCCTGTCCCTAGAGCAATGCGGGTGCCAGTCCCCCGGCCGCCCGCCCCCCACCTGAAATCAAGGGGTTGCGGACCCGCCCCGGGGAAAAGCCCGTACTGGAAAAACCAGGGGGCCTGACAGCGGTGTCACACTCCCCTCGGGGCCTCGTTTTTCGAGACCCTGACAACACGGCCAGGGGAACCCCTGACGGGGCCGCCTACTCGCCGATGACGGAGCGGATGGTGTCGCGCATGGAGAAGCGCGGCTTCCAGTCCACGTCCTTCTGCCAGCGCGAGCCGTCCACGTTGCAGAGGAACTGGATGTGGTCGAGCTCGGGCGGGGGGAAGTTGGCGAGCCGGTACTTGAAGAGGAGGCCGAGCAGGGGCCGGGCCACGGGGTGGGGCACGGGGACGGCGCTGTGGCCCAGCTCGCGGTGGATGGAGGAGAGGGGCACCTCGCCGGGGCCCACCACGTTGTAGACGCCCTTGGGCTCGGGGCGCAGGGCGGCGTCCACCATGGCGCGCGCCACGTCCTCCACGTGGATGAGCTGCACCATCGGATCGAACCCCGCCAGCACCCAGGGGCGGCGCAGGCGCAGGTAGTTGCTGGGAGCGTTCTTGATGGTGGGCCCCACGATGTGGACGGGCCGGAGGATGACCGTCTGGATGTGGGGGTGCTTCCAGAAGAAGCTGTGCGCGAGCATGTCCACTTCGATGAGATCGCGCACGCCCGAGAAGCGGCTGGCCGCCATGAGCGGCGCGTCCTCGGTGAGGAAGTTGGAGTTGTCCGGGCTGGGGCCGTAGACGTTGGCGGAGGAGAGGACCACCACCTTGGGCACCTTGTAGCGGGCGCAGTACTCGAGCAGGCGCGTGGTGCCCACCACGTTGAAGGAGTGGTGCTCCTCCTCGCTCATGCGCGGATCATGCATGATGCCCATGTGGATGACGGCGCGGATGTCGTTCTTGCGGAAGACGTCCTCGGCCTTCTTCTTGCGCAGATCCAACTGGTGCATCTCGATGTCCTTCGGCCGGCCCACGAAGGGACGCCGATCGATACCGATGATGCGCTCGTGCTTGTGCAGCACCTTGGCGAGGGCCCGGCCCAGGTTGCCACTGATGCCGGTGATGACGACGGCCGGTCTCTTGGAAGGATCCTGATTCATGGCGAGGGTGCCGGGCGCGTCACCAGAAGACGCCCTGACGCTCCTTGAGTCCCTGGTTGAGCATGCCCTGGATGGCGGTCTTCACGGTGCGGACCTTCTTGTCCAGCTCGCTGTCCTCGTCGTCGGCGCGGCCGGTGAAGCGCAGCGGCTCTCCGAAGTAGATGCGGTACTTGGTGGGCAGGGGCAGGGGCATCCCCGTGACGGTGAGCGGGAAGGAGGGGAAGCCGAGCAGCCGGGCCAGGGGCTTGATGTCCACCAGCGCGGGGGACTGCTCCTCGGCGCCCACCACGGCGATGGGGACGATGGGGGTGTCCGTCTCCAGGGCCAGGCGCATGAAGCCCAGGCCGAAGTCCTGCAGCTGGTAGCGCTGGGGCCAGAGCTTGCCCAGGCCGCGCACGCCCTCGGGGAAGACGAGGATGGCCTCGTCGGCCTCCAGCAGGCGGCGGCAGTTCTCCGGGGTGCCGACGATCTGCCCCACCCGGGCCATGAAGGTGGAGACGTAGGGCAGCGAGGGCACCCACTTCTCCACCATGCTGCGGATGGCGCGCGGAGGATCCGCCTCCAGCAGCAGGGCCACACCAATCATCGCCCCGTCCATGGGCAGCTGGCCGGAGTGGTTGGAGATGAGGAGGACACGGCCCTGGGGGACCTTCTCGATGCCGAAGGTCTCCACCCGGTGGTAGTGGCGGTAGAGCCAGAAGAAGGGGGCGAGCGCCGACAGGCTGTAGTCGAGGTTGAAGCCGAACGGGTCCACCCCGTACTCGTTACCGGTGCGGGCGAGCGCCTGCAGGCGCTCCTTGCGCTCCGGCCCCACCATGCGCTCCGTCCAATCCCGGAGCTCCTGCTTCACCTTGTCGGAGAGCTGCTCGAGCATGGGGGCGTGTCTACACCATCGTCCCCCGCGCTGGGAGGGAAACGGGGACGGGGTGCCTCCGGGGACCGTCCATCCGTGCACGCCCGTGCAAGTCCCGGACGCTGGCCAGGTCCAAGGCCCTGTCGCTGGCCCTCGTGAAGTACGACAAGCAGGTGGAGCGGTTCTACGAGAAGCGCGACGAGCTGGCGGGCCTGAGCGGCCGCGAGTTCGACAAGGCCTTCCTCGAGCAGGTGTCGGACGACCAGGACCGGGGCAAGGAGCTCATCGAGGAGGGTCTGGACGAGTACCGCGACGACACGACGCTGGCCGTGTTCCTCGGGAGGACGGCCCCGGTGCTCAGCGGCCACCTGCGGCGGGTGAAAAGCCCGGCCCTACCTCCAAGGACCCACACACGGCCGCTACTCCCCCTCCCCGGGTTCAAGATATGACTGTCCCATTGGTGACAGTTACTCCCGGGGAGGAGCGCACATGAGCGAGAACGGGCCACGGGACAAAGGGGACTCGGGCACCGGCATCCCGGGAGAGGACGCCACGGTGGTGCGCTCCCTGTCCTCACCGCCGGCCCGGACGCTGCTGTACGCGGACTCGCTGGGAGAGGCCGCCACCCAGGTGCGCAGCCTCGCCACGCCGCTGTTCCCTCCGGACGCGTCCACCCCCGGGTCGCCGCGGAGTGGGCCCGTCTCCACCGCGCCGGGACAGACGCTGGCCGGCCGCTACACGGTGCTCAACCGGCTCGGCCAGGGCGGCATGGGCGAGGTGGTGGCCGTCTATGACTCGCGGCTCGACCGGCGCGTGGCCCTCAAGCTGCTGCGCCGGGATTGGGACCCCGGCCTGTCCCAGCACGACCTGGAGACGCGCATGCTGCGCGAGGCCCAGGCCATGGCGCGCCTCTCGCACCCCAACGTGGTGGCCATCTACGACGTGGGAACCCTCGAGGACGGCGCCATCTTCATCGCCATGGAGATGGTGGAGGGGCAGACGCTGCGGCGCTGGAGCGACCAGGCCCCGCGCACCTGGCGGGAGACGCTGGACGTGTACCTGGAGGCGGGACGCGGGCTGGCGGCCGCGCACGAGGCTGGCCTCGTCCACCGCGACTTCAAGCCCGAGAACGTCCTGGTGGGCAAGGACGGGCGGGTGCGGGTGACGGACTTCGGCCTGGCGCGTGCCGGTGCCGCCTCACCGGTGGTGCCCTCGGACACGCCCCTGCCCCTGCCGCCGGGGGCCCTGGACAGTCCCCTCACCCTGCAGGGCACGCTGCTGGGCACGCCCCGCTACATGGCGCCCGAGCTGCTGCGGGCCGGCCCGGCCGATGCGCGCAGCGACCTGTTCGCCTTCTGCGTGGCCCTCTACGAGGCCCTCTACCGGCAGCACCCCTTCTCCGGCGCCAACCAGGCCGAGTCCACCCAGGCCCAGCTCGAGGGCCGGGTGAAGCCACCTCCCGCCAACACGGACGTGCCCGCGTGGGTGGAGCGCACGCTGGTGCAGGGCCTGCGGGCGGACCCGGCGCAGCGCCCCGCGTCCATGCAGAAGCTGGTGGCGGCGCTGGAGGTGGACCTCGACGCGCGGCGGCGGTCCCGGCGGCGCAAGCTCGGCCTGGTGGCCCTGGTGGCGGGCATGGCGGGCCTGACGCTCTGGAGCGCGCTGCTGCACCCGGACACGGAGGCGGGGTGCACGGGCCTGGAGCGCAGGCTCACCGGCACCTGGGACGCCACGGTGAAGGCGAGGATGAAGCGGGCCTTCCTGGGCACCCGGCTGCCGTATGCCCAGGACACCTTCAAGCGCACGGCCTCGCTGCTCGACGGGTACACGGGGACATGGGTGCGCATGCGGACCGAGGCGTGCGAGGCCATGCGGCAGCCCTCGCCCGGGAAGCTCGACGTGCTGAAGGTGGACTGCCTGGAGCGGCGGCGCGCCCAGCTGCGGGAGCTGACGGAGCTGTTCTCCCGCGCGCCCGACCGGGACAACCTCTCCAAGGCCGTGCAGGTGGTGCAGTCGCTGCCGCCGCTGAGCGCCTGCGCGGACGCCAAGGCCCTGACGGCCACGGTGCCCCTCCCGGAGGAGCCCTCGCTGCGCGCCCCGGTGGAGGAGCTGCGGGCACAGGTGGACCGGCTGGAGACGCTGCGGCTGGCGGGCCGGTACCGCGAAGCGCTGGCCCCCGGAGAGGAGCTGCTGCCGCGGGTGGAGCAGGTGGGCTACGGGCCCCTCGTGGCCCAGACCCTGTACGAGGTCGCCTCGCTGAAGGACCTGAACGGGGATTACGCCGGCGCCGAGGCCCTGGCGCGGCGAGCCATCTCCGTGGCCGCCCGGAGCAAGGCCGTGGTGATGGTGGCCAAGGCCTGGACGCTGCTCTTCCGGGAGGTGGGGTGGAGGCAGGCGCGCTACCCGGAGGCGCAGGGGCTGACGCTGGCCACGGAGTCGGCCGTGGAGATCGCGGATGACGACGAGACGCGCTCGGACTCGCTCAACGACCAGGCCATCGTGTTCCAGGAGATGGGCCGCTACGAGGAGGCCCGGGCCGCGTACGAGCGGGTGTTGGAGATCCGCAACAAGGTGCTGGGGGCCGACCATCCGAAGACGATCGCCGCGCACAACAACCTGGGCGTCGCGCTCGGGGCGCTGGGGAAGTACGAGGAGGCGCGGGCCGAGTACGAACAGGCGCTGGACCTCCGGAAGAAGACACTGGGGCCGGACAACCCGCTCGTCGCCAACTCCTACAGCAACCTGGGCACGGCGTTCGGACAGCTGGGCAAGCACGAAAAGGCCCGGGACCTGTACGAGCACGCGCTGGCCATCCGCAAGAACGCCCTGGGGCTCGAGCACCCCGACGTGGCCACCTCCCTCAACAACCTGGCCGTCGCGTACGACGCCCTGGGCCGCTACGAGGAGGCGCGGAGGCTGCTCGAGGACGCGCTGGTCCTGAGGGAGAAGCTCCTGAAGCCAGGCCATCCCGACATCGCCAACACCCTCAACAACCTGGGCAACGCGCTGCGGGGACTGGGCCGGTACGAGGAGGCGCGGCGGCGGCTCGAGCGTGCGCTGGCCCTGCGCGAGAAGGTGTTGGGAGCGGACCATCCCGACGTGGCCACCACGCTCAACGACCTGGGCGAGGTGTTGCGGCTCATGAAGAAGCCCGCGGAAGCGCGGGCGCGCCACCAACGCGCGCTCGCCATCCAGGAGAAGTCGCTGGAGCCCGGGCACCCGGACCTCGCCCTGTCACTCATCGGACTGGGCAACGTGGCGCGGGACCTGGGGAAGCACGACGAGGCGCGGGTGAAGTATGAGCGGGCACTGGCCCTGCGCGAGAAGGCGCTGGGACCCGAGCACCCCCTGGTGGCGGAGTCGCGCGACACCCTGGCCCGGACCCTGGAGCGGACACGCACGGGTGGCACTGGGAAGCGGAACGAGAAGACGATCCTGGCGGTCCCCATCCCCTGACAGGGTTTCACTTCGCCACGTCCAGACGTCCGCCAACACGGGCAGCCAAACACCACTCGTAGTCGACTACGAGCGATGTATGTCTTTCACCCACCCCACTCGTAGTCGACTACGAGTGAAGCGCGGCGTCTACACGGTGAGGGCGAGGTGGGAGGCCGCGTCGCGCAGCGTCACCACGTCGTAGTCGGACTTCAGCCAGCCGAAGAGGGTCCTCAACCGCTCCAGCTTGTGCGTGACGGGCACCCGCAGGTCCCTCTGCTGGCGCACCAGCTCGGACGGGATGCCGTCCTGGGCGTCCAGCACGTCCGCCGCGTGCAGCTCGAGATTGAAGAACGCGTCGCCCTGGAGCGAGCGGTACGCGGCCCGGATGATCGGCAGGGGCAGCGTGAGGGCGAAGGTGCCGATGAACGGGAAGCGCACGCCGGGCGTCACCGCCATGGGCAGCTCCAGCACGGCCCCCGAGCCCCGCTGGTAGGGCCGGGCCGGATCCGGCCGGTACGGCATCCGGGGCGCGAGCAGCACCCGGGGCGAGTCCAGCACCGCCCGCGAGGGACGTCCCAGCAGGGCCAGCGAGCCCATCACCGCCGCCTTGGCGGTGTAGTACGGCACGGCGGGAAAGGAGGAGGAGCCGTAGCGATAACCGCGCTCCACCGTCGCCGCGTACAGGGCGGCGTTGAGCGTATAGCCCGGCGCGCGGAAGCCCACGGGACGCACGCCCGTGGCCGCCTCGAGCACCTCGTCCGCGCGCCGCAGGTCCTCGCGGATGCTCTCGGGCGGGCGCCGCGTCAGTGCGTAGTCGTGCGAGAAGCTGTGGCTCGCCACCTCCACGCCCGCCTCGTGCGCCGAGCGCAAGGCCGCCGCGGCCCCCGCGTCCGCCGCCACGTCCTCGCCGATGGCGAAGAACGTCCCCGGCACGCCCACCTCCGCCAGCAGTTGCCTCAACCGGGGCACCGCCGCGGTGTAGACGAGCCCCCGGGCCCGAGCGTCCAGCAGGGACTCGGGCAGCCCGTGGATGCGGCAGTAGTGCGGCAGCGAGTCCAGGTCGACGGAGATGGATGCGAGCCGCCGCGCCACCCGCGCCTCCTCAGGTCCCGCGGATGCGGATGACGTAGACCAGCTTGCCCACGTTCCTCAGCACGTTGGGCACGCGCTTGAAGAGGTGGATGGAGGGCTGGCGCTTCTCGTGGAGCTGGATGGGGATTTCGACCACCCGCAGGCCCTCGCGCCAGGCGCGGATGACGAACTCGCTGGCGAACACGTCCATGTCCACCACGCATTTGGCCACCACGGGCATCAGGGCCTCGCGCCGGAAGGCCTTCAGCCCATGCGTGTCCGTGCCCTGGAAGTCCAGCGCCACGCGCAGCAGCTTGTTGTGCACCCGCGTGGCCAGGCGCCGCACGAGCGGCCGCTGATCACTCGCGCCCTTGGCCGCCTTCGAGCCCACCACCATGTCCACCCCACCCTTCTCCAGCAGGGGCAGCGCGGTGTCGTAGAAGCTCAGGTCGCACAGGTCGATCTCATCGCAGAAGACGTAGGTGCCCCGGGCCTTCTCGATGCCCGCCTTCAGCGCCACCCCGTAGTTGGGCCGCTCCGAGTGGAACCAGCGCAGGCGCGGGTTCTTCGCGCACATGTCCTCGAGGATTCGCGGAGTGGCGTCGCGCGAGCCGTTCTCCGCGAAGAGGATCTCGTAGTCCCAGCCGCGCGCATCCAGGCCCTGGGAGAGCTCCGCCGCGGCGGAGGCGACGATGGACGCCTCGTTGTAGACCGGGATGACGATGGAGAGGTACGGGGGGGCCATGGACGGACGTGCGACCTAGCACGCCCCCGCGGGCCCCGTCGATGCACAACTACCGCCCGTCCCCGCTCATCGTCAGCCGTTCAACCGGCGCGCGCAGGCCCGCCCACCCAGGATGGCGTCCTCCATGGACGAGTACTCCCACTGCCCGTATCGCCCCGCGGTGAGGATGCCCGCGTGCTCCAGGAAGCGGAGGATCTCCGCCTTCGCCGGCCCATAGGCGTTGTCGTAGAGGACATACGCATGGGGAATCTCGCGCGCCCGGGCGAAGAAGATGTCCTCCGCGGCGTTCACCATCCGCGAGCGCACCAGGTCCTCCACCGCGTACGACTCGGCCTGGGCCATGGAGAGCTCACCGTGGTGGCTGTACTCCACGTAGAAGGTGGAGGTGTCCGGAGGCGCCAGGGGCGCGTACACCGCCGAGGGCGAGCCGATGCGGTACGTCTTGAACTCGGGCTCGGGCAGGTAGATCCAATGCCACGGCTGCGGATTCTTCCCGCGGGCGGCCACGCACACGTACGTCACCGTGGTGGCGCGCAGACGTCCGGCGGCGGCGAGCACCTCGTCGGGCACACCCGAGGCCCCCTTGGCCACCAGCCGCACCAGCCCCGGTAGAGACATGGTGGAGAGCAGCTCCGAGTAGCCGAGCGTGCGCCCGTCCGACAGCGTCACCTTCCGGGTCTTCCAGTCGATGGCGGTGGGCTCGGTGTTGACGCTCAGCTCCCCGCCCTTCAGGTGGGCGAGGATGCCCCGGGCGAGGCTCTCGATGCCGCCCTCGCGCGGATAGACGAACGAGGCGTTGTAGCCCAGCGCATCGCTGCCCACGCCCAGCGCCCCGTCCACCACCTCCTTCAAGGTGGGACGAGGCACGAAACGGCCCACCCAGGCGGCGGACAGCTCGGACGGGTCCACCGTCCACAGCTTCTTGTTGTAGGGGAACATGAAGTTCTTCGCGAACCCCTCCCCCATGTAGCGCAGGATGAACTCGGCGAAGTCGCGCGGCTCGCGCTCGCGCAGCTCCCGGCCCTTCTCCCCGTAGACGGCCTCCACGTAGCCGATGAGGTTCTCCGCCACCACCTCGGCGGGCAGCCCGTGTGTATTCACCTGATACGGAAAGCGCGTGAAGACGCCCCGCGAGTAGATGGCCGCCTTGCGTTGAATGGTGACCAGCTGCCCCGGCAGCCAGCGGGTGTTCACCAGTTCCTTGATCTCCGGGTCTCTCAGGTGCAACCAGTGGCCGGTGGGATCGAAGGCACACCCCTCGATGACCTCGGTCTTGATGAGGCCGCCGACCCGCTCGGACTTCTCGATGAGGCGCCAGGGGCGCTGCAGGAAATGAGCGGCGGACAGCCCCGCGAGGCCCGCGCCGAGGATGACGATGGGATCCATGGAAAAACCGGGTCTACCATCTTCGAAGCCACCCCGGGCAACAGCAGCGTCACCGGGAGTACCCGGGAGGGGGTCCCCTGCCCGCCTGCCCTGCCGCCGGGGCGATGCGCCCGAGGAGGCGTCTCGTTCTTTGCCGCCTGGAAAATGCCTCTGATAACCTTCGCCCGCCGCGGGAGCGCGGCCGCTCGCGACCGTCCAGCCCCCGCTGAAGGAAACCCATGAAAGTCTCCTGCCCGTCTTGCCAGACGAATTACAACATCGATGACAAGCGGATCCCGCCGGGCGGCGCGAAGCTCAAGTGCGCCCGGTGCCAGAACACCTTCCCCATCAAGGCCGAGGAGCCGGTCAGCGCGCCTCCTCCCGCCCCCGCCGCCATCCCGCTGCCCGGCCCCGCCGCGCCCCAAGCGGATCCCTACGCGGGCTACGATGACTTCCAGCGGCCCGTCGAGTCCGAGACCACGCGCGTCGTCTCGATGCCCGTGCCGAGCGCGGCCTACCGCGACACCACCGCGCCGCAGGCCATCCCGCTGCCCGGTGCCTCCATGCCCTCCGCGGACTATGGCAACGCCCCGTCCCAACCGTCGCTCGCCTATGACGTGAGCGCGTCCTCGGGTGGCGCCATCCCGCTGCCCGGCGCGAGCGATCCGTACGCGAACCCGTACGGGAATGATCCATACGCGGGCGGCGCGCAGCAGGGCGACGCCGTGCCCCTGCCCGGTGCCTCCGATGGCTACGCGGACAACTCGGGTGGCTTCGACTACGCCGAGGATCCGTACGCCGCCGCGCCTCCGCAGGGCGACGCCATCGCGCTGCCGCCTCCTCCCGCCGGCAACCCGTACGGCGATCCATATGCCGAGGATCCGTACGCCGCCGCGCCGCAGGCGGACGCCATCGCGCTGCCGCCTCCGCCCTCCGCCGAGGAGCCCTACCCGTACGCCGCCACGCCCGCGGGCGCCATCGCGCTGCCGCCTCCCCCGGCTGACAATCCGTACGCCACCGCCGACGACTCGTTCATGGCGACGCACCCGCCGAACACGTCCGAGGTGGACACGTTCGCGCTGCCGCCTCCGCCCGCCGCCGACCCGTACGCCGCCGGTGGCGCCGACGATCCCTTCGGCCTGCCTCCCGCCGAGGTCATGCCCGAGGAGGCCGATCCGTTCGGCCTGCCGCCCGCTCCCGCCGCGGATCCGTTCACCGCGGACTCCGGTGCGGATGATCCCTTCGGCCTGCCGCCCGCGCCCGCCGCGCCCGAGGCCGATCCCTTCGCCCTGCCACCCGCGCCGGCTCCGTCGGCGGATCCCTTCGCCGACGAGGACCCGTTCGCCCTGCCGCCCGCGCCGGCCGCGCAGGCGTCGGACCTGGACTTCTCGGAGCCCGCGCCCTCCACGGTGGACGTGGGCATGGACTTCTCGGAGCCTCCGCCCGCGGCGCCCATGGCGTCCGCCGACGCCTCCATCCCCGACGCGCTCGAGTTCGATCCCTCCGCGCCCATGGCCGCGGGAGATGACCTCGAGGCCGATCTCTCCGCGCCGCTGCCGCCGCCCACCCACCCGGGCACGGCGGACGGCCTGGAGATGCTGAGCTTCATCGACGACGCGGCCAAGGACAGCGGGGCCAACAAGGCGAAGTCCAACGTGCGCCGCTTCCACGTGCGCCGCCGCTCCGGCAAGGTGTTCGGCCCGTTCGAGGAGGGCGTCGTCGTCAAGATGCTCGAGGACGGCCAGCTCCTGGGCAACGAGGACGTCTCCAACGACGGAGACTCCTGGACGCCCATCGGCACGGTGCCCACCTTCGCCGCGGCCATCCAGAAGCTGATGGAGGGGCCGGGGACTCCCGCCGTCGCCGCCGTCCCGCCGCCCACGGCCTCCGCCGAGCCCGGCTCCAAGGCCAACCTCAACTCCGCCGCCAACATGGAGAAGCTGCAGCAGATGTACGGCGGCCGCATGGCGCCGGTGGCGGTGACGGACAGCACCACCAAGCTGGAGATCTTCCTCGGCAAGGTGAAGCAGCGCCTCAAGCTGGTCGTCTCCGTCGCGGCGGTGCTGCTGGTGCTCATCGTGGGCTTCAGCTTCAGCGCCACGCGCTACGGCGCCTTCGGGTTGAAGAAGTTCCTCCCCGCCAAGGTGAAGCCGGGCACCTCGCAGCACGCGGACGTCGAGGCCGCGCGCAAGGCGATGCTCAAGGACGCCTTCGAGGGTTACAAGCAGGCCCAGACGCTGACGGCGAAGGTGCTGGCCGGGGACGAGTACCCGGAGGTGCGCGCCATCTGGTGCCAGGCCGTCTTCCACCTCCAACGCCGCTACTCGGCCGCCAGCGGCGGCGATCTGTCCCGCTGCCGCTCCGAGGACGAGGCCGCGAGCCTGGAGCTGCTGGGGGAGAAGAACGTCGAGTACACCAAGTACCTGGTGGGCAAGGCGCTCGTCGCGGGTGAGGCCGGCACGGCCCTGCAGCTGGCCAAGGACGCCTGGAGCCGCGACGGCAACCAGGGCGATGCCGAGCTGGGCCTGCTGCTCGCCGAGGCCCAGACGGCCAGGAAGAAGGACAGCCCCGAGGCCATCGACACCCTCAACAAGGTGCTCAAGGCGCAGCCGGACCTGACCCGGGCCCACCACGCGCTCGGCAACGTGTACCAGGCCGCCGGCAAGGCGGACGAGGCCGCCAAGGCCTACGAGGCCGCGCTCAAGGCGGATGAGACCCACCTCGGCTCCGCGGTGGAGCTGGCCTCGGTGGAGCTGATGCTGCGCAAGGACGCGCAGAAGGGCCTCGAGGCCGCCGAGCGCGCGCTCGACGAGAAGGGCCAGGAGAAGGCGAAGATGAGCCCGGCGGAGCTGTCGCGCGCCCGCACCTTCAAGGGCATCGCCCTCTACCAGCTCGGCAAGCTCGAGGACGCCGAGAAGGAGATGCGCGCGGCCCTGGAGAAGGACTCCAAGTCCCTGCTCCTCAAGAGCTACCTGGCGCGCGTGCTGCAAACCCAGCGCAAGTACCAGGACGCCCTGCCCTTCTTCCAGGAGGTGGCCAAGGCCGAGCCGCAGAACCTCGAGGCCACGGATGGCTACCTCTCCACCCTGGTGGCGCTCGGCAAGGCGCAGGACGCGCAGAAGCAGGTGGAAGACGCCCTCAAGCGCTTCAAGAACAACGCCCGCCTCGAGTACCTCAGCGGCCGCGTCGACGAGGCGCGTGACAGCAACACCACCGCCGAGGAGCACTACAACCGCGCCATCAAGGCGGACGAGAAGCTCGTCGAGGCCCATGTGGCCCTGGGCCGCTTCCACCTGCGCCTGCGCCACAACGACCAGGCCAGGGCCCGCTTCGAGGCGGCCGCCGCCCTGGCGCCCGACAACGCCTGGGTGCAGCTGGGCCTGGGTGAGCTGGCGCTCGCCGAGGACGACACCGCCCGCGCCCAGGAGTCCCTCGAGCGTGCCGTCTCGCTGGATGCCAACCTCGCGGATGCGCACCTCGGGCTGTCGCGCCTGGCGCTGCGCGCCGGGGACCTGGACAAGGCCCAGAAGGAGGCCGACACCGCGCTGGAGCTGGATCCCCACACGCTCCGGGGTGGCCGCCTGCACCGCGGCATCGTGCTGTGGCGTCAGGGCAAGCTGGACGAGGCCCTCACCGAGTTGGATCAGGCCAAGAAGGCGGAGCCGCGCGCGGTGGGCACGCTCATCACCCTGGCCGCCGTGCAGCTCGACAAGGGCAAGGCCGCCCCCGAGGGCCAGGAGACGGAGGCCAGCAACAGCTTCAAGGAGGCCGAGGTCAACCTGACGATGGCCCTCAAGAGCGAGCCGTCCAACCCCGAGGCCAACTTCTACATGGCCCAGGTGAAGGTGGCCCAGTTGAAGAACACGGTCCGCGCCAAGGCCCTCAAGGACAAGGTGGATCCGGCGGCGGTGCCGGCCGGCGACTACACCCCGGCCATCGAGAGCATGAGGGCCGCGGTGGAGCGCGCGCCCAAGCGGGCCGACTACCACTACGCCTTCGGTGTCCTCTACCGGGACGCCAAGCAGGTGCCCGATGCCATCAAGGAATGGCAGGAGGCCGTGACGCTCGAGCCGAAGATGGCCGATGCCCACGAGGCCCTCGGTCTGGCCCACCTGGAGCGCAACGAGTTCGACGAGGCCCTCGACGCCTTCCAGGCCACGCTCAAGGCGGACCCCAAGCGCACCCGCGTGCTCGCCTCCATCGGCAACACGCACTTCGCCGCCACGCGCTGGCGCGAGGCCATCCGCTCCTACGAGCTGGCCCTCAAGGCCGACCCCGGCCTGACCGAGGTCTTCTACAGGATGGGCCGCGCCTGGAGTGAGCAGAACCAGTACGCCAAGGCCATCGACTGGTACGTGAAGGCCACCAAGACCGAGAAGGTCGAGCCCGAGACCTGGTACCACCTGGGCTTCGCCTACAAGGAGAAGGGCAAGAAGAAGGACGCCGTCAAGGCCTTCCAGGAGTACCTGGGACGCAAGCCGGACGCGGTGGACCGCAAGGAAGTCGAGGACGAGATCAGCTTCCTCGAGTAGTCCGCCGGACTCCCCGGGCGTCCGTTTCCGGGCGCCCGGGTACTTCCTGCCTTGCCCGGCCCGCGCGGGGTGACTACAACCCGCCCCGCCATGTTGGATCTCAAGTACGTCGCGCAGAACTTCGATGCGGTGGTCGCCCGGCTGCAGTCCCGGGGCGGCAGCCTGGACCTCGGCCCCTTCAAGAGCCTCGTGTCGGAACGGCGCGACCTCTACGTGGCCATGGAGTCACTCTCCGCGCGCCGCAACACGGCCAACGAGGAGATGAAGCGCAAGGCCAAGGAGGATCCGGCCGCGCTCGAGGCGTTGCGCGGGGAGATGCGCACCGTCTCGCAGACCATCAAGGAGAAGGAGGCCCGCCTCAAGGAAGTGGAGGAGGAGCTCAGCCGCATCCTGCTGGTCATCCCCAACATCCCCCACGAGTCCGTGCCCGTGGGCGGCGGCGCCGAGGACAACGTCCAGACGCGCATCTGGGGCGAGAAGCCCAACCTCCCCTTCACGCCCAAGCAGCACTTCGAGCTGGGTGAGAAGCTCGGCATGCTGGACTTCGAGCGCGCCGCCAAGGTGTCCGGCTCGCGCTTCGCCTTCTACAAGGGAGCGCTCGCCCGGATGGAGCGCGCCCTGGTGAGCTTCATGATCGACGTGCACACCTCCAAGGGGTACGTCGAGATGCTGCCGCCCTACCTGGTGCTGCGCGAGACGATGATGGGCACCGGCCAGTTGCCCAAGTTCGAGGAGGACGCATTCAAGACGGTGGGCGAGCCCGAGCGCTTCCTCATCCCAACCTCCGAGGTGCCCGTCACCAACTACCACGCGGATGAAATCCTCGATGGGGACCAGCTGCCCCTGAAGTACTGCGCCTTCAGCCCATGCTTCCGCGCCGAGGCGGGCTCGGCGGGCAAGGACACCCGCGGCCTCATCCGCCAGCACCAGTTCCACAAGGTGGAGCTGGTGAAGTTCGCCACGCCGGAGACCAGCCTCGACGAGCTGGAGAAGATGACGGACGACGCGTGCGACATCCTCCGGCGTCTGGGGCTGCACCACCGGGTGATGCTGCTGTGCACCGGGGACATGGGTTTCGGTGCCCGGAAGACCTACGACATCGAGGTCTGGCTGCCCGGCCAGGGGACGTACCGGGAGATTTCCTCCTGCTCGGACTGCGGTGACTTCCAGGCGCGCCGGGCCAAAATCCGCTACCGGGCCCAGAAGGGGGACAAGCCCCACCTCCTCCACACGCTCAATGGCAGTGGCCTGGCCGTGGGGCGGACGACCATCGCCATCCTCGAGAACTACCAGCGCGAGGACGGAAGCATCGCCATCCCCGAGGCGTTGGTGCCCTACATGGGAGGGCTCAAGGAACTCCGGCCGCTGTAAGACTCAGCGTGCTGTCAGCATCCGGGGCCCGATAACGTTGTTGCAATGGGCCCCGGATGATGTAGAAGGGCGGCCCACGCAGTTCGGTGGTCCGCGCGGCTCCAAGAAGTGGAGGAGTGGCCGAGCGGCTGAAGGCAGCGGTCTTGAAAACCGCAGGTGGCGCAAGCTTCCCGTAGGTTCGAATCCTACCTCCTCCGTTTTTGTTGTTGCTGTGTGCGGTTCTTTGACAGTAAAGGCAGTGGAGAGATGGCCGAGAGGCTGAAGGCACAGGTTTGCTAAACCTGCATACTCGAAAGGGTATCGAGGGTTCGAATCCCTCTCTCTCCGCCACTCATCTTGGTTGTGGTAGCGCGAAAGTGGTTGTGGTACAGAGGTCGCGGTTGTGGTAGATGCGGTGAAGGAAACGGCAAGCTCCCTTAGCTCAGCTGGATAGAGCGTCGGACTACGAATCCGAAGGCCGGAGGTTCGAATCCTCCAGGGAGCGCCACCTTTCTCCTCATCTCATTCCCTCATGAGTCTGGACGAAGCTTTCATGCAGCAGGCGCTCGCGCTCGCGCGGGAAGCCGCTGGACTCGGGGAAGTCCCTGTCGGTGCGGTAGCCGTACACGATGGCAAGGTCATCGGCGTCGGCTTCAATCGCAGGGAAATCGACCGGAATCCCCTGGCCCACGCGGAGATCTTCGCGCTGGACGCAGCAGCCAAGGCGCTAGGAGCATGGCGGCTCACGGGTGTCACCCTGTATGTGACGCTGGAGCCGTGTGCGATGTGCGCCGGAGCGCTGGTCCAGTCGAGGGTCACGCGGCTGGTTTTCGGAACGATGGACCCGAAAGCCGGAGCCGTTGGTTCGCTCTACAACCTCGCCGAGGAGCCCCGGCACAACCACCGGCTCCAGGTGATGAGTGGAATATTGGCGGACGAGAGCCGCCAGATGCTGAAGGATTTCTTCGAGCGACTGCGCGAGAAGAAACGCGACAAGTGAATATTGGAGAGCTGGCCGAGTGGTCGAAGGCACCTGACTCGAAATCAGGCATACCGGGAACGGTATCGTAGGTTCGAATCCTACGCTCTCCGCAGAGTGTCTCATGGAGAGGTGGCCGAGCGGTTGAAGGCGCACGCCTGGAACGCGTGTATATCTGAAAGGGTATCGTGGGTTCGAATCCCACCCTCTCCGTAGTTTGTTTTTCAGTAGCAAGAGCTTGTGGTCGGGACAACGTGGGGACGTGAACCCCGCCAGGTCCGGAAGGAAGCAACGGTAGCGCACCTCCGCGTGTGTCCCGGCCGTTCTTGTGAAGGGGCTGAATCTTCGAAAGAGGATTCGGCCCCTTCTTTTTTTGCCCTTCAGTCCCGCGCGAGCACCGTCTCGCGGCCCACCTGGCCCACCACGTGGAAGCCGGCCGACTGGAGCTCCGCCAGGGCCCGGCCCTCGAAGGTGACGGCGCGGTTGAAGCGCCTGTCCCGCATGGCCGCCTGGAAGTTGGCGTCGTGGGGCCAGTCACAGGTGGACCAGGGGATGTTCTTGCCGATGTAGAAGAAGCCCCCCGCTCCCCACAGGCCCTCGTTGACGATGAGCAGTCCGCTCGCGCCCTCCCCTCGCGTGGCCTTCACGATGGCGCGGAACTGGTCTCCCCGCAGGTCCACCGGTGGGAAGAAGTGCCCGGCCAGCAGCGTGGTGGCCAGGGCCACCGCTCCCAGTCCCCACCTCGAGCGGGCACTCTCACGGCCCAGGACGAGAGCGGCCAGGGCCGGAGCCGCGGCCAGCGTCAGGAGCACCAGCGCCGGGTAGAGGAAGCGCTCCTCCTTGTGGGCCGTGGTGGTGATGGCGAGGAGGTAGGCCACCGCGCAGAAGAGCGGGAGGGGAATGGCGAGCCGCTGGCGCAGCGAGGAGAGCCCCCGGGGCAGCACGGCCCAGAGCCAGAGGGGCAGCCCGGAGAGGAAGGGCCACAGGTAGAAGCCCGGCGGTGAAGCGCCGAACTGCCTCGCGGCCTGCCCGGAGAGGACGTTGAAGTCCACGTAGGCGAAGAAGGAGTGGAAGGGCTTGCCCCACGTCGCCCAATCGAGGGCGCCCAGGCCCAGGGCGACGGCCAGTCCCCCGAGACACGCGAAGGCGAGCACCCGCCAGCGCCAGGCCGCCGCCAGCCAGACGAGCGCCGCCAGCACCACCACCGCCGAGCCATACCGCGCCACCACCGCCAGTCCCAGCGCCAGTCCACCCACCAGGCCCGCGCGCACCGGACGCCCGGTCCGGTCCAGTGCCTCCAAGGCCACCACGAGGAAGGCGGTGGAGAGGGACTCGCCCAGTGTGCGGCCCGCGAAGATGAGCACCGGCCCATAGAGGCCCACGGCGAGCAGGGCGAAGAGGCCCCCCGAGCGTCCCGCACGGCGCTCGGCGTAACGGTACGTGGCCCACAACATCCACCCGTGCAGCGCCACCTGCGGCACGGCGATCAACGTCCGGTACGCCACCGGGTGTGTGAGTCCCAGCACGTCCGCCAGCCGCAACAGCCACGCGGCCAGTCCGGGCATCGCCCAGTTGCGCAGGCCCGTACGCCATTCCCAGGCCAGCACCCCATAGCCGTGGGCACGGAACCAGGCCGGCTCGAGCAGCTGGTACACCTCGTCCGGGTGGATGCGCCCGAGCTGCACCACCGCGATGAGCGCGGGCAACAGCCCGACCCCGGCCAGTAGCACCCCGAGCGGCCACCGCGGACGCGACCCGGAGCGTGGCACCTCGGAGGCCGGGAGGGCGGAGGGCGGAGGAGCGGAGACGGGCGCGGAAGCGGTCATGAGAAGGGCCTCGCGACTCTCCCCGCCCTCTCGGGGAAGCGCAAGCCGGGAGGCGAGAAGGCCCCTGGACGCGGAGTGAACAGCATCCGACCTCATGCGTCCTATTCGTGGACTTCCGGGCAGGACTGGAAAAGTAGAGCGGCCGGTGCATGGAAGTCGTGCGCTGGAGTGTTCTCCGTGTTTAGATTCGCCGCCCCCATGAGCTACCTCGTCCTCGCCCGTAAATGGCGCCCGCAGACCTTCGACGACATGACCGGCCAGGAGCACGTGGTCCGGACGGTCGCCAACGCCATCAAGATGAACCGGGTGGCGCACGCCTACCTGTTCTGCGGCCCACGAGGCGTGGGCAAGACGACCGCCGCCCGCCTGCTCGCCAAGGCCCTCAACTGTGAGAAGGGCCCCACCCCCGAGCCCTGTGGCAAGTGCCAGGCGTGCACGGAGATCGCCGCGGGCACGTCCGTGGACGTGGCGGAGATCGACGGTGCCTCCAACAACGGCGTGGAGAACGTCCGGGAGATCCGCGAGAACGCCAAGTACCTGCCGCAGCGCGACCGGCACAAGATCTACATCATCGACGAGGTCCACATGCTCTCGGGAGCCGCGTTCAACGCGCTCCTGAAGACGCTCGAGGAGCCGCCCGGGCACGTGAAGTTCATCTTCGCGACCACCGAGGCCCACAAGCTCCCGGACACCATCCTCTCGCGCTGCCAGCGCCACAACTTCCGCCGCATCTCCGCGGCCGTGATGCTCCAGCGGCTCAAGTACATCTGCGAGCAGGAGAAGGTCGCCATCTCCGAGCGGGCGCTCTCCATGGTGGTGCGCCAGTCCGAGGGCGGCATGCGCGACGCGCTCAGCCTCCTGGATCAGATCTTCTCCGCCTGCGGCCCCGAGCCCAAGGACGAGGACATCGCCGACGCGCTGGGTACCATCGATCGCACGGTGGTGCAGGACTTCGCCGAGGCGCTGGTGCGCAAGGACGCCAGGCGCGTGCTCGAGCGCGTGGAGGAGGTCTTCAACCGCGGCACGGACCTCAAGCGCCTCACCGAGGAGCTCGCGCTGCAGCTGCGCCACCTCTTCGTCGCCAAGACGCTGGGCGAGGCCCCCGCGGAGCTCGCCGAGTCCGAGCGCAACGCGCTCACCGCCCTGGCCAAGGACGCGGACCCGGCGCAGATCTCCCGCCTCTTCGACGTGGTGCACGGGTGCGTGTGGGAGGTGTCTCGCGCGGCCCATCCCCGGCTCGCGCTGGAGATGGCGCTGCTCAAGGCCATCCAGCTCTCGCCGGTCGGCTCCATCCCGGAGCTGCTCGCCCGCGTGGATCGTCTCGCTTCCGGCCTCGGTCCCACCGAGGACGCGCGCAAGGTAGCTGCTGGGGCGCCCGGAGGTCGCTCCAGTCCCGCCAACTTTCGCTCCCACTGAGCGTCCCCCGGAGCCCGCCCGGGCCCCTGCCCCACCGCCTCGCGCGCCCGAGCCCGCCGCACCTCCCGCGGCGGCCATGGCCCCGTCGCGTCCGATGGAGGCCCCCCGGGGTCCGGCTCCGGCCTCGTCGCCCTTCGGCATGTCTCGCGGCGGCCCCGTGCCCGTCGCACGCGCGCCCGAGGCCCCCGCGCCCACGCAGCCCGTGGTGCGCGTGACGAACGTGCGTCTGCCTCCGCAGCCGCCGCAGCCCCCTCCTCCCGTCGACGACGAGCGCTATTTCCCCGAGGAGGCCTCCCCCGAGGGCTGTGCCTCCGGTGAGTGCCTGCCGGACGCGCCGCCCGTACCTCCCGCCGAGCCTGAACCGGAGGCCGAGTCCGTCCGGCCCTTCGACGTCCACCACGCGGGGCGCGCCGCGGTCCCCATGGCCGCCTCGGGCCGCGACAACCCCCGGAAGCCACTCCAGGACCGGTGGCGCGCCGCGGTGGACACCGTGCGCGATGCCTCCGGCCGGCACGCCAAGTCGCTCGCCTGTGGCCGCCTGCTGTGGATCCGCGAGGGCGAGGTGGCCATCGGCTACGTCCCCAAGGACGGCTTCCACAAGACGACCGTGGCCGGAGCCGCCGGGCGCACCATCGTGGAGAAGGCCCTCTCCGAGCACTTCGGCCGCCCCACGAAGCTCGTGGTGCAGGACGCCTCCGAGAACGACGCCCCGGGTCCTGGCGCGGGCCTCATCAGCATCGCCCAGGAGGACGCCCAGGAGCGCGCCGCCTACGAGAAGAGCACCGAGGGCCGTGTGCGCACCCACCCCGCCATCCGCGCCACCCTGAAGTTCCTCGGGGGCGAAATCGAACACATCCAGGTGTACGACCAGCCCGCGCGCCCGGTGGCCGCCCCGACGAACGACCTCCCCGACGAGAGCCCCTGACAATCGGCTCGCCCGACGCTAGGGTGCGCGTTTCGCACGACACCGAGCGGTCTTCCGATGCCCGCTCGCACGCCCTACGAGGAAGCTCATGCCCGGCATCGACTTGAACTACTTCATCCGTCAGGCCAACAAGCTCACGGAGAAGATCGAACAGCGCAAGAAGGAGCTGGCCGAAGAGACCGTCGAGGCCAAGGCCGGCGACGGCCGCGTCACCGTGGTCGCCAACTGCGTGCAGGAGATCAGGAGCATCAAGATCGACAAGTCCCTCGTGGACCCCAACGACCTGGGCATGCTCGAGGACCTGGTCACCGCCGGCGTCAACGCCGCCCTGGCGAGCAGCCGTGAGAAGATGCAGCGCGAGCTCGGAAAGATCTCGGGCGGCGTGAAGATCCCCGGCATTACTTGATAGCGAATGACTCCTGATCCGCTCAACCGGCTGGTCGCCCAGCTCGCGAAGCTTCCCGGTATCGGGGAGAAGACCGCGCAGCGGCTGGCGTTCCACATCCTCCGCGCCCCGGGCGAGTACGCCCAGGAGCTGTCCCAGGCCATCCGCGAGGTGAAGGAGAAGGTGCACCTGTGCGCCCGCTGCTTCTCCCTCACGGACTCGGAGCTGTGCGGCTTCTGCCGGGACAACCGGCGCGACGAGCGCACCCTGTGCGTCGTGGAGACGTTCGCGGACCTGATGGCCCTGGAGCGCACCCGCGAGTTCAAGGGGCGCTACCACGTGCTGCACGGCGTGCTCTCGCCGCTGGACGGCGTGGGCCCCGAGCAGCTGCGCATCAAGGAGCTGCTCACGCGTCTGGGGGACGGGCATGTCGAGGAGATCATCCTCGCCACCAACCCGGACGTGGAGGGCGAGGCCACCGCGCTCTACCTCACGCGGCTGCTCAAGCCGATGGGCATCCGGGTGAGCCGCATCGCCCAGGGCCTGCCCATGGGCGGCGACCTCGAGTACGCCGACCAGGCCACGCTGGCCAAGGCGCTCAGCGCCCGGCGCGAGCTGTGAGCCATCCCGGCTAACGCGTCACGCGGTAGCCGAAGGGCAGCACCACCGTCACTTCCTTGTCCCGGTGCGCCGGGAAGCGCAGGCGCTCCACCTGCTTCTCCAGGCACTTGCCCACGGGCCGCGCCGCCAGCGGTCCCTGCGTGGCCGCGTCCGCCTTGCCCGAGGAGTAGATGGTGAAGCGCACCTGCACGTTGCCCTCGTCCGAGGGCAGGTCGCGCTTGAACTGCTCGAAGCACGACATGATGCGCGCCCGGTTGCGCGACACCACCCGCTGGATGTCCGCGGCCTCCAGCGTCACGCGCTTCTGCGTACGCACCGTGCTCTTCGTCGCGGGGGGCTCGGCCTGCTCGGCGGGCGGAGCCTCGGTGGACTCCGGCGCCGCGGCCAGCGCCGCCTGCGCGGGCGGAACCTGAGCCGAAGGCGCGGCCTCGGCGACAGCGGTTCCAGCGCTCCCCGGTGAAGCGGCTGCCGGTGCCACAGGAGCGGTCTCCGTGGGGGCCGGCGGAGGCTCCGAGAGCGGAGCGGCCTGGACCACGGGCCGCGGCGCCGGCTGAGTCACCGGCTCCGCGGGAGCCGTTCCGAAGTGGCGTCCCACCACGAACGCCCCACCCGCCAGCAGCAGGCAGCCCGCCACGACCCCCAGGACGATTCCACGCCAGCGCGAGGAGCCGGCCCTCGCGCCGTTCGTGGCGGGCTGGGGGGAAGCGGCGCCCGTCCGCGTCTCGGAGGCGATGCCAGGCATGGAGCCCGACAGCCGCATCGAGGACCCGGTGACCGTCTCCGGCACGGAGTGCCCGGACTGCTTCAGCGTCGTGAGGGTCGGGATGCGCGTCTTCTCCCCGTAGCGCTCCTCGCCGAAGCTGCCGCGCAGGTACGCGGCCAGTTGGGAGCCCGTCGTCCGCTGGGGCTCCTTCGACAGGAGGTGCTCCAGGTCATCCGCGAACTCCGCGGCGGTGGGGTAGCGCTCCTCGGGGTCGTAGGCCATCGCCCGGAGCACCACCATCTCCAGCTCCGGCGACAGGTCGGGCCGCAGCTCGCGAGGCGGCCGGAAGTCTCCCTCCAGCAGCGCGCTGAGCACCGCCAGGTCGTTGTCCCGGGCGAAGGGCCGCACATGGGTGAGCGCCTCGTAGAGGCTCACGCCCAGCGCGAAGACGTCCGCGCGCCGGTCCACCTGGCCCCCCCGCGCCTGCTCCGGCGCCATGTAGATGTACTTGCCCTTCACCACGCCGGTGCGCGTGTGGGCCTGGCGCGACTCGTACTTGGAGATGCCGAAGTCCAGCACCTTCACCTGGCCCTCGTACGTCACGTACAGGTTCGAGGGCGAGATGTCCCGGTGGACGATGTTCAGCCGCCGGCCCGTCTCGTCGGCGAACTCGTGGGCGTAGTGCAGGCCCCGCGCCGCCTCCACGAGCACGCGCATCACCAGCGGCACCGGGACGTACTCGCCCCGGAAGCTCGCCGTGCGCACCGTGGTGGAGAAGTCCTCCCCCGGCAGGTACTCCATGCAGATGTAGTAGCAGCCGTCCGTGAAGCCCAGGTCCTGGATCTGCACGATGTTCGGATGCGACAGCTTCGCCGCCAGCCGGGCCTCGTCGCGGAACATCTCCACGAACTCGGGCATGCCCGAGAGATGGGCCAGCATCCGCTTGATGACGACGTTGCGCTCGAAGCCGTCCGCGCCCACCCGCTTGGCGAGGAAGATCTCCGCCATGCCACCCTCGGCCAGCTTGCGCACCAGCACGTACTGGCCATAGGCCCGGAGCTGAGCGTCGGGGCTGCCTCCAGCGGCATTTCCGGTGTCGGGCGTCGTCATGCGGGCCTCACTTCAGGGTGCGCACCGTATACACATCCGGTGCACCGGGGCGTGACAGCTTGAATACAACGAGGGGTGGCCGTCCCTCCGGCACCACCCAGGTATTGAACCGGTGCTTCGAGTCGAGGTTCACCGGCCGCCCGTTCACGAAGAGCTTCGAGTCCACCGGAGCCACGCCCGTCACGCGCACGCGAGGGCCGGCGCGCACGCCTTCCCGGGGTGCGTTGATGACGAGCGTGGGCACCGAGTTGTCGAAGACGAGCTCCAGCTTGTTCATCCGCCCGCCGCGAATCGGCTGGCCACTCGAGGCCACCGGGGTGACGGACCAGAGGAAGCTGCCCTCGTTCAGCACACCGGCCTCGAGCGGCACCGCGGGCGCGGAGGCGGACCGCTCCGCCACGGGCTTGCGAAGCTCGCCGGTCCGGTACACCGCCACCTTGTAGGACGCCGCGCCCTGCACCGCCTCACAGGTGAAGGTGACGGCCGGGGGCTTGTCCTGGAAGAAGATGGTCGTCTTCTCCGGCCCTTCCGGTACCCGGTTGCGCAGCCGGTCCAGCTCGCCCTTCGTGGAGCGCTCCGGCCCGAAGGACGCATGGCCCCGCGCCACCGCCGAGCCGTCCGGCCGCCGCACCCGCCAATACAGCGAGCCCCGCGCCGGAGGCGTCACGTTGACGAAGCCATTCCGCGCCGCGCCCGCCAGCACCGGCTTCTTGAAGTCCGCATCCGAGGCCACCTCCACCCGCACCTCGCCCGCCTCCTCCCACGTGAGGGCCACTTCCGACAGGCGCCGCTGGAACACCTGCTGGCCCTCGGCCGAGGGCAGTGCGAGCTGCGCCCGCTCCAGGGCCTCCACCTTCGCGGAGTCCTCGCCCGCCACGGTGGCCCGCTCGCCCGCGTGCAGCGGCTCGCGCGCCCCACCGCGCACCAGCGTCACGTCACCCGCGCGCGTGTCCACGGTGAAGCCATCCCCCGTGCGCCGCACGTCGAGCCGGGCCTCCCCGCTGCTCTCCAGCGAGAGCCCCGGCAGCACCACCCGGCTGGCCCTCCCGGGAGCCAGCATCAGCCCCAGCTCGCCCTTGCGCAGGTCCAACCGCGCCTCGTCCGTCGAGCCCGCCCGGGACACGTCCTCCACCACCAGCTCGCCCCCCGTGCCCAGCGAGAGCGTGGACTCCGAGCCCTCCAGCTTCAGCAGCGCCGTGCCCTGACGCACGCGCACGCTGTCACCGGCCTTGAGCGCCTCGCCATTCCGGTCCACCCCGCGCCACCGCGCACTGCCCTTCTGGCGCCACTCGGCGCGGCCCGTCCCGGCATGCACCGTCACCTCGACGGGCGCCAGCTCCAGCACGCGCGCCGTCACCCCCTCCGCCTTCACGGAAGCCACCTGGCCCTGCTCGGCCTTCAGCGTCTGCCCGTTCTTCGCCACCACCTCCACGGTGCCCAGCAGCACCTCCACGCGGCCCTCCTCCGGGCCCACGTCCACCTTCACCGCGCTGCCATCCGCCCCCACGCGCGTGAGGCCGAACGGGGTGAGCAGGGTGAGCTGCACTCTCGGGCCAGAGGGCGGGCCCGCGGACCCCTTCGGCGGGTCCGCCGGCACCCGCGACAGCACGAAGCCGCGCGACACCGCCATCACCACGCCGCTCGAGTCCTCCTCCAGCACGAAACGCGCGTCCGGCCCCACCTCCACCGTGCGCCCGTCGGCGAAGCGCACCGTGACGCCTCCGTCCGCGCCCGTCTCCACCGCGTCACCGCGCGACAGCGGGCCCCGCACCGCCGGAGACTGCTTGCCCCCGCGCTCCAGCCGCGCCTCGCCCGTCACGCTCACCAGCCGCGCGAGCTCCACGGCCTTCTTCTCAGGCACCGCCACCGGATTCTTCTGCTCCACGGCGGCGGGAGGAGGCGGCGCGGGCGCGGGCTCTTCGTCCCCGCAGGCGGCGGCCAGCAGCAGACACAGCGCGGACACGAGACGAGGACGGAGGGAGCTCACCGGGATTTGGGGAAGAGATCGACGTTGAAGATGGCTTGTTCGCCGTCGCGGACGGTGACGACCTTGGTCTGGGGCAGATGCCCGGGAGCCGAGAAGACGAGACGATACCTACCTTGCTTGAGTTGGACCTGGAAAGTCCCCCGGGCGTCCGTGCGGCGGCGGATCCTCGCCTCGGGGATGACCAGCAGGGCTTGCAGGGGCTTGCCCCTCCGCACGCTGCGCACCTGCCCGGACAGGGTGGCGAGCGCTCCCTGCCGCCCGAACACCAACGAGACGGGCAGCTCCGTCTCCGTCCCCGCCGCGATCGCCACCGCCTCCTGCGCCGTCCGGAAGCCCTCGGCCGACACTTTCACCTCCAAGGGGCCAGGCCCCAGCCCCTCCACGCGAACCTGACCCGTCGCGTCGGTGAGAAGCTCGCGGGTGCCTACCGCCACGGCCGCGCCCGGCAGCGGCTTGCCACTGCGCGCATCCACCACTGACACCCGCAGTGCGCCCACGCGCGGCTCCGGACGCGCCCGCACCACCCACTCCGCGCGCTCGCCCGCCGTCACGGTGACGCGCTCCTCCGCGGGCAGATACCCCCCCGCGCTCACCCGCGCGAGCACCTCGCCCGGCGGCAGCGGCACGTCCGTCAACCGCCCGTCCGCGCCGGCCACCCGCGGCGCCTGCTCCACGCCGCCCGCCGTCAGCACCACCCGGGCCTCGGGCAGCGGCTGGCCGGTGTCCGCGTCCACCACCGTCAGCACGAGCTCGCCCGTCTCCGGCCTCGCGCCGTCCGCGCCTCCCAGGGAGAGCTCGAAGGCCACGCCCGCGCGGCTGATGGACTGGCGCGACACCCCACCGTCCGCCGTCGTCAGCGCGTCGCGCACGTACTGGTAATCCAGCACCAGCGCCCCACCCCACTCGCCCCGCCGCAGCACCGGGACGAGCAGCGCCCCTCCGGCCGCGAAGCCATTCGACGCGGAGCCGATGGCCACCGGCAGCTCTCCGCGCACCTCCGCGCGCAGGCGCCAGGGCAGCGGCACCAGCACCCGGGCTCCCACCAGCGCGGCATGTCGCGCCGTGGGCACGAGTTGCACCTGTCCCGTGCTGGAGGAGAAGACCGGCAGCTGCGCGAAGCCGTAACCGGCACTCAGCTCTGCGCGCACCGGCCCCAGGAAGACGCGCGCCGCCGGCCCCACCGAGGCCCTCACCAGTGCGCCCCCCGTCACGGCATCCGGGCCCAACGAGAGGCTGAAGCCCTCGCGCTGCACGCTGACCCACGCGCCCAGCCAGCCCTCGCCGAAGGCCGAGAGCCCCAGCGCCACGTCATTGGGCGTCATGCCCGAGTACGACACCACCGGCCCCGCCTCCTGGGCCCCCTCCCGGAAGGCCAGCCCGTAGCGCAACCGCACCGACGCCCGCTCCGCGGACACTCCCTGGGCCCACGCGCTGATCGGCACCCCCAGGGTGAGCGCAAGTAGGAGAACGGCGAAAAAGGGACGGGAACGGAACGGCACGGCCGGAGTATAGTGAAGACTCGACAGGTCCCCTCGAAACTGGAAGCGACCGGGTTTCCAGTCCCCTTCCTACCTCGGAAGATGCCCCCGCATGAGCCCCTCTCCCCTCCCGCCAACCCCGAGCAGGCAACCTCTGTGGGCACGTGCCTGCACGCCAGCCCCGGGAGCACCTGGTTCCAGGGAAAGAGGTGGCTTCTTGCCGGGTTGGAAGGGCTTTGCTAAAGCTCCCCCGGTCGGGAGCGCCGCACCTAACCTCCGAAATTCATTCCGGAAACCTTCGGGGGCCGCGGGAGTCAAGGTCGAGCGAGACGCTTAGGAGCGTAAACGCCCATGGGCACGCAACTGGTGATGTACGAAGAGGAGTTCACCAAGATCAACGCGGTTTGCGACCGGCTGACCAAGGACGCGAACGCGAAGGTGGTGTTCCTCGTCGACAAGAACGGGCAACTCATCTCTTCCGCGGGACAGACGCAGAACATCGACACCACCTCACTGGCCTCGCTGACGGCCGGTAACGTGGCGGCGATGGGCGGTCTCGCGAAGCTGATTGGCGAAAACGAGTTCCCCCATCAATTCCATGAAGGGGCCAAGGACTCGTTGTACATGACCATCGTCGGGAGCCGGGTGGTGCTGGTCGTCATCTTCGACAACCGGACCAGCCTCGGCCTGGTGCGCCTGCGCATCAAGAAGGCCAGTGACGAGCTGACCAAGATCTTCGAGAGCCTCGTGAAGAAGACGGATGGTCCCGGGGCCGGCTCTCCGTTCGCCGAGATTTCCGACGACGATATCGACAACCTCTTCAGCGAGTAACCCGGGAAGCCATGTCCTTCATCAACTACTCGTCTCGCGAAATCAACTGCAAGATCGTCTACTACGGTCCCGGGTTGTGCGGGAAGACGACGAACCTGCAGTACATCTACAACAAGACCGCCGCGGAGACGAAGGGCAAGCTCATCTCGCTCTCCACCGAGACGGATCGCACGCTCTTCTTCGACTTCCTCCCGCTGTCGCTGGGTGAGATCCGCGGCTTCAAGACGCGCTTCCACCTGTACACGGTGCCGGGCCAGGTCTTCTACGACGCCAGCCGCAAGCTCATCCTCAAGGGCGTGGACGGTGTGGTGTTCGTGGCCGACAGCCAGGTCGAGCGCATGGAGGCCAACATGGAGTCGTTGGAGAACCTCCGCATCAACCTGGCCGAGCAGGGCTACGACCTGAACAAGATCCCGTCCGTGATGCAGTACAACAAGCGGGACCTGCCCAACGCCGTGACGGTCGAGGAGATGCACAAGTCGCTCAACCAGCGCAACATCCCCGAGTACCAGGCGGTGGCGCCCACCGGCGTCGGCGTGTTCGACACGCTCAAGGCGGTGGCCAAGCTGGTGCTGACGGAGCTGAAGAAGGGCGGCTAGGCCGTGGGGCGGGCCGCTTCCAGGTCCGCCCACAGACGAGGTCGCTCCTTCGTGCGCTCCACCTCCACCACCCTCCGAGTGCTGGCCGTGGCGTGCACGGCCATGTGGGCCCCTGCCTTCGGGCAGCAGGGCCCTTCTGTCGTTTCCACGCCGGCCCCCACCCAGGCTCCCGCCGCCTCGCAGGCGCGCACGGCGGACGAGGCCTTCAACACCCGGGTGAAGACGCTGGAGGAGCAGGTCGTCGACCTGAAGGAGAAGATCTACCGCTCCAAGGCGCGCCTGCAGCTGTTGCAGGAGACGGTGCTCGGAGGAGACCTCTCCACGGGAGCGCGCGCGGTGCTCGTGCACCGCAACGAGATGGGTGACTCGTTCGTGCTGGAATCGGTGGCGTACGCGCTGGACGGCGCGCCCGTCTACACCCGCACGGACGAGACCGAGGAGCTGTCCAAGAGCAAGGAGTTGGAGATCTTCACCGGCCGCATCGTGCCGGGCCAGCACCAGGTGGCCGTGCGGCTCGTCTACCGCGGCCATGGCTTCGGCGTGTTCAGCTACCTCGAGGGCTACCGCTTCAAGGTGCAATCCAGCTACACCTTCAACGCCGAGCCGGGGAAGGTGACGACGGTGCGCGTGGTGGGCTTCGAGAAGGGAGGAGTGACCACGGACCTGCAGGACCGGCCGGCGGTGCGCTACGACATCGAGTCGTCGCGCGACTCCGGAAAGCCGAAGCCGGCCCCGGACGCCGCTCCGCCGCCTCCCGCCGCGGCCTCCGAAACGAAGTAGAGGGCCGGCCTTGAGCACGTCGCGCCTCCACGCCCTGCTGCTCACGGCGGCCACGCTCGTGGCTCCCGGCTCCACGCGCGCCGCGGAGGCCCCTGCCCCGCCCCCGCCTTCCGCCCAGGAGCTGACCTCGCGGCTGGAGCAGGTGTCCGGACAGCTGAAGACCGCCGAGGAGAACCTCCGCTTCGTCGAGACGCAGTTCACCCAGCGCCCCGAGCCCGGTGAGGACGAGCTGCTGCTGCGGCGCTTCTCGGACGGGGAGATTCAGTACCAGCTGGAGGACTGGGCCGCCGCGTCGGTGCTCTTCTACGACCTGGTGGGCGACCCGAAGTTCCGCGCCCAGGGGCGCTACCCGGACGCGCTCTTCTACCTGGGGGACTCGCTCTACCGGCAGCAGAACTACGTCGGCGCGCGCATCTACCTGCGCGAGCTGCTCACCCAGAGCAGCACGAAGCACTACCGGGATGCGCTCGTGCGCTACGTGGAGATCGCCGGCCGGCTCAACCAGTTCACCGGCATCGACGAGTACATCGAGCGGGCGCGGCGCCTGTCGAGTGGCCAGCTGCCCCCGGAGCTCGAGTACGTCTACGCCAAGTGGCTCTTCAAGCGGACGGACCTGCCCGAAACGGAACGGCGCCAGCGCGCCCGCGCGGCCTTCCAGCCCCTGGCCAGCACCGCGGGCGGACGCTTCCAGAAGCAGAGCGCGTACTTCCTCGGCGTGCTGTCCGTGCAGGAGGGGAACTACGCGGGCGCCGTGGAGCAGTTCCGCCCCCTGGCCACCGAGGCGGTGCAGGAGCCGGAGCTGCGGCGGCTCCAGGAGCTGGCGAGCCTGTCACTGGGACGGCTGCTCTACGAGCTGGGACGCCTGGATGAGGCGCTCGACCGGTACGCGGAGGTTCCGCGCGAGAGCGAGGCCTTCGTGGATTCGCTCTACGAGATGGCATGGGTGCACGTGAAGAAGGGGGACTACGAGAAGGCGAAGAACGCCACGGACATCCTCCTGCTCGTGGGGCCCGAGTCCCCCGTCGCCCCCGATGCCCGCATCCTCCAGGGGCACCTGCTGCTCAAGCTGCACAAGTACGACGAGGCCACCGCCACGTACGAGGAGGTCATCGGAACCTACAAGCCGGTGCGGGACCAGGTGGACGCGCTGCTGAAGGCGAACCAGGACCCCGTCGCGTATTTCGACAGGCTGCTGGCGCGCAACGAGCGCACCCTGGACGTCACCACGCTGCTGCCGCCGATGGCGCTCCAGTTCGCCACCACCCAGGAAGAGGTGGCGAAGGCGGTGGCGATGCAGAAGGACATCGACAGCAGCAGCGAGAGCGTGGACGACTCGAAGGCCATCGCCACCCGCATCCTCCGGGCCCTGGACGAGCGCGGCCTCCAGGTGTTCCCCGAGCTGCAGGAGGGCTACCAGCGGGCGGACGCGGTGGACAGCGCGCTGGTGCGCACGGAGCAGCACCTGGTGCAGGTGGAGGGGGACGTGCTGCGGGGACGGCTGCGCCCCGAGGAGCTCACCGCGCTGGAGACGGTGCGCCGTGAGCGCGAGGCCCTGGGCGCTCGGCTGGCGACCCTGCCCACCACGCCCCAGGAACTGGAGACACGGCGGGAGCGGATGCAGTCCAAGGTGGACGAGCTGGACCGCGACGCCTTCCAGCTGGGCTTCGAAATCCAAAGCATGGAGGCCATCTCCATCGCGGTGCGCAAGTTGTTGGAGGACACGCGCGCCGAGCGCACCAGCACGCCCGAGGAGGAGCAGGAGTTCCTCGACCAGCTGCGCAACGAGGAGCAGGCGGTGGAGACGCGCAAGGCCGAGCTCAAGCTGCTCCGCTCGCGCCTGGCGGATGAGCGTGCGTCCGCGAGTGCCTTCGTGTCGGGTGAGGACGTCCTGCGCGTGCAGTACCGCGAGCTTCTCCAGCGCGAGCACGCCCTGCTGACCGCCGCCGAGCAGCGGCTGTCCGGAGAGGACGCGGCGCTGGTGGCCCGGACGCACGAGACGCGCCAGCGCTCGGAGGCCCTGCGCGCCCGGGTGGACACGGCCCGGCAGGTGCTGCGCGCCCAGGTGGAGCAGCGCGGCGCGGTCATCAAGGGCAAGGTGCTGGCCGAGCAGCGGTTGCTCCAGGACTACCACCAGGAAGTCGTCAGCGTGTCCGGCGACGCGCGCAACCTGGTGGGCCGCATCGCCTTCGAGAGCATCCAGAAGGTGCGCAAGCAGTTCTATGACCTCGTCCTCAAGGCGGACGTGGGCCTGGTGGACGTGGCCTTCACCCGCAAGCAGGACAAGACGTCGGAGATCCAGAAGCTCTCCGCGCAGAAGGACAAGGATCTGCACGACCTCGAGAAGGAGTTCGAGGAAGTCCTCAAGGACGAGAAGTAGAGAGCGTCCTCAGCGCATCCCCAAGGATTGCAGACGGTTGGCGAGCCTCCCCCAGGAGCCACGCGACTCTACACTCGCGTCACATCACATGACTTTTGAAGTAGTGTCCGGTAGAATCCCAGGCCGGAGATTGCGCCATGCGCGCAGGCACTGGTACGCTCTCCCCGGGTATAGGGGTTTCCATGCTTTGACTGGAGATTCCTGGTACGCTTTTTTTGGGGCTGGATGGGGAGGACGAGCGAGAACAAGAGCGAACAGGCACCGGGAGCGAATCCTGGCCACTGGAAGGGAGCCATGGCTTACGAGAATGCACGCAGATGGTTGCCAGGAGCCCTGCTGGCTTCGACTCTGATGGTCTCGGGATGTTCGTCTTCTCAAGCCATTGAAGGGGTCGTACGACCCAAGCCAGGAGAGCCGCTCCTGGAGAGTCTCCCCGGACCGATGCCGGGCTTTGGACCCTTCGACTCCTATTCGGATGCTCTGCTCTCAGCCTGCTCGCTCATTCTTTCAAAACCGAATGCGAACGCTGGACGAGTTGGAGACCAGGACTTCCAACTTCGCTGGCGGATTTCAAATGAGTACTGCGCATGGCTCTACTACACGCCTGAGCGCAAGTATGAAATGAGCATGCTGACGGATCAGCACAAGCTGGATGACCTGAATGGAAGAAGGAGTTGCCTGCTTCCATCGTCCGTGGATGACTCGCGCTATCCGCAAGACAGCCTCAAATACATCTTCGCACTGCACAATCATCCCTACGGCAGCACGATCTCCAGGGACGACATCCGTCTCATCGTCGCAGAAGGAGCGCAGCACGGCCTTGAAATCCACACGAAGGATGGAGTTTCGCAACTCTCCATCGTGGCCTTCTTCTCGAATCGAGCCACTGAGCCTTCGTGTGACGGCTTTCATCAATACATCCCCTCCACCCATCAAATCTTGAGGTGGACCAAGACAGAAAACCAATGGCGTTGCAAACAAACGGGGCGCGTTGATTGGCATGCTGATGGGAAGCGCTTCTCCATCACGGAAACAAACGCCGCATGCTTCAGCAAGGGGGAGCCATGAAATATCCACTCATTTTGACCACCCTGCTGACCTCGAGCTGCGTGCTCTTTCCGAAGCCGCCTCCGGAAGACCTGTCCATCCGGTTTCCGGACTTCTACAAAAGCTTCCCGACCCTCGTTGGACAACAGGGTCAACCGTATGAATTGGACGGTGTGACACTCAGGGCTATCGGTATCGCCGCCAATGATTTCATCCCTCCGGGATACAAGGGCCGGACGTGCTGGGATAGGCAAGAGGCGCATCTCTACCGAGTCATCCGCCAGGGCGACATCATCTTCGTGGATATCTCCACGAACCCAGCGGCCTGCGAACAAAGCGCCATCCCAATGGACGGCGGAGCGAAGTACGCCATCAGCACCGATGGCCGCATCCTCCGTCGCTTGTTCGACGGTGAGCCCGAGGATTTGAGCCCGGCTTCCGGGACCGCGGAGCAGGAGTCGCAGGGCACTCCTTTTCCCGATTCACAAGTTGGCGGCGTCTGGGGCAAGCCAGACCCAAACCTCCCTTCGTCATGGTTCGACGGAGGCACCCGCAGTCCGCCCCCGGAATCACCATCCGCGCCACCTCCCGCCGCAGCCTCGCCCGACGCCGGCTCCCTTGTTCCGGACGGCGGCGTTCAGACTCCGGATGGTGGTTCACCGGGAGCTCCGTCCCCGCCGCTCCCTCCCGACGCGGGATGAGCGGAGGGGGTCGGCTGAAGCCTCTTGCATGGCTGCTCGCCTGCCTGCCCCCACCCGACAGTCCTTGGGAGCCATCCACCGCGTTGGCTAGGATGCGGCGGATTCGATGCGCCGCCCCCTGCTGCTCGCCCTCCTGACGCTGGCCTCCGCGCACGCCGCCGCGCAGGACGAGGCACGTCCGGCGCCAGCCGCCTCGCGCTTCTCGGGACTCGGCCGCACGCCCGAGCAGGAGAAGCTCCTCGAGGAGCTGAGCGAGGCCGTCCAGCGCTACGAGGAGGAGTCCCGCGAGTACAAGCAGGAGATCCAGCGCCTCATCCAGAAGAAGTACCAGGAGAAGCGCGGCCAGCTGGCGGACGCGTACGAGAAGGCCATCTCCAGCATGGAGAGCCAGGAGCGCCAGGAGCGGCTGGAGGCCATCGCCCGCTTCGAGGAGTTCCTCCGGCGCTACCCCGAGGAGCCCCGCTACACCCCGGACGTCATGTTCCGTCTGGCGGAGCTGTACTACGAGCGCTCCAGCGACACGCACCTCGTGGCCATGCGCGAGCAGGAGGAGACACTGCGCTCCCTCCCCGAGGGCGCCGAGCCCCCGCCCGAGCCACAGCCGGATTTCGAGCCGTCCATCTCGCTCTACCGGCAGCTGCTGTCGCGCTTCCCGGACTACCGGCTCAACGACGGCGCGCTGTACCTGCTCGGCTACTGCCTGGAGAAGCAGAACGCCTTCGAGGAGGGCCTCGCCTCCTACCAGCGGCTCATCACCCGCTACCCCACCAGCCGCTTCGCCACCGAGGCCTGGGTGCGTATCGGCGAGTACTACTTCGACGCGTACAGCGATCCCGACGCCCTCACCAAGGCCGCCCAGGCCTACGAGGCCGCCATCCGCGACACGTCGCATCCGCTCTACGACAAGGCCCTCTACAAGCTCGGGTGGACGTACTACCGCATGGACCGCTTCGACGAGGCCGTCGACCGGTTCATCACCCTCGTGGACCTCTACGAGGCCCAGCGCGCCACCCAGGGCGACGAGTCCGGCGGCGGCGACCTGCGCAACGAGGCCCTCCAGTACACCGCCATCTCCTTCGCCGATGACACCTGGGGCGGCCTCGCCAAGGCCCAGGCCTACTTCGCGAAGATCGGCCCCCGCCCCTACGAGCCCGAGGTGTACCGCCGCCTCGGCGATGTCTTCTTCGACCAGACCCACCACGAGGCGGCCATCGCCGCCTATACGCTCGTGCTCCAGAAGGATCCGCTCTCACCGGACGCCCCGCTGCTCCAGCAGAAGCTCGTCCAGGCGTACGAGCGGGACCGCAAGCTGACCGAGTCCTCCGCCGAGGCCCAGAAGCTCTCCGAGCTCTACTCGCCCGGCGCTCAGTGGTACCAGGCGCACCAGCGCGACCCCGACGTACTGGCCACCGCCGACGACCTCACCGAGAAGAGCCTCTACTCCAGCGCCATCTACCACCACCAGCAGGCCCTGGTGTTCAAGCAGGAGGGCAAGTTCGACCAGGCCAAGGCCAGCTTCGAGCTCGCCGCCTCCGGCTACTCCAAGTACCTCGAGCGCTTCCCGCGCAGCAAGAACGCCTACGAGCTCGAGTTCTACGCCGCCGAGTGTCTCTACAACTCGCTCCAGTTCGGCGAGGCCGCCAGGCACTACGAGGCGGTGCGCGACTCCACCCTGGGCAGCAAGTACTTCGCCGAGTCCGCCTTCAGCGCCGTGCTCTCCTGGCAGAAGCAGCTCG
Organism: Archangium sp.; assembly: GCF_036277355.1. Lineage (GTDB taxonomy): Bacteria > Myxococcota > Myxococcia > Myxococcales > Myxococcaceae > Archangium. Next base: position 56,690 of record NZ_DASUNC010000157.1, read on the forward strand.
AGGTGGACATCAAGGCCGGCAAGCAGCCCGCTCCCACCCCGCTGCGCTCCAGCGAGCGCCCCGAGGGAATGCCCATCCAGCCCTCGCCCCTCACCGCGCTGGAGGCGAAGCTCGTGGCCGTCTCGGACATCCACGTGGCGAAGCTCCCCCAGAGCGAGCGCTCCCCGAGCATCGCCTACAAGGCCGCCGAGCTGTACTACGCCCACGACGACTTCCCCGAGGCGCGCCGCCGCTTCGAGGCCATCGTCAAGGCGTACCCCCAGCACGAGGTGGCCCGCTTCTCCACCAACCTCATCGTGGAGACCTTCCTCATCGGCCAGGACTGGAAGAGCGTCGAGGAGGTCAGCGGTCAGCTCGCCGCCAACAAGGACGTCATCGACCCCAGGAGCGACCTCCACAAGGACCTGGTCCGCTTCAAGCTCGCCGGCCGCTTCAAGCTCGCCGACCAGCTCCTCGCTGAAGGCAAGTACGACGAGGCCGCCGCCAAGTACATCGAGCTCGTCAACGAGGCCCCCCGCCACGAGTTCGCCGACAAGGCCCTCAACAACGCCGCCGTGGCCTACGAGAAGACGCAGCGCTTCGACTCGGCCCTCAAGCTCTACGAGCGCATCTTCCGCGAGTACCCCTCCTCGCCCCTCGCCGATGGCGCCCTCTTCCGCGTGGCCGTCAACGCGCAGAACTCCTACGACTTCGACAAGGCCGTGGAGAGCTACCAGAAGCTGGTGAAGGAGTACCCCGCTTCCAAGGACCGCGAGGCCGCCCTCTTCAACGCCGCCACCCTGCTCGAGGGCCAGCAGCGCTACGCCGAGGCCGCCGCCGCCTTCCAGCGCTACGCCGAGCTCTTCCCCACCGCCGAGGACGCGCCTCGCAACCAGTTCCGCGCCGCCCTCATCCTCGAGAAGCGCGAGGACTGGAAGGGCGAAATCCGCGCCCTGGAGTCCTTCGTGCGCAAATTCTCCTCCCAGCCCGCCCAGGTGGAGCTCGTGGTGGAGGCGAAGCGCCGCATCGGTGATGCGTGGGCCAAGCTGAAGAACGAGAAGGAGGCCCTGCGCGCCTACACGGCCGCCGCCGACGAGTTCGACCGCCGCAAGCTCCAGCCCGAGGTCCAGCCCCGCGCCGCCGATGCCGCCGCCTTCAGCCGCTTCCAGCTCGCCGAGGCCGAGTTCCGGGGCTTCGACAAGCTCAAGATTGGCGGCAAGGGCAAGGCGCTCGAGCGCAGCTTCACCTCCAAGCGCAACGGCGTGAAGTCCGTCAACGACGCCTACGCCCGTGTATTCCCCTACAAGCGCCTGGAGTGGACGCTCGCCGCCCTCTACCGCCGCGGCTATGCCCTGGAGCGCTTCGCCAACACCATCATCGAGACGCCCGTCCCCCCCGACGTGAAGCGGCTCGGCGAGGAGGCCGTGGTGGCCTACCAGGACCTGCTCGCCCAGCAGACCGCCACCCTCGAGGACGCCGCCGTCGAGAGCTACGCCGCCACCCTCCAGGAGGCGCGCAAGAACCGCATCTCCAACGAGTGGACCAAGAAGACCCTCGAGTCGCTCCACCGCTTCCGGCCCAAGGAGTACCCGGTGCTCAAGGAGCCCAAGGACGCCATCGCCTCGGAGCAGCTCTACCCCGAGGGCCTCGTCGGAGGTGGCAGGTGAGCCCTCGCCGTCTGCTCGTCCCGGCCCTGCTGCTGCTCGCCTCCGCTTGCGCCACCACGCCCAAGCCGGCGCCCCAGGCCTCCTCCGCCGCGGCTGTCTCCGCCATGCCGGACGCGGGCACTCCGGACACCGCCGCGAAGAAGGCCGCTCCCCAGGAGGCCACGACCGAGCGCCGCCCCAAGGATGACGCGGCGTGGACGAACCTCGGCATCACCCAGGAGCGGCTGGGCAAGCACGACGAAGCCGAGCGCTCCTACCGTCAGGCCCTGGAGCTCGCGCCGGACTCGCAGGCCGCCTGGGACAACCTCACCCGCCTCCAGTGCCGCACCGGCAAGGCCTCCCAGGCCGAGTCCTCGCTGCGCGAGCTGCTCCAGGCGAAGCCGGACGCCCTCGCTCCCCGCCTCGCACTCGTGCAGGCGCTGCTGTGCCAGAAGAAGCTCGACGCGGCCGCCACCGAGGCCAAGCGCGTCCTCAAGGCCGAGGAACGCAACGTGCGCGCCATGCAGCTGCTCGCCCAGGTGTACTACCGCGAGCGCAAGTACGAGCTGGCCCGCATGGTGCTGGAGAACGCCCGCACCATCTCCCCCGACGAGGCCGCCACCCACAACGCCCTCGGGCTGGTGCTGCTCGCGCTCGGGACGAAGCCCACCGCCCTCGAGTCCTTCAAGAAGGCCTCCGAGCTCAAGCCGGACTTCGCCGAGGCCCGCAACAATTTCGGCGCCCTCCTCAACGAGGCCCAGGACTTCCCCGCCGCCGCCCGCGAGCTGGAGGCCGCCGTCCAGGCCGCTCCCGACTTCGTCTCCGCCCGCCTCAACCTCGGCAACGCGTACCGCGGCCAGGGGGACTTCGCCCGCGCCCTCGCCGAGTACCAGCAGGTGCTCCGCCTCGCCCCCGCCCTGCCCGACACCTACTTCAACCTCGCCATCCTCCACCTCGACGCCGAGCCCAAGGAGCTGGACACGCTCGAACGGCTGCGGGCCTGCCTGTCCTTCTTCGAGCAGTACCGCGCCCGGGGCGGCCGCGACGAGCGCGTGGACGACTACGTCAAGGACGCCCGGAAGGGCATCGAGAAGGAGGAGCGCCGCCGCGAGCGCGAGAAACGCGAGCAGTTGCGCAAGGCCCAACAGGCCGAGCCCCCTGCTTCCGGCGAGTCTCCCACCTCGGATAGAGTCGCCGAGGAGAAGAAGTGAGCCCGCCCATGCGCCCTGCCCTCGCCCTCGTGCTGCTGCTCGCCGCCGCGCCCGCGTCCGCCCAGGACACCGCCGCGTCCAGCGCCCCCCCCCAGCAGACGACCTCCCAGAAGGAGAAGGACGGCAAGAAGCGCAAGGTCATCCGCCTGGACGCCATCACCGTCGAGGGCAACATCCAGAAGCCCCAGGCCTTCTACATCCTCCAGCGCTCCAACCTGAATTTCGACGAGCTCAACAAGGCCGAGAGCTTCACGCCCAAGGTCGTCAAGAGCGTGGAGAAGGAACCCTTCTAGGGTAGGAAGGGTTCCGAGCAGACCATGGCTTCCCCCTCGCCGAACAACCGCATCCTCCGCGTGGGCCTCCTCCAGGGCACCCGCATCCTCGAGGAGCGCCACCTCCACAAGCCCGGTGACTTCACCGTCGGCCAGGATCCGAAGAACTCCCTCGTGCTGCCGCTGCCGGAGCTCCCGGCCAGCTTCCCCGTCTTCGAGTACCGCGCCAGCCAGTACAACCTCGTCTTCACGGACGACATGCGGGGCCGGGTGAACCTCGGCTCCTCGGACGTGGACTTCCAGACGCTGCGCACCCAGGGCATGGCCATGGAGCGGGGCATGCAGTACGTCCTGCCCCTGCAGGAGAGCGCCCGCGGCGTGGTGGAGCTCGACGAGGATCTCCGCCTCTTCTTCCAGTTCATCCAGCCCCTGCCCGCCTCCGAGGCCCCCCGGCTCCCGCCGGATCTCCAGGGCGGCTCGTGGCGGAGCATGGACCGGTTGTTCTTCGGCATCCTCGCCGCCTCGCTGCTGCTCCACTTCTCCGGCGCGGCCCTCATCATCTCCTCCGACCCTCCCCCCGAGCCCGAGCTGGAGCTGGACCAGCTGGATGACCGCTTCGCCCGGGTGCTCATGCCCCCCAAGGTGGAGGAGCCCAAGAAGCAGGCCACCGACACGGCCCAGGCCGCCGCCGACACCGAGAAGGACAAGCCCCAGGCGAACGACTCGGACGACAAGCCCGCCTCGGACACCGCCTCCCGGCCCTCCACCCCCGAGGAGGCCGCCGCCCGGCGCGCCGAGGTGGCCAAGAAGGTCGCCGGCAAGGGCCTGTTGAAGATCCTCGGCTCCTCGGGCGGGGGCGGCGGCGCGTTCTCGGACGTGCTCGGCGGCAGCACCGGCGGCGGGGACATCGCCCAGGCGCTGGCCGGCGCGGGCGGCGTGGGCATCGCCACCGAGGCCTCCGTGGGCGCCAATGGCCCTCGCGGCGGTGGCGAGGGCAAGGTGGCCGGCATCGGCGACCTCGGCACCAGCGGCGGCGGCAAGGTGGACCTCGGCTCCAAGAAGGAGGTGGAGATCTCCGGCCGCGTCTCCGCCGCCACCCCCGAGGTGGACAGCTCCGATGTGGACCGCGAGGCGCTCGCCCGCTACATCAAGACCCGCCTCAAGGCCATCCAGGGCTGCTACGAGAAGGAGCTCAAGCGCAACCCCAGCCTCAAGGGCAAGGTCATGGTGCGCTTCAACATCCTCCCCTCCGGCCGCACCGGGGACATCGAAATCGAGGAAAACACCCTGGGCAGCGACGCCGTGGCCAGCTGCATCCGCACGGTGGTGCGCGGCTGGGTGTTCCCCTTCAAACCAGATGACGAAGTCCCGGTGGCCTACCCGTTCGTCTTCACCCCGGCGGGGTAGACTGGAGCCAGCAACCTGCATCCCGGGGGGTTGGGGTCATGGAGAAGCTGGCCGTCATTTCATCCTCGCCGCTGTTCGAGATGCTCTCCAGCACGGAGCTGGCCTACCTGGCAGAGCTGGCCGAGCAACATCGCTATGAGGCCGGGGAGCCCGTCTTCGAGGAGGGCGAGCCAGGCGACAGCCTCTATGTCATCGTCCGCGGGGAGGTGGAGGTGGTGCGGCGCGACAGCGGCGGAGCCCCCCGGCCCCTCACGGTGCTCACCGCCCCGGACTTCTTCGGGGAGATGAGCCTCATCGACAAGGAGTACCGCTCGGCCACGGTGCGGGCGCGCACGGAGGCGGTGCTGCTGCGGCTCACCACCCAGCACCTGTCCACCTTCCGCCAGACGCACCGCGACGGCTTCACCTTCGTCGTCATCAACATCGCGCGCATCCTGTCGGCCCGGGTGCGCGAGGCCAACGCCCGGCTCACGGCCAGGCAGGCATGAGTGGCCCCGCGCGTTGACACCCCCCGTCCGCCTCTCTAGCGTCGGGGGCATGCACCGCGGGCCTGGAGTCGAGGACATGCGCTACATCGGAGTGCTGGGGATGGTGCTCGCGAGTGGGCTCGCCCTGGCCCAAGCGGCCCCCCGTCCGCCCCCGGCCCCCGTGGCCCTGACGGCGGAGAAGGCCAGCGACGTGCCGGACGCGCAGAAGCTCGAGCGCAGCACCAAGGCGCTCGGCGGCATGCGCGAGGTGCTCCGGGACGTGCTCGCCAAGCTGGAGGAGGCCCGGCGCGCCAAGGACGTGGTGAAGCTCAACTGCGTCAACGAGAAGCTCACGCAGATCAAGGGCCTGCTGCGCATCTCCGAGCAGTCGGACGTGGCGCTCCAGGAGGCCGTGTCCACCCGGGACTCCACCTCCAGTGCGCACGAGTACACCAAGGTGATGATCGCCCAGCAGAAGGTGGCCCAGCTGCGCACCGAGGCGGAGAAGTGCATCGGGCAGCTGGCGTTCCAGGCGGACGAGAACATGTCGGTGGAGGTGGAGGAGCCCACCAATCTGCCCGGGGGAGATCCCACCCAGCCGGCCCCCGTGGACGGGGTCGTCGTCCGCCCGCCGCCCGCCAGCGCCGTGCAGTGAACACATCCGGGTTGCCCCCCCGCCCTCCGGACAGCCGTGGCCGTTGAGGGAAAAGCCAAGTCGTTTCGAGCACAGACGAAGCGCGTGCTATGACCGGGAGCCCGGGGTCTTGACCGTTTCATGACGCAGCCTGCCAACAAGTGGAGGGCCTGGTGCCTGCTGGCCATGGTGGCGTCATGGCCCGCGCTCGGCCAGGCCCCGGGCGGCAACGGCATCAAGGTGGGCGATGGCAGGCTCCACGCCACCTTCGACTTCGAGACGCGCTACGACAGCGCCGCCGGCTACTTCCCGCCCCCGGGTAACACGGACCCCACCGTGGTGTCGGACCAGCTGTCCGGCGAGGCCCTGCTGCACATCCGGCCCGGGCTGCGGCTGGAGCTGCCCGGCAAGCGGGTGGACCTGGAGCTGAAGGGCTACGCCGACTACGTCCACTACACCGGCCTCTTCACCCCCGGCTCCACCAACACCTCGCACCTGCAGGCGCTGGCGGACCTGAATGTCGCCTTCAACAAGGAGGGACAGGTCGGGGTGGAGCTGGTGGATACCCTCCAGCGCTCGGACCGGACGCGCAGCGCGGCGATCGGCGCGGGCGTGCTGTCGCTCTACAACGAGCTGAAGCTGCGCGTGCCGCTGCGGCCCGGAGGTGGAGCCCTCGAGGTGATTCCCCAGGTGGGGTGGGCGCTGGAGCGCTTCCAGCCCATGGGCGCCCTGGCCCCGGTGGGCTGCGGCGGCCCCGAGTGCGACCCGGCCCAGGTGAACCGCTTCGACTACGACGACCTGCGCGCGGGCTTCGAGGGCCGCTGGCGCTTCCTGCCGAAGACGGCCCTGGTGGCGGACGTGGACCTGAACCTGCGCGACTACAGCCGCGGCGGCACCCCGAGTGCGCTGATTCTGAGGGGGAAGGCGGGCCTGGCGGGCCTGGTGACGCCGAAGATCGCCGTCACGGCCACGCTGGGTTGGGGCCAGGACTTCCGCGGCGCCGCGGGGGGTACCTTGATTGCCCAGGTGGAGGGCAGCTACCTGGTGAGCCCGACCACGACCGTGAAGGCCGGCTACGCGCGGACCCTGGAGCCCGTGGCGGCCTTCGGCCAGTTCCGGGATGACCGCGGGTACCTGGAGGGACAGGCCCTGCTCGGCGGCCGGCTCACCCTGCGGGCCACCAGCGCCATGGACTTCCTGAGCTTCGAGGGCGGCCGGCGCGACACCCTCTTCAAGCTGGACGTGGGCCCCCAGTACCAGTTCGAGAAGTGGCTCGTCGGTGGGGCTGGCTACCTGCTCAATACACGGACGTCGACGACCCCGGGCACGGGCATCAACTACTCGCGCCACGAAGGGTATGTTCGGATGACCGTGACGTACTGAGACGGCCTTCCGTGATGCGCTCCTTCCTTCTCTTCGTGCTGCTGCTCGGTGCGGTGACCGCCTGCCGCACCACCCCGCCCACCCAGGCGATCGACGCCTCGGCGCTCCCCGCTTCCCCTGCCTCCGAGATCGCCGAGACCCGGCGGACACTCGGCCCGGGAGACCTGGTGGACGTGCGCGTCTTCCAGGAGCCGGACCACTCGGGCGTGTGGGCCGTGTCTCCCGAGGGCACCATCGACTACCCGCTGTGCGGGAAGGTGCATCTTGCGGGCAGGACCTCGGGCACCGCCGCGGACGCGCTGCGCGAGTGCCTCACCCGCTACCTGCGCCACCCCGAGGTGTCCGTCGCCATCCGCGAGTACAACTCGAAGAAGGTCTTCGTCTTCGGCGAGGTGCAGAAGCCGGGCACGTTCTCCTACGAGGAGGGCATGACCATCATCGAGGCGGTGACGCTGGCTGGTGGCTTCACGAAGCTGGCCTCGCCCAACGGCACCCAGGTGGCCAGGCAGGACGCGGGCCAGCAGTTGAAGATCCGCGTGCCGGTGAAGGACATCCGTGACGGCGCGGAGAAGAACTTCGCCCTGCGGCCGGGTGACATCGTCTACGTGCCGGAGAGCTTCTTCTAGCCATTTAGCCGCGCGGAGGTGTGTGAAAGCGCGCCAGGCCACATCGAACACCTTTGTAGCCATTACGAGTGGAGAGCTACCCGTCACCTGGAAGCGGCAGGTGGTCGCGGAAAATAGCCACAATCACCTTCCCTCCCGATGCATTGACAGGAGGATGGATGTGGACGCGATTGGTATGACTCTCGAGTTTGTAGTGCCACTCGCAGTATAGCGTCTGCCCCTCGAGTTCTCTCTCCCTCGCACGCCGACATATTCCGTCGGTACGGACGTTGGGCTTCTCGGGCGCCACATCAAATCCCCAGCGGATGAATCGCTGTTGGATGATCTGATTCGTAACCGGTTTGCGGCCCCCGACGCTCGGCATGGGCTCTTCGGGCGAAAGCCGCCCGGTCTCGTCAGTGAAGACCCAGGCTCCGTGTTCGTCGAGCACGGCGAGGAATCGGTGAAGGGATTGCCTGACGCGCGCATAGCCCCCCTCGAAGTGGCCAAGCTCGCTCCATACCCCATTCAGAAACAGCAGGTCGGGGAAGGCATGAGGAGCGAGTACTTCCAGCCCCGCCTCGTCCACGCGCTCAACCTCCAGTGCGTCGCGGAAGAAGGCGCGATGCGATAGCTCGTCTACGACAAAGTGAACATGCTCCTTGACTCCATTGACGATAACCTCACATGGACCACGCCAAGGTCCTGGCAGGGGGAGACATGCAGTGGCCTGGCGCTCTCTGACCCGTGCATGCCCAAGCGCTGCAGAGGGTGACAGCACGTCGCGTCCCGCGATGTTCACGTCAATGGCGGGCCAAGCCGTCTCTTCGTCCCAGTACCGCATCATGTTGAGATGGCCGACAACCCGTTGACGCACCTCAAACGGAAGGTCTAGCGGAGAATCCGGGTTCCACAAGAGATCGTTCAACGTGTATGAGCCCAGAACCTGCTGTTGGAGCCACTCTCTGCTCGCCGCACAGGGCTCCTCCCGCTCGTAGGCGATATCCAATCGATCCAAGAGTTGTTCGAACCGCTCGATGAACGCCTCCCGGTTGTTGCCATCCCAGGCCCAACTTGACTCCTCCAGGACGAAACGCATTGGTTACCTCGGGGGGCCGCGCCGCACCCGCGCCAGCGCGGCCACATCGAGCTGATACTGGTCGAAGAACTTGCGCGGCCAGTCACTCAAGCCACCAGCCGCAGTAAAGCGAAGGGTGGATAGCTCTGGTTGTCCATCAGCCCGCACGTCGAAGAAGTGGACGAGTGCTCGGTCTGCCCCCAAAAGCCGATGCTCGCCGATGGCACGGCGGATGCCATTGAGCACATGGTCGCTGTGCGTCTCCACCAACACCTGGACCCCGTCACTTGCCAGGGTGGCAAGGAAGGTCCCCATGCGAGACTGTCCTGCGGGGTGCAAGTGAGCCTCAGGGTTCTCGACAATCAACAGCCCACCTGCGGGCGTGAACAGCCCGGCGAGTACAATAGGGAGGCTGTAGCTCACGCCGAAACCCATGTTGGGCGCGCGCACCCACTCGCCGCCTGGGGAACGAAAACGCAATGCGGTAACCGAAGTATTCGGGAACCAATCCGTGTTGATCTCCGTGGGGCGAGCGATATCGGAAAGCCACGCCTCGACTTGATACTTGAGGAAGGCGTTGACGTCCTCTTGACGCTCGGGGTGTATCCGGCCCGGTGAGACCTTTTCCTTCAGCCCATGGAGAGCCAATACCTGAGCGCAGAATTCACCCTGAACGCCGACACCTAAATCGTCTGCGGGCCGGGCGCTGGCACCCAGGACGTCCCGCGGGCCGAGTCGTTCGGCAGAAAGATAGGTGAACGCACGGTGTGGGCCACCCAATGATTGAGGAACAAGTTTCGGGGATTCCTTGATGGGCAGGTGAAGGAGAGTCTCGTCACGCGCGTCCAGGATGAAACGCACTTCCGTCCCATCATCCAGGAGCGCGGACAGTACGATCTCCGAGGCATCCACAGCCGTATGGAGGTTGAGTACGTCCTGGGCACTGCCCAATTCCAACCCAAAGGGCCCATTGAGAGGCACAGAGTTCGCACCAGAGGTGCTGGCCTCCCGGGCCAGGAGCAAAGCCTGGATGATCGTGGTTTTTCCCGCCCCGTTCAGGCCAGTAAGGACCGTGAGGGGCGCCAGATCAAGAGAGCAGGAGGAAAAGCGTTTGAACCCGGTGAGCCGGAGCTTCGTAATCATCCGGCGGCATCCTTGAGAATGTCTCGCGCCACCTGGAAACGGAGCTTGACCTTGGAAATATCCCCAGTCCCCTGGCTGACCGCGGCGTTGTAGTCGTAATCACCCATCCGCTTGCGCGCGGCGTTGACGATAGCATCCCTGTTCTGCATTAGCTTCTCGGGCTCATAATCGGCCAGCGCGACCGCCCAGCTCTCGAACAAGGCCCGGTTGATGGGGCCACGCTGGCGCGCCCCCAAGCGGTACTTGCGGAACGCGGTGTTACCGAAGACCGCAACCGCAGTGCGCATCGCGCGGTCAAAGTCCGCGGAGAGCTGCGTAATGACGGCATCGGAGAGGCCTTGCCCTGAGGGGTGGACTCCATCCACCTGGCGGGTGAAGTCGAGCAAGAAGGAGTCCAAGCTGTTGAAACTACGGTAATCATTCAGGTCTGGCAGTAATCGGAAGGCACAGAACCGAAGGGCGAGTTCCCGGTCCGCCATGCGCCGCTCATGACGGAAAGCCTCATCGGTTGCTTGGTGGAATGAGGGCAGGGCCGTCAGCGTCTTGAGCAAATCCCGCGAGCGCTTCCGGCTCATGCAATGCCGGATCTCCTGGGCAGTGAGAGGACTACCTCCCGTGTTGATTCGCCGGAAAACATCAAACTTGACGTCGTCAGGCGTCTGCGGCTCGATGACGTTGACGAAGATCTGCGTCTGCTGGAAGCGTCGTCGCAGGACCACATCGAGCTTATTGAAAGTCTGTCCCTCCAAGTCCTTGAGGTACTCAAGCTCGGAGAGCGCTTCTCCACCGGCGGCGAATCGGTTGATTGTCGTGAGGCGCTGCACGCCATCCACCACCTGCATTGCCCCCTGAAAGTCCTGGTTGAAGTAGAAAGCAGGCAACGGGATACCGAGCAGTACTGACTCGATCAGCCGCGACCTCTGAGCTTGCTTCCAGACGTAGAGGCGCTGGAAGTCAGGCGCCAAGTCAATATCTCCGTCCTTGATCATGTCCACGACCTGTCGGAGGGAGAAGGGTTTCGTGCTGATCCGAATCCTGGAAGGATCCCAAGGCTTCAGCTCCGCCGAACCCTCGCCGACCTCCTCCACCTCGACACCGGTGGCGTCGTTCTCGAAGAACTCCTGCTTGGGCTCCTCAGGGCTCTCCTTCGGCTTCTCATCGGCCATGGGTTCCTCTCTTTCCGTGCGCTTCGCGACCAACGGAGATAACAGCGTCGGCCATACAGTGTCGACATCATCACGCGCTCAGGCGCGCGGAGCCGGAGGTGTCCAGCCGAGGTCGGCGAGGAAGCCCTTGCTCTCGGCGATGAGCGCGGAAGCCAGGCCGGGCGCGCACGCGAGCACATCCCCCACTCCCACCTGGAACGGGGCCCCGTCGATGCACACCATCGCCCCTCCCGCCTCCTGCACCAGCAGCGAGCCCGCCGCCACGTCCCAGGGCTTGAGGCCGAACTCGAAGAACCCATCGAAGCGGCCGGCCGCCACGTAGGCCAGATCCAGCGCGGCACTGCCCGTGCGGCGGATGCCCTGCGCCCGGACGATGAAGCGCCGCAACAGCCCCATGGGGCCCTCGGGCTTCTGGTGCACGTCATACGGAAAGCCCGTGCACAGCAGCGCGTGCGACAGCTCCGTGCACCCCGAGGCCTTCAAGGACCGCCCGTTGAGCGTGGCCCCCTCCCCTCGCGCCGCGGAGAAGAGCTCGTCCAGCATGGGGTTGTAGATGGCGCCGGCCAGCACCCCACCCGGCCCCTCCACGCCCACGCTCACACAGAAGTGCGGCACCCGGTGCGCGTAGTTGGTCGTCCCATCCAGCGGATCCACCACCCACCGCAGCCCCGAGCCCTGCGACGCCCCACTCTCCTCGGCCAGAATCGCGTGGCCCGGGTAGCGCTGGCGGATGAAGCCGAGCACCGCCGCCTCGGCCGCCCGGTCCGCGTCCGTGACCAGGTCGATGCCGCCCTTGTACTCGATGGTGCGCTCGCCCAGGAAACGCTCGGAGAGCACCTTGCCGGCGAGCCGGGCTCCCTCCTCGGCGATACGGCGCAGCGTGGCGGGCGACTCATCGGACATGGCGGCTCCTCCTTCGTCTACTTCGCGGGCTCGGCGAGCAACTCCTCGATCTCCGCCTGGTACTTGCTCAGGTACTCCTCGGCGAAGCCCTCGTGCACGTAACGCACCCGGCCCTGCCTATCCAGCAGCACCGTGGTGGGCATGCCGCGCACGCGCAGCACCTTCTCCGACACCGCGGCGTTGGCATCCAGAAGCACGGGCAGCGTCACCTTCGTCTCCTCGAGGAACGGAGGAATGGCACGCGTGTCCTCGTCCACGTTGAGCGCGTACACCTTCAGGCCTCGCGCGGCGTAGTGCTTCGCGAGGTCCTGGTACATCGGCAGCGCGTCCTTGCAGGGCTCGCACCAGGTGGCCCACACGTCGAGCAGCACCACGCTGCCCCGGTCGCTGGCGATGGCGTGGGGCTCTCCCCCCGGGTAGCGCTTGACGGTGAAGTCCAGCGGCGAGGGCTCGGAGGACTCGAGGGCCGCCGAGCTGGTGGCCATCGCGGGAGCGGTGAGGGACGGCATCTTCTGCGCGCACCCGGACAGGGCGAGCGCGGCGAGGGCGAGGCGGAAGGAGCGCATGGGGCTCATTTTTCCCCGAAGCGGGCCCGGAGCGCGACGAGCAACTTCTCGATGAACCCTCCAAAGGCGCCATTGCTCATGATGAGCAACACGTCCCCGGGCTGGGACTCGCGCGCCACGCGCTCGACGAGCGAGGGCACGTCCGTGGCCGAGTCCGCGTCAATCCCCTGGGACTTCAGCGCCTCGGTGACGCGGGGCACGTTCAGCTCCTCGTCCACGGGCACCTTGTCGTGACGCTCGGGCACCTTGAGGCTGGCCCGGTGGGCTCCCGTGAAGGCGTGGGCGTAGTCCTCCTGGTGGATGTTGCGGCGGCTGGTGTTCGAGCGCGGCTCGAAGATGGCCCACAGCCGGCGCTCCGGGTAGCGGTGACGGATGGCGGCGATCGTCTCCCGCACCGCCGTGGGGTGGTGCGCGAAGTCGTCCACCACCAGGATGCCGCCCATCTCCGCCCGCACCTCCTGGCGCCGCTTCACCCCCTGGAAGGTGGCCAGGCCCTGGGCGATCTCCTCGAAGGACAAGCCCAGCCCGCGCGCCGCGGCGATGACGCTCAGCGCGTTCTCCACGTTGTGCATGCCCGAGAGCGGCAGCAGCACGCTCCCCAGCACCGTGCCGCGCTCCACCACCTCGAAGCGCGCGCCCTCGGGGCCGAAGCGCACGTTGCGCGGGGTGAAGTCCGCCTGCGCGCCCTCCTTCGCCACGTACGTCACCACCTGGCCCGGGCACGCCCGCGCCAGCTTCACCGCGTTCGGGTACGCCGCGCACACCACCAGCCGCCCGTCCTTCGGAATCAGCCGGACGAACTTGTCGAACGTGGACTCGTAGTGCGGCAAGTCCCGGAAGATGTCCGCGTGGTCGAACTCCACGCTGGTGAGAATGGCCGTCTTCGGCCGGTAGTGCAGGAACTTGGAGCCCTTGTCCCAGTAGGCCGTGTCGTACTCGTCACCCTCGACGACGAAGTGCGGCCCCTTCCCCACCCGGTAGTTGCCCGAGTAGTTCTGCGTGACGCCCCCCACCAGGAAGGATGGATCCTTCCCCGCCGCCACGAGCACGTGGGCCATCATCGAGGACGTGGTCGTCTTGCCGTGCGTGCCGGCCACCACGACGGAGTGCGCCCGGTCCAGGAAGAGCGAGCCCAGCGCGGCCGGGAAGCTCATCTGCGGAACGCGGCGCTCGCGCACGGCGGTGGCCTCGGGGTTCACCCGGCGGATGACGTTGCCGATGATGACGAGGTCCGGCTTCGCCGTGTCGAGGTTGCCCGGGCTGTAGGGCGTGAGCGCCTGGATGCCCCATGCGCGGAGCATGTCGCTCATGGGCGGGTAGACGTTCTCGTCGCTGCCGGTGACGTCGTAGCCCGCGGCCTTGAGCATGCCGGCGAACGAGCCCATGCCGGTGCCGGCCACGCCGACGAGGTGGATGCGGCGCACCGCGCCGGGGGTGATGGTTTCGAGGACGTTGCCGTTGTCGTCAGCCATGTGCTTTCGGGGTCAGGTCGTTGAGGCCGAGGGCTTCCACGACGAGGTCGTGGAAGACGGGACGGAATTCACGGATGCGGACTTCCTTGCGGCCATGGGCCACGCGGTTGGTGACGAGCGCCACCACGAGCGAGCGGCGCAGATCCACCCAGAGGCTGGTGCCGGTGAAGCCGAGGTGGCCCACCGCGCCCGGAGGCGTATCGCCGATGTAGTGGCCCGCGCTGGACAGCCCCTGGGAGGGCGTGTCGAAGCCCATGGAGCGCGTGCTGCCCTGCACGAGCGGATCATTCGCCAGCGCGCGGTACAGGAGGGGCGCGGGCACGAACGAGGGCGCCCCCGCGCACCCGGAGAGGATGGCCTGGCCGAAACGGGCCACGTCCACCGCGGTGCCGAAGAGGCCCGCGTGGCCACTGACGCCATCCATCACCCAGGCGTTGTCATCGTCCACCTCGCCGGGCACCGAGGGACGCGAGGGAAGCTCGCCCCACATGCCCTCCTGGCCGGGAGCGGGCTCGCGCGGGCGGGTGGCTCCGGTGGGCGCGACCCGGCCATCCGCGGGGAAGTCGGTGAGCCGGTGGAAGCGCGCGGAGAGGCCCATGGGCTCGGCGACGTGGCGCGAGAAGAGGACGTCCAGGGACGCGCCACCCACGCGGGCCAGGATCTCCCCCAGGAGGATGAAACCCACGTCACTGTAGGCGGTGGCGGTGCGCAGCGGGGCCACCAGCGCCGTGCTCGCGGCGGCCTGGATGACCTCGTCGCGGACCCGGGCCCGGGTGGCCGAGGGGCAGGACGGCTCGAGGAGCTCGGGATGGGCGGTGAGCGCCTGGGCGAAGAAGGGCACGAAGGGCGGCAGGCCCGAGCGGTGGTAGAGCAGGTCCGCCACCGTGGCGCCCGCGTCCCCCACGGGCGAGCCCGGGAAGAAGCGGGCCACGGGCGTCTCGGGACCGACCTTACCCTCGGTCCAGAAGCGCAGGAAGAGCGCGGTGGTGCAGAGCACCTTGGTGACGGAGGCCAGGTCGAAGCGGGTGTCTCCCGTGACGTTGCCCGCCACCCCGCCGAAAACCTGGACGCCCCGGTGCATCACCACGGCCTGGGCGGCCGGGAAGATGCCGAAGGTGACGGACTCATCCAGGAGTGCCTGGAGGTTGGCGATGGGGTGGCTGCTCATGCCTGCACCGCTCCTTCCAGGAAGGTGAGGCGGGCCACGCCGGCATCCAACCGCACCTGGGTGCCGAGGGCGACGGGGTAGTTGGGGATGCCGTGACCGATGGGGAAGCCGGCGGCGCACGGCAGGCCCGTCTCCTCGGCGAGCGAGCGGAGGACGTCCGCGGCGGTGTAGGGGGCGTTCTTCAGCTCGCACTCGGTGAAGTCGCCGAGCACGATGCCGCGGACCTGATTGAACACGCCCGCCAGCCGCAGGTGCGTCCAGATGCGGTCCAGCCGGTAGGGCGCCTCGCCCACGTCCTCGAGCAGGAGGATGGCCCCCTCGAGCGGCGGCATGTACGGGGTGCCCAGCAGCCGGGAGAGCACCGAGAGGTTTCCACCGAGCAGCGGGCCCTCGACGACGCCAGGGACGTAGGAGGCCTTGCCCTCGAGGGCCGGCGGGGGCTCGGGGGACTCGAGCAGCCGGAAGAGGTACTCCTGGACCTCGGGAGGCTGCTTGCCCAGGTGGGTGACGACGGGCCCGTGGATGGTGACGCGGCCGAGCCCCTGGAGGGGCAGGTGCAGGGCGGTGAGGTCGGAGAAGCCGACGAACGCCGTGGGAGCCATGTCCGCGAGCGGGAGCGAGGGCAACAGGCGCATGACGCCGTAGCCACCCCGGGCGCAGAAGATGGCACGGGCGTTGGAGTCGGTGAGGGCCCGGGTGAGCTCCTCGGCCCGGCGCGAATCAGGACCGGCGAGGTAGCGCCACGCCTCGTACAGGTCCGGCTGGTAGACCGGGCTGTAGCGCTGGGCGATGACGCCGAGACCGACCTCGAAGGTAGGCGGGTCGAAGGGACCAGCGGGCGCGACGATGTGGACGGTGTCGCGAGGACGCAGCAGGGGGGGCTTGAGCCAACGCACGGGCGCCTTCATAGCACCCGGTGCGCGCATGTCTCGGGCTTCGAACACGCCCTGTCCGAGGGAGAACCTCCCCCCTCCCTATGGGAGAAGACCAGGACGCCCCCTCTCCCTCTGGGAGAGGGCCGGGGTGAGGGTCTACCGCTCCCCTACCCGTTCCCCCGCTCGAGCACCGCGGCGAAGAACCCATCCGTCCCGTGCGAATGGGGAGCACAGAACAGGAAGCCCTCGCGGACACAGGACGGGTCCAACCCCCCCACCCCGGGAGGCACGAGCCGGAACCCGGGGGACTCGCGCAGGAACCCGAGGACCACCTCCTCGTTCTCCGCGCGATTCACGGTGCAGGTGGCGTAGACCACCCGGCCCCCCGGACGCACCAGCCGTCCCGCGCGCGCGAGGAGGTCGCGTTGCACCCGAGGCAGCTCGGACAGGGACGAGGGCTCGAGACGGAAGCGCGCATCGGGCCCCCGGCGCAGGGAGCCCAGCTCCGAGCACGGGGCATCCACGAGCACCCGGTCCACGAGCAGCCCCTCCGGGGGCGCGCGGAGCACCTGGACGTTCGAGACACCGGCCCGGGAACAGCGCTGCAGGAGCCGGTCGAGCCGCCCGGCATCCGGGTCGTACGCGAGGAGCCTGCCCCGGTTCTCCATAGCGGCGGCGAGCTGGAGCGTCTTGCCTCCGGCGCCGGCACACAGGTCGAGCACGCTCTCCCCGGGCCGCGCCTCGAGGAGCAGGCCGAGCAGCTGACTGCCCTCGTCCTGGACCTCGAAGAGGCCCTCGCGGAGCGAGTCGAGCCCATAGAGGTTGGGCCTGGGGCCCACGACGTGGAGCGCGAGGGGGCTGAGGGCACCGGGCCGGGTCTCGACGCCCTCGGAGCGCAGCCGTTCCGCCAGGGCTTCACGAGAGGTACGCAGTGGATTCACCCGGAGCGTGATGGGGCCGGGGACATTGAGGTGGGCGCAGAAGTCGTCGGCGGCGGGGCCGAGCTCGCGGGAGAAGTGCTCGGCGAGCCAGTCGGGCAACGAGTACCGGAGGGCGAGGGACGGGGGCTCCTCGGAGGACAGGGGCAGCGGCGTTCCGAGTCCGGAGAGCCGGGCGGCCTCCGCTGGGGGCACACCGGCGAGCCCCTGGAGGAAGGCGAAGAGGAGCGCGGAGGGGGGGGCGTCCGGGTTTCCGAGGAGGAAGCCGAGCCGGCGGCGCCAGAGGCCGACGTTGAAGAGGGACTCGGCGAGGGCCTGGCGCTGTTCACGGAAGAGGTCCCGGTGGGAGCGGAGGGTGCGGTCGAGCACCCGTTCCGCGGGGCTGCCCGAGAGGATGAGGGAGAGGGCCTCGGCGGCGATGGGGGCGATTCCATCGAGCGCCGGCCAGGGAATCGAGCGAAGCCGGGAGAGTGGGTCGAAACGGGTTGTTGACAGGACGGACTCCGTTCTTTAGAAAGCACCTCGTTGTCGCGGCGGTCCACACCGGCCAACGCGCAGCGGACATATTCCCCGATAGCTCAGCCGGTAGAGCGGGTGACTGTTAATCACTAGGTCCGTGGTTCGAGTCCACGTCGGGGAGCTGAAAGAGGGCGTCAGACACAAGTCTGGCGCCCTTTTTCTTTTGCCCTCCCCTGCCCGCGGGCACAACACAAGCAACTCCCCAAGCGGTTCGAGGCCGACCCGGAGCACTACAACCCGGCAGGCTCACCCCACGAACAGCCCATCTAGAAGGCCCGAGGGTAGTGGAGCGTGGTCCTCAAGCGCGTCTACTCCTGGTTGCGCAAGCTGAAGCACGTCCTGCCGGTGGCCGAGGACCCGACCTTCGGACGGCTCACGGTACCCCAGGCCCGGCCCGAGCAGTGGAAGCGGGACAAGGTGATTCCCCGGGAGCACTACCTCCTCACCCACGAGTACCTTGCACCGCACTGGCGCGACGGGATGGACGTGCAGGCGGGCACCGGCTGGCACGTCTCGGAGCTGGTGCGCTTCGCCAAGATGGGCAACGTGGAACCATACCGGGGCGAGGCCGAGGGGATCGCGGGCGTGCTGGTGTGCCCGCAGACCAAGAGCGGCGAGCCCTTGCGTACCGCCGTGTCCGCCGAGGTGTTGGAGGCTGGAAAGCGGCTGCTGGAGCGGGGCTCCTTCAGCTTCGAGAAGTACACCCTCGCTATCAAGGCGGCCTGCAAGGCGGCGGGCATCCCGCCCTTCACCCCGGGACGGTTCCGGCACTCCGTCGCTACCTGGGCCATCGAGAAGGGCGCGGACCCGGCTTCGGTGGCGGCCTTCCTCAACCACAAGAGTCCAACCACCACGCGGCGCTTCTACGCGACGCATGCCGTCCCGACGAAAGTTCCCACTCTGCGGTGAGCGGCGGCTACCCTTCGTCGTCGCTCGGCAGGTCTCCTGCTTCGTCCTTCAGGTTCTTGACCTCGTCATTCAGGTTCTTGAGGAGCGTCTCCACGTCGTTAGGGTTCGGCGCGACGGCGTGTTTGAGGGCCTGCCTCAGCCTCTCAAGCGGGTTGATGATGCTGTTGAGTTCGCCCAGCCGCGCAACGTCATCCTTGGAGTACGGGAGCCCCTGCGCATGCTGCGCTGCCAGCCGCTTCTTCACGTCGCCGTGCTGGCGCCGGAACTCGCGAAACATCTCATCCACAAGCGCCTTCAGGCTTTTCTCGCTCATTGGCGCAACGTAGCACCACCACGAAGGTCTCCGGGACAACTCGGGGCCCTTCGTGGTCTTGTGGCAGCCGAGCGGGGCACGCATCATCAGCATAGCTCGCATCATCAGCATAGCTTTAGCTACTACCCACGCGGTGAGGGACGACATGGCACAAGGCCGGTTTCAGGTTGGCGACGTCGTGAAGCTCAAGAGCGGCGGCCCGGAGATGACGGTGGAGGCGTCATTGGAGGAGTACGAGTCGTACCGTTGCCAATGGTTTGCCGGCAAAAAGCTGGAGAGCGGTGTGTTTCCGGACGCCGGGCTGGAACCCGCCTCGGTGAAGCCGCCGATCCCGGCACCCGGCGCTGGCAGGGCGGGCAAGTGACCCCCGTCGAGGTGGCCGACTGGATGCTGGCCCATCTCCACCGCGACGGCTGCATCTACCAAGACGACGTCGTCGACATGCTCACGAAACACGGCGCAGACGCATTGCTGCGCGAGAATGCCGACGGCCGCCTGGTCCTCGGCAAGCCGGTCCTCGACGCTTTCATGAAGGTCTCGACCGAGACGGTTGTGTGGGTCAAGCCGGAGCGCTACTGGCGGTGGCGTGTTGCCGAAGATGAACCTGGTCGCGAACAACGCGGCTGAGGAGCGAGTGAGTACGGAGAGCCTCAGCGCAACCCGGGCTCACTCCCCCAGCCAATAGAGGCCGCGCCGGGTGCGTAGCACCTGCTCCAGGAACTCCGAGAAGGAGCTGGCGACTGGCCCGCAGTACTTCGGGTTGGGCCACGCCTCGTGGTAGCCGTCCGTCAGGGGATAGCGGTCGTTCTCCTGGCGGGCCACGTCCACCAGCACGTAGTTGCCGTCCTGCACGTCGCAGATGGCCCACATCGAGGCGGGCCCATGCGCGTCATCGTCGTTCTTCTTCCCGAAGATGGCCACCCGCGCTCGGACTATCTCCGAGAGAGGAAGTATCTGGTAGGGCGAGTCGGGTAGCCGTTCAATCAACTCGGCGCCGTTGCAATACAGGTAGAAGGCGCGCAGTTCCGGGTCCAACTGCCATCCCACTCGCTGCTCGAACTCTTCGATCTCCTCGGGTGTGGCTGGGGGATAGGGGAAGTGCTCGCGGGAAATCTCTTCGAGCAGGCTGCTCATGGCGGTGGCCACGGTCTCATTCCCCCAGCCAGTAGAGGCTACGCCGGGTGCGTAGCACCTGCTCCAGGAACTCCGAGAAGGAGCTGGCGATCTGCGTGCAGTATTCCGGGTTGGGCCAGGTCTCTCGGTCCCCATCAATGAGCGGATACCGCCCATCTACCTGTCGGCTCACGTCCAGGACGACATAGTTGCTGTCGCGCACGTAGCAGAAGGCGTACATCGAGGCCGGGCCCCACCTGTCGTCATCCTCACCGCAGATGGCCACCCGTGCCCGGACGATCTTCGACAGAGGCAGGATTTCATAGGGCGAATCCGGCCATCGAAGCAGAGCGGCCCCATTGCAATGCAGGTAGAAGGCCCGGAGGTCCGGGTCCAGCTTCCAGCCCACCCGCCGCTCGAACTCCTCAATTTCCTCGGGCGTGGCGGGGGGATGCGGCAAGGGCTCGCGGGAGACCTCTTCGAGCAGGACGCTCATGGGCGTGGCCATCGTCAGTTGTCCGAGTAAGGCAGGTCGGGTCCCACCGTATTCCAGGGCGCTTGTCCAGCGTAGCAGGCAGGGTAGGCCCTGGTGAATTCGTCATGGATGCTGGGCTGTACGGGGATGATGTTGTTGGGATCCACCGGGTCGCCACCGTGCCAGAGGTCCCGGATGTGATGGCCCGGCCAGGAGATGCCTCCGTCAACGGGCCACTCTCCGAACTTCTTGCTCCAGTCGTCCCGGAAGGAGTCTCGGATCTTTTCCCACCGCTTGCGCTCAACCTCCTTCACCGCCTTCGGCAGAGTCGGGTAGTTGCAGCAGCAGTGGTAGATGCCGTAGCGGCTCCCGGCTTTCACGGGAACGGGTAGGACGACGAGGCTTCCCACCCAATCCAGCTTGATGTCCGCCAACCATATGCACCCCATGAGCGTGTGGCGCTCCTGCGCGCACTCCATCTGGCACTGGTTCACGAACTGACGGCGGCACTGCCAGGGGCCGTAGAAAAGCGTCGTCTTCATCTGCCCGCCCGGCACGTTCAACCAGGGCAGTTCCGTCTTCCTCGCGGGTTGAACTCCTGGAGAGGGCGAAGGGCCAGAGCCTCCCGTCCCCTGGGGTGTCGCGCATCCGGTGAGGAGAACCAACAGCACCACCGCTCCGGCCAGCTTCATGGAAGTCCCCGTGGTGATGGTTACCCCCTGAGGGGTAGCCAATCTGAAGGAATACCCGATGGGGCTGACAACTCCCGGGGCCCACCGTCCTCAGCGGCATCATTCGAGGGGATCACCAAGAGCGCCCGTGCTTCGGCATAAGGACCTTGGCGGTCATTCCCGCTGATGTTCTGGCTGGTCGGCCAGAGCGTCTTCATCCAATCCACCCGAGGAGGAATCCAGATGGAACACGTCAGCCTCTCCGCTGAACTGGGGGAAATTTGTTATGCCATCGAGGGCGCCCACTGGATCGCGGACAGCGTCGCCCTGGGCGCGGTGCCCGACCCGGATCAGAAGCAAAGCGCGCCCGTCATCATCAGCGCCATCCTGGTGACCATCAACAGCCCACCCCACTATTTCTGCGTGGGCCCCTTCTGGCTCATCGTGATGTCCTCGACCCGCTGGTGAAACTTCTGATGTGCGGGTGGCTGCATGGTGTTACCGCGCACGCTTGTTGATGGAGATTTGGACCGGCTGGTTGATGGGCATCAGCGAGGACGCGCGGGCGCGCATCACACTCGTTGATGGAGCCCTCGCCGGACGTGAGCGGTGGGCGCGCACGTCCGGCGAGGGCTGGCCGGGGTGAGGTTCAGCTGGGGGAGAGCTCGGAGGCAGGGGCGACACGCGCCCACTCCTCGCGCATGACGACGAGGGTGCGGTAGCGGCGCAGCGAGTGCTGGAGCGCCTCCACCTGGGTGAGGAGGGCGCCGGCCAGACACGCCTGTGCGGAGGGGGGATGAGGAGAGGCGGCGAAGTCCTCGGCCTCCAGTTCCGCGTGCGCGGCGGTGAGGGCCGCGGCCGAGGCGTGGAGGCGGTGCGCCGGTTCGAGTAGAGCTATCCGAGCGGTTCGAGAGCAGGGGCTTGGAATCGCTCGTGCCCTACCGGGCGAGAAGGTGTGGTAGAGGCCAACGTCTCCGGTCTCTACCCCATCTGCTGGAGGTCCCCGCTCCGTGCGCACCTCGTCCCCCCCCGTGCTCTTGCTCCTGGCGCTCCTCGCGGATGCCAGCGCCACCGCACAGCCATCTCTCCCGAGCTGTGAGGCGTCGCCACACCGGCTCGAGCTGTTGGCGGCTCCCACCGGCAAGGCGCCAGAGGTGTGCATCAGCCCCGGCCTTCCCACCACCTTCCGGTTCGACTCGCCGCTGCCTCCGGGTGCGGTGGAGTTGCAAGAGCGCGAGCGTTTCGAGGACGTGTCCACCGGGACGCGCAGCATCACCGTCATCCCCCCGAAAGAGGTCAAGGAGAAGGAGGCCCGAATCCAACAGCTTCAAACGGAGTTGGTGCGAACGCAGGCGGAAGGAAGCGGGCTGGGCATCACGGGGCTGATCGCCAGCGAGCTGTTGAAGGTGGACGTGAGGAACGTGCAAGGCGTCCTGGCCAAGAACCTCACGAGCACCATCACCCAACCCTCGGCCAACGCGCTCCTCACACAAACGGCCATCAGCTACCGCACCACCACCAAGCGCAGGGAAAATGACGAAGACGTGATGCGGGTGGCCGTGGCAATGGTCATGGACAACCCCGGCACGGCCCCCTGGACGGCCAGGGATGCGGCCCTGCTGGTGGGAAAGGGCCAGGACGTGAAGCAGGTGAAGGTGTGGCAGCTCGCGCCCATTCCGCCGGGAGGGTCGGACCTCGTGATGGTGGAGACGGAGCTGCTGGCTCACGAGGCGCGGGGCACCTTCACCCTCAAGTTGTGGGACGAGAACGGAGGTCGGCCTGTCACCCTCGGCGGCGTGACCTTTCCGTGAACCCCGCTCCGGGTTGTGTCGCACCCATTGGGTATTCTCCTGGATTGGCTACCCGTGGAGGGGTGGCCAGGGCCAGGAGAAATTCCCATGAAGCTGTGCTGCACGGCCGTGTTGCTGGTACTCCTCGTCGGGTGTGGTACTGCCTCTCGGGTCGTGCGCCTGGACACGGGCCAGACCGGAGCCATCGTCTTCACCCCTCGTTCCGGCGCCGAGCCGGTGGCACTGGGCAACGGCGAGTTCCAGGAGGCCGTGTCGGCGATGGCTCGGGATGTGCGGCCCCCCCGCTCAGCCCCAGGAAGCCGCCCGGCGTCTGTTCGAGGTAGAGGCGCGGAGCGGTTCGTACACGTACGAGACACGCAGCCGCCGCATCACCCCGCACGAGCCGGGCGCCCACCTGGAGGGAGAATCAGCAGAGGAGGCGGCGGAGGTGGAGTTGACGCGCGCCTACCTGCGCTGGTGCGAGCGCACTGGCAGGCCCGGGGACTGTCTCCGCCTGCTGACGGAGAGCCCCACCGTCAACGGGGATGGGCGGTTCGCACTGGCCCTGGCCCTGGCCAAGGGCGCCGTGCTGGACGAGATGCTGGAGGCGTTCAAGGACATGGCCGACCCACACGCCATGGTGGCCGCCGTGCTCTGGACCTGGACCACGTACATGGTTCTCGTCTCCATCCCCGACGTGACGATCTCCAAGGGCCTCGCGGCCGTGATGACCGCCACCCTCATCTCCTACGTGGGCGTCGATACCTTCTGGGGCCTCGTCGTGGGCTTCAAACGGCTGATGGACGAGGCGGACCGGGCCACCACGTTCAACGGGCTGCGCGAGGCGGGCGAGCGCTACGGCAAGCGCATGGGCCGCAACGCGGCGCGAGCCTTCGCCATGCTGGCCATGGCGGCCATCGGCAACACGGCGCCGGGGCTGGCCGCACAGGTGCCGAAGCTGCCCGGCTCGATGCAGGCGGCCGTGCAGGCGGAGACGCAGGTGGGTATCCGTCTCGCGGCGGTGGGGCACGTGGAGACAGTCGCCGTGAACGCCGAGTCCGTCACCATCGCCCTTGCTCCTGGTGCTGTCGCCATGACGGCTCGGGCCATGAGTGGCGCCGCTGCCAAGACTCCTCCCAACGGCTTCAGGGCGTGGGGCTCGTACAAGAGCTTCAAGCGGGCCATGGGCTCGGCAGGCCCCGGGAAGGAGTGGCACCACATCGTCGAGCAGACGCCGGGCAACGAGAAACGGTTCGGGGCTCAGGCCGTTCAAAATACCGAGAACATCGTCCCGTTGGACAAGGGCATCCACACCCGCATCAGCTCGCTCTACTCGTCCATTCAGCGGGATATCACCGGCTCGGACACCTTGACCGTCCGGCAGTGGTTGAGCACGCAGTCGTACGAGGCCCAACGCGAGTTCGGGCTGATGGCCATCGAAAGAGTAACGAAGGGGTTCTGGTGATGAAGCTGGAGGAACTTGTCGAACAGTTCGCGCAGAACGTGGCCGAGCAGACCGACGCCATCTGGAGGGGAGACGCCAAGACCGGGAACAAGCACGCCAAGAAGTACGGCGCCGCGTTCGACAAGCTCCGGGCCCACGGTGATGCTGGACGCGACGCACTGGCCGTGCTGTTCAAGCACCCACGCCCGGACGTACGAGTCATGGCCGCCGCGCACCTGCTCCGCTATCGGACGGCCGAGGCCAAAGCGGTCTTGGAGGAGGTCGCCAAGGGCGAGGGGCTGGTCTCATTCAAAGCAGGGCAGGCACTGAAGCGGTGGGAGGAAGGAACCTGGGCCCTTGACCCGGGGTAGCCCCGCACGGCTCGGGCGGCACAGGCTCACATCGAGGGAGATGGTCCGCCAGCCTCGGGCGCTGTGCCCCACTCATGCCCCACTCCGCCAACCACCAACGGCCAACCCTGGCCACTCTTCCCTCGGGGCCGACTCCCCTGCTCCAGCCCCGGACGTGACTGTTAATCACCAGGTCCGTGGTTCGAGTCCACGTCGGGGAGCTGAAAGAGGGCGTCAGACGCAAGTCTGGCGCCCTTTTTCTTTTGCCCTCCCCTGCCTCACGGGCAAGTTCGAAACGGCTCCGGAGCACGACAACCCGGCGGGCTCACCCCACGAGCAGCCCATCTACCTGGACGCGCCGCTCGCGGCTGAATTCCTCGCCTCCTCGCGCGACGTGGACAAGAACAGTTCCACCTGGGTGAAGAAGCAGCAGGGTTATCTCGCGTGGTGGGCCGACCAGCTCAAGGGCCGGGACCTGCGGAAGCTCACGCTCCTCGATGACATCCTCCCTGCCCTGGAGGGAGCGAAGGCCCGGGGTCATCGGATCGCGGTCCTCAAGCGCGTCTACTCCTGGTTGCGCAAGGTGAAGCACGTCCTCTCGGTGGCCGAGGACCCGACCTTCGGGCGGCTCACCGTGCCCCAGGCCCGGCCCGAGCAGTGGAAGCGAACCAAGGTGATTCCCCGGGAGCACTACCTGCTCGCCCACGAGTACCTTGCGCCTCACTGGCGTGACGGCATGAACGTGCAGGCGGGCACCGGCTGGCACGTCTCGGAGCTGGTGCGCTTCGCCAGGATGGGCAGCGTGGAGCAGTACCGGAGCGAGGCCGAGGGGATCGCGGGCATGCTGGTGTGTCCCCAGACCAAGAGCGGCGAGCCCTTGCGCACCGCCGTGTCCGCCGAGGTGATGGAGGCCGGGAAGCGGCTGCTGGAGCGGGGCTCGCTCAGCTCCGAGAAGTACGCCTTGGCCATCAAGGGGGCCTGCACGGCGGCGGGCATTCCGCCCTTCACCCCGGGACGGTTCCGGCACTCCGTCGCCACCTGGGCTATCGAGAAGGGCGCGGACCCGGCTTCCGTGGCGGCCTTCCTCAACCACAAGAGCCCGACCACCACGCGGCGCTTCTACGCGACGCACGCCGTCCCCACGAAGGTTCCCACCCTCCGGTGAAGCTCAGCGGCAGCAGGGCCGCTCACTTCTCGTGCCGGTCCAACCAGAACTGGCGTCCGTTGCTCCGCAGCGCCTCGGCCAGGAACTCGGAGAAGGAGGAGGCGAGCGGCCAAGTGTATTCCTTGTTACGCCATGCCTCCTTCCAGCCGTCCAGGAGGGGGTAACGACCATCAACCTGTCGGCTCACGTCCACCATGACGTAATCGCCATCTTGCACGTAGCAGATCGCGTAGATGGATTCAGGGCCCCACTGGTCTTCATCCGCACCGAAGATCGCCGCCCTTCCTCTCTCGATTTCGGACAGCGGGAGGATTCTGAATGGGGCGAATGGAGGTGGCTCGAACAACCGTGCCCCATTGCAATGCAGGTAGAAGGCCCGCAGATCCGGGTCCAGCTTCCAGCCTACCCCTCGCTCGAACTCCTCGATCTCCTCGGGAGTGGCAGGAGGATGCGGGAAGTGGTCGCGGGAGACCTCTTCGAGCAGGCTGCTCATGGCGGTGGCCACGATCTCATTCCCCCAGCCAGTAGAGGCTACGCCGGGTGCGCAGCACCTGCTCCAAGAACTCCGAGAACGAGCTGGCGATCTGCGTGCAGTATTCCGGGTTGGGCCAGGTCTCTCGGTCCCCATCAATGAGCGGGTACCGCCCGTCTACCTGTCGGCCCACGTCCAAGACGACATAGTTGCCATCGCGCACATAGCAGAGGGCGTACATCGAGGCCGGGCCCCACCTGTCGTCATCCTCACCGCAGATGGCCACCCGTGCCCGGACGATCTTCGACAGAGGCAGGATTTCATAGGGTGAATCCGGCCATCGAAGCAGAGCGGCCCCATTGCAATGCAGGTAGAAGGCCCGGAGGTCCGGGTCCAACTTCCAGCCCACCCGCCGCTCGAACTCCTCGATTTCCTCGGGCGTGGCGGGGGGATGCGGGAAGGGCTCGCGGGAAACCTCTTCGAGCAGGTCGCTCATGGGCGTAGCCATCGTCAGTTGTCCGAGTAGGGCAAGTCGGGTCCCACCGTATTCCAGGGCGCTTGTCCAGCGTAGCAGGCAGGGTAGGCCCTGGTGAATTCGTCATGAATGCTGGGCTGTACGGGGATGATGTTGTTGGGATCCACCGGGTTTCCACCGTGCCAGAGGTCCCGGATGTGGTGACCCGGCCAGGAGATGCCTCCGTCGACGGGCCACTCTCCGAACTTCTTGCTCCAGTCGTCCCGGAAGGAGTCTCGGATCTTTTCCCACCGCTTGCGCTCAACCTCCTTCACCGCCTTCGGCAGACTGGGGTAGTTGCAGCAGCAGTGATAGATGCCGTAGCGGCTCCCGGCTTTCACGGGAACGGGTAGGACGACGAGGCTTCCCACCCAGTCCAGCTTGATGTCCGCCAACCATATGCACCCCATGAGCGTGTGGCGCTCCTGGGCGCACTCCATCTGGCACTGGTTCACGAACTGACGGCGGCACTGCCAGGGGCCGTAGAAGAGCGTCGTCTTCATCTGCCCACCCGGCACGTTCAACCAGGGTAGCTCCTTCTTCCTCGCGGGTTGGACTCCTGGAGACGGCGAAGGGCCAGAGCCTCCCGTCCCCTGGGTCGTCGCGCATCCGGTGAGGAGCACCAACAGCACCACCGCTCCGGCCAGCTTCATGGGAAGTCCCCGTGGTGATGGCCACCCCCTGATGGGTTGCCAGTTCGCGGGAATACCCGGTGGGTCTGACACACGCCTGAGCGTCAGGACTCAGGGGAAGGTCACGTTGCCGATGGTGACGAGCCGCGTCCCGCTCTCGTCCCGTATCCACTCGGCGGAGCGGTGCAGCGTGGCGACGGAGATGTGGTAACGAGCGCGCCGCCCCGCTTGACGGGAAGGGGCGGCGCTCAGGTCACCGCGGGTGAGGTGGAGGAAGTCAGCACGGCGGCCTTACGCACGGCCTTCCACATGGGCGGCAGCAACTCCTCGAGCCGGCACTGCGGCCAGCCCCCGGCGAGCTTCTCCAGCACGTCGGTCAGGTACGCCCACGGGTCCACGCCAGCCAGCACGCAGGTGGCCACCAGCGTGTACACGCACGCGGCGCGCTCGGCTCCCGCGTCGCTGCCAGCGAAGAGGTAGTTCTTCCTGCCGACGGCAATCTCCCGCAGCCGCAGGCGCGAGGCGTTGTTGTGCAGGGGCAGGCGTGCGTCCTCCAAGAAGCGCAGCAGCGCCGTCCACTGGTTGATGGAGTAGAGACACGCGCGAGCCAGCGGACTCTTCGGGGGCTCGCGGTTGTAGGTGTCGGCCACCTGGCGGCCCAGTTGCTCGGTGACGGGACGCGAGAGCGTGTCGCGCCTGCGCGGCCTCTCGGCCTCGTCCACCTGCTGCTCGCTGGCCTCGCGCTCCACCTCGAAGAGCCGGCCGATGAGCGAGAGCGGCAGCGCCGCCCGCGTGTCTCCGGCCTCCAGCGCGTCGACGAAGTAGCGCCGGGCAGTATCCGCTCGGCGGCATGGCGACGGAGATGTGGTAGAGGGCGCGCCGCCCCGCTCGACCGGGAGGGGATGGGCTCAGGTCGCCGCGGGCGAGGTAGCGGGAGTCGTCCGCGCGGCGGCCTCGCGCGCGGCCTTCCACATGGGCGGCAGCAGTTGCTCGAGCTGGCGCTGCGGCCAGCCCCGGGCGAGCTTGTCCAGCACGTCAGCCAGGTACGCCCAGGGGTCCACGCCCGCCAGCACGCAGGTGGCCACCAGCGTGTAGACGCACGCGGCACGCTCGGCTCCCGCGTCGCTGCCGGCGAACAGGTAGTTCTTCCTGCCGACGGCGATTTCCCTCAGCCGCAGCTCCGAGGCGTTGTTGTGCAGGGGCAGGCGCGCGTCTTCCAGGAATCGCAGCAGCGACGTCCACTGGTTGATGGCATAGCGACACGCTTGCGCCAGCGGGCTCTTGGGTCGCTCCCTGCCGTAGATGTCGGCCATCCAGCGCGCCAGTTGCTCGGTGACGGGGCGCGAGAGGGCATTGCGCCTGCGCAGCCGCTCGGCCTCGTCCACCTGTTGCTCGTCGGCTTCGCGCTCCACCGCGAAGAGCCGGCCAATGAGCGAGAGCGGCAGCGCCGCCCGTGTGTCGCCGGCGTCCAGTGCGTCGACGAAGTAGCGCCGGGCATGGCTCCAGCACCCTACCTCCACCGCCGTGGCGCCCGGGCGGGTAAACAGCTTGTCGTAGCCCTTGTACCCGTCCACCAGCAGCCAGCCCTCGCGCCCCTCCAGGAAGGACAGCGGCCCCTCCTGCTTCCAGTCCGGCGTGTACACGAAGGCCGCCCAGGTGCTGTCGCCGAGGTACACCCACATGTGCCCGCGTTTGAGGCCGTTGGGGTGCTCCCTGTCGAGCACCTTCAGGTGTGTGTCGTCGCTCTGCAATACGTGCGAGGCCAGGGCCCGCTGGCCCACCTCCCTGGCCAGCGGTTGCAGGAGGTCGGCGCCCGCGGCCACCCAGTCCGAGAGCGTCGAGGTGCGTAGCTCCACGCCGTGACGGGCGTAGATTCCACTCAGCCGGTGCAGTGGCAGGTGGTCCTTGTACTTGGACACCAGCACGTGGGCCACCAGGCCCGGCCCGGGCAGCCCGCCTTCAATCACCCTGTCGGCGGGGGGCGCCACCACCAGCCCGTCGCCGCACGGCCGGCAGGCGTACTTGGGCCTCACCTCCTCAATCACCTTGAAGTGGCCGGGCACCCACTCCAGGGTTTCGCTCTTCTCCTCGCCACAGCGCGACTTGTCCCGCCCGCACGCCTCGCACCGCAGCGCCTCGGGCGGGGGCTGTTGGACGCGCTGCTCGCGCGGCAGGTGCGCGGGCAGCGGGCGCCGCCCGTGCCCCGTGCGCTCCTTCTTTCGCGGCTCCTGGTGTGGTGGCGGCGTGGAGCCCGCCGCGACGCCAGCCTCCCCGGCACTCGGCTGCGCCGCGTCTTGGACCCCGGCCTCTTCCTGGCCCAACCGCGCCAGGAAGAGCGACAGCTGCTCGGCCGACAGCTTCTCGCTGCGGCGGCCGAAGTGCTGGCGCAGCGCCTTGCGCAGCCGCAGCTCCAACTCGGTGTTCTTCTCCACCAACTGCATGAGCAGGCCCACCACCAGCTCAATGGCCTGCTCGTCCTGGTCCTCGGCCAGCAGCGCGCGCAGCAGCGCCGCCACGCCGTGCACGTCCATGGTTTTCTTGTCGGGGGCCGCGCCGCTCATGTACCGGCACATGAGCCATGACCCGGCCTCACGACGCAAGAGGTATTCTCAGGCAGCCGACTTCAAAAGTGGGGGCTGCCAGCGTGGCCGCCGGACGCTGGCCTTCAAATCAATCCCCTCCAGCAGCAGCGTGAGCTCCACTGCCTCCAGCGTGAGGGCGGAGCCGTCCTCGGGCAGCGGACGCGGCAGGCGGAAGCTGCCCTTCTCCAGGCGCTTGGAGAAGAGGCAGAAGCCACCGGAGTGCCACCACAGCACCTTCACCATGTCGCGCGTGCGGTTGAAGAAGACGAAGAGGTGTCCACTCAAGGGGTCCTCTCGCAGTACCTCTCGCGCCAGCAAGCAGAGCCCGTCGAAGGACTTGCGCATGTCCACCGGCTGGCTCGCCAGGTGGATGCGCACCGAGGAGGGCAGTGTCAGCATGCTTCCTCCAGCGCCCTCACCAGCCGCCCCAGCGCGTCCGCGTCGAAGCCGGGCTCCACCCGGATGCGCCGCCCCCTGGCCAGCAGCACCTCCATGCTGACCGTGCCCGCTGCCCGCTGTGCTTCTGGCGACGGCGGCGCCGCGACGTGCACCGGGATGAACGAGAGCGCCGGGCCCGCCTCCTCGGCTCGCCGCTTCTTCCACCACCTCAGCCGCTGCGGCCCAAGCCCATGGCGGCGGGCGAACTCCGCCACCGACAACCCGCTCGCCTCATAGGCCTCCAGCACCGCCTGCGCCTCGGCCTCCGTCCAGTAGTTGCTTGCCGCGGCCCTCGCCAGCGTTGCGTCCACTTTTTCCGTGTTGCGTCCCATGTCTACACCTCCTGGAACGCGACGCTGAACGGCTCCTCCCTCATGCGGAAGGTGTGGTCCGCCGAGCGCTTACCT
>NZ_DASUNC010000158.1:0-11572 GCF_036277355.1 Archangium sp.
CGGTGGGGACGTTGTAGAAGGAGCTGCCCGGCTGGAGCTGGTCGAGGAACCACAGACGCTGCTGGGCGAAGGACAGGGGCAGCGAGCCCTCACGCGAGACGCGGGTGAGGGGCGGGGCCTGGATGCCCTGGCCAGCGCGCATGGCCTCCTCGAGCTTCAGCGCCAGAGCGGCGATGGAGGTGGCCTCGAAGAGCGCGCGCAGGGGCAGCTCCACCTGGAAGGTGGCGCGGAGGCGCGAGACGAGCTGCGTGGCCAGGAGCGAGTGACCACCCAGGTCGAAGAAGTTGTCGTGGATGCCGACGCGGGCCACGCCGAGCACTTCGGACCAGAGCTGGGCGAGGAGCCGCTCGGTCTCGTTGCGCGGAGCCACGTACTCCTGGCCCGTCTGCGCCTGATCCGGCACGGGCAGTGCCTTGCGGTCCACCTTGCCGTTGGGATTGAGCGGCAGCTTGTCGAGCTTCACCAGGGCGGCCGGGACCATGTAGTCCGGCAGCTTGTCCTTGAGGTACGCCTTGAGCTCGGAGACCTCGAAGGCCTGACCCTCGCGAGCCACGACGTAGCCGACCAGGCGCCTGTCGCCCGGGGAGTCCTCGCGGACCATGACCACGGCCTCACCCACGCCCGGGTAGCCCACGAGCGCGGACTCCACTTCGCCCAGCTCGATACGGAAGCCGCGGACCTTCACCTGGGAGTCCACACGGCCCACGAACTCGATGTTGCCGCCGGGCAGCCAGCGAACGACGTCGCCGGTGCGGTAGAGGCGCTCACCGGGCTGGGTGGCGAACGGGTGGGGAACGAACTTCTCGGCAGTCAGTTCGGGGCGGTGCAGATAGCCCCAGGCGAGGCCCTCGCCGCCGATGTACAGCTCACCCGGCACGCCCACGGGCACGGGCTGCCCGTTGCGGTCGAGCACGTACAGCGTGGTGTTGGACAGACCGCCACCGATGGGCACGGTCGTCACGTTCTGGGCCACCTGCTCGACGTGGTACCAGGTGGCGAAGGTGGTGCTCTCGGTGGGCCCGTAGACGTGAAGCAGTTTGCCGGGAGCGCCCTTGTTCAACACCTCCCGTACCCACTTGGGATCGGAGGCCTCGCCGCCGAAGTGCAGCTGGCGCAGGACGGAGAAGGACTGGGGACGCTCGCGAGCCACCTGGTTGAAGAGGGCGGTGGTGACGAACAGGACGTTGATGCGGGTGCGCTCCAGGTGCTCGCCCAGGGCGCGAGCGTCGAGGGCGATTTCCTTCGGGACACCCACGACGCGAGCGCCGTTGAGCAGCGCACCCCACAGCTCGAAGGTGGCGGCGTCGAAGGAGGCGTTGGAGGCCTGACCGACGCGGTCGGTCTCCACCAGTTGGATGAAGTTGGTGTTGCGCACCAGGCGGACGACGGCCTGATGGGGAACGCAGACGCCCTTGGGCTTGCCGGTGGAGCCCGAGGTGTAGATGACGTACGCGGCCTGCATCGAGTCGACGGACAGGGAGAGCGGCGCGGTGGGCTGCTGGCCGATGAGCTGCTGGTCCTCATCGAGGCACACCAGCGCCCGATCACCGAGGGGCAGAGACTGCGCGAGGTGGCGCTGGGCCACGACGACGCGAGCCTGGGTGTCCTCGAGCATGAAGGCCAGGCGCTGCTGCGGGTAGGACGGGTCGAGCGGGACGTAGGCGGCACCGGCCTTGAGGATGCCGAGCAGACCGACGACGAGATCCGCCGAGCGCTCGACGCAGATGCCGACGAGATCCCCGGAACGCACACCCTTGGAAGCCAACAGGTGTGCGAGCTGGTTGGCGCGCGAGTCGAGCTCTCCGTAGGACAGCTGCGTCTCGCCGAACTCCAGGGCGATGGCCTGGGGGTGGCGGAGGACGCGCTGCTCGAAGAGCTGGTGGATGCTCTGCTGGCGGGGGAAGCCGGTGTGGGTCTGGTTCCAACCGACGAGCACCTTCTGACGCTCGGTGGCGCCGAGCAGGGACAGCTCGCGCAGCTTGCGGTCGGGAGCGTTGACGATGCCCTCGATCAGCACCTGCAGCTGCTCCAGCATGCGCTGGACGGTGGAGGCCTCGTACAGGTCGGTGTTGTACTCCATCTCGCCCACGAAGCCCTGGTCGGTCTCCAGGAAGCCCAGGGTGAGGTCGAACTTGGCCGTGTCGCCCTCGAGCGTCAGCGGGCTCAGCTTCAGCCCCTGCGTCGCCAGCTCCGGCATGGGAGCGTTCTGCACGGTGAACATGACCTGGAAGAGCGGCGAGCGGCTCTGGTCACGTTCCGGCTGAAGCTCCTCGACGAGCTTCTCGAAGGGCACTTCCTGGTGGGCGTAGGCGCCGAGCGTCGTCTCCTTCACGCGCGCCAGCAGCTCGCGGAAGCTCTGCTGCGGCGAGAGGCGCGAGCGCAGGACGAGCGTGTTGACGAAGAAGCCGATGAGGCCCTCGACCTCGCCGCGGTTGCGGCCGGCGATGGGCGAGCCCACGGAGATGTCGTCCTGCCCCGAGTAGCGCGAGAGCAGAAGCTGGAAGGCCGCGAGCAGCACCATGAAGGGCGTGGCGCCTTCCCGCTGCGCGAGCGACTTCACGGCCAGGGACACGGGAGGCGGCAGCTGAATGCGGCGGGTGGCGCCGCGGTAGGTCTGCACGGGAGGCCGGGGCTTGTCCGTGGGCAGCTCCAGCGCGCGAGGCGCATCCGCCAGCTGCTGACGCCACCAGCCGAGCTGCTTATCGAGCACCTCGCCCTGGAGCCAGCCACGCTGCCAGGCGGAGTAGTCCGCGTACTGCACGGGCAGCTCCGGCAGAGGCGAGGGCCGGCCCTGCGAGAAGGCCTGGTAGAACGCGGCCAGCTCGCGCACCAGCACGCCCATGGACCAGCCATCGGAGATGATGTGGTGCAGCGTGAGCATGAGCACATGCTGGTGCTCGTCCAGGCGCAGCAGCAGGGCGCGCAGCAGGGGCCCTCGGCCGAGGTCGAACGGCCGCAGCGCGTCCTGCGTGGTGAGCTTGCGCACCTCGGCCTCGCGCTCGGCGGAGGGCAGCGAGCGCAGATCCACCACCTGGAGCGGCAGCGCGCCGTTCGGTGCGATGACCTGCACGGCCTGGCCCTGCTCGCTGTGGAACGTGGTGCGCAGCGACTCGTGGCGCTGCACCAGCGCGGAGAGGCTGCTCTCCAGCGCGGCGACATCCAGCGCGCCCTCCAGCTTCACGGCGGTGGGCACGTTGTAGAAGGAGCTGCCCGGCTGGAGCTGGTCGAGGAACCACAGACGTTGCTGGGCGAAGGACAGCGGCAGCGAGCCCTCACGCGAGACGCGGGTGAGGGGCGGGGCCTGGATGCCCTGGCCGGCCTTGAGGGACGCGTCGAGCTTCAGCGCGAGCGCGGCGATGGTCGGAGACTCGAAGAAGTCGCGCAGGGGCAGCTCGGCCTTGAAGGCGGTGCGGATGCGCGAGAGGGCCTGCGTGGCCAGCAGGGAGTGGCCACCCAGGTCGAAGAAGTTGTCGTGGATGCCGATGCGCGGAGCCGCGAGCACCTCGGACCAGAGCTGGGCGAGGAGCCGCTCGGTCTCGTTGCGAGGCGCCACGTACTCCTGGCTCGTCTGCACCTGATCCGGCACGGGCAGGGCCTTGCGGTCCACCTTGCCGTTGGGGTTGAGCGGCAGCTTGTCGAGCTTCACCAGCGCGGCCGGGACCATGTAGTCCGGCATCGTGTCCTTGAGGTACGCCTTGAGCTCGGAGACCTCGAAGGCCTGGCCCTCACGAGCCACGACGTAGCCCACCAGGCGCCTGTCGCCCGGGGAGTCCTCGCGCACCATGACCACGGCCTCACCCACGCCGGGGTAGCCGACGAGCGCGGACTCGACCTCGCCCAGCTCGATGCGGAAGCCGCGGACCTTCACCTGCGAGTCCACACGGCCCACGAACTCGAGGCTCCCCTCGGGCAGCCAGCGCACGACGTCGCCGGTGCGGTAGAGGCGCTCGCCGGGCTGGGTGGCGAACGGATGGGGAACGAACTTCTCGGCCGTGAGCTCGGGGCGGTGCAGGTAGCCCCAGGCCAGGCCCTCGCCGCCGATGTACAGCTCACCGGGCACGCCCACGGGTACGGGCATTCCGTTGCGGTCGAGCACATACAGCGTCGTGTTGGACAGACCACCACCAATGGGAATGGTGGTGACGCCATCACGCACCTGCTCGACGTGGTACCAGGTGGCGAAGGTGGTGCTCTCGGTGGGCCCGTAGACGTGCATCAGCTTGCCCGGGGCCCCCTTCTGGAGGACCTCACGCACCCACTTGGGGTCGGAAGCCTCACCGCCGAAGTGCAGCTGACGCAGGACGGAGAAGGACTGGGGCCGCTCGCGAGCCATCTGGTTGAAGAGGGCGGTGGTGACGAACAGCACGTTGATGCGCGTGCGTTCCAGGTGCTCTCCGAGCGTCCTGGCCTCGAGAGCGACTTCCTTGGGAACGCCCACGACGCGAGCGCCGTTGAGCAGGGCGCCCCACAGCTCGAAGGTGGCGGCGTCGAAGGAGGCGTTGGAGGCCTGACCGACGCGATCGGTCTCGGTCAGCTCGATGAAGTTGGTGTTGCGCACCAGGCGCACGACGGCCTGATGGGGAACGCAGACGCCCTTGGGCTTGCCGGTGGAGCCGGACGTGTAGATGACGTACGCGGCCTGCATCGAGTCGACGGACAGGGAGAGCGGCCTGGTGGACTGCTGGCCGATGAGGTGCTGGTCCTCGTCCAGGCACACCAGTGCCCGATCACCGAGGGGCAGGGACTGAGCGAGGTGGCGCTGGGCCACGACGACGCGAGCCTGGGTGTCCTCGAGCATGAAGGCCAGGCGCTGCTGCGGGTAGGACGGATCGAGCGGGACGTAGGCGGCACCG
The DNA here is from genome assembly GCF_036277355.1 of Archangium sp. Classification (GTDB taxonomy): domain Bacteria; phylum Myxococcota; class Myxococcia; order Myxococcales; family Myxococcaceae; genus Archangium. The sequence continues at coordinate 4,854 of NZ_DASUNC010000158.1, forward strand.
GCCTTGAGAATGCCGAGCAGGCCGACGACGAGATCCGCGGAGCGCTCGACGCAGATGCCGACGAGGTCCCCGGAGCGCACGCCCTTGGAAGCGAGCAGGTGTGCGAGCTGGTTGGCGCGCGAGTCGAACTCACCGTAGGAGAGCTGCGTCTCACCGAACTCCAGGGCGATGGCCTGCGGGTGGCTGAGGACGCGCTGCTCGAAGAGCTGGTGGATGCTGGGCTGGCGCGGGAAGCCGGTGTGGGTCTGGTTCCAGTCCACCAGCACCTGCTGACGCTCGGTGGCGCCGATCAGGGGCAGCTCGCGCAGCTTGCGCTCAGGCGCGGCGACGATGCCCTCGAGCAGCACCTGCATCTGCTCCAGCATGCGCTGGATGGTGGAGGCCTCGTACAGGTCGGTGCTGTACTCCACCTCCGCGAGGAAGCCCTCCGCCCGCTCCGTGAAGGCGACCGTCATGTCGAACTTGGACGACTCGCTCTCCACCGTCACCGGGCGCATCTTCAGCCCCGGCAGGTTCAGCTCCGGCATCGGAGCGTTCTGCACGGCGAACATCACCTGGAAGAGCGGCGTGCGGCTCTGATCCCGCTCGGGCTGGAGCTCCTCCACCAGCTTCTCGAAGGGCACGTCCTGGTGGGCATACGCGCCGAGCGTCGTCTCCTTCACCTGGGCGAGCAGCTCGCGGAAGCTCTGCTGGGGCGAGAGCCGGGTGCGCAGCACCAGCGTGTTGACGAAGAAGCCGATGAGGCCTTCCAGCTCGCCGCGGTTGCGGCCGGCGATGGGCGAGCCCACGCAGATGTCGTCCTGCCCCGAGTAGCGCGAGAGCAGCACCTGGAAGGCGGCCAGCAGCACCATGAAGGACGTGGCGCCTTCCTTCTGGGCCAGGGCCTTGAGGGACTCGGAGAGCGCCGTGGGCAGCGGCCGCGAGCACGAGCCTCCCTGGAACGACGGCCGGGGCGGACGAGGCTTGTCGGTGGGCAGCTCCAGCACCTGCGAGGCGCCCGTGAGCTGCTTGCGCCAGTAGTCGAGCTGCTTGGACAGCACGTCGCCCCGCAGCCACTCGCGCTGCCAGGCGGCGAAGTCCACGTACTGCACCGCCAGCTCCATCAGCGGCGAGGGCTTGCCCTGCATGAAGGCCGCGTAGAGCATGCCCATCTCACGCACCAGCACGCCCATGGACCAGCCGTCCGAGACGATGTGGTGCATGGTCAGCAGCAGCACGCACTCCTGCTCCGACAGGCTCAGCAGGCGGGCGCGCAGCAGGGGACCCCGCTCCAGGTCGAAGGGCTTGCGCGCCTCCTCCAGCGCCAGCCGCCGCACCTCGGCGTCGTGTCGCGCGGCGGGCAGCGCCCGCAGGTCCACCGTCTCCAGGGCGAGCTCCGCCTGGGGCGCGATGACCTGCACCGGCTGGCCCTGCTCCGAGCGCAGCGTGGTGCGCAGCGACTCGTGGCGCCGCAGCAGCTCGTTGAAGCACCGGCCCAGCGTCGCCGCGTCCAGCGCCCCGGTGAGCCGGATGGCCATGGGGATGTTGTAGAAGGCGCTGCCCGGCTGGAGCTGATCCAGCAGCCACAGCCGCTGCTGGGCGAAGGACAGCGGGTGCAGGTCCGTGTCGCGCGGCCGCCGGGGGATGCCCGTCTTGACGTTGCCGGCCTGCTTCTGACGAAGCTGACGCAGCAGCAGCTCCCGCTTCTCGGGAGGGAGCGATGCGAGGCGGTCGTAGACGTCACTCATTTGGAGGAGACCTTCTTGGTTGAATCGTCGGACTGAGTGTTCGAGAGGAGGGCTTCCGCCTCTTCCTCGGAGAGTTGATCGAGCTCGGCCATCATCCGCTCGAGCTCCGCGGTGTCGACCTGCGAGGCCTGCTCGTTGAGGATCCGCACCGCGATGTTGGCGATGGTGGGCTCCCCGAAGAAGTCACGCAGGGGCAGCTCCACCTGGAAGGTGGAGCGGATGCGGGAGAGGGCCTGCGTGGCCAGCAGCGAGTGGCCACCCAGGTCGAAGAAGTTGTCGTGGATGCCCACGCGGGCCACGCCGAGCACCTCGGCCCACAGCTCCGCGAGCATGCGCTCGGTGTCGTTGCGCGGGGCCACGTACTCGCGGTTCGTCTCCACCCGGTCCGGCACGGGGAGGGCCTTGCGGTCCACCTTGCCGTTGGGGTTGAGCGGGAGCTTGTCGAGCTTCACCAGGGCCGCCGGCACCATGTAGTCCGGCATCCTGTCCTTGAGGTACGCCTTGAGCTCGGAGATCTCGAGGCCCTGGCCCTCGCGCGCGACGACGTAGCCCACCAGGCGCTTGTCGCCCGGCGTGTCCTCGCGCACCATGACCACGGCTTCGCCCACGGCGGGGTAGCCCACGAGCGCGGACTCGACCTCGCCCAGCTCGATGCGGAAGCCACGCACCTTCACCTGCGAGTCCACACGGCCCACGAACTCGAGGCTCCCCTCGGGCAGCCACCGCACGATGTCGCCCGTGCGGTAGAGGCGCTCACCGGGCTGGGTGGCGAACGGGTGGGGGACGAACTTCTCGGCCGTCAGTTCGGGACGGTGCAGGTAGCCCCAGGCGAGGCCTTCACCGCCGATGTACAGCTCGCCGGGGACACCGACGGGCACCGGCTGCCCATTGCGGTCGAGCACATACAGCGTCGTGTTGGACAGACCCGCGCCGATGGGGATGGTGGTGATGCCCTCGGGCACCTGCTGCACGTGGTACCAGGTGGCGAAGGTGGTGCTCTCGGTGGGGCCGTAGACGTGCAGCAGCTTGCCGGGAGCGCCCTTCTGGAGGACCTCGCGGACCCACTTGGGGTCGGAGGCCTCGCCGCCGAAGTGGAGCTGGCGCAGGACGGAGAAGGACTGGGGCCGTTCGCGAGCCACCTGGTTGAAGAGCGCGGTGGTGACGAACAGGACGTTGATGCGCGTGCGCTCCAGGTGCTCGCCGAGGGCGCGAGCATCGAGAGCGATCTCCTTGGGGACACCCACGACGCGAGCGCCGTTGAGCAGCGCGCCCCACAGCTCGAAGGTGGCCGCGTCGAAGGAGGCGTTGGAGGCCTGGCCAACGCGATCGGTCTCCATCAGCTCGATGAAGTTGGTGTTGCGCACCAGCCTCACGACGGCCTGATGGGGGACGCAGACGCCTTTGGGCTTACCGGTGGAGCCCGAGGTGTAGATGACGTAGGCGGCCTGCATGGAGTCGACGCTGCGGACGAGCTGCTGCGTGGACTGCTGACCGATGAGCTGCTGGTCCTCATCGAGGCAGATGAGGGAGCGGTCGCCCAGGGGCAATGCTTGCGCGAGGTGGCGCTGGGCCACGACGACGCGAGCCTGGGTGTCCTCGAGCATGAACGCCAGACGCTGCTGAGGATAGGCAGGGTCGAGCGGGACGTAGGCGGCGCCGGCCTTGAGGATGCCGAGCAGACCGACGACGAGGTCCGCGGAACGCTCGACGCAGATGCCGACGAGTTCTCCAGAGCGAACACCCTTGGAAGCGAGCAGATGCGCGAGCTGGTTGGCGCGCGAGTCAAGCTCACCGTAGGAGAGCTGCGTCTCACCGAACTCCAGGGCGATGGCCTGGGGGTGGCGGAGGACGCGCTGCTCGAAGAGCTGATGGATGCTGGGCTGGCGCGGGAAGTCGGTGTGGGTCTGGTTCCAGTCCACCAGCACCTGCTGGCGCTCGGCACCGCTGAGCAGGGGCAGCTCGCGCAGCTTGCGGTCGGGGGCGGCGGCGATGCCCTCGAGCAGCACCTGCATCTGCTCCAGCATGCGCCGGGCCGTGGAGGCCTCGTACAGGTCGGTGTTGTACTCCAGCCACAGCGAGAAGCCCGCGGGCGTCTCGCCGGCCGACATCGTCAGGTCGAACTTCGACGTCTGGCTCTCGGGCTCGATGGCCTGCAGCTTCAGCCCGGGCAGCTTCAGCTCGGGCATCGGAGCGTTCTGCAGGCCGAACATGACCTGGAAGAGCGGCGTGCGGCTCTGGTCACGCTCGGGCTTCAGCTCCTCCACCAGCTTCTCGAAGGGCACGTCCTGGTGGGCGTAGGCCCCCAGCGTCGTCTCCTTCACCTGGGCGAGCAGCTCGCGGAAGCTCTGCTGGGGCGAGAGGCGCGAGCGCAGCACCAGCGTGTTGACGAAGAAGCCGATGAGGCCCTCGACCTCGCTCCGGCCACGGCCGGCGATGGGCGAGCCCACGCTGATGTCGTCCTGTCCCGAGTAGCGGGACATGAGCACCTGGAAGGCCGCGAGCAGCACCATGAACGGCGTGGCCCCCGCCTCGTGTCCCAGGGCCTGGAGGGCCTTGGAGAGCTCGAGGGGCAGTTGCGCCGTCATGCTGGCACCGCGCGACGTCAGCACCGTGGGACGGGGCTTGTCGGTGGGCAGCGTCAGGGCCTGCGGCGCCCCGGTGAGCTGCTGGCGCCAGTAGTCGAGCTGCCGGGCCAGGACGTCGCCCTGGAGCCACTCGCGCTGCCAGGCCGAGAAGTCCGCGTACTGCACGGGCAGCTCCGGCAGCGGTGACGGCTTGCCCCGCACATGGGCCTCGTAGAGCGCCGCCATCTCGCGCACCAGCACTCCCATGGACCAGCCGTCCGAGATGACGTGGTGCATGGTGAGCATCAGCACATGCACCTGCTCGTCCTGCCGCAGCAGCAGGGGCCGCAGCAGCGGTCCTCGCTTCAGGTCGAACGGCCGGCCGACCTCGGCCCGCACCTGCCGCCGCACCTCGGCCTCGCGCTCCCCGGTGGGCAGCTCCCGCAGGTCCACCACCGCCAACGGCAGCCGGGCCTCGGGGGCAATCACCTGCACGGGCTGGCCCTGCTCCTCGTGGAAGACGGTGCGCAGCGACTCGTGGCGCTGGACCAGCTCCTCGAAGCTCCGCTCCAGGGCCACCACGTCGAGCTGGCCCTCCATCCGCACCAGCATGGGGATGTTGTAGAAGGCCTTGCCCGGCTCGAGCTGCTCCAGGAACCACAGGCGCTGCTGGGCGAACGAGAGCGGCAGGTTCCCCTCACGAGGCACCCGCTTCACGGCCGGCGTCTGGGACACGGGGCTCGTGCCGCGCGAGGCGTCGATGCGCCCGGCCAGCTCGGCCAGCGTGGGCGCGTCGAACAGCTCGCGCAGGGCCAGCTCCATCTGGAAGGCCTCGCGCACGCGCACCACCACCTGCGTGGCGAGCAGCGAGTGGCCGCCCAGGTCGAAGAAGTTGTCGTGGATGCCCACGCGGGACACGCGGAGCACCTCGGCCCAGAGCGCGGCCAGACGCTCCTCCGTCTCGTTGCGCGGCGCCACGTACTCCTGGTCCGTCTGCGCCTGATCCGGCACGGGGAGGGCCTTGCGGTCCACCTTGCCGTTGGGGTTGAGCGGGAGCTTGTCGAGCTTCACCAGGGCAGCCGGGACCATGTAGTCCGGCATCCTGTCCTTGAGGTAGCTCTTGAGCTCGGAGACCTCGAGGCTCTGGCCCTCGCGCGCGACGACGTAGCCCACCAGGCGCCTGTCGCCCGGCGTGTCCTCGCGCACCATGACCACGGCCTCACCCACGGCGGGGTAGCCGACGAGCGCGGACTCCACTTCGCCCAGCTCGATGCGGAAGCCGCGCACCTTCACCTGCGAGTCCACGCGGCCCACGAATTCGAGGCTCCCCTCGGGCAGCCAGCGCACGACGTCGCCGGTGCGGTAGAGGCGCTCACCGGGCTGGGTGGCGAACGGGTGGGGAACGAACTTCTCGGCCGTCAGCTCGGGGCGGTGCAGGTAGCCCCAGGCGAGGCCTTCACCGCCGATGTACAGCTCACCGGGAACGCCCACGGGCACCGGATGCCCATTGCGGTCGAGCACGTACAGCGTGGTGTTGGACAGACCCGCGCCGATGGGAATGGTGGTGATGCCCTCGGGCACCTGCTGCACGTGGTACCAGGTGGCGAAGGTGGTGCTCTCGGTGGGCCCGTAGACGTGCATCAGCTTGCCGGGAGCGCCCTTGTTCAGCACTTCCCGCACCCACTTGGGATCGGAGGCCTCGCCGCCGAAGTGCAGCTGGCGCAGCACGGAGAAGGACTGAGGCCGCTCGCGAGCCACCTGGTTGAAGAGAGCGGTGGTGACGAACAGGACGTTGATGCGCGTGCGCTCCAGGTGCTCTCCGAGGGCGCGGGCGTCGAGGGCGATCTCCTTGGGGACACCCACGACGCGAGCGCCATTGAGCAGCGCGCCCCACAACTCGAAGGTGGCGGCGTCGAAGGAGGCGTTGGAGGCCTGGCCGATACGGTCGGTCTCGGTCAGCTGGATGAAGTGGGTGTTGCGCACCAGCCGCACGACGGCCTGATGGGGGACGCAGACGCCCTTGGGCTTGCCGGTGGAGCCCGAGGTGTAGATGACGTAGGCGGCCTGCATCGAGTCGACGGACAGGGAGAGCGACCCGGTGGGCTGCTGGCCGATGAGGTGCTGGTCCTCATCGAGGCAGATGAGGGAGCGGTCGCCCAGGGGCAGGGCCTGAGCGAGGTGGCGCTGGGCCACGACGACGCGAGCCTGGGTGTCCTCGAGCATGAAGGCCAGGCGCTGCTGCGGGTAGGCGGGGTCGAGCGGGACGTAGGCGGCGCCGGCCTTGAGAATGCCGAGCAGGCCGACGACGAGGTCCGCGGAGCGCTCAACGCAGATGCCGACGAGATCCCCGGAGCGCACGCCCTTGGAGGCGAGCAGGTGGGCGAGCTGGTTGGCGCGCGAGTCGAGCTCACCGTAGGAGAGCTGCGTC
>NZ_DASUNC010000159.1:0-4210 GCF_036277355.1 Archangium sp.
CACGGGAGCGAACACCGCCGAGCGCACCCCGACGGCGATGCGCACCGTGCCCTTGCGCAGGGCCTGCCAGTGGAAGAGGCGCTCGCGGTCCTTGAGGCCCGAGTGCAGCACGGCCACGTCCGCGCCGAAGCGGCTGCGGAAACGGCCCACGAGCTGCGGCGTGAGGGCGATCTCCGGCACCAGCACGAGGCTGCCCTTGCCATGCGCGAGCGCCCGCTCCACGGCGCGCAGGTACACCTCGGTCTTGCCGCTGCCGGTGACACCGTGGAGGAGGAAGGGCTGGAAGCCGCCGGTGTCGATGGCCGTGTGGAGCTCCTTCACGGCGGCGTCCTGCTCGGGGGTGAGCTGCGCGGGACGGCCCTGGCCGAGCCCCTCCTTCACGCCGGGGGCGATGACCTCCTCGTCGATGCGGACGAGGCCGCGCTCCACCAGCTTGCGGAGCGTCTCGCGGGCGCCGGGGATGGCGTGGGCGACTTCCTCCAGGGGGGCACGGCCGCCCACCGCGAGGAGATAGGCCAGCGCGGCGGATTGCGCGGGAGCACGGCGGAGCGCGGCGGGCGCCTCGGTGACGAGCGCTACGGCGAACTCCTGCACGTCGGGCCTGGCCTCCTTCTCCATCTCGGCCTTGGTGAGCCCGGGGGGAAGCGCGCTCTTGATGACCTCGCCGAGCGGGTAGCGGTAGTGCTCGGCGGCGAAGCGCAGGAGCTCGATGAGGTCCGGCGGGAGGGATGGCGAGTCCTCCAGCACTTTCATGATGGGCTTGAGCTTGACGCTCTCGGCCTCGGGAGGAGGCGTGGCGGGCCCGAGGAAGAAACCGAGCGACATGCTCCGCCCGAAGGGCACGAGGATGCGCTGGCCCGGGGAGAGCCGTCCGCAGAGGCCCTCGGGGACGACATAGGTGAACTCGCCCCGCACGGGACGGCCGACTGCGACGGAGGCGAGGTTCGAGGGGCTCACGGCGACCTGTGAACCACTGTAGCGGCGCTCCCTGACACCGGTAGTTTCTGGCCGGGGTGTTCACCGCGGACACATCCGTGGACACAGAAGGCCACACCCCCAGTGGGGACGGGGTTCACCTCAGCCGAGCCAGGGGTTCTCGGCGTGCTCCATTCCGGACTGGAGCGCACGCAGGGCGGCGCGCATGGCCGCTGACGAAGGCGCGCAACCGTGCGCGGGCGCCAGAATGCAGTGGCCGAGTAGCTCACCCTCACATCAAAATCCCCGGAGCCGTCTCCAACGCCGCGAGCAGGTCCTCGACAGTCGTATCCATCTTCTCGGCCACCGTGGGCGCATGCCAGGTTACCGCGACCGTGCCGACAGGCGACTCGCAGACAGCCTCGACGGTGGCTCTGCCGACCAGTCCGGGCCAAGCGTGCCGGCGCAGTTGCGCCGCGTGTCCGAGTGGGTCCAAAAAGGTGAAGCACGGCCATCGCGGCAGGCGAATGGTCCTCATGTCGCAATTGCGGAACCGGCACCCGTTGAGCCGGGCCTCCGAGAAGTCGCAGTCTTCGACGCCTCCCAGCTTCTCCCTCTCGTCCAGGTCCTCGCGGAACCCGAAGTCGTTGCCAGTAAACCGGCCCGTGAACCGGCACCCCTTGAAGTTGATGGGCGCCCAGCGCACGGTCTTCAACTCGCCCCTCGCCTGGATGGTGCAGTTGATGAACTGTCCCGACATAGGCACCAGCGACCGCCCTGCCGCGCTGATAATGACGGTGCAGTCGCGCAGCGTGAGGTCCGGGCCGAGCCAGTAGATTGGCCCCCTTTTCAGCTCCAGCCGCGCGCCGGCAATCTCTCGCTTCTCGTAGTGGATGTTGGGAGTCACGCGGACCTCAGAAGAAGATCATGCGAAAGAAGGTGCTCGCCATCCGCCGCCCATGCAGCGCGAAGTTCGACTCCGTACCAGACAGGATCTCGTAATGGTAACTCTGTCCGCCCGGCCCCGTAATATCGACACCTCGGCTGTTCCAGGACAGCCCTGGGAATCGGTCCTTCATCTGCGTCTCCACCCACCGCCCTCGCGCCTGGCGCTCCAGTAGATTCGCGCGGTAGTCCTTGCCGGCTGCTCGCAACCTTTTGATCGCCGCGAGCTCATCGACTGACAGCTCCGCCTGGGACCACATCGCCGCCACCTCCTTCACGGCCGCCTGCAGCTCGTCACCCAATGCGTCGCGCGCTGGAATGTCGTGGATGCTCTTCCCGGGTGCGAGGTGCCACCGCTCCCCATTGCCGAGGACGACCTGCTTGTTGCCGCCGCGGTGCTGGATGACCACGGTGCCCGAGTGCCCTCCACCGGCTACCGCGCTTCCGCTCTTGGCCAGGATGTTGATGGCCACCGGCGCCTGCGGGGAGGTGAGGACGACGAGCGCGCGGCTCTCCTCCACCACCACCTCCACCGCAGCGGCCTCCTCCATCGCCACCGCCACCGAGCCCTCCATGCCCTGCGCCGCCCACTGCGCCTGAACCTGGTTGAACCTCGGCAGCGAACGCACGTGCGCGGCCACCTCGCCGAGCGTCCGCCCGCTGAGCGTGGCCACCGCGAGAATAAGGGCCCGGGCCGCATCCGTCCCAATCACCTGCCCGAAGGACTCGCCCGCATCGCGCAGCTCCTCGAAGGTGGTGGCCTCGTGGGCGCGCTGAGCCATGGCCGCCCAGCCATCCACAAGGCCCCACATGGCGTCCACGCCCAGCCAAGCGAGCAGCACGACCGACAGCGCGGCCGCAGCCGCCTTCGTGCTCGGCTCGGGTAGTAGCCAGAGCGCCAGGTACAGCCCCGCAGCCCAAACCAGCGACGAGAGGATGGCCTTCGGGCTCAACTCTCGCCCGAGGGCCGCCTGCGTCTCGTCGAGCACCGTGCCGAAGGCCAGGGCGAGCGCCAGGGTGCGCCTGTCGTCGGTGCGCAGATAGGGCCCGTCCGTGAAGAGGCCCAGGCAGTCGCCCCCGCCCCGGTGCTCGCACCAGCGCAGGTACTTTTCCTTGAGTGCCGCTTCGGCCTCGGGCACGAGCGGGCCCTTGTCGTTGAGCGGCACCAGCGTGAGCACCCTGTCGCGGTACACCTCGGCAAGCAGCTCCTCCTCCGGCATGGCTTGGAGGAGCACCTGGGCCGTCTCCTGTGCCGTGCCCTTTACCCGGAAGCGGTGGCCGAGCAACTGCACCGCGCGCTGGTACTCGGCCGCCGTGAGGGTCACCACCTGGGTGTTGCCGTGCGCCGTGGGACTGTCAGCAAAGACGGCAACCACGGGCTCGAGCTTTCGCTGCGCTGAGCGGACCTCCTTCGTCGTCGTCGGCCGCCAGCGGCTTCCCCCGGCGAGCTGCCCACCCATGGGCGCCTGCGTCGCGCACGCCGAGAAGAGGAAGAGGATGATGAGGCCCAAGGCTCCAGCGGGTGCCCAGGGCTGCGGGGCCCCCGTCCTCCCTCTTCGAGCCTCGAGCTGCGTACCGCCGCCCTCCCCCGCCCCAGGACTTCGGTACTCATTCGCCATGGCGCTGGCCTTCCCCTCAGGTGGAACAACCCTGAAGGATAGGATGCGGGAGACCCAACCAAACAGGGGGGGGGAGGCGCTCGCGCGAGGCCGAGAAACGACACCACCCCCCTTGACGGAACCCTCTCACCCCACCCGCCGCGTGGATGGACGAGCAGCGCGCCTCCGGCCACAACCCCGGGCAACACCGAAGCTCCCGGGGGAAGCCGCGATACGGAGTTCCCCGCGAGGCGGTGGCGGCGCCGCCTGCTGGGAAGAACCTACCGCTTCCTCACTTGAAGGTGACGTTCTCGAGCACCAGCTCGCGGCCGCCGCCCCTCAGCTTGAGCGTGTACGCCCCGGGCACTGCACGGGCCGTCGGCTCGCTCACGACGTAGAAGGCCGCATCGCCACCCGGCGCGACGACAACCGGAGTCAGCGTCCGCACCCGGGCAAGTGCCTCTCCCGAACCGGACACCCGAGTCGCCTCTTCTACCTCCCAGCTGTCCGAAGCGAGGAGCGTCCCGAGCCCATCGACTACCCCCTCGAAGCCGGGCCTCACCACGTAATTTCCCGCCTTCGTCCACTCGAACTGTTCCACGGCTTTGTCGCGTGCTCCTCGTCCACCACCACGAGGCCGAGGTTCTCCACGGGAGCGAACACCGCCGAGCGCACCCCGACGGCGATGCGCACCGTGCCCTTGCGCAGGGCCTGCCAGTGGAAGAGGCGCTCGCGGTCCTTGAGGCCCGAGT
>NZ_DASUNC010000160.1:0-24816 GCF_036277355.1 Archangium sp.
GCGTCGCCCCTCCGCGCCCCAGCGCCCTGGCCTCCGTGGCCGCCCACCTGCGCCGCATGGCCTCGTCCAATCCCTCTGCCAGTGCCCGGTACTTCACCGCGATGTCGTTCTCCGTATCCATGCTTGTTCTTATGGGGACGACGTTGGGTGCCCGCAAACTGAAAAGTTATTCCTGCGCGGGGCCTTACCGCTACAACTCGCTCACGCCCCCTCCGGCTCCCCAGGAGTACGTCACCCTCACGCCCCGCAGTGACTTCGCTCCCGTCCAGGTATCGGACACGCAGTTGCGTCAGGCTTTCACCCAGTTCGTCCTGGAGACGCCCCTGAAATCGCCACCGTGGAGAACGAGAAGTCTCCTGCCCGGGGCGGGCCGTGGACGCCGCAGCTCAAGAAGTTCTTCGACAAAGCCGGTATGTCCATGGAGGACCCAGCCAACAACGTCAGCGTCCCGGGCCACAAGGGGCCTCACCCCAGGGAGTACCATGAGGAGGTCTTCGAGCGGCTTGAGAGGGCAGTGAAACGGTGTGAGACCACGGCGCAGTGTCAGGAAGCTCTCACCCGGGAATTGCAGAAGCTGTCCAAGGAGATTCGGGAGGCAGGTTCCAGGCTCAACAAGCTCGTCACTCGGACTGAGTGAGATGAGGAGAACGACATGCCGAAGAGGTACTTCAGGCTGTACGACAACATGAGCAGCCCGGAGCGTTGGGTGCTGGACGACACCCTGGATGCCCAGGGGAAGCCAGTGGGAGCGCGGCTGTACCTCAACGCGGTGCCCATTCGTTTCGGTGGTCGCCTCCGGGTTCCCATCCTCCACCCCGGCAGCCCATTGGATTTCTCGTTCGCAGACTCGGGGGATTTTCCCGTGGTCACCGAGAAGGTCGCCAGCACCCTCGCCGAACTGGCCCCTGGCGATGTGCAGCTCTACCCCGCAGAGGTGGACTCGCGGTCAGAGCCCTACTTCCTCGTCAACGTCGCGCGCCTGGTGAAGTGCATTGATGAGGCCGCCTCGGAGGAGGTGCGGTACGGGGAGCCAGAAGACAACTGGCCTGACGAGCTGGGGTATTATCGGTCCGTCTATGGCATGCGCATCGACCCCTCCAAAGTGGGCGATGCCAAGGCATTCCGGCCCTGGGGCTATCCCAAAGCCCTCCTCGTCGCTGAGGAGGTGAAGGAGGCGCTCGAGCGTACCGGGGCCTCGGGATTGGATTTCAGGGAGGTCACCGGACCCAGTCCCATCAGCGACGAGGAGCGCGCCTACAAGCGCAGGTGTCGTGAGCTGCTGGAGCCTCCCCCTGCCGCCAGACGTGCCGCGTGGAAGTCGCTCGGCAGGCTGGACGAGATGGCCGTTGCCCCACGGGCCATCTGCTACGAATGGCCGGGCCACCGGCAGGACTGGGCCATCATCCATCGGGAGGCAGGGCGCATCCTCCTCGTCTCCGAGGGCCTCTCGGACCCGTTCATTGCCCGCATGGAGCCCTCCGTGGGTTTCGGCTTGGAGCTCGCCCTGGAGACGGAGCAGGCGGAGCTGCCCCTCAATGCCATCGAGGGAAGCTGGCCCTACGTGCTGCTGGAGCGAGTCTCAAAGGAAGTGGTGGCCCAGGAGCATGTGCGGGAGAGGGCCAAGGCGGGTCCCGTTTTGCTGGCGGTGGCGGGGACGGGCATGCCGGCGTCGCTCGTGAGCGCTGAGGGGCGCGTGGGGGTGCTGCTCGGCCAGGAGCCGCGCTCACTGCCCCGGCTGTTCCCCTCGCCATTCGGCGATGTGCGGCTCGTCACCGTCAAGGCCCTGCCACCCGCCGAGCTGGAGTACGCCTTGACACGTGGCGTGGAGGGCGCGGCCGGGCTGGCGCAGCGCTTCTCGGAAACCGGGGAGGAACACATCTCCCGCACCAGCCGGCAAGCAGTGGTGTAGTGGGCCCGTTGGGAAACACCTTCGGGTGACACAACGCTGACCGACCCCATCCTGGACCGGCTGGTGCACACCTGAAGCTGGCGGGCGGCTCCATCCGCGAACGGAAAAGGTCAGCCAGGGCAGGCAGCCGTCGACACGGCTGGATGTCCACTCTCCCAGCAAAAAGCCCTCTTCGGGGATGCCAGACGGGCACTCGTGGGTTAAGAGTCGAGCTCCCTCATGATTGATGCGCCTCCCCACAGGGATCCCCTGGTCCCCCCCTTGCTGGACGCCCAGGGGAGGACCATGACCTACCTGCGCCTGTCCGTGACGGACCGGTGCAACTTCCGCTGCACGTACTGCTCGCCCGCCAGCTGGGGTGGGAAGAAGGACTTGCTGTCGCCCGAGGAGTTCGAGCGCATCGTCTCCGTGTTCGCGCGCATGGGCATCCGCCGGGTGCGGCTCACCGGAGGCGAGCCCCTCATCCGCCCGGACATCCTCGAGGTGGCGCGGCGCATCGCCTCTGTCTCCGGAGTCGAGTGGCTGGCCATCACCACCAACGCCAGCCACCTGGAGCGGCTGGCCGTGCCCCTGCGCGAGGCGGGCGTCACCCAGCTCAACATCAGCCTGGACACCCTCTCCGAGGACACCTTCCGGCGCATCTCCAAGCAGGGGGACTTCGGCTCCATCCTGCGGGGCATCGACGCGGCGGTGGGCGCGGGCTACGCCTCGCTGAAGCTCAACGCCGTCGTCATGAGCGGGGTGAACGACACCGAGGTAGCGGATCTCATCGCCTACGCCCACGCCCGGGGCATCACCCCGCGCTTCATCGAGCTGATGCCCTTCGGCCAGGGCACCCCGGTGCCCACGGCGCAGCTGGTGGAGCGGCTGAAGGCCAGTGGACTCGACCTCGTGCCCGACGAGGAGCCGCAAGGCGCCGCCGCGGGCCCGGCGCAGTACTGGCGCGCTCCCGGCGGGCGGGTGGGCTTCATCTCTCCCCTCACCCAGAACTTCTGCGGCGGCTGCAACCGCGTGCGCGTGGCCTCCAATGGAGACCTGCGCAGCTGCCTCGGCGGGCGCGCCCAGGCCCCGCTGCACACGCTCATCCGCGGGGGCGCCACGGACGCGGAGCTCGCCCTGGCCATCCGCCGTGCTCTGGGTGAGAAGCCGGACGGCCACCGCTTCACCGAGCCCGGTGCCGGCGCCTCCCTGCTGTCGATGATGGGGATCGGCGGCTGAGCCGGGAACGGCGCTACTTCACCAGCCGCACGTTGAACGGGTAGCGGTACAGCACGCCTTCGTGGGCCTTGACGGCCGCGTAGATGGACACCACGGCGACACCCAGTCCCAGGGGCGCCAGCAGCTTCCAGAGCAGGAAGCCCCCGAAGCAGAACAGGAGCAGGCCCGCCACAATCAGCACGAGGGCGATGGCCAGCATCGTGAGCTGGAAGTTGAGCGCCTCCTTCGCCTGGCGCTCCACCCAGATGGACTCCTTGCCCTTGATGAGCATGACGAGCAGGGGTCCGAAGACCGACAGCACCAGGGCGCTCACGTGCGCGACCGCGCCCCAGATCTTCTCGTCTGCCGTCGGTTCCGGGGAGCCGGTGATGAACGAGCCGAGCTGCGGATGAGTCTCCATGGACGCGCCCCTCGTGTGCTGGACGGAGCCATCTTCCGCCAGCCCGGGGGAAAAGTCACGAAACAGCGACCCGGCAGGTCACCCGGAATGACGCGGCAGGTCATCCCGGGCGCCCAGAGGACCACGGAACCTCAGCGGTAGATCTCCCCGCCGGTCTTCTTGAACTCCTCGCTCTTCTCGGCCATGCCGGCCTCGACCTTCTCCGCGTAGTCGCGCACGTCCTGGGTGATCTTCATCGAGCAGAACTGCGGGCCGCACATGGAGCAGAAGTGGGCCACCTTGGCGCCCTCGGCGGGCAGGGTCTCGTCGTGGTAGGCGCGGGCGCGCTCGGGATCCAACGAGAGGTTGAACTGATCCTCCCAGCGGAACTCGAAGCGGGCCTTGGACAGGGCGTTGTCGCGAATCTGCGCGCCCGGGTGTCCCTTGGCCAGGTCCGCCGCATGGGCGGCGATCTTGTAGGTGATGACGCCCTCCTTCACGTCATCCCGGTTGGGCAGGCCCAGGTGCTCCTTGGGCGTGACGTAGCAGAGCATCGCCGTGCCGAACCAGCCGATCATCGCCGCGCCGATGCCACTGGTGAAGTGGTCGTACCCCGGCGCGATGTCCATGGTGAGGGGCCCCAGCGTGTAGAAGGGCGCCTCGTGGCACACCGCGAGCTGCTTCGTCATGTTCTCCTGGATGAGGTGCATGGGCACATGGCCCGGGCCCTCGATCATCACCTGCACGTCGTGCTTCCAGGCGATCTTCGTCAGCTCGCCGAGCGTCTCCAGCTCGCCGAACTGCGCCGCGTCGTTGGCGTCCGCGATGGAGCCCGGGCGCAGCCCGTCTCCCAGGCTGAAGCTCACGTCGTACGCCTTGAGGATCTCGCAGATCTCCTCGAAGTGCGTGTAGAGGAAGTTCTCCTTGTGGTGGGCCAGGCACCACTTGGCCAGGATGGAGCCACCGCGGCTGACGATGCCCGTGACGCGCCTGGCCGTGAGCGGGATGTAGCGCAGCAGCACGCCCGCGTGGATGGTGAAGTAGTCCACGCCCTGCTCGCACTGCTCGATGAGGGTGTCGCGGTAGATCTCCCAGGTGAGCTCCTCGGCCTTGCCGCCCACCTTCTCCAGCGCCTGGTAGATGGGCACCGTGCCGATGGGCACCGGGGCATTGCGCAGAATCCACTCGCGCGTCTCGTGGATGTTCCGGCCGGTGGACAGGTCCATCACCGTGTCCGCGCCCCAGCGGATGGACCAGACCATCTTCTCCACCTCCTCCTCGATGGAGGACGTGACGGCCGAGTTGCCGAGGTTGGCGTTGATCTTCACCAGGAAGTTGCGGCCGATGATCATCGGCTCCAGCTCCGGGTGGTTGATGTTGGCCGGGATGATGGCCCGGCCGCGCGCCACCTCGTCCCGGACGAACTCGGGGGTGATCTCCCGGGGGATCGCCGCGCCCCAGGACTGGCCCGGGTGCTGCCGGGAGAGCTCGGCGGCCGCGGCCTCGCGCTTGAGGTTCTCGCGGATGGCCACGTACTCCATCTCGGGGGTGATGATGCCCTGGCGCGCGTAGTGCAACTGGGTGACATTCGCACCCGGCTTCGCCACCAGCGGCTTGCGGCGGTGGCCGAAGCGCAGCCCCGCCAGGCGCGGATCCGCCTCCCGGGCCCGGCCATACTCGGAGGTGATGCCGGCCAGCTCCTCCACGTCCCCGCGGCGGCGGATCCACTCGGAGCGCACCGCCGGCAGGCCCGCGCGCAGCTCGATGGCCGCGTCGGGGTCCGTGTACGGGCCGCTCGGGTCGTAGACGAAGATGGAGGGGTTGGGCGTCAGCTTCGCGTCCGGCCCGTGACCCTGCCGGGTGGGCGTCTGGCTGATCTCCCGCATGGGGACGCGGACGTCCGGGTGCAGCACGCCGGGCACGTACACCTTGCGCGAGGCCGGCAACGGCCCCCGGGTAATGCCCTCCAGCACCTTGCCATCCACCTTGAGGCTCTTCGAGGCTCCGCTCACGTCTCTCTCCTCCGTGCACGGAAGGGACAGGCGAGGCGCGGGGCGCCCGCCGCTTCCCTCCGCCGGTCCTAACCGGTTCAGGTTCCGAGGGTTGGCCGCATCACGGCCGTCTCAGCCCCTCACCCGGGGCACCCCTAGCGACGAGGCGAGGGTGTAGCGCACCGGGGGACCGGGTATCAACCGCCTGGAGGGCCCCCTGTCCGCCAGGAAGCGTTCGCCGGGGACGCATCCCCTGCGGAGCGCCCCTCCCCGGGCGAAATCATTGCGCCGGACAGCCCCGCCGTCGGCAGCCAACATGGCGGCCTTGCGAAAGAGCACACCCTGGAGCCGATCCTGCAATAGCTTCCCTCAAGACCCACGATTCTCAAGACTGGAGCCACGTACATGCAGACCGTTGGTGAGCTGATGACCCGCAGCCTGGTGACGATCACCGAGACCCAGAACCTGGCCATGGCGGAGGAACTGCTGCGCCTGCATCGCATCCGCCACCTGCCCGTGGTGCGGGGAGGCAAGCTCGTCGGGCTCGTCACCCACCGCGATCTGCTGCGCGCGGCGGCCAGGAACGGCGGCGCGGATCCGGCGAAGCAGCCGCTGTGGGCCTCGGACGTGATGGTGCGCGACGTGCGGACGGTGACCGCGGACACCTCCACCCGCGAGGCGGTGAAGCTGATGCTGGACAACAAGTTCGGCTGCCTGCCCGTGGTGGGGCCGGACGGCATGCTCGTCGGCATCCTCACCGAGGCGGACATGGTCCGCTTCGCCCAGCACCTCATCGAGGACATGGACCGCCGCAGCCTGGCGGCCGAGTACGAGGCCTGAGCCACGCCACAGGGGCCTGACGAGGGCCCGGGGGGAGCACCATGTCGATCGTCTTCGGAACGGATTTCTCGGAGTGGGCGATGACGTCGGCCCGGGCCGCGGCGGTGCTCGCCCGCCGGGCCGGCGAGGTGCTCCACCTGGTGCACGTCACCGAGTACGGCAGCGCCGGCCGGACCGCCGCGAGTGATGAGACCCTGCGCCGGGAGCTGCTCGCGCGCCTGGAGGCCCAGGCCGCCGAGCTGCGCACCGGAGACGTCCGGGTGGAGGTCCACCTGCAGGAGGGCGCTCCGGACGAGATCCTCGTCGAGCACGCGGCCGTCGTCCACGCCTCGCTCATCATCGTGTCCCACCACGGGCAGCGGGCCCCGCGCTGGCGCATCGGCAACGTGGCGGAGCGCGTGGTGCAGTCGGCCCGGTGCCCGGTGCTCGTCCTGCGCTCGGCGGCGCCCCTGGAGGCCTGGGCCCGCGGGGAGCGCAGCCTGCGCGTCCTGCTCGGCCTGGACTTCTCTCCCCCCTCGGATGCGGCGGTGGTCTGGGTGCGCAAGCTGCGCACGCTCGGCAGCTGCGAGGTGGTGGCCGCCCATCACTACTGGGGCGCGGATGCCCACGTGCGCTACGGCGTCCCCCTCTCCCACGAGTCCGAGGTGACGCCCGAGGTGGAGGAGGCCCTGCGGCGCGACCTGACGGCCCGGCTGGGCGACATGCCCGGCACCGGCGCCGTCTGGGTGCACCTGGATCCCGGCATGAGCCGGCCCGCCGAGTCCCTGGTGGCACTGGCGCGCAAGGAGGAGGCGGATCTGATCGTGGTGGGCACCCACCAGCGCACCGGGGCGAGCAAGTGGTGGTACGGCTCGGTGTCGCAGCGCATCGTCCACGACGCGCCCGTCTCCGTGCTGTGCGTGCCGGCGAGCGCGGTGTCCACCATCACCATCCCCGAGGTGCGCCGGGTCCTGGCCCCCACGGATCTCTCCGACGTGGGCGTCAGCGCCATCCGCCACGCCTACTCCATCGTCCCCGCCGGGGGCACCGTCTACCTGCTGCACGTGCTGGAGCCCGTGGGCGCCATGCCCCCGCTCGCGGCGCAATACCTCTCGCCCCAGGGCGCGGGCCACACCCCCGAGCAGGAGCGCGTGGCCGAGGTGCTGCGGGGCCTCATCCCTCCCGAGGCCGCCGTCCGGGGCATCACCACGCGGGTGGAGGTGGTCCACGGCCGCAAGGTCTCCGAGGCCATCCAGCAGGCGGCGGAGCGGTTCAGCTGCGACGTCATCTGTCTGGCCACCCATGGGCGCTCGGGGCTGTCCAAGGCGCTGGTCGGCTCGGTGGCCCAGGAGGTGCTCCAGGGAAGCTCGCGGCCGGTGCTGCTCGTCCGGCCCGAGTGAGCAGGCGGACAGCAGGCGGCCATCCGGGCGCCCCTCCCCCGGACTGGGAAGGGACGTTCCTGGTCCTGCCCGCGCACTGGCGGCACGCACCTTGAAGGTTTCATCCAGGGTGAACGACACCCGGGAGGTGCGATGTGACGTACGTTGCCATCACGGAGTTCGAGACGCGGCTCCAATGGCAGCGCGGCGGTGGTGCGCTGCTCTCTGGAGACCGGGCCTCCGCCATCCCGCTGGGAGGGACTGGAGACGTGGAGGGGCCCTGGAACGAGGGGCAGTGGAACCCCGAGACCCTGCTGGTGGGCGCCGTGGAGGGGCGAACCCTCTGGGCCTTCCTGGAGCAGGCGCGTTCCCTGGGTGTGGAGGTTCTTTTCTATCAGAGCTCCGCCGTGGCCCGCCGGGCGGACGGTCCGGACGGGCTTCCCCACTATACGGACCTGATCGTCCGCCCCCACGTGGCCGTCCGGAGTGAGCAGGACGCGAGCCTCGTGCGGGGCATCTTCGAGGCGCTCCCGGACCGGTGCTTCCCCAGCTCCATGCTGAAGCTCACCCCCCGGATAGAGCCCATCATCGACACCTGGGACGAGCAGCACGCGGCGGCGCTCGAGGAGGATCGCCGCTACCGGCAGACCTGGAGGTGGTGGGAGAGCGGGCGGGCGGGCGGCCGGTTATGAACCTTGACGTGACGTGCGGGGCATGGTTGCTCACCGTGTAGGAACCCGCCCCCTTGGGGGCGATTGCTTGTTACGGTCCACACACCATGTCCGCTCAACGCATCCTGGTCGTCGACGACGAGGGCAACGCCCGCCGCGCCATCGCCACCATCCTCGGTGAAGAGGGCTACGAGGTGGCGGAAGCCTCCAATGGAGAAGAGGGGCTCGCCCGCCTGTCGGACTTCTCGCCCGCCGTCGTGCTGACGGATGTGCGCATGCCGAAGATGGACGGGCTCACCTTCCTGCAGAAGGCGCGGGAGCAGGGCTCGGACGCCACGTTCATCGTGATGACGGCCTTCGCCAGCGTGGAGACGGCCGTGGAGGCCATGCGCGCCGGCGCCGAGAACTACCTGGTCAAGCCGCTGGACGCCAACGCCGTGCTGGTGGTGTTGAGCAAGGCGCTGGAGAAGCGGGCCCTGAAGCGCGAGGCGGAGACGCTGCGCGAGCAGGTGCGCCAGCGCACGCGCTTCCACAACATCATCGGCGAGGCCCCCCAGCTCCAGGGCATCTACGAGGTGGTACGGCGGGCGGCGTCCACCCGCGCCACGGTGCTCATCCTCGGCGAGTCCGGTACGGGCAAGGAGCTGATCGCCCAGGCCATCCACCAGGAGTCACAGCGGCGCGACAAGCCCTTCGTGAAGGTGCACTGCGCCGCGCTCTCCGAGAGCCTGCTGGAGAGCGAGCTGTTCGGCCACGAGAAGGGCGCCTTCACCGGCGCGGTGGCCCGCAAGGAGGGCCGCTTCGAGCTGGCCGACGGCGGCACCCTCTTCCTGGACGAGATTGGTGAAATCTCCCCGGCGGTGCAGGTGAAGCTGCTGCGCGTGCTGCAACAGCGCGAGTTCGAGCGCGTGGGCGGCACGCAGTCGCTGAAGGTGGACGTGCGGATCGTCGCGGCCACCCACCGGGATCTGGTGGCCGAGGTGAAGGCGGGCAAGTTCCGCGAGGACCTGTACTACCGGCTGAACGTGGTGGCGGTGACGCTGCCGCCGCTGCGCGAGCGCAAGAGCGACATCCCCGCGCTGGTGAGCCACTTCCTGGAGAAGTACAGCGACGCGTACGGCAAGGACGTGCGGGGGCTGGCGCCGGGCACGCTGCAGGCGATGCTGTCGTACGACTGGCCGGGCAACATCCGCGAGTTGGAGAACGCCATCGAGCGCGCGGTGGTGCTGGCCGGAGGCAACGAGCTGACCACGGACGATCTGCCGCCCGTGCTGCGGGGGCCCCGGCCCACCAACTCCTCGCCCTCGTCCCTGATTCCCGGGGCCACGCTGGCGCAGATCGAGCGCGAGGCCATCCTCCGCACGCTGGAGATGGTGCAGGGCTCCACCACGCGGGCCGCGGAGATCCTCGGCATCAGCGTGCGCAAGGTGCAGTACCGGCTGAAGGAGTACGGCACCGGCGCCACCGGCAAGCCCGCGGCGGGCTCCGACCCCGACGAGGAGAACCCGGAGACCGACGCGGCCTCCGAGTAGCCCTCCGAGCCGCCCTCCCAAGAGCTCAGCGGACCAGGGGCAGGCGCAGGAAGAAGCGCGCCCCACCCTCCGGCGAGTCACCCACCTCCAGCGTGCCGCCGTGCTGCGTCACGATGGCGTGGACGATGGACAGGCCCAGGCCGGACCCCTGGGCCTTGGTGGTGAAGAAGGGCTCGAAGAGCCGGTCGCGGATCTCCGGAGGCACTCCCGGGCCCGTGTCGTCCACGAGGATCAACGCCCGGTCGCCCTCGCGCTCCGCGGAGACGCGGACGAGCCCCTCGGCCGGCGTGGCCTCCAGCGCGTTGAGGGCCAGGTTGATGAGCACCTGGCGCAGCCGCTCCTCCTCGCCCTGGATGAGGGGCACCGACTCGCCCCCGTCCCCCTCCAGCACCAGCCGTACCCGGCGGGACTCCGCCTGGCCCGCGAGCAGATCCACCACGCGCCGCAGCAGCGGCTTCACCTCCAGCGGCTCCGGGCGGAACTCGCGCGGCCGCGCGAACTGGAGGAAGTCCTCGAGGATGTGATCCAACCGGCGGATCTCATCGCGCACCAGCCGCAGGGGATCCAACAGCGGGGGCTGCTGCTCCTCGGAGAGCCGGCGGATCCGCCGCTCCAGCACCGACAGCTGCAGGGCCGCCGCGTTGAGCGGGTTGCGGATCTCATGCGAGAGCCCGGCCGTCATGGTGCCCACCGCGGCGAGCTTCTCCGTCACCTGGGCCCGGCGCGCCAGCTCGCGCTTCTCCTCGTGCAGGCGCACCTGGCGCATGGCCTGCTCCAGCGTGAGGAGCAGCTCGTTGGGCGCGCACGGCTTCATCAGGTAGGCGCACGCCCCCGCGCGCACCGCCGCCACGGCCGTCTCCAGCGTGGCGAAACCGGTGAGCAACACCACCTCGGACTCGGGCACCTTCTCCTTCAGCTCCCGGGCGAGCGCCGTCCCCTCCCCGTCCGGCAGCCGCAGATCCACCAGCGCCACGTCGAAGCCCTCCCGGGCGCGCTCGCGGGCCTCGCGGCAGCTGCTCGCGCCGTGGACCTCGTAGCCCGCGTCCCCGAGCAGCTCCTGGAGGTTGTCGAGGAAGGCCGCGTTGTCGTCGACCACGAGCACGCGGGGATGCCGGGTGAGGCTCATGAGGTCCTCTGCCGGCGCTCGGCGTGGACGCGCTCCAGCGCATCCAGCAGCCCCGCCGTGTCGAAGGGTTTGGAGAAGACGTCCGTGGGCTCCGGCACGGCCGCGGACGGGAGCACCTCCGGGTAGGCCGTCATCACGAAGACCGGCATCTCCGGGAAGCGCTCGCGCAGCCGGCGCAGGGCCTCTCCATCCGGGCCCCCCGGCAGCCGCAGGTCCACCAGCGCCACGAAGGGCCGGACCGACGCCAGCTGCTCGGTGTCCAGCACCGAGCGCGCGGTGACACACGAGAAGCCACGGGCGCGCAACACCTCGGTGAGGTTGTCGCTGAGGGCCAGGTCGTCCTCGACGAGCGCCACCAGCCCATCCCGGCGCGCCTCGGACAGCAGGGACACGAGCGAGGGAATGGGCACGGGCTTGGGCAGCACCGCGAGCAGCCCCTCGCGCCGGGCCGTCTCCAGGTCATCCTCGCCGGGGTAGGCGGTGATGACCACGGCGGCGAGCCCCGGATCCACCTGGCGGATGCGGTGCACCGCCGCGGCCCCGCTCATGCCGGGCATCTTCATGTCGGTGAGGAGCACGTCGAAGACCTGGGAGCGCGCCAGCTCCAGGGCCCGCGCGCCCTCCGTCACCACCGTGGCCTCGTCTCCGCCGTCCCGGAGGATTTCCGCGAGGTTCTCCGCGAAGGCCTCGTTGTCGTCCAGCAGCAGGTATTTCCGCATTCCGTCACCTACGTATGGGAGGGAGGGTTGGGAAGCCGGAGCACGAAGCGCGCGCCACGGCCCTCGCGGGGCGCGTAGGCGATGGAGCCCCCGTGCCGCTCGAGGATGCGCTTGACGAGCGGCAGCCCCAGGCCGATGCCCCGCGCCTTGGTGGTCATCAACGGCTCGAACATGCGGCGCCGGATGGCGTCGCTGACGCCGGGCCCCGTGTCCTCCAGGACCAGCTCCACCTTGTCCGGCTCCGTAGAGGCCGACAGCACCACCTCGCCCTTCTCCCCCACGGCCTGCGTGGCGTTCTCCAGCAGGTTGACGAAGACCTGGCGCATCTGCCCCGGGTCCCCCTGGAGCGTGGGCAGCCCCTCCAGCCCCTCGGCGCGAATGGACACGCCCTCGGGCGCGTGCACCGAGGTGAGCGCGTCCTTCCACACCTCGTCGAGCCGCAACGGCTCGCGCTTGAGCGGCCGGTCGCGGATCATGTCCAGCAGGTCCGTGACGATGCGGTTGGCCAGCGCCACCTGCTCGCCGATGCGCGCCAGGTGCTTGGTGGCGCGCTCGTCGGAAGCCAGGGGCCGGCCCTTGATGATGAAGAGCGACGTCTCGATGACGCCCAGGGGATTGCGCAGCTCGTGCCCGATGGAGCCCACCAGCTGGCCGAAGGTGGACAGCCGCTCGCTGCGCGCCTGCTGGGCGAGCAGATCCTCCCGGTAGGTGTGCAGCATGATGGCCAGCTCGAGATCCAGGATCTTCCCGAGCGCCATCCGCGCGGAGCGCAGCAGCTCGGGCTGCTGGACGTAGCGCTCGTCGATGATGCGGTTGAACTCCTGCCGCAGGATGTTCATCGCGCCGAACATGTAGTGCTGGGGCAGCGCGATGCGCACGTGCATGCGGCCGATGCGGCAGCGCAGCAGGAAGTACTCCTCGTCCCAGGGCCCGCGCAGCAGCTGCTCCATCCAGGCCCGCAACGTCACCTTCAGGTGGCCCACCTGGCTCTCTCCGGCCAGGGCGCTGCGCGCGCCCTCGTGCTGGAGGATCCGGTCGTAGAAGACCTCCGAGATGGCCGGGAACTCGTTCCGGGCCAGCTCATGCAGGGCACGGAGCGCCTGCTCGTCCTCCACTCCGAAGGCGACGTATCTCTTCAACTCCTCGAACAAGGTCTCAGCCATTCGTAGGTGAACGTTCTAGCAGCGCCCATCCCCTGGACACATCGGTCCGACTCCATGCGCCTGCATGGAACTCAACCCTGCGGGGAGTCAGGGCAGCAACTCCCCGGGCAACCGGGCGGACGGACCCGGCACCAGGGCCATCACGACGCAAGAAGCACGCCATGAGAATACCTCCAGGAACGGCCCGGTGGAGCGCAATGCGTGCGGAATGGCGGACCCCCGCGCAGCTTTTGCACACGCGAGGCTGGTGTACATTGCCGGGGACCGTGGCGCGCTCCCATCTCAAGCTCGATGAGTTCCTTCCGTACCGGCTCTCCCTCGCCTCCAACGCGGTGAGCCAGGTCATCGCCCAGGCCTACGAGGAGCACTTCGGCCTGAAGATGCACGAGTGGCGCGTCATCACCGTGCTGGCCCAGGACGGCGAGCTCACCCAGCAGGAGATCGTCGGCCGCACGAAGATGGACAAGGTGACGGTGAGCCGCGCCGCTCAGGTGCTCGAGCGGCGCAAGCTCCTGCGCCGGGTGACCAACGCCGACGACGGCCGCTCCCTCCGCCTCTCCCTCACCGCCGAGGGGCAGAAGCTCTACGCCCGCGTCGTCCCCGCCGCCATCGAGCTCGAGGCCGAGGTCCTCGCGGGACTCAGCGAGCAGGAGATCGCCGGCCTCAAGGACGTGCTCCGCCGCCTGGAGGCGGCCGCCGAGCGCGTGCTCTCCCGTCGCTGACGCGGCCCTGACGCTTTGCGTCCAAATCATCCACCGCCCGACAAGCGCCCGCACGCCCGCTTGCGCATTTAGTTTCAGATGTTACTGTTTCAGATGTTACTATCTGGGCGGCTAGAGATAGTGGGAGGACACCAGCTCATGAACAGCACGGCGGAGAACACCCTCGGGTTGAATGGTTTCGAGTTCGTCGAGTTCACCTCGCCGGAGCCCGGCAAGATGATCGACCTCATCGAGCGGCTGGGCTTCACGGCCTACGCGACGCACCCGACGAAGGATGTGGTCCGCTACAAGCAGGGCGGCATCAACCTGCTGGTGAACCGGGATCCGAGCGGGCAGGCCGCCGGGTTCCGCAAGCTGCATGGTCCCTCGGCCAACGGCATGGCGTTCCGGGTGGCGGACGCGAAGAAGGCGTACGAGCTGGCGATCGAGCGCGGCGCCCGGCCGGCGGACCCGGCGTCGGGCACGCTGGGCGAGGGCAGCTATGTCCTCCAGGGCATCGGGGGCAGCCTCCTGTATCTCGTGGACCGCTACGGGGCCAAGGGCTCGCTCTATGACGGCTGGCGCCAGATTCCCGGGGCCGCCGAGGCCGAGAAGCGCAACAGCGTGGGCCTGGACATCCTCGATCACCTCACCCACAACGTGCGCCGCGGCGAGATGCGCACCTGGTCGAGCTTCTACAACCGCGTGTTCGGCTTCACCGAGCAGAAGTACTTCGACATCAAGGGCCAGGCGACGGGCCTCTTCTCGCAGGCGATGATCGCCCCGGACCAGGCCATCCGCATCCCGCTCAACGAGAGCCAGGACGAGAAGTCGCAGATCGAGGAGTTCATCCGCCAGTACAACGGCGAGGGCATCCAGCACCTGGCGCTGACCACCCCGGACATCTACACGACGGTGGAGAAGCTGCGCGAGCGCGGCGTCATCTTCCAGGACACCATCGAGACGTACTACGAGCTGGTGGACAAGCGGGTGCCGGGCCACGGCGAGGACCTGGAGCGGATGAAGCAGAACCGCATCCTCATCGACGGCAGCAAGTCCGAGGGCTTCCTGCTGCAGATCTTCACCGAGAACCTCTTCGGGCCCATCTTCTTCGAGGTCATCCAGCGCAAGGGGAACGAGGGCTTCGGCAACGGCAACTTCCAGGCGCTGTTCGAGTCCATCGAGCTCGATCAGATCCGCCGCGGCGTCATCAAGGTGGAGACCCGGAAGTAGTCATCCGGTAGAACGGGCTCGAGCGGAGGGCACATGGCGATCGACGGGTACATGCCGGGTTTCGGCAACGAGTTCACCACCGAGGCCGTTGCGGGAGCGCTTCCGGAGGGACAGAACTCTCCGCAGCGCGTTCCCTACGGACTCTATGCCGAGCAGTTGTCGGGCACGGCCTTCACCGCGCCCCGGCGCGAGAACCGCCGCAGCTGGCTGTACCGGCTGCGTCCCAGCTCGAGCCACGGGGCCTTCCGTCCGCTCCCCGAGGGTCTGCTGCGCAGCGGGCCCTTCACCGAGACGCCCGCCACGCCCAACCGCCTGCGCTGGAATCCGCTCCCGCGTCCGGCCCAGCCCACGGACTTCATCGAGGGGCTGGCCACGTTCGGCGGGAACGGCTCGCCGTCGCAGGGCACGGGCGTGGGCATCCACCAGTACACCGCCAACCGGTCCATGACCGACACCGTCTTCTACAACGCCGACGGTGAGCTGCTGATCGTCCCGCAGTCGGGGCGGCTGCGGCTGGTCACCGAGATGGGCGTGCTCGGCCTGGCGCCGGGCGAGGTGGGCATCGTTCCGCGCGGCGTGCGCTTCCGGGCGGAGCTGCCCGACGGCGCGGCGTCCGGGTACATCTGCGAGAACTACGGGGCGCTGTTCCGGCTGCCCGAGCTGGGGCCGATTGGCGCGAACGGGCTCGCGAACCCGCGCGACTTCCTCACGCCGGTGGCCGCCTTCGAGGACGTGGATCGCCCCACGCGCGTGGTGCAGAAGTTCCAGGGCCGCCTCTGGGCCGCCGAGCTGGACCACTCGCCGCTCGACGTGGTGGCGTGGCACGGCAACCTGGCGCCGTACAAGTACGACCTGGCGCGGTTCAACACGATCGGCACGGTGAGCTACGACCATCCGGATCCGTCGATCTTCACGGTGCTCACCTCGCCGAGCGACACCGCCGGGGTGGCCAACTGCGACTTCGTCATCTTCCCGCCGCGGTGGATGGTGGCCGAGAACACCTTCCGCCCGCCCTGGTTCCACCGCAACATCATGAGCGAGTTCATGGGGCTCGTGCACGGTGCATATGACGCGAAGGCCGAGGGCTTCACGCCGGGCGGCGCGTCCCTGCACAACTGCATGAGCGGCCACGGTCCCGACAAGGAGACCTACGAGCGCGCGGTGGCGGTCAACCTCGCGCCGCACAAGATCGCCGACACGCTCGCGTTCATGTTCGAGACCCGCGCGGTGATCTCCCCCACGCGGTTCGCGATGGAGACCCCGGCCCTGCAGCGGGACTACGACGCCTGCTGGTCGAATTTCCCCAAGGCACGCCTGCCCGGAACGGGCACGGAGACGAAGCGTTGAAACTCGCCTCATTGAAGTCGGGACGTGACGGCCATCTGGTCGTCGTCTCGGATGACCTGGCCTGGTGCGCGGACGCCACGGCGATCGCGCCGACCCTGCAACGTGCGCTCGACGAGTGGGAGCGCTGCGAGGCGCCACTGCGAGCCCTCGCCGCGGCCCTGAATCGCGGCGACGCACCGAAGCGCCCGTTCTCCGAGGCGGAGTGCGCCTCTCCCCTGCCCCGCGCCTACCAGTGGGCGGATGGTTCCGCGTACGTGAACCACGTGGCGCTGGTGCGCAAGGCGCGCAAGGCGGAGATGCCCGAGAGCTTCTGGACCGACCCGCTCATGTACCAGGGCGGCTCGGATGGCTTCCTCGGCCCGCAGGAGCCCATCCCGCTCGCGGACGAGGGCTGGGGTTGCGATCTCGAGGGCGAGGTCGCGGTCATCACCGGAGACGTGCGGCAGGGCGCGACGCGCGAGGAGGCGCTGAAGGCCATCCGGCTCGTCATGCTGGTGAACGACGTGTCGCTGCGGAACCTCATTCCGGGCGAGCTGGCCAAGGGCTTCGGGTTCTTCCAGTCCAAGCCGGCCTCGTCCTTCTCTCCGGTGGCCGTGACGCCGGATGAGCTCGGCGGCGCGTGGCGCGAGGGCAAGCTGCACGGGGCGCTGCGCGTCTCGTTGAACGGAGAGCCCTTCGGGCGCGCGGACGCGGGCGTCGACATGACGTTCGACTTCGGCACGCTGGTGGCCCACGCCGCGAAGACGCGCGACCTCTGCGCGGGCACCATCATCGGCTCGGGCACCGTGTCCAACCGCGATGCGGATGGCGGCCCCGGCAAGCCCATCCGGGACGGAGGGCTCGGCTACTCCTGCATCGCCGAGGTGCGGACCGTCGAGACCCTCCTGGCGGGAGCCCCCAAGACGTCCTTCCTGCGCCACGGTGACCGCGTGCGCATCGAGATGCAGGACGCGGCGGGCCGTTCCCTCTTCGGCGCGATCGACCAGACCGTCGCCGCTCCGCGTCGATGACCTCGGGA
Source organism: Archangium sp. (assembly GCF_036277355.1). GTDB lineage: Bacteria > Myxococcota > Myxococcia > Myxococcales > Myxococcaceae > Archangium. The sequence continues at coordinate 17,206 of NZ_DASUNC010000160.1, forward strand.
CGAACACGCGTCTTCGAGACTCCGGCGGGCGTCGCGCTCTGTACGCTCGACGCCCTGGCGGATCCCGGGGCGCGCAACTTCGTCCTGCAGATCGATGACGCCTTCTTCCACGGCTTCCTGGTGCGCACCGGCGAGACGGTCCGCGGCTACGTGGACCGCTGCCCGCACCAGGGTCTGCCGCTGGCGCAGAAGCTCGACGGCTACCTGACGCCCGACGGCCGGCTGATCTCCTGCTCCTGGCATGGAGCGCTCTTCCAGTTGGACGACGGGGTGTGCGTGGGCGGACCGTGTTCCGGCCAACGGCTGACCCCCTGGCCCGTCACGGTCGAGCACGGTGTGGTGAGGACCGCCTGAGAATCAGTGGCGCGGATGTCCGTGCCCCTGCATCTTGCGGCGCGTCATTTCCACCCAGGAGGCTCTCACCGCAAGACGCTCTACTGGTCCGCGCTCACGGGCCACACGCTCTGGCCCATGCCCACCGAGGTACGAGCAGGTCATCCGTGATGACCGCCTGCTCTGGCCGGACAGCTTCGCGGAGGACTCCCAGGGGAGGATCTACGTCACCACCACGCAGATCCACCTGCCCCCCGCCGAACGCGGTCCCTACGGCATCTACCGCTTCCAGCCCTGAGCCCTGCGGGCGTCGTCAGGCGGCATCGCGCCGGGAGTCTCCGGCGCCCGCCTTCAGGAGCTTCGGCGCGCGGGAGAACACCATCGTGCCGTCGTCGACCTTGCCGAAGCGCAGCATGACCAGGTCGAGCGCGTAGTTCTGGTACAGCCGCCACGGCTTCTTCGAGCCCTGCTTCGGCATCACGTCGAGCGCCCGCAGCACGTAGCCCGACGAGAAGTCGAGCAGCGGAATCTCCTCCACCGACGGGTCACGGCGCGGCATGCAGGTCGTCATGCCGTGCCGCGCCATGTGGTTGAGCAGCCGGCAGACATACTCGCTGGTGAGGTCCGCCTTCAGGGTCCACGACGCGTTGGTGTAGCCGAACGTGAAGGCGAGGTTCGGCACGTCGCTGAACATCATGCCCTTGTAGCTGAGGCTCTTCGACAGGTTGCACCGCTCGCCGTCGACGCTGAACTCGATATCGCTCAGCAGCTGCAACTTGAGCCCCGTGGCGGTCACGATGATGTCGGCCTCCAGCTCCTGTCCGGAGGCGAGCTGGAGGCCCTTCTCCGTGAACGTCTCGATGTGCTCGGTGACGACCGAGGCACGGCCCTGCTTGATGGCGTCGAACAGGTCCGCGTCGGGGACCATGCACATGCGCTGGTCCCACGGCTTGTAGCTCGGCGTGAAGTGGACGTCGTAGCCGGGACCGAGCTGCTCGCGCACCAGGCCGACGATGAGCTTCTTCACCCGCTCGGGCATCTTCCGCGCCAGCTTGTAGAACAACATGCTGAGGAGCACGTTCTTCCACCGGGTGATCCCATAGGCGAGCTTCGACGGCAGCACACGGCGCAACCCATTGGCGATGCGGTCCTCGGCCGGGCGCGAGACGACATACGTCGGCGAGCGCTGCAGCATGGTGACGTGCGCGGCCTTCCTGGCCATCTCGGGCACGAGGGTGACGGCGGTCGCGCCGCTGCCGATCACCACGACGCGCTTGTTCGCGTAGTCCAGCGTCTCCGGCCAGAACTGCGGATGCACGAGGGTGCCCTGGAAGCGCGCCTCACCGGGGAACTCGGGCCGGTGGCCCTCGGCGTAGTTGTAGTAGCCGCTGCACATGAGCAGGAAGTTGCAGGTGAAGCGCACGAGCTCCTTCTCGGGACCGCGCTCGGCCTCGACCGTCCAGCGAGCGAGCTCGGAGGACCAGGAGGCCCGCTTGACGTGGTGGCGGAAGCGGATGTGCCGATCGATCCCATACTCGCTCGCCGTCTCGCGCACGTAGCGCAGGATGGACGGTCCGTCGGCGATCGCCTTGGCCTCGGTCCACGGCCGGAACGAGTAGCCCAGCGTGTGCATGTCCGAGTCCGAGCGGATGCCCGGATAGCGGAAGAGATCCCACGTGCCGCCAATGGCCTCGCGCCCCTCGAGGAGCACGTACGTCCTGCCGGGGCAGTGGGCCTGCACGTGATACGCCGCGCCGATGCCGGACAGGCCCGCGCCGACGATGAGCACGTCGTAGTGCTCCACCGGTGCTTCCGTCTTCGCGGCCGAAGCGTTGGTGCCGTTTTCGGCGATGGGCGTCCGGTCAGTCATGGATATGCTCTCCCGTGCGCCGAGGTAATTGACAGCGCACATTGTCAAATTGCATCTGACAACGGTTCATGTCAATAGGAGTCACATGCCCTCCTCTCCCGTGGCCCACCGGCGTTATCGCGGCTCCTCAGCGGAAGAGCGCCGAGCCCAGAGACGTGAGCAGTTCCTCGAGGCCGCCATCCAGGTCTATGGCGAGCAGGGCTATCGCAACGCCACGGTGAAGGCCGTCTGCGAGGCAGCCGGGCTGACCGAGCGCTACTTCTACGAGTCGTTCTCCCACAGCGAGGAGCTGCTCGTCGCCTCGTTCCAGGCGGTGATGCGGTTCCTCATGGGCGAGTTGGAGAAGGCCATCGCGGAGGCCACGGGAGGCCCCGCCGAGCGGATTCGCACGATGCTCACCGCGTACTACGAGGCACTCCAGCGCTATCCCCGGTCGGCGCGCGTGTTCCTCGTGGAGATCTCGGGCGTGAGCCCCGCGGTGGATCAGGCGCTCGAGGCCTCGCTCGGTGAGTTCGGTGACCTGATCGCGCGGACGCTCGGCCTTCGGGAGGAAGGCGGCGCGGCGAGGCCATCGCTGCTACGGGCGGGCGTGGTGGGAGGCGTCATCCACATCGCCCTGAACTGGATCGCGAGCGGCTACTCGCAACCCATCCACGAGGTGGTCGGCGCCGGCATGCGCCTGTGCCTGGTGCTCCGGGAGCGCTGAGCCAGGGCGCGCTGGACTCTCCGGGCTCCCGCCGCGGCGTTAGCTTGTGTTGAACGCGTCGCGAGAAGGAGAAAGCCATGGGATTCCTGAGACCCCACACGGAACGCATCTATGCCCTGCTCCGAATCATGAGCGGGTTCATGTTCATGCTGCACGGGATGCAGAAGCTCTTCGGCCTGTTCGGCGGCGTGCCGCCCGGGGCGCCCGCGTTCGTCGTCTACGTCGCCGGAGGCATCGAGCTCGTGGGCGGCGCGCTCATCCTGCTCGGGCTGTTCGCCGCCCCCGCCGCCTTCCTCTCGAGCGGCACCATGGCGGTCGCCTACTTCATGGGGCACGTGTTTGCCCAGGGCCACATCCTCCCCATCGTGAACCAGGGCGAGCTCGCCGCGCTCTACTGCTTCGTGTTCCTCTACATCTCCGCGCACGGCTCGGGCATCTGGAGCGTCGACGCCGCGCGCCGCCGGCCGGAGGCCTGAGACACGGAGCGCCGGCCTCCGAGTGACTTGAACGCGAGTGCTCAGTCCTCGGCGTCCTGGCAGACCGAGCCCGAGCCACAGACGATGAACGCGGTGTTGAAGAAGTCCGCCGCGCTCGAGCACGAGGTGGTGCGGATGCGCTCCAGGCACGTGTCGAGCCCCTTCTCGTTGATGGCGGGGCAGTTGTTCGCCGTCCACGCGCCCTGGAAATGATCGCGGAGCTTCACCTCACACTCGGGTGCGGGGGTTGTAGGCTCGAGACAACAGGGAGTGGCTAGATCTGTAGGCCGCGGCCAACACCCCTCCCGGCCGTCAGCACCTGCTCACCTCCCGCGGCGGCAGGCGCACCGGGGCTACGGAGCGGGCGTCGTGCCCAGGCTCGGAGACCCCGCGCTCACGCTCGGCCGCGCCTGCAGCACCTGGGCGAGGTACATGCCGGCGAACATGGCGGGCACGAAGACGAGCAACTGCGTCGCGCCGGTGGCGAGCGAGGTGAGCGCGGGTCCAGGGCAGTAGCCACCCAGCCCCCAGCCCACGCCGAAGAGGCCCGCGCCCACGAGGAGCTTGCGGTCCACCCGGCTGACGGAGAAGACGGGGAACTTCGCTGCGAACAGGGGCCGCTTCCGCTTGTAGATGAGGGGCCGCAGCGCCGCGTGCACGGCGATGGCGCCGCCCATGACGAAGGCGAGCCGGAAGTCCCAGTGGCCGGCGATGTCGAGGAAGCCCAGGACGTTGGCCGGGTCCGTCATGCCGCTGAGGCCCAGGCCGAGGGCGAAGATGAGGCCACTGAGGAACGCACTGATGTTGGGACGCATGGAGAATTCCTTTAGAAGACGTGGCGGGCGAGGAAGACGGTGAGGACGCCCGTGGCCATGAAGGTGAGCGTGGCCGCGATGGAGCGGACGGAGCCCCGGCTGATGCCGCAGACGCCATGTCCACTGGTGCAACCGTTGCCCAGCCGCGAGCCGAAGCCCACCAGCAGGCCAGCCGCCACCAGCAGGGCCACTCCGCCCGGGCTCGGGGACGCCGGGGCCGCGAAGGACGCGGGGCGCAGCCATGCCAGCAACAGGCCGCCGGTGAGCAGTCCGCCGAAGAAGAGCACGCGCCAGGCGATGTCGCCGCGGACGGGCGCCAGCAGCGAGCCCACCACGCCGCTGATGCCGGCCACCCGGCCATTGGCCAGGAGGAGAAGGGAGGCGCTCAATCCGATGAGCGCTCCACCCAGGAGAGGAAGGAGGAAGGAAGAAGTCATGTCCATGAGAGCCAGATTCCAGGAAGGAGGATTCACCCGCTCGGCGACCACGCCACTTCATATTATCCCGTAAGCCCCTGGAGCAGGGTGGCGTCCCCCCTCCCTCCTGGCTGCCCCATCCGCCCCCTGAATCCTTTTTTCCACCCCTGGCTCTCATGGGCAGGAGGCTTCGACATGATTTTCCGCCAGCTTTTCGATACCGAGTCCTCGACGTACACCTACCTCATCGGTGACGAGGCCACGCGCCAGGCCGTCCTCATCGATCCCGTGCTGGAGCAGGTGGACCGCGACCTGCAACTGGTGAGCGAGCTGGACCTCGAGCTCACCCACGTCTTCGACACCCACGTCCACGCCGACCACGTCACCGCCTCGGGCGTGCTGCGCGAGCGCACGCGGGCCACCGTGGTGGGCGGGGTAGGCGGTGCCTCCTGTACCAACGTCCAGGTGCGCCATGGCGACGAGGTGCGCGTCGGCCAGCTCGTCTTCCAGGTGCTCGCCACCCCGGGACATACGGACGACAGCATCAGCTACCTGCTCGGCGACCGCGTCTTCACCGGGGACGCCCTGCTCGTGCGCGGCAACGGCCGCACCGACTTCCAGAACGGCAACGCGGGCCAGCTCTACGACAGCCTCACCCGCGTCCTCTTCAACCTGCCGGACTCGACGCTCGTCTACCCCGGCCATGACTACAAGGGCCGCACGGTGACGAGCATCGCCGAGGAGAAGCGGCACAACCCCCGCCTCGCCGGCAAGAGCCGCGAGGAGTTCATCCACATCATGGCGAACCTCCATCTTCCCAAGCCCAGGAAGATCGACATCGCCGTCCCCGCCAACCGCGCCTGCGGACACGTGGCGCCCTCACCGCAGGGAGCCTGAGCGCCCTGCCCAGCTCCCAAGGAGGCCCGATCATGACTCCCCGTCCCTACCAGGACATCACCCCCGCCCAGCTCGGCACGCTCGGTCCCGAGGTGCGGCGCATCGACGTGCGCGAGCCGGATGAGTACACCGGCCCCCTGGGCCACCTGCCCGGGGCGGAGCTCGTCCCGCTGGGCACGCTGGAGGCGGCCTCCGCCTCCTGGTCCCGCGAGACGCCGCTGCTGCTCATCTGCCGCTCGGGCGGACGCTCCGCGAGGGCCGCGCAGGCGCTCGCCCAGCGTGGCTTCACCCACCTCTACAACCTGGCGGGCGGAATGCTCGCCGTGCGCGAAGCGCCCGCCGCCCGGCTCCAGGGCTGAGCGCGCGCCGCGCCAGAACGGACACCATGCCCTTCCTCGGCTTCTCCCTCGCGGCTCTCATTGGCCTGTCGCTCGGCCTGCTCGGCGGCGGCGGCTCCATCATCACCGTTCCCATCCTCGTGTACGTGCTGGGCTTCGGGGCCAAGGAGTCCATCGCCATGGGGCTGGCGGTGGTGGGCGTCACCAGCCTCTTCGGCGCGGCGGGCCACTGGCGCCGGGGCAACGTCCAGCTTCGGGCGGCCCTCCTCTTCGGGGCGGTGGCGATGGCGGGCACCTACGCGGGGGCGCGCCTGTCGGTCCTCGTCTCGGGCGCCGTGCAACTGCTGCTCTTCGCCACGGTGATGCTCGTGGCCGCCGCCTTCATGTTCCGCAATGGCCGCAAGGAGGCCGCCCTCGCGGCACGCAAGGAGTCCGCGCACGCGCCCGAGCCCCACAAGGCATCCTTCCCCGTCATGGCCCTGGCCGCGCTCGGCGTGGGCGGACTCACGGGAGTGGTCGGGGTGGGCGGCGGCTTCCTCATCGTCCCCGCGCTGGTGCTCCTGGTGGGGCTGCCGATGAAGCAGGCGGTGGGCACCAGCCTGCTCGTCATCGCCCTCAACTCCTTCGTGGGCTTCGCCGGCTACCTCGGCCATGTCGAGGTGCCCTGGGGCTACCTGGGGCTCTTCACGGCCATCGCCGTGGCGGGCATTCTCATCGGCACCTGGGCCTCCCACCATGTCTCGCAGGCGGCCCTCAAGCGGGCCTTCTCCGTCTTCCTCGTCGTGATGGGCGTCTTCATCTTCTTCAAGAACCGGGAAGCGTTGGCGCGGGGTGTCCCACGGAATCCAGGAAGGAGCACCATGGCCGAGCAGCCCTCGAATGCCGCCACCCAGTGGGACGCACGCTTCAGCCACGAGGCGTACGTCTATGGCACCCAGCCCAACGACTTCCTCGTGGAGATGGCCTCGCGCCTGCCGTCCGGCGGACGCGTACTGAGCCTCGGTGAAGGCGAGGGCCGCAACTCCGTCTACCTCGCCTCCCTGGGCCACTCCGTCACCGCGGTGGACGCCTCCCGCGTGGGGCTCCAGAAAGCGAAGCGCCTGGCCGCCGGGCGCGGCGTCTCCATCGAGACAGTCGTGAGCGACCTGGCCGACTTCACGTTCGAGCCGGAAGCGTGGGATGCGGCCATCGCCATCTTCTGCCACCTGCCCCCCGCGTTGCGGCGCAAGGTGCACCAGTCCGTGGTGGGAAGTCTGCGGCCCGGAGGCATCATCCTCCTCGAAGCCTACACACCCGCCCAGCTGGGTTTCCGCACAGGTGGCCCACCGGTCGCGGAGCTTCTCTACACGGCCGAGGCCCTTCGCGAGGACTTCGCGGGGCTGGAACTGCCCGTGCTGCGTGAGGTGACGCGCGAGGTGCGCGAGGGCACGCTGCACACGGGTCAGGCCGCCGTGGTGCAGCTCGTCGGACGCAAGCCCACCTGAGCCCGTCCTGTCTGGAGCCACTGCCGCTCCGTGCTACGCCACGGGCTTCCTTTTGAGACGCGACAGGTGCTCCTCGCCGTTCTCCACGAGGCGCCGCGCCAGCTCGGCCCGGCCCTCCGCGCCGTGCTCCAGCACGTACGCCAGCTCCGAGGGCAGCAACGCCTTGACGGTGACCAGCTTCACTTCCCCATACGGTGTGGAGAAGTGACCCGGCAGCGAGCGTGACTCCACGCCCAGCAGCACGGCCACCCTGCCCTCCTCGGTGACGAGGGATTT
>NZ_DASUNC010000161.1:0-89056 GCF_036277355.1 Archangium sp.
TGTCTCATTCATGCCTCGAGCTCTCGCGGGGACTTGCGTCCCATGACCATCGCTCGGCTCCGCACACCCGTGAACCCCAAATCCTCCCCATACGCACGGCCTCTGGTCCTCGGCCCTGCCCACTCGACGTACCGAAGACCCCGATTTGTGTCCTACTCCGGAGCGCCCAGCCCGAGCCGGTCATGCCTCCGGGGGCGGATTGTCTAGGCCCCGTAGCTGCTCCTCGGCCGCCTCTCGGAATCGCGGCACTACCTCCACGGCGAGCACGTCGCGCATTTGCTGGCGCGCACCTTCGAGATCCCCAGCATCCCGGAGGCTTGTCATCCGGTACATCGAGCGCAAGAACCGGCTTTGGGCCTCTTGGAAGCGAGAGAGAATCATCCCCATCAAAGCCTCGGCGCCATCCGGGCTCTTTAGGGCCTCTTCCGTCTCGGCCTCGCTGATGGCTGCCGTGGGGGCGGTCCGGCGTAGAAGAGCGCACAGGTCGTCGGTGAGTTCTAGTGCGTGCCCCTGCTCGATGCGTTGAGCGAGAACGGCGAGCTGCGGCCGGTCGGGAAGGTTCGGATTGAGCCGCCCGGTTGCGAGCACTTCCGCCAGCCCAGCCGACTTCTTAAGGGTTCTTTCGGCCTGCTCCCGGTAGAAGGGGACAACCTCTACGGCGAGCACGTCACGCATGACCTGTTGTGCCCCGTCGAAGTCCCCTTGCTGCTGAAGATCGCTCACCCGGTCTCGGGCTTCGTCAAGTCGATTTGACCCTTCCCCAATACGGCGGTGAATCTCTCGAAGCAGCGTCATTGCGGTTGAGTGGCCACGCAACGCATCCTCCGCGTCCTGCTGACCGATGGCCACCTGCTGAGCAGCCCGCGAAAGGAGGACACACATCTCGTCGGTGAGGTCCAACGGGGCGCCATTTTCGAGAACGTCACGACACAACACCCACACATCATCCAAATCCGCCTCTTCGGCCATGTGCGCGCCTCCACCTACTCTTTTCCGTGGCACTTGCCAGAAGGCCATTTGTGCTGCCCCTCACACATACGTAGGCAGTCGTGGCAATTGCCCGTCCAATCGTCCTCTACGCACTCGTTGTACCTCTCGATGCACTTCTGTTTCCACTTGGGTAGGGAAGCGTTGTTGGAGAAGTCGTCCTCATCCTCGTCAACATCGGAGCCGGTTCGCACGGCTCGGAGCGCCTGATCAACCTCGGATTGCGTGGCTCCACAAGCGCCTACCGGGTCTTGAGGGTGCTTCTTGATGCAACAGGTCATTGTTGAGTCACCGGGGCGGCAGTCCATCGTGGCCGCTTGCGCCAGGAGTGTGGGGCGGTTCGACGAACAGTGCGTCCCACCGGAACAGGTGGTGTGCGCCCTACTGGCCGAGCAACCGGATGCGAACAGCCCCCAAAGGAGGGCCAAACCCAAGAACACACAGGACGTCAAGTGTTTCATTCGGCCCAGGCTAGAACAGTCTCTTTTCGAGACGCTACGACGGGCCCGCTCACAGGGGGCTGGCCGCTCGCGCCCCTTACTTATCTGGTAGGTCAACCCGCGATATGCGGAACTTCTTACCTCCCCGGTCTGCCCTTCTGCTCGTCATCTTGGCGTCTGCGGCCATGGCTCGTGGACGCGAGCCCATCTCTCGGACCGTCTATCTTTCGGACGAACCAAAGGCGGAAGTGCCCTCGGTTTACGTCGCGGGTGAGATGGTAACCGTCCTCCGTTTCGAGAAACCTTGTGACCGGGAACGGACGAAGCTGCTGGGCTGGGAAGGCCGCTTCGAGCCCGTGGAATGCGTCGGGAAGAAGGTGCTCGTAGAACCGCTAAAAGACATCAAGCCCGAGGATGGTTTTCTGTTGGTGGTGACGCTCGGGGAACCGTTTTTTCACCCACTAAGAGAGGGTCAGGGTGAGGGTCTACACGCTGGCGACGACCCTCCCCCCCCCGCCCTCTCCCAGGGCGAGAGGGAGCATGCGGAACCCGATCATGCTCCGAGGAAGGCCCGTAGGCGCTCGGCGACTATCTCCGGCTGCCGCATGGGCAGATCATGGCTCGCGTCGGGAATCGCCTCGCAGGTGAGGTTCGGGATGAGCTCGCGCGCACGGGCCATCATCGGCTCCGCGTCGTAGATGCGCTCCTGCTGGCCCACGAGCAGCAGCGTCGGCGCCCGGATGCGCCGCAACACCTCCTCCTTCACCACTCCGGGCCACTGGCCGGCGTACCAGCCGAAGTGGCGGAGCCCCGTCCACATCACGTCGGCGATCCCGCTCATCGCCTTGTCGTACAGGCCACCCGCCTCCTTCGCTGGAACGGCCGCCCAGCGCAGATAGGCGTGGACCCAGTCGCGGCGCGGCCAGATCAGGAAGGGAATGCCCCGCAGCACGAAGTCGGTGTTGAAGCGCAGGAACGTGGCCCCGGGCGCGATCAGCACCAGCTTGGACACCCGCTCCGGCGCCCGCGCGGCGTACTGCGCGGCGAGCCACCCGCCGAACGACATTCCCCCCAGGTTCGTCCGCGACAACCCCAGCGCCGTGAGGAGCTCGTCCAGCCAGCCGAGCAGATCCTCCACGCGCCGCGGCGGACGGTGCGGCACGCTGAAGCCGTGGTCTCCCGGCGTGTCGGGGGCGTAGACCCGGAAGGACTTCCCGAGCTCCAGGGCATTCGCGGCCCACATGCCGGACGTGACCTTGAAGCCATGCAGGAGCACCAACGGCGGTGCGTCCTCCCGTCCCCACACCTGCACCCGCGTCCGCGCGCTCGGCGTCTCCACGTCCCGCGACTCGGGCTTCGTGGTCCACAAGGCGAGCAGGTCATCGTACGCCCGCCGGAAGGCCGCTTCGGTTCGAGGATTCATCGCTCCCCCTCTGCCCACGTGGCTTCACCAGTGGGTTTCATCCACCGGCTCCGAGGGGCGAGTCTCGGAGGGGAAGCGGGGCAGGCGCAACTCGAAGGTGGCTCCCTCCCCCGGCTGGCTCCGCACCGCGAGCGTCCCGCCCAAGCGCATGGCGATCCGCCGGGAGATCCACAGCCCCAGCCCCAGCCCTCCGTAATTGCGCTCGGACACCGCGCGCTCGAACCGCTCGAAGATGCGCTCCTGATCCTCCGGTGCGATGCCAATGCCCCGGTCCCGCACCCGCACGAGGTACCCGTCCTCGTCCCCGTCCAGGGAGACGTCGATGGGCTTGCCCTGGCCGTACTTCGCCGCGTTGGAGAGCAGGTTGAGGAGGATCTGCTCCAACCGCATCGGATCCACGCGGGCCGAGTACGGGCCGCGCAGGTGCAGCCGCACCTCGGAGCCGCAGTGCCGGAGGAGGCCCCGCTGCCGCTCCAGCATCTCGCGCACCAGCCGGGTCACATCCACGGTCTCGAAGCGGAACTCCATCCGCCCCGAGTTGAGCCGCGAGATGTCGAGCAGATCATTCACCAGCGTGACCAGGCGCCGCACCTGGTGCTCGGCGAGCGAGAGCTTCTTCCGGGCGCGCTCCGGGGTGAAGGCACTGCCCTCCTGGGTGGCCAGTGCGCGCAACATCTGCAGATGGAGCTGGAGCGTGGTGAGGGGCGTCTTCAGCTCGTGCGAGGCCACGGACAGGAACTCGTCGCGCAAGCGGATGGCACCCTGGGCCTCGCGGTAGAGGCGGCTCCGCTCGTCCTCGGCGCGCCGCCGGGGGGTGATGTCCGCCACGGCGCCGATCATCCGCACGGGACGGCCGTTCTCGCGCACCACGTAGCCCTGATCCCTCACCCAGGCCTGGCTCCCATCCCCGCGCAGGAAGCGGTACTCGGCGCACCACCGCTCCTCCTCGCTCTCGAGGACACGCATCAGGGAGGACAGCACCTCTTCCCGGTCCTCCGGATGGATGCGCGCTTCCCACCAGCCCAGGGAGCTGGCGTCCTCGTCCTCCGGGTAGCCCAGGCGCGCCATCGCCTGTTCCCCCCAGTCCAGCCGGTTCCGCACGAGGTCCCAATCCCAGATGGACTCCCCCGTGGCCCGGCTCACCAGGCGGTAGCGCGTCTCGCTGCGCTGCAATCCCATCTGCGCCTCGTAGCGCTCGGTGACGTCCCGGCTCACCACCGAGAAGCCCCGGAGCCCGCCCTCCTCCGTCCACAGCGGGAAGGCCGTGTCATTGGAGAGGAAGCGCGAGCCATCCTTGCGGATGCACCAGCTCTCCACCTCGACGCGGCCCTTGCGCGCGGCCTCCGCGAGCGCCTCGCGCAGCAAGCCGGGGTGCGAGAGCTCCCCCTCATGGATGAACGCCGCCTGGCGGCCGATGATCTCCTCGGCCTTGTAGCCCTTGAGCCGCTCCGCGCCGCGGCTCCAACTCCTCACCCGCCCCTCCGCGTCCAGGCCGATGAGGCCCTGATCCTCGAGCCCATCCACCATCTGACGCAGATCCTCCTCGCGGCGGCGCAGCCCCTGCTCGATCTTCTTCAGGGAGGAGATGTCGAGCGCCATGACCCCGATGGCGCCGGCCGTCCCATCCGGGCTCCGGAGGGGAAAGCGTTCAGCGAGGAAGGACAGGGGCCCCTCGGGCAGCGGGAGCACCTCCTCGAACTCCCGCGGCGTCCCCGTGGCGCGCACGGTGTCGTCATGGGCATGCAGCATCCGCGCGGTGTCCGCGGGGAAGAGCTCCTCGTCGGTATGTCCGAGCACCTCCTCCACGGGCTTGCGCAGGTAGGAGGCGAAGCGGCGATTCACGTAGCCGTAGCGTCCGTCCGCGTCCTTCAGGCCGATGAGCACGGGCGAGCCCTGGAGGAGGGCTTCGAGCCGGTCCCCGCGGGTGCGGAGTGTCAGCGTCTGGCGCTCGTGGAGGAGGGCCGAGCCCAGGAGGAGCGCGACGGCCTGGAGGAAGGCCAGGGAATCCGCGTCGCATCGCCGCTGCGGGGGCAGCCCCAGCGCGAGCACGGCCACGGCCTCGCCCGAGGGACCGGGCAGCCGCACCAGGAGCCCCCGGCAGCCCGGCACCAGGGGCGTGAGGGCAACGGGTGCGCCCTCGCCGAACACCTTCACGGTGAGGGAGTGCGTCGCGAGGAATGTCTGCCACTCGCCGGCTTCGGCGGACGCCACGAGCCGCCCGGGCGCCAGGGGCACCCCGAAGCTGGCCACGCACCGCGGCGGGCCCTCGGGAAGCAGCTCCAGCAACGCGCCCTGGGACAACTCCAGGGCCTCGAGGAGCTGGGCGAGCGCCTCCCGGGCGAAGGACGAGAAGGAAGGTCCTCGAAGGGCCAGCTGACCCAGGCTCGCCAGGACTCCGTACCGCCGCAGCTGGGCCTGCTGAGCCGCCTGCTGCAAGTGGGCCACTCCCGCGGGGGTATGCCCCTGCTCGGCTCCAGGATGCGCTGGCGAGCCCATGTGCACCCTCCTGAGAGGGAGAAGATGCACACGTCCCCCACCTGCTGCATGGAAGGTGGGGACGGCTCCGGGCTGAAAGCAGGAGCCAGGGAAGCTAGGGTGGGGCCCCATGGACGAGCTCGTCATCGCCAACGGCCTCTTCTTCGATGGACTCGGCACTCCGCCCCGCGTGCGGCACCTGGGCATCCGCGACGGACGGGTGACGGCCATCAGCGAGCCGCCCCTGCCCACGGGGCCGGACACGCGCGTCATCGACGCCACGGGCCGCTGGGTGATGCCCGGGTTCATCGACCTGCACACCCACTACGACGCCGAGGTGGAGCTGGCCCCCTCGCTCTCCGAGTCCGTGCGCCATGGCATCACCTCGGTGATGGTGGGCAGCTGCTCGCTGAGCCTCGCCGTGGGCACACCGGAGGACCTGGCCGACCAGTTCTGCCGGGTGGAGGCCATTCCCTATGACACGGTGCGCACGCTGCTCGAGCGCAAGAAGGACTGGGAGACGCTCGGCGAGTACTTCACGCACCTGGACCGGTTGCCGCTGGGCCCCAACGTGGGCTCCTTCGTGGGCCACTCGGCCATCCGAGCGCACGTGATGGGGCTGGAGCGCAGCCTGGACAGCGCGGTGAAGCCCTCGGCCGGGGAGCTGGCGCGGATGGAGGCCCTGCTGCGCGAGGGGCTCGACGAGGGCTACGCGGGGCTCTCCATCATGACGCTGCCGTGGGACAAGATGGGCGGCAACCGGAGCATCCGCAGCCGTCCCCTGCCCTCCACCTTCGCGAGCTGGTCCGAGTACCGCCGCTTCACGCGCATCCTCCGCGAGCGCCGCCGCGTCTTCCAGGGCGTGCCCAACATCACCACCAAGGTGAACGTCCTGCTCTTCCTCTGGGAGAGCGTGGGGCTGCTGCGCCAGCCGCTGAAGACGACGGTCATCTCCATGATGGACACGCGCGCCACCCGGGGCCTGCACCGGCAGATCGGCCTGCTGTCGCGCTTCTTCAACCGGCTGCTGAAGGCGGACTTCCGCTGGCAGGCGTTGCCGGAGATCTTCGACCTGTGGTCGGACGGAATCGACCTGGTGGTCTTCGAGGAGTTCGGCGCGGGAGCGGCGGCGCTGCACCTGCAGGACGCGGTGGAGCGCAAGCGGCTGCTGGAGGACGCGAAGTACCGGGCGTGGTTCAAGCGGCAGTGGAAGAGCAAGCTGCTGCCCAAGGTGTTCCACCGGGACTTCAACCAGTCGCGGGTGCTGAAGGCGCCGGACGCGTCGCTGGTGGGCCGCTCGTTCGCGGACATCGCGCGGGAGCGCGGACAGGACGTGGTGGACACCTTCCTGGACCTGGTGGCGCGCCATGGCCCGGAGCTGCGCTGGTACACGGTGATGGCCAATGACCGGCCGCGCGAGCTGGAATCCATCGTGAGCCACCCGGACGTGCTCATCGGCTTCTCGGACGCGGGGGCGCACCTGCGCAACATGGCGCACTACAACTTCCCGCTGCGGATGCTGAGGCTGGTGCGCGAGGCGGAGCGGCGCGGCGAGCCGGTGATGCCGATGGAGCGCGCGGTGCACCGGCTCACGGGGGAGCTCGCCGGCTGGCTGGGGCTGGACGCCGGGAGGCTCGCACCGGGCAAGCGGGCCGACGTGGTGGTGCTGGACCCGGAGCGGCTCGGGGAGGGGCTGGACGTGCCCCAGGAGTCCTCGATGGAGGGCTTCGACGGCTTCGTGCGGCTGGTGAACCAGAACGGGGGCGCCGTGGAGACGGTGCTCATCAACGGCCGGCTCGCGGTGGACGGAGGAGCGGCCACGCCCGCGCTGGGCAAGGAGCGGGGCTTCGGGCGCGTGCTGCGCGTTCAGTAGCCGAAGACCTGCTTCGCCTTGCCCCTGGCGAGCAGCGCATCCTCCTGGCGCTGCTTCTGCTGGACCCAGGCCTGCCCCTGGGCCCACTCCGCGTCGAGCCCGGCGGCGAGCGCCTCCCATTCCGGGAGCCTGTTGGAATAGGCCTTGATGGTGCGAGACAGCGCCACGGCATGCTCACGCGCCAGGGGATGGCCAAGCAGCTCGGCGCGGCGCATCGCGCGAAGGGCGAGGTTCTTGTGGCCACTCCACGCCAGCGAGATGCCCAGACTGAACCACAGGTGCGGGCTCTTCTCGCCGCTACCGAAGCGGATGATCCCCACCAGCCCTTGCAGCACGTCCTTGGGGAGCTCGGGGCGCTCCTTGCGCAGAGCGGCCTTCTCCGGATTCATGACGAAGAGGTAGCGCTCCGGCTCGAGCGGGAGGCCGAGAAACTCCTCCTTCTGGACGAGCTCGGGAGTCCCGGCCAGCCGCTGCAGGTATTCGATGGCCTTCACCTGGTACTTCTCGCGGCCGAAGTGGGCATCCGGGTTGAGGGCCAGGGCGCGGCGCAGCTCCTCGAGCGCTCGCGGGTAGTCGCCCGCGTGGGCATGGAAGGTCCCCAGGTTGGCCGCCGTCGTGTAGAGGCCGGGGAAACGCTTCTCCTTGGCCTCCAGGGTCGCGATGGCCTCCTGGGTGCGGCCGAGCTTCTCGTAGGCCACCGCGAGGTCATCGTAGCGCTCGGGCTTCACGTCCTCGCGCTCCAGCAGCGGGAGCGTGTAGGCCACCTTGCGCTCATAGAAGGTGGCCGAGTGCTTGAGGATCCTCCCGCGGAGCACGGCGGCCACCTCGTCGAGGCCGATGGACTCCTCCTTCAGGGTGTCGCTGTCCCACAGGCATGCGAGGGCCGGAGGCACGAACAGCAGGAGGCCGACGAGGACGACACGGAGCGAACGGAGAAGCTGCATGAGGATTCCCTGGCGTTAGATCTTCCGCATGCGGACGCGGCGCACCCGGTGGTCCGCGCCCTTCACGAGGATGAGCCGCGCGCGCGAGCGGGTGGGCGCGATGTTCTGCGCCAGGTTGGGGCCGTTGATCTCCCCCCACACAGACTCGGCGCGGGCAATCGCCTGCTCCTCGGTGAGCTCGGCGAAGCGCCGGAAGAAGGAGCGCTCGTCGCGGAACGCCGTCTGCCTCAGGTTGAGGAACCGGTCCACGTACCAGCGGCGGATGTCCTGCTCGTGCGCGTCCACGTAGATGGAGAAGTCGAAGAAGTCCGACAGGAAGGTGTGCGGCATCTTCCCGCCCTCCACCGGCCCCGTCTGCAGCACGTTGAGCCCCTCGAGGATGACGATGTCCGGCCGGCGCAGCCTCACCGCCTCGCCCGGGACGATGTCGTAGACGAGGTGCGAGTAGACGGGCGCGAACACCTCGCTCCGGCCGGACTTGAGCTCGGCGACGAAGCGCACCAGGGCGCGCCGGTCGTAGCTCTCCGGGAAGCCCTTGCGGTGCATGAGGTTGCGCTCGGTGAGGATGCGGTTGGGCAACAGGAAGCCATCCGTGGTGACGAGCTCCACGTGGGGATGGTCCGGCCACCGCGACAGCAGCGCCTGGAGGATGCGCGCCGTGGTGCTCTTGCCCACCGCGACGCTGCCCGCGATGCCGATGATGAAGGGCACCTTCTGGGTGAAGCCGCCGAGGAACGCATGCTGCGCCGCCCAGAGGCTCTGCGTCGCGGCCACGTGCAGGTTGAGCAACCGGGAGAGCGGCAGGTAGACGTCCGCCACCTCCTGGAGATCCAGGTGCTCTCCGAGCCCGCGCAGGCCCTCGACCTCCTCCGCGCTGAGGGGCAGCGGCGTCGCGGCGCGCAGGGCCCGCCACGCCTCGCGCTCGAAGTCGACGAACATGGACGCGGACTGGTGCTTGGGTGCGGACATGGTTCCCATCCTAACCGGCTCCCTCGCGCCTGTGGCACAGTCGCGAACGTGAACCGCTCGACCCTCCTCCTGTGGCTGCTCCTGTCCTGTACCGTGGCCTGCTCGCGCAAGACGGAGCTCCCTGCACTCGGACTCCAGTACGAGCCGCCCTCGGGCATGGCCCTGCGCGCCGAGGAGCCGGGCCCGCCGGCCGTGGCTCGCTTCGAGGGTGGCCTGGAGCTGCGCTCGGTGCAGGGCACGCCGCCCAAGGTGGATGCACCCCCGGAGGAGGTGCTGGGTGCCGCGGGTGTTCCGGTGCCGGAAAGGCGGCTGAACGCCACGAGCGGGACGCTCCCCGCGGGCCCGGTGGCGCGCTACGAGTTCCAGCAGGGCACGTCGAGGACCCTCGTGTACTTCCTGCCGCTCGCGGACCGCGCCGTGCTCGTCCTCTACACCGCGCCGGAGCGCGACTACGGGCCCGGCTCGTCCCGGGTGGAGCGCTCGCTCTCCACGCTGAAGCCCACGCGTTGATGCGTGGGACATCAGAACCGGGAGAAGCTCGCGAAGTCCACCAGCTCCCCCGCCTGCTCCGCTGGGACGAAGAGGTACTCGCCCTCACGCGTGCGCACTGCCGGTGGAAACCATCCGACACACACCTCGCCCAGCGCCTCGGCGGGAACGCGCGCGGGCCGCGCTCCCCGTGGAAATGGATGGCCCTCGAGCACCATGCACGGGCTTCCCTCCCCGTCCTCCCTCCTGGGAGTATGCGCCCGTCATGTCCTTCCCGCGATTCCTCCTGCTGCTGTCCGCCCTCGCCACGCTGCCCGCCCGCGCCGGGGAGGCCGGTGTCACGCTGACCGAGCCTCCCTCCTGGGTGGAGCCCACCCGCGTGGACACCGGGCGCCCGCTGCGCGAGCAGGACGCCGTCTCGGGCCTCCACGTGCTGCTGTCCGAGGAGCAGGTCCGCGTCTCGCCCGAGGTGACCGAGCGCTTCGTCCGCCAGGTGCGGCGCGTGGCCAGCAGCCGCGGTGTGGAGACGGGCTCCAAGCTGGAGGTGAAGTTCTCCAACACCCATGATCGTCTGCGCCTGCACGGCGTCTGGCGCACCCGCGACGGCGTGCGCACCCAACTGCTGCGCGCCGAGGACGTGAAGGTCATCCAGCAGGAAGAGCGGCTGGACATGAACATCTACAGCGACGAGCGCACCGCCCTCGCCTTCCTCCAGGACGTGCGCGCCGGAGACCTGCTCGAGGAGTCCTGGACGGTGGAGGAAGGCCACCCGCTCTTCCGGGGCCATCACCTGGACCACATCTCCCTGGCGCAGCAGACGCCCGTGGCGCACTTCGTCCACCGGCTGCTCGCCCCCGCGGACCTGAAGCTCTACTTCAAGACGCACGGCGCACCCACGGCGGAGCCCACGGTGCGCGAGGTGGGTGGCCTGCGCGAGTACCGGTGGGAGCGCAAGGACATGCCCACCTTCACCGGAGAGGACGGCGTGCCCGCGGACCTGGCCGTCTGGCCCCACGTCCAGGTGAGCAGCTTCCAGAGCTGGGCCGAGGTGGCCTCCTGGGGGCTCGCGCTGCAGGACGGGCTGGAAGGCTCGCCCGAGCTGACGGCGCTGGCCGAGTCCTGGCGCGCCCTTCCCTCCGAGGAGGCGCGATTCCTCGCCGCGGTGCGCTTCGTCCAGGACGAGGTGCGCTACCTGGGCATCGAGCTCGGCCCCAACACCCACCAGCCGCATGCCCCGGGCCAGGTGCTCGCCCAGCGCTTCGGCGACTGCAAGGACAAGGCGCTGCTGCTCGCCACCCTGCTGCGCCCCCTGGGCATCCCCGCCCACGTGGCCCTGGTGAACTCGCGCAGCCAGGGCGGCATCAGCGCCCAGCTGCCCTCGCCCTACGCCTTCAACCACGCCATCGTGCGCGCCCAGGTGGCCGGGAGGACGGAGTGGGTGGATGCCACCATGACCCATCAGCGGGGCCGGCTCGGCGCGCGCAGCCCGCTGCCCTACGCCCGGGCGCTCGTGCTCGCGCCCGGCACCACCGCCCTGGAGTCCATTCCCCTCCCGCCGCCCCCGGGGCCGGAGCAGGACGCCCACTATGAGCTCTCCGTGAAGGACGATGGCACCGGGACGCTCGCCATCACCACCCGCTACACGCGCACGGAGGCGGACAGCGCCCGCTCGTGGCTGGCCGGCCTGTCCTCGGAGCAGCTCACCACCCGAACCCTCGAGCTGCGCCGCGCCCTCTTCTCCAAGCTCACGTCCGAGGGCACTCCGCGCGTCCAGGACGACACGGACGCCAACACCCTCACCCTGGAGGAGCACTACAAGCTCGAGGACGCCTGGGCCGGCGGCGGGCTGAGCGTCGCGGCCACGCGGGTGAGCCGGGAGCTGGCCCTTCCCCGCCGCACCGAGGGCCGGGTCCACCCCGTGGAGGTCGACCATCCGGTCCACCTGCGCGTGCGGTGGGAGGTCCACGCGGACTCGCTGCTGAACGTCGCCCCCTCGGAGAAGACGGTGGAGGGTCCGGCCTCGCGCCTGGAGATGTCCGTGGTCCCAAGGTTCGGCGGCTTCACCTACCAGGTGGAGTACCGGAGCCTGGCGGACCGGGTGGCGCCGGACGCGCTGGCCCGCCACGCCGAGGCGGTGAAGGAGATGAGCACGCAGCTCGGCATCGCCTTCAGCGCGCCGGTGGGGGTCGTCTCCCCGTCGGCCATGGCGAAGGACACGCAGCTGTCGCGCACCACCAGCCTCGCCATCAGCGGCGTGTTCCTGGTGGTGGTGGGGGCCCTGGTGCTGGGCATCCCCCGGCGGTTCCGCCAGTTCCTGCGCGAGCGCAAGGCCCGGCGGGCCGCGCCCCCGCGTCCCGTGCGTCACCTGCGTGAAAAGGAGCAGGGCGGTGCCGTGATGATCGTGGAGAGCCTGGACCACGCCGACCAGCGCATCCGGAGTGAGCGCTGCTCCTGCGGTGGCACCTTCGAGCGCGTGCCGGACGCCCTGCAACTGCGGCACACGGGGAGCGACGGCCGGGCCATCACCGTCCTCCGCGTGCGCTGCACGTCCTGCCACGCGCCCCAGTTCCTCTCCTTCGACGTGCGTCCCAACTGAGCGGGAGGGCGTCCCTGTTCGAGCTCCCCGTCGTGGCCGACAAGGAGTGAAGCCCTCCGTACGCGGAGCAGCGGCGAGCATCCGCTCATCCCGGGGCACCACTGGACGAATCGCCTGACTCTCCCCACCCTCCCGTACCAGCGAAGACATGGGAGGTTGGGGATGAGAGTGTGGCGTAGCGCGGTATTGCTCTGCTCACTGGCGGTCGGGTGTGGCGGAGCGCTCCCGGAGGAAGCCATCCAGGAGGACGAGCGGCCAGAAGTCCGCTCACCGGGGGAGGAGGGGGGCGAAGCACCCGAGGCGCAGTGGGGCCGCGTGGAGCTGGGAACGGCGAGCGTCGTCCGGGACATCTTCCCGCCGCCCGGTGACGTGCCGCCGTGGCTCGCCCCCGGCCCGTCGAGCCTGGCGGAGTTCCGCGGGAGGCTCTACTTCGCCGCCAACTTCGAGGATGGCCGCGGCGGCTTGTGGAGGAGTGATGGGAGCGGCTCGAGCACCGTGCCGGTGAAGGAGTTCCCCGCGCCGCCGATCCCCTCCTCCCGCGTGCCCGTGTCGGACCTGACGCGCGTGGACACGCGGCTCTTCTTCGTCGCGGCTGACGCGGACCACGGCGGCGAGCTGTGGGTCAGCGATGGCACCAGCGGGGGCACGAAGCTCGTGAAGGACATCACGCCGGGAGCGGGTGACACGCACCCCTACAACCTCACGGCCCTGGGGAAGACGCTGCTGTTCTTCCGCTTCGTCCCCGGGGCGCTGGACGCGCCCGGAAGCACGGAGCTGTGGCGGAGTGATGGCACGGAGGCCGGCACGGTGCGCGTGCGGGACATGGGGCCCGACTCGGCGCTGATCTATTCGCAGGTGCTCGTGGGGAGCACGCTCTACTTCGTCTTCACGGATCCGGTGCACGGCACCGAGCTGTGGAAGACGGATGGGACCGAGACCGGTACGGCGCTCGTCAGTGACCTGCGGCCGGGCCCGGACAGCTCGAATCCGTTCTACCTGCGTGCCGTGGGCCGGTACGTCTTCTTCCTCACCCAGACCGCCGATGGCCTGAGCGAGCTGTGGAGGACGGATGGCACGGGCGGTGGCACGGTGCGCGTGGAGGCGTTCCCGCCGGGCCCGGACACGTACAATCCGAGGCTGCTCGGGGTGGTGGGAGGACGCTGCCTGTACCTCACGCTCACCCACCTGGCCGATCATCGGCTGTACCTGTACAGGCTGAGGGTGGACGAGGCGGGCACCGTGTCCAAGCGGCGCGTGGCGGCACTGCCCAATCCCTTCGCCGGACAGCCCGACGCGGACCCGTACATCACCACCTTCACCGTCGCGGGCAGCAGGCTCTTCTTCGCGATGGCCATCTCCACCTCGGGCCCGAGCCCACGGGACGTGCAGCTGTGGGTGACGGATGGAACGGGCGCCGGGACGAAGCTGCTGCACCGGCCGCTGAGCATGTCCGACGAGTTCGAGTCCCAGCTCTACACGCTGGATGACCGCATCCTCTTCAGCGGCATCGGCGAGGGCACGGGGCTGGAGCTCTGGGTGAGCGACGGGACGGAGCAGGGCACGCGGATGTTGCAGGACCTCGACGCGGGGCCCGGCTCCTCGTACCCGAGTGGCTTCACCCGCGTGGGCTCCTCCGTCTTCTTCGTCGCGGATGACGCCGCGCACGGGAGCGAGCTGTGGGTGCTCCCGCCGCGCAGCTCCCTGGCCTCGCAGTAGTCCCGGGCACTCGCCGTGAAGCAGGCCCGGGTCCCGCAGTGGGGCTCCCGGGCCTGCGCGCTTCCGATTAAGCTCGGCAGCACCTGGGAGGTCATGGTGCGCATCAACAGCAAGGCCCTCGTGCTCTGGATGTCGCTCGTGCTCGCGAGCCTCGGCTCCGCCGCCGCGAGCAGCCCCGTCTACCTGGCACAACTCACGTGCCTGAACACGATGGATTGCTGCATTCGGAAGGAGCCTCTGACCGCAGCGCAGCGCTGTGGGGCGAGTTCATCGGAGATCGCCGAGGCCCTCAACGGAGCGAAGGTGCTCCACGAGGCCACTCAACCCGCGGTGGCGACGCTCAAGGAGGACGCCAGCGCACAAGAGAGCGCCGAGTCAGGCGAAGAATCGGAAGCATCGGACGAGCCCCCCCACTGCACGGGCCAGAAACACCACATCATCTCCCGGCCCATCGCCGAGGAGTTGGAGAGACATGCGACTCTTCGCGGACTGTACAAAGCCCGGGATGAGCGCTTCGTGACCAGGGCGAAAGACAAGGAGTCACACTGCGGCTACCAGAAATGGCACCGTGATGTGGACAACGAGGTCATCCAATGGCTCAAAGAGCAGGCGAAGGCAACGCCGAGTCAGTTCGAGCAGATGCTGCGCGAAATCTATGCTCGCCCGGACATGCGAAAGAGGTTTCCGAATGGATTCTAATCCATCACCAACGCCCCGGTTCTTCGTGCTCCAGAAAGAGATGTGGGGGCCCCACGACACCACGTTCAGTTCCGGGCTACCTGTCAATACCGCGGAGGCGCCGCGGTGCCCTGCGTGCGGAGACATCATTGGCATGCGGCCATGGCTGCCGCCCTACCGAGGCGAAGTGACGCTACACGGCGAGGCATTCGGCGACTTCATCGAGGCGTCGGGCCATGACGTTCTCATCTCCGAGCGCATGGCCGAGGCTTTCCGAGCCGATGGGCTGACCGGCTTCCAAGGATTCCACCCGGTAGAGGTGCTGCGCGTGCGCCGCAGGCGCAAGAAGTCGCAGCCACTCCAAGTACCCTGCTACTTCGCCGTGACTGCCTGTTTCGGCCGCGCGGCCCTGGATGTGGCACACAGCCGCTTACGCATCCGCGAGCCGGTGACCTGCATGGAGTGCCGCTCCATCGGATTGAATACCATCCACGGATTCACCCTGGAGCCGGGCACATGGGCAGGTGAGGACGTGTTCCGCCCCCGTGGCAAACAGGGAAGCATCGTCGTCTCCGAGCGCTTCGCCGCGTTCATCCAACGCCATGCGCTGACGAACATGAAGTTGCTCCCCACGGAGGAGTACGTCTGGGATACGTCCCGCCTGGGACCCCCCACAGGAGCCCCAGTACTCCCTCTGGAGTAGTCCCAGGCAGCTCGCGTGAAGCAGGCCCGGGACCCACTCCAAGGCCCAGGCCTACGCCCGCAGCAACTGGCGTACGCCGAGCACCGTGTACGCCGCGGACAGTCCCGCCATCACCGACTGGGAGATGACGGCGGCGGGCCGCTCCAGCTTCTCCCCTCGGAGCAGGGCCGGCAGCAGGCGGAGGCCTCGCGCGGCCCCCAGGAAACCGAGCAACCCGACGAGCGCCGAGCCCCCCAGCACCCACCGCTGGGCGGACACGCGGCGCGACAACAGGCCCAACCCGAGCGCCGCCGAGCCGAAGCCCGCGGGGATGAGCGCCGTCTTGTGTTGCCTGCCCGTCGCGAGGAATCCCCCCACGCCGAGCGTCGTCAGCAGCGAGCCATACCCCAGCGTCCAGTTCTCCATGCCGCACCTCCTCGATTCCGGATCGTCCCGGCCCGCGGAATGTGCACACGGCCCGGACCCGCTGCCCGGGGCACTCACCGGTCCAGGAGGGTGTACGGTCCGTTGAGATTCCCTTATAATGGGGCTTCTCTTCGATTCCCCATCTACTCCCGCTCGCGCCCCCCGGAGGAGTGCCCCCATGTTGCTCGACCACTACATCGCCAGCTGCCTCGGCAACGCGCAGTACTACACGCAGAGCGAGCTGAAGGTGGGGAGCGTGCTCGCCGACAAGATTCGCGGCCGCATCCAGCTCTCCGAGGCGAACGTACAGGAGCTGGGCTTCAACCTGTTCTGGCTGTCCTCGAAGCTGTGGGCGGGGCAGTTCCTCCAGGGCTCGGCGTCCGGCACCACCATCAGCCTGGACACGACCAACGCCCGTCAGAAGCCCGGGTACATCGGCGACTTCCACACCCATCCCTACGAGAAGAAGATGGGCGGGGGCGCCAAGCTGCCCTTCTCGAATGGAGACCTGGTCGAGTACTTCGACAAGCCGCCCCTCCATCAGCCCATCAGCCTCCACTTCGTCGCCAGCTCGGACCAGCTCTACCTCATCGTGTTCCGCGGAACGCCCCCCGCCGAGCCGGACTTCACCGTGACCACTCCCGAGGTGGTCCGGCTGAACGAGCACATGATGAACAACGACAAGCTCTCCACGGCCTACATGAAGGCGGACTCCCTGACGGGCATGGCGAAGTGGGCGGCCATGAAGAAGGCGTGGGAGAACCACGCGCCCCAGGCGGCCGCCGAGTTCGCCGAGGACACGCTGCGCATGAACCTCGACCTGGCCAACCACCACGGCTACGAGTTCTACATGGGCTCGCTGGCGGGCACGGGAGAGGTGACGCTGACACTGCAGTCCCGGTACGTCTACTGCTCCACCGTCACCCGCGTCTTCTCCACGATGGGAGAAGCCTACGAGGCCCAGCGCCGCGCGGGCCCCATCACCCTGATGTGACCCGCGGAGCCCGTCACCCGAGGGCCCCTCGGGGAAGCCGTGGCTGGGGTCAGTCCCCCACCCGGGTGAGCGTGGCGTTCTGGAAGAAGGAGCCCGGGTAGCGCCGTCCCCACGCCGTGGCCGTCACGGTGCCCGCCATGTCGAACCGGCCGCTCCCGCCCGAGAACGAGAACGTTCCGCGCGTCAGGGTCACCGTGACGGAGAGGCCGTTGTCGCCGGGGTACGTGCAGGAGCCGCCCGGCCGGAGGACGGCCCGCTCCCCCTCCATGTCCGCGAGCAGCGAGCACCGTCCCGTGGCATCCGTGAGGAGGAGCTCCGAGTCCGTGCCCTCCGAGACACGGAAGGTGTCCGAGACCTGGGTGGAGGAATGACCGATGTCATGGATGCTGAAGTAGGCGGTGCCCGTCACCGCGTAGACACCGTGAAGCCGCTGACCGGAGGAGCCACACCCCAGCAGGGCGAACAGGAGGAAGAGAATCGACTGGCGCATGCGCCGCGCCCTGTGCAGAAGCCCTGCCACGCCTCCCGCGAGGCCTGTTCCGAGTGACACGCACGGCGAGCCGCTCCACCGGCCGTCCAGCAAGCGGGATGGGCATCGCGCCCACGGAACGGAGGGGCCTTCAGCACAGCGGGGAGCGCTCGCGAGGCGGGCCCAGCTCCGGCTTCAAGGCCATCAACAGCACCGGGCTCAGGAACGCATCCGCCAGGCCCGCCACCCACAGCGTCAGCCCGGTCAGCAGGCCCAGGTGGGCGATGCCCTCGAAGCGCGAGAGCTGCAACAACAGGAAGCCCCCCGCCACCGCCGCCGAGGTGACGAACATCGCCCGCCCGCACTCGCCCAGCGACTCCAGCGCCGCCTGCTCGTGGGGCTCGGCCGCGCCCTCCGCCTTCAGCCGCAGGTAGCGCCGCTTGAAGCGCACCAGGTACTGCAGCGTGTCGTCGTCGGCGATGACCAGCGCCATGCTCGCGATGATGACCGTGGACGGCTTGAGGCTGATGCCCAGCAGCGCCATCACGCCGAACAGCACCCCCACCGGCAGCACGTTGGGAATCAGGCCGATGAGCGCCAGCTTCGCGCTGCGCAGCACCAGGAAGAAGGCCACGAAGCTCACCGCCAGCGCGGACAGGAAGCTCTGGAGCAGCCCGCGCGTCAGCATGCCCGTCACGTGCTCGGTCATGGCCAGGTTGCCCGTCACCGTCGCCCGGTACCCCGCCGGCACCTCGCGCGACACGAAGGCCCGTGCCGACTCCACCAGCTCGTGCATCCGTCCCGCCCCCACGTTGGGCAGCAGCGCCACCACCCCCGCCGCGCTCCGGTCCTCCGACAGCACCGTGTCCAGCGGCTGGTAGCGTGCCAGCCGCGTCACCGCCTTCTCCGTCGTCTCCTCCGTCCGCTCGAGCAGCGCCGGCCCGAAGACCGCCTCGTACACCGGCTCCACCAGGCGGGGCAGGCTCACCACCGGTGGGTGCTCGGGCAGGGCCGCGAGGTACGCGTCCACCCGCTCCTGGAAGGCCATGGCCTCCGGCGACAGCGCCGCGCCCGCGCGAGTGCCCTCCGGCTCCAGGAAGATGGCCAGCGGCACCAGTCCACCGAGCGCGCCCTCCGCGTACGTCAGCTCGGCCGCGAGCGGCGAGTCCTGGCGCAGGTCATCGAAGACGCGGAACTCGTGCCGCAGCCGCGTCAGGGACAGCAGACTCAGCAGCGCCACCACCGCCGCCACGCCCACCACCCGCCGGGGGTGGTGCACCACCTGCCGCTCCACCCACGCCAGCACCGAGTCCAGGGGCCGCGTGCGCGAGGCCCGCAGCTCCCGCCGGGCCCGGTTCGCCGAGGCGCGCGAGCGCAACGTCAGCACCCACGGCAGCACCAGCATGTTGGCCGCCCACGCGAGCACCACGCCCAGGGCGGTGGCCAGGCCGAACTCCCACACGGCGGTGAGGCCGATGAAGCCCATGGAGAGGAAGCCCGCGGCGATGACGAGCTCGGTGGCCAGACAGGGCCCGGCGGCGGAGGCCATGGCCTCGGTGAGCGCCCGGGCGTATGGCGTCCCCGAGCGGCGGCGCTCCTCCAGGTCCGACAGCACGTGCACCGTGTCCGTCAGCGACACGATGAGGATGACGATGGGCGCGAACGAGGTGAGCACGCCGAAGGGGACGCCCACCCAGCCCATGGCGCCCACCATCCACATCCACGCCACCACCAGCGTCGCGGCGGTGGCCAGCACGGACCACACGTCCCGGTAGGCGAAGGCCACCAGCCCGAGGATGACGAGCAGCGCCAGGGGCAGCAGCCGCCCCATGTCCTCCTCCACCATGAGGGCCAGCATGGCGCGCACCGCCGGAGCCCCCGAGAGCGTCAGCTTCAGCTCCGGCCCCGCGTGGCGGGCCAGCAGCGCACCGGCCTGGAGGGAGAAGGCGCGCTCGGCGAGAATCCGCTCGGCCCCCGCTCCCGACGCGAGCGACACCTGCACCACGGACAGCTCCCGCGTGGGGTGCACCAGCACTCGGGCCAGGGGCTCCTTCCGGGCCCGCGCGAGCGCCTCCCGGAGCGCCTCCACGCCCGTGCGGGAGTCCTCGGGGAAGAGGAGCCCCTCCGCCGTGCGAGCCGAGGCCGGCCCCACCACGTGCCGCACCCGGGGCAGGCCGCGCAGCTCCTCCTCCAGCTTCGCCAGGGAGCCGAGCCCCGCGGGAGTGAAGACAGCGGGGCCCTCGGCGATGACGAACACCTGCGAGTCCTCGCCGGGGAAGGCGCGGCGGTAGCGATCGAAGTCCGCCTTGGCCGAGTCGCCGATGGGGTGCATGCGCTCGATGGAGGGGTCCATCGGCACGCGGGCGGCGCCCAGGCCGGCCAGCACACACAGCGCGAGCAGCCCCAGGCCGAGGAGCCCCCGGTGCGCCAGCAGGCGCTCGAAGAAGGAGAACCAGGTCACGAGCGCTGCCTACGCCAGGCCGAGAGGAAGTACAGCATCTCCTTGCGGTAGCCGAAGGGCTCGTGGGCCTGCGGTGGCAGCCCCACGGGGGCGGTGGCGGTCTCGGGCTCGGGCCAGTGCACGGTGCCGAAGACGACGTCCCACACCGTCAGCGTGCCGCCGTAGTTGCCCTTGCCGACGCGGCGGTGGTGGTGGCGGTGGTAGGCGGGGCTGATGATGAGCCAGTCCAACCACCCCAGCGAGTACCCACGCGCCGAGTGGTGGTACGTCAGCACCACCGAATACAGGGCGAAGTAGAGCTGCACGGACAGCGGGGAGAAGCCGAGTCCGGCCAGCAGCGCGACCAACGCCGTGCCCGACAACACGACCTCCAGCGCGTGCGTATGCGTCACCATCCAGACGCTGAAGTGCTCCTCGCGGTGGTGCTGGAAGTGGAAGCGCCAGAGGAAGGGGTGCTGGTGCTTGACCCAGTGGCTCGTCCAGCTGACGAGCTCGGCCACCAGCATGCAGGCCACGAAGTCCAGCACGGGAGGCAGCGTCCCGGGCCGCATGAGCGTGGGCAGGTGGGCGTGGAACCACGTGCCGGCGGACTGCACCAGCATCGTCGGGATGAAGCTGGTGAAGAAGAAGGCCCAGTTGCGGCGCCGCCTCGGCCCCGCCGCGAAGCTGTCCGCCCGGAACTGCGGATCGCGCAGCTCCAGGAGCACCAGTGCCAACATCGCCAGCGCCGTCCCGGTGTGAATCAGTCCCAACGTGTTCATCCACCAACAGAATTGCACGAGCCGGGCCGGGCCGCCCAGGGCCCCCCTCCCCCAGCCTCCCGGTGGTGGGGAGCACCCCCTGTGCAGGACGCTGTACGGGGCCGTGCAGAGATGGGCTCGAAAGGATTTCCCATGATGCTGGTCAGAAACATCGTGGTGCTTGGCGCTCCTCACAGGATGTGTGACGAGCCAGCCCGGAGGCGGCCCGACAGATAGAACCACCGGCGGCCCAGCTCCGCTCCGGCCCGTGCTCGCGGGCCAGCAACTCCCGGAGCAGCGCCGCCGCATGGGCCCCGCGAAGATGTTCGAGACGCGTCATCCGCCTCAGTCGAGGAAGAAGTCCTGCATCGGCTCGGTGCCGGGCTTCACCAGGTACTTGGAGAAGTCCTTCACGCCGGTCTCGCGCAGCAGGTCCTCGTCGATGAAGAAGTTGCCGGTGCTCGAGCGGCTGTCGCGGGTGAGGATGACGTGGGCCGCGTCGGCCATGATCTCCGGGGTGCGGCTGGCCTCCATCATGTCCTGGCCGCCGATCATGTTGATGGCCGCGGTGGCGATGACGGTGCGCGGCCAGAGCGCGTTGAAGGCCACGCCCCGGTCCCGGAACTCCTCCGCCATGCCGAGCACGCACATGCTCATGCCGTACTTGGCCATGGTGTAGGCCACGTGGTTCTCGAACCACTTGGGCTTCATGTTGAGCGGCGGAGACAGGGTGAGGACGTGCGGGTTCTTCGCCTTCAGCAGCTCGGGCAGACAGGCCTGGGTGGTGGCGTAGGTGCCGCGCACGTTGACGCCGAACATCAGGTCGAACTTCTTCATCGGCGTCTCCAGCGTGCCCGTCAGGCTGATGGCGCTGGCGTTGTTCACGAGGATGTCGATGCCGCCGAAGCGCTCCACCGTCTGCTTCACCGCGGCGTGGATCTGCTCCTCGAAACGGATGTCCACCATCAGGGGCAGCGCCTTGCCGCCGGCCTTCTCGATCTCCTCGGCGGCCGAGTGGATGGTGCCGGGCAGCTTCGGGTGGGGCTCGGCCGTCTTGGCGGCGATGACGACGTTGGCGCCGTCCTGGGCCGCGCGCTTCGCGATGGCCAGGCCGATGCCACGGCTCGCGCCGGTGATGAACAGGGTCTTCCCCTTCAGCGTGTTCACAGTGGGTCCTTTCTCCCGCCCGGTGGAGCGGGACGTTCAGCTCCCTGCGTACTTCGTCCCAGAGGGGAGCGCCAGCGGCTCGGACGGGTGCGACGCCCGGGCGGGTTTGACGGAAGCGCCCTCGTGGCTACGTTGAGTCCCGATGTCCGGTCCTCTGCACCACATGGCTCGCTGGATGAGGCTGGCGCTGGCGTGCCTCGCGCTCGTCGGGGCCAGTGCGTCGGCGCACACGCTCCCGACCGCCACGGCCGTGGTGTCCGTGCTCGTCGAGCAGTACGCGCCCGAGAGGCCCCGCACGGAGGTCCGGGCCCCCGTCCATCGCGAGCCCGAGTCCCAGCGAGAGGTGCGGCTCGACTCGCGTCCGCTGTCCACCGGTGGCATCCGCGAGACCCGTGCACCCGGGCCACCGCGCCGCCTCTTCCTCACGCATCGCGCGCTCCTCCACTGAGCCACTCCGGGGTCCCGTTCCTGGAGTGTGTCTTTCAGCTGGAGGAGTCCGTCATGACCTTGCTTCCCAAGGCCGTGCGCACCTTCGTGCGCGCCAGCCTTCGCCTTGCCTTTCGTGCGCTCCGCTTCCTCTTCATCCTGGGCCTGATCATGCTGCCCTCGCCCCTGACGGCCTGGGTCGTCGTCATCCTGGAGCCCCTGCGCCGCAACCTGCCGGCCGAGGTGCTCCGGAAGGAGGAAGAACCGCCGCCCCCGTAGACCCTCACGGAAGACCCTCACCCCAGCCCTCTCCCAGGGGGAGAGGGAGCGGGCGGGCGATTCCTGAGGCCGCCTGCCCCTTCGTGGCCATATATGTAGACGCATGCTCCACGTGATTCCCCTCGGAGGATTGGGCGAGATCGGCCTCAACGCGATGGTCATCGCCTGCCGTGGGGAGATGCTCCTCATCGACTGCGGGCTGATGTTCCCCCCCATCGGTACCCTGGGGGTGGACATCATCCTCCCGGACTTCACCTACCTCCGGCAGAACGCCTCCCTGCTCAAGGGCATCCTCCTCACCCATGGTCACGAGGACCATGTCGGCGCCCTGCCCTTCCTGCTCAACGAGGTGCCCGTCCCCGTCTACGGCACCCGCTTCACGCTGGGCATGGTGCGCCACCGGCTCCACGAGCTGGGCGTGGAGGCGGACCTGCGGGAGATAGAGCCCCGCAACCCCTTCCCCGTGGGCGCCCACTTCAAGGTCGAGGCCACCCGCGTCACCCACACCGTGCCCGATGCCGTGGGCTACGTCGTCCACACCCCCGAGGGCCCCGTCATCCACACCGGGGACTTCAAGCTGGACCCGGACCCCATCGACGGCCTGCGCACCGACCTCGAGCGCTGGGGCGAGCTCGGCGACCAGGGCGTGCTCTGCCTCCTGGCCGACTCCACCAACTCCGAGCGCACCCACGAGACGGGCAGCGAGCGCGAGGTGGAGCAGACCTTCGAGCGGCTCTTCCGCGACGTGCGCGGCCGCATCGTGGTGAGCATGTTCGCCTCCAACCTGCACCGCATCCACCACGTGCTGGACCTGGCCCGGACGCTGGAGCGCAAGGTGGTGACGATGGGGCGCAGCATGCTGCGCAACATCGAGATGGCCCGCGAGCTCGGCTTCCTCCCCTCCGTCACCGACGGGCTCTTCATCCCGCTCGAGGACGCGGCCAGGCTCCCCCCGGAGCGCGTGCTGGTGCTCGCCACCGGCTCCCAGGCCGAGCCCCGCGCCGGCCTCTCCCAGCTCGCCGCCGGAGACGGCCCCCTGCGCCTGGGCCCCGGAGATCTCGTCGTCCTCAGTGCCCGCGCCATCCCCGGCAACGAGCGCGCCGTGTCCGGCCTCATCGACCAGCTCCTCTGGCGCGGCGCCCGCGTCGTCTACCCGGACCTCGAGCCCGGTGTGCACGTGTCCGGCCACGCCAGCCAGCCCCAGCAGCGGCGGGTGCTGGACCTGGTGCGCCCCAGGAACTTCGTCCCCATCCACGGCGAGCTGCACCACCTCCACCGACACCTGGCCACCGCCCGGGAGTCCGGGCTGTCCCCCGAGCAGCTGCTGCTGGCGCAGGATGGGGACCTGCTCGTCTTCGAGGAGGGCCGGGGCCGCTTCTCGGGCAGCGTCCCCACGGGGCGCATCTACCAGGACCGCTTCGGCCAGGGGGTGGTGACGCCCGACATCCTCCAGGAGCGCACCCGCATCGCCGAGACGGGCTTCATCGTGGCGGCCCTGGTCATCGAGCGGGCCAGCCTGGCCGTCCTGGGGGGCCCCCAGCTGTCCGGACAGGGGCTCAACCTGGACGAGCAGGTGCTGCTGCCCCGGGTGGCCGAGGACGCACGGGCCTTCTTCCTGGAGATGTCCCAGCAACTCCGGGGGGATGACGCCCGGGTGCGGGAGGAGCTGGCCAAGGCGGTGCGCCGGGCCTTCAAGCTGTATACATCCAAGCGGCCCGTCGTGGTGCCGATGGTCATCAAGGTGTGATAAGGGCGCGAACTGCCATGCCTTCCTTCGACGTCGTCTCCAAAATCGATATCGCCGAGCTCGACAACGCGGTCAACCAGGCCAAGAAGGAGATCTCCACCCGTTACGACTTCCAGGGCGTCAACGGGGACATCGTCCTCGCCCCGGACAAGACGTCCATCACGGTGAAGGCCAACAGCGAGGAGAAGGTCCAGGCCGCCAAGGAAGTGCTCCTGAACAAGCTGGCCAAGCGCGGCATCTCGCTGCTGGCGCTGGAGTACGAGCCCATCGAGAAGACGGGCCTGTCCAACGTGAAGCAGCTCATCAAGCTGCAGCAGGGCATCCCGGTGGAGAAGTCCAAGGAGCTGGTGAAGCTGCTCAAGGACTCGAAGATGAAGGTCCAGGGCTCCATCCAGGCGGATCAGCTCCGCGTGACGGGCAAGAACAAGGACGATCTGCAGGCCGCCATGGCCCTCTTCCGGAAGGAAGCGGACAAGCTGCAACTCGACATGCAGTTCACCAACTTCCGGGACTAGCCGTGCGCTCACTCGTCGTTTCCGCCCTCCTCGCGGCGCTCGTGCCAGGGGCCGCCTCCGCCCAGGAGAAGAAGGAGCCGGCTCCCGCGAAGCCCCGCACGGTGAAGTCCGTGCCCTCGCTGCCGCGCGCGCCCAAGCTCGACGGCAACCTCAAGGACTTCCCCACCACACTCACGGTGAAGCCGCCGGCCTCCGTGGACGCGAGCGCCTCGTTCACCGCCCGCGCCGGGTGGCGCAAGGACACCCTCTTCGTGGGGGTGGAGGCCACGGACGATCAGCTCCAGGCCGCGGACGTGCTCACCCTCACCCTCTTCTTCCCGGACGCGGGCCTCACCGCCACCGGGCACGTCTTCCGCTTCGCCTTCGATGGCAAGCGCGCCTCGCCGCCGGACAGCGGCACCTCCCGGTACGCCCAGCAGCTGGTGGACGTGGGCGTGCAGCACAAGGACAACGCCCTGTCGCTCGAGGTGGCCATCCCCGCCCGGGCCCTGCCGCGCTTCCCCGCCGAGGAGCCGCTCACCCTCGACCTGTGCCTCACCTACGAGGACGTGGACGCGGCGGGCTCCACCCCCCCGGCCGTCTCCAACTGCAAGGGCGGCGGCATGGTGGGCGAGGTCCTCCGGCTGCCAGACGACTTCCGCAAGGGCCTCAAGCTGAAGCCCTCCAAGGGGGTCATCGGGCTCGAGGGACAGCCGGACGGCTGGCTGGGCTACGGCATCCTCCACTACCCGGACTGGGTGGAGGCGGACGAGCCCCTGACGCCCGAGCTGCTGGAGGTGCTGGTGGCCCCCCACACGGTGGACGCGGCGTCGGTGGGGGTGAATGTCCCCAAGACGCTCCTGCTGCCGAATGGAAAGACCCTGCTGGTGGTGTTGTCGGGCGAGAGCCCGTATACGGCCAACGGCACGTGTGACGGGGACAAGGAATTGCGCCTCGGCCTCTACCTCGTGAAGGGGAAGACGGCGCAACGGGTGCTCGAGTGGCCGGCCGCTACCTGTGCACTGGGACGAGCCACCTCGGTGGTGCTCGATGAAGAGGGCGCGTTGAGCATCGGTTACTCGAACGGCCCGACCATCAACTTTGCTTGGAGTGGCGACCACTTCGAGCGGACCGAACTCGGAAAGCGGTAAGGTAACGCCGTGCAGAATCCCCCAGAGACCAAGAGCCTCTACATGATGACCCTCGGCTGCCCGAAGAACCGGGTGGACTCCGAGGTGATGCTCGGCACCCTCAAGCAGCGGGGCTACTCGCTGGTGCAGGATCCGGCCGCGGCCCAGGTCATCGTCGTCAACACCTGTGCCTTCATCGGGCCCGCCAAGCAGGAGTCCGTGGACTCCATCCTGGAGATGGCCGAGTACAAGAAGTCGGGGGAGTGCAGCACCCTCGTCGTCACCGGCTGCCTCTCGCAGCGCTACGGCGCCGAGCTCTCCAAGGAGATGCCCGAGGTGGACCACTTCCTCGGCACGGGCGCCTACGCCCAGATTGGCGACTTGCTCGCCGCCGAGGCCAGCCCGCGTCAGGTGATTCCGGATCCGGACTACATCCACGACGCGCAGACGCCGCGCGAGAACTCGATGCCGTCGTACACGGCATACCTGAAGATCTCCGAGGGCTGCGACAACGCGTGCGCCTTCTGCATCATCCCCACGCTGCGCGGTGGCCAGCGCTCGCGGCCCATCGCGGACATCGTCGCCGAGGCCCAGCGCCTGTCCGAGCAGGGCGTGCAGGAGCTGAACCTCGTGGCGCAGGACCTGACGGCCTACGGGCATGACCTGCCCGGCAAGCCCAAGCTGCATGACCTGCTGCGCGAGCTGGTGAAGGTGGACGTGCGGTGGATCCGCCTGCACTACGCCTACCCGCGCGTCTTCACCGACGAGCTCATCGAGCTGATGGCGACGGAGAAGAAGATCGCCCGGTACCTGGACATGCCGCTGCAGCACGCGAGCGACAAGCTGCTGCTGTCGATGAAGCGCGGCCGGGACAGCAAGTTCCTCAAGGAGCTGCTGACGAAGCTGCGCGCGCGGGTGCCGGGGCTGGTGATGCGCACCTCGATGATCGTCGGCCTGCCCGGCGAGACCGAGGAGGACTTCGAGCTGCTCAAGGAGTTCGTGAAGGAGCAGCGCTTCGAGCGGCTCGGCGTGTTCCAGTACTCGGACGAGGAAGGCACGGCCGCGTACGACTACGAGAACAAGGTGCCGAAGCAGACCATCGAGCGCCGGTGGCGCGAGGTGATGGCCATCCAGAAGCGCATCAACCGCGAGCAGAACAAGAAGCTCGTGGGGCAGCGCATCGAGGTCCTGGTGGAGGGCCCGAGCGAGGAGTCCGAGCACCTGCTGGTGGGCCGCCACGAGGGCCAGGCGCCGGAGATCGACGGACTGGTCTACATCAACGACGGCCTGGCCTACCCGGGCGAGTTCGTCACCGTGGAGGTGACGGAGGCGCACGACTACGACCTGATCGCCAAGGTGGTGGAGCGCCCCAACCCGAAGGACCGCGTGCACAAGCCCCGCGAGTCCTTCCCCATGCCCGTGGTGACGTCGCAGCGCTGACGTCCCCGCGGTAGAGCCTCAGCGCCGCTCCAGGCGGCGCCACGAGCCCGCGCGCCCGGTCTCCTCGAAACCCGCGAGGGTCCCGGGCAGCGGCGCATCCCCGTACACCAGCAGGGCGCTGAAGGGCGCCAGCTGCTCCTCGGAGCCCGCGTCCATCCACTGGGGCAGCGATTGGCCCGGACGGAAGCGCACCGGCTGGTGGTCCGCATCGGCGAAGAAGTGGTGCCCCACCCCGCCCTGCGTCGCCGTCCACCACTGGCCCAGGTGCTCCAGGTACACGAGGCGGCTCCCCTGGGCCCGGTTCCCCACGAGCGAGACGTAGCCGTGCACCCCCGGCGGCGGAGGGCTGGCGATGAGGGTCTCGAGTCCCGCCACCTCCTGCTTGAAGCGCCAGTGGTAGCGCGCCGTCTCGGCGAGTGAAGCCACCACCACGAGCAGCAGCACGAGCCGCAGCCGCCGGTCGATGCGCGCCGGGTCCACCAACACGAGGGCGACGATGCCCGCGAGCACGGGCAGCCGCACGTGGATGAGCCACGCGCCCGAGAGCGCCTTGGGTGTCACCAGGAAGAGCGCGCCCAGCGCGAGGAAGAGCACCCAGGGAGCACGAGGCTCCTCGCGCCGGTGGCGCAGGTAGGCCAATACGAACACCAGCGTCACCAGCACCGGGCCGATGACGGCGAGACGGCCCTCGGGGCGGTAGTTGCGCAGGAGCCAGTTGAAGTGGGAGCCCCAGCCGTAGTCTGAGGCCATGTGGTTGCCGGGGGTGACGGCCCTCGACGCGAGCGTCAGCACACGGGTCGCACACAGGGCCAGGGGAAGCGCGAGGCCCGCGGCGGCGAGCCCTATCGCCCGTCTCCGATCTTCAGAGGTGAGCGCGAGCGCGGCCACGCCGACACAGAGGGCTCCGAAGGCGACGAGGTGCGAGAGCATCGTCGCCGTGGACAGGAGCGCGAGCCCCACCACCGCGCCCACCATGCGCCCGGAACCGCGCAGCGCGTGCAGGTAGAGCGCGAGCGAGAGCAGG
Source organism: Archangium sp. (assembly GCF_036277355.1). GTDB lineage: Bacteria > Myxococcota > Myxococcia > Myxococcales > Myxococcaceae > Archangium. The sequence goes on from NZ_DASUNC010000161.1 coordinate 28,070, forward strand.
GCGAGCGGCAGGGAGAAGAGGCTCGGCAGGAAGCCGTACCAGTAGGAGATGTTGAAGGCGAACGGGAGCCCGAACACCACCGTCCACGCGGGCCGGTGCAGGACGCGCGTGAACGCCAGGTGGGCCAGGGGGAAGAGCATCAGGGCCGTCCAGGCCGCCAGCCGCGCGGCGAAGGCCCCATTCGTCAGCAGCGTCACCGGCAGGAATAGCCAGATGGGCAACCCGTAGCCGAGCGGGAAATGCGCCTCGTAGTAGGCGGACACCTGGGGATTGCCCCGGACGAGCTCCGCGAGCGTCTGCATCTGGGCCGCGTGGGCGGGCAGATCGACGGCGGGCGGGATGCCACTCACGCACCACGCGGCGAAGATGCCCCAGGCTCCCAGCAGGAGGACGATCTTCCAGGACTCGCGCGGGGAGACGGGTGCGTCCAGCGGCTCTCGGGACATTTCCGCTCGCCTTATACCGCTCCTGTCCTCCTGGCGAACTCCTCGGGGAACACACTCCAGAGGGGAACCCGGGGTCCGTGGCACCCTCACCCCGTCCCTCTCCCGGAGGGCGAGGGGATATCTGGGAGACAGTGAGGACTTGTGGCGTCGGGGTTCAGCTACCTCGGATCCTCGGGCTCCTGCTCGCGCTCCTTCTTCGTCGGCGGCTTCGACGTCTTGCTCCGCTGGGGCACCGCCACCGCGTCTCCCAAGGGCGTCGGCTGGCACTCGCACACCGTGCGCCGCGTGCTCCCCTGGTGCACGAAGATGCAGGCGTTCGGACACTCCTGGAGCTGCCCTTCTTCGAACAGTGCCAGCGCGTATCCGCGCACCGACTTCAGGGCCTCGGCGCACTCGGGCATCGCCTGCGTCAGCCTCGGCCACGGCACCAGGTGTTGGGTCGTCACGCCCCGGCTCGTGGGCGAGAACGAGAACCCCACCTGGCAGTCCAGCGTCAGCGGCTTGCCGTCCTCGCCCAGTGGTTCCAGGTGCACCCGCCCTCCCTCGGGCAGGTCGCGAAACACCGCGCTCGTGAGCGCCCCCCGCCCGTCCGCCCCCCGCCGCACGTGCAGCCCGAAGCAGGACTCCTCGCGCGCCTCTTCCGGATTCTGGGAGCCCGGACGCGCGCAGCGCTGGCGGCCCTCGACGCTCTGCACGCGCGGCCGGCGCAGCACCAGCGTGTCGCCCTGCACGTCCACCATGGTGCGGAAGCGTCCCCAGACGTCCGGCCCCAGCCGGCCCAGCGTGGTCGGGTTCCTCCACCCCACTCCAGCCTCCAGCACCAGCGGAGTCACCCCCACGCCCGAGGTCACCTCCACCGCGTCCACCAGGAAGGCCCTCGGCGGCAGGTTGGCCGCCGTCTCCAGCGCCTGGAGTCCCTGCGCCTCCGCGGCCCCCATCGCGAGCCGCGAGAAGGGCTCGCGCGAGCCCAGCACGAAGGGGCCCGTGAGCGCCGCCTCGCCCTGCGTCACCCGCGCCGCCAGCAGCGGCCAGTCACCCACCGGATCCCTCGCGAGCTCGAGCCGGTGCACCTCCTCGGCCGGGTCCCCGCCAGCGGCGGCCGCGTCGGCGAGGTACTCCGCGCGCGGGCGAGACTTCTCGAAGGAGATCTCCCGGCGCAGCGGGTCCACCGTGAACGCATAGGCGGCGAGCACATCGGCCCCGAGCGTCACCGCGCAGGCCCGCTCATCGGTGAGCCCCATGCCACGAGGCCCCAGGTTGATGCCGCCCACGCGCAGGCCCGGCAGGCGCACCAGCGGCCAGTCACGCAGGGCCCCGGGCACGCCGTAGACATCCGGCACACGCGCGGAGCCCATCACGGGCGGAGGCGGCTTCTTCGCATCCCAGCAGGCCGAGGACACCGCCGAGAGCGCCCGGGCCACGTCCAGCACCACCGGCACCGCCCGCCCATTCAACTGCCCCTCCACCACGAGCCGCAGGTTGGGCGAGGGCAGCAGGGGCAACGTCTGGCCCACGAGACTGCCCGGGGCCTCGGGCGCGGCGGGGCCCGCCCCCCGGTGACACCCGGCGAGCAACAACAGCAGGGCCCCGAGACGCGCGCTCCTCACCGGCTACTTCCGCGGCTTGGTGAAGTCGTCGATGCGCGTGCCCTCGGGCGGGTTGATCTTGAAGGCATCCGCCCCGACGCCCACGTTCGTCTTCAGGTTGAGGAAGGCGATGGCGTTCTCGCTGCCGTCCGGATCCACCACCGTGCTCTTCAGCACCTGCGCCGTCTTCGGATCCACCTCCAGGCGCACCTGCTGGAAGCGCGGGTCCGGCTTGAGCGGGTCCAGCACCAGCAGCGTGCCCTTGCAGTCCTTGCAGGCGCCCTTGCTGATGGAGAACTCGTCCGCCAGCTTGCCCTGGCCGAAGAGGAACGTCACCGACGCGGATAGCTGGCTGGTGTCGATGCGGCCCACGCTCAGCGTCTGCGCCTCGGGGTCGTACGCGTACACCTTCTCGCCGGCCAGCACGAAGGTGCGCGCCGAGGGCTTCAGGTACTCCCAGCGCATCAGGCCCGGCTTCTTGTAGATGACCGTGCCCGTCGAGGACTGCGTGCGCCGCAGGGCCTTGTACTTGTAGTCCTGCTTGAACTCGGCCGAGAAGTCCTGCGTCTTCTCGTAGAAGGACTGCATCCGCTCCACCAGCTCCTTCACCTCCGGAGCGACCTTCTTGTCCGCGGCCTTCGGGGCCTCGGCGGCCTTCGGCGCTTCGGCCTTGGGAGCGGCAGGAGCAGGGGCCGGCTGAGCGGGCGCCTGGGCGACCACCTGGTGGGCGACGGTGGTGGGCACCGGGGCAATCACCGGCGCGGCGAGCAGGGTCACGAGCAGCTTCTCGAGGTACATGGCTTGAGCTCTCTCCAGGCGGGCGAGCCGCCCGCGAATCCAACTGTACCTACAGACGGGGCGCCCGGCCCGGCATTCAAGGCTTGGAGGGGGGCGCCTTCTTGAAGATGCGCTTCCGTTGTTTCACGGCGAGCACATAGAAACGGTCACGCAGCACCTGGGCCTCGGCCTCGGTGAGGTCTCCCACGCGCCCGAGGTGCTCCTCGCGCCAGGAGATGACCCGGGTGACACAGGCCGACACGGCGGCGGAGATGTTCAGGCTCTGGCTGAAGCCGCGCATCGGAATCCAGAAGGTGCCATCCGAGCCGTCCAGCACCTCCTGGCTCACCCCTTCCCGCTCGTTGCCGAAGACGAGGGCGATCTTCGAGTCGAAGCGCATCGAGTACAGGCTGGTGGCGTCCTCGCGGATGGCCGAGGCGTAGATGGAGAAGCCCCGCGACTTGAGGTGCTCGCGGCACGAGGCGAAGTCCTTGTAGAGCTTCACGTCGAGCCACTTGTCGCACCCCTGCCCCACCCGCGAGTTGGGCATGAAGGGCGCCGCGGGGTTGACGATGACATGCACCTCCTGGAGGCCATTGGCCTCGCAGGTGCGCAGCACCGCGGCGATGTTGAAGCTGTCCTCCAGCCGATCCAGCACGATGGTGAAGGTGCGCGTGCGCTGGGAGATGACCTTGTCGATCTTCTCCTTGCGCACGTCGAGCAGCAGCGACTCCGCGTCGATCGGAGCCTTCTCGAGCTTCTCGTAACGGGGGCCGCCACCAGCCATCGCGTCAGGACCTCCGGGCCCGCTTCGGCGCGGCCTTCTTCGCCGCCGCCCTGCGCGCCGGTGCCTTCTTCGCCGCGGCCTTCTTCGTCACCACCCGCTTCGCCGCCGCCTTCTTCGCGGGCGCCTTCTTGGCCACGGCGGCCTTCTTCGCGGGCGACTTCTTGGCCACCGCGGCCTTCTTCGCCGGAGCCTTCTTCGCCACCACCGCGGCCTTCTTCGCGGGCGCCTTCTTCACCGCCGCCGCCTTCCTGGCAGGAGCCTTCTTCGCGGGCGCCTTCTTCTCCGCCGCGGCCTTCTTCGCGGGGGCCGTCTTCACCACCGCCGGAGCCTTCTTCGCGGGGGCCGGAGCGGTCTTCTTCTCCGCCCGGGGCTTGGGCGGCGGCTCCACGTGCAGCTTGTCCGTACGGCCGGTGAAGAGCACCTCGGCCACCGCGTCCAACAGCGGCTGCATGCCCAGGCCCGTGGCGCACGAGACGGGGAACACGGCGATGCCGCGCTTGCGCATCTCCTCCGTCAGCTTCCCGAGCCGCTCCTGCGCGTGCGGCAGATCCAGCTTGTTGGCGGCCACCACCTGGGGCTTGCGCGACAGCTCCTCGCTGTACTTGCGCAGCTCCTCGTTGAGGACGTCGAAGTCCTTGAGCGGCTCGCGGTCCTCGACCTCGGTGCCCATGTCCAGCAGGTGGATCAGCACCTTGCAGCGCTCCACGTGCCGCAGGAACTGGTGCCCCAGCCCCACGCCCTCGCTGGCGCCCTCGATGATTCCGGGGATGTCCGCCATCACGAAGGACAGGCCGTCCTTGTACTGGACCAGGCCCAGGTTGGGCACCAGCGTGGTGAACGGGTAGTCGGCGATCTTCGGCCGCGCCCGGCTCACGATGGAGATCAGCGTGCTCTTGCCCGCGTTGGGGTAGCCCAGCAGTCCCACGTCGGCCAGCAGCTTCAGCTCCAGCCGCAGGGTGCGCTCCTCGCCCTTGGTGCCGTCCTGGGCGAAGCGCGGCGTCTGCCGCGTGGAGGTGGCGAAGTTCATGTTGCCCAACCCGCCCCGGCCGCCCTTGCACACCACCGTGCGCTCGCCGGCCGTGTTCAGGTCCGCCAACACCTCCTCGGTGTCCACGTCGCGGATGATCGTCCCCACCGGCACCTTGAGGAGCAGATCCTCGGACGAGCGGCCATTGCAGTCGCTGCCCATCCCGTTCTCGCCATTCCTGGCCCGGTGGTGCTGCTGGTAGCGGTAGTCCAGCAGCGTGGTGAGCTGCGGATCGGCCTCGAAGATGACCGAGCCGCCGTCTCCCCCGTCACCCCCGTTGGGGCCGCCGCGATCGACGTACTTCTCCCGGCGGAAGGCAACGGCCCCGTTGCCCCCGTCTCCGGCCTTCACGAAGATGCGGACTTCATCGACGAATTTCATCCCAGACCCCAGAAATGCGGAACGGGCCGCCTCCACGTCCCACGCCAGGAGGCGTATGGACCGGGAGCGACCCGCTCACGAGGCAAACGGGGAACCGGCCAGGCCGGCTCCCCTTTCAGACGACGCGCGGACTAGGCGCTCGTCTGCGCCGGGTGCACGGAGACCTTCTTGCGGTCCCGGCCCTGGCGCTCGTACTTCACCACTCCGTCCACCGTGGCGAAGAGCGTGAAGTCACGACCGAGCTTCACGTTGGCGCCCGGGTGGATCACCGTGCCGAGCTGCCGCACGAGGATGCTCCCCGCGCTGACCGTCTCGCCGGCGAACACCTTCACGCCACGGTACTTCGGATTGGAATCGCGACCGTTGCGCGAAGAACCCTGTCCCTTTTTATGAGCCATGACACCGATTCCTGATGAGGCCGGCGCGCCTCACAGCGCTCCGGGAAGTTGTGACCCGGACTAGCCGGAGATGGAGGTCACCTTGACCTCGGTGTAGGGCTGACGGTGGCCACGGCGGCGCGTCCAGCCCTCCTTCTCCTTGCGGAAGTGCAGCACCTTGCGGTGCTTGTCCTGGGCAAGGATCTTGCCCACGACCCTGGCGCCCGACACGGTCGGCCGGCCCACCTTCGGGCTGTCCGTCCCACCGAGCATCAGGACATCGTTGAAGGTCACCTCGGCGCCGATGTCTCCCGTGACCTTCTCGATCCGGAGCACGTCGCCCTCGGCCACGCGGTACTGCTTCCCGCCCGTGCGAATGACTGCGTACATCGTTGAACCCCTGAGTTTTGTTCCGGGTTGATTCAACCCGTGAAAGGCCGGCGTGCATTTCGGACGTCGAAAACCGTCCTACGATGCAAAGGTCGCCCGATCTACGGGAGAAGGCCAGGGGAGTCAAGGCAGATAGCACGCGGTGGCGCACGGAGTGCACTCCCGGAGCCCCCACCCCTCGCCCTGCCCACCCGTGGACAGGCGGTACTCCCCAGCCCGCCCGGCCGCCTGCCCCGCCGCCAGGCTGGGCCCTCCCCTTCTACAAGGAGTGGCCCCGATGCGGAAGTCCGGATGGATGCTCGCCCCCCTGGCCGCCGTGGCGCTCCTGGGAGGGTGCCGGAGCACGGCCTGCGAGGATCTGGCGGAGGCCTACGCCGAGGTGGCCCGGAAGTCCCAGCCCTGCGTGGAGCAGGCGCCCCTGCCCGCCTTCGAGGCCGCCCGGTGCGAGCAGAACCTCCAGGAGTGCGACGGGGACGACCTGGCGCAGTTGGAAGCCCAGGTGGAGTGCTACCAGGGGCTCGGCACCTGCAACCCCGAGCTGCCGAAGGCCTTCTTCCAGGCCCTCAGCACCTGTGACGGCTACGCGCTCAGCAATACCTGCGAGGCGGCCATCTTCTAGCCCGGCGGCCCCTGGACGAGCGCCAGGAGCCCACCAGACCGAAGGGCTTCTCAGCAGTTCGGCACGTTCTGGAAGCAGTTCACGAAGTTGGTGCAGGACTGCAGCTCGAGGCAGTCAGCCGTCTGCTTGTCCCAGTCCGCGCGGTCCGACGAGGTGAGGTTGTCCGTGCACTTGGTGTACTGCTCCGTGCACTCGTCCGCGCTCAGGCCCGCCGGGAGGAAATTGCACTCATCCGCGCGCTCGCAGAACCGCTGCTCGGTGGAAGCGCAACCAACGGCGAGACTGCAGCAGGCGACGGCCACGGCCATCCGAATCCGGAACATCATGGGTCTTCCCTCCCTCATCAGAATCCCGCCCCAGGGCGACAGGAGACGGGAATTCACTTGGTGTGGGGGGGCGTGACTGCCGGAGAAAGGTGCGCATGTCAACCAGACGGGCCGCCCCGGGGGCCGGGAGAGGCAGTTCACGTGCCCCCCGGAGGACGGCTAGAGTGCGCCCGCCATGTCTCGTACCGCTCGCCGCATCCCCGTCGTCAACCTGTCCCACTACCGCTCCGGCAGCCCCGAGGAGCGCGCCCGCTTCGTCCGGGTGTTCGGAGAGGCCCTCAAGGAGTTCGGTTTCGTCTCCGTCGAGGGTCACGGCATCGACGATGGGCTCATCCGCCGCACCTACTCGGACGTGGAGTCCTTCTTCCGCCTGCCGGAGCAGGTGAAGCACCGCTACCACGTGCCCGAGTTCGGCGGTCAGCGCGGCTACACGCCCTTCGGCCGGGAGCACGCGAAGAACCGCACCGTGGGCGACCTCAAGGAGTTCTGGCACGTGGGCCGCGACCTCCCCGAGGGCCACCCGCGCCGCCCGGACACCGCCGCCTACAACGTCTGGCCGGAGGAGGTGCCGTCCTTCCGCCCCAACACGCTCTCCCTCTTCAACGCGCTGGACGAGGCCGCGGCGCTGATGCTGCAGGCCGTGGCCGAGTACTTCGGCATCGAGCGCAACACCTTCAGCGACATGGCGCAGGACGGCACCTCCGTGCTCCGCGTCATCCACTACCCGCCCCTGAAGGAGAAGTTCATCCCCGGCGCGGTGCGCGCCGCCGAGCACGAGGACATCAACCTCATCACCCTGCTGTGCGAGGGCACCGCCTCGGGCCTGGAGCTCCTCACCCGCGACGGCGAGTGGATTCCCGTGGACACCCTGCGCGGGCAGATCGTCGTGGACTCGGGCGACATGATGAGCCGCATCACCAACGGCGTCATCCCCGCCACCACCCACCGCGTGGTCAACCCGCCCTCGGCCGCCGAGGACAACACGCGCTACTCCATGCCCTTCTTCGTGCACCCCTATCCGGAGTGCGTGCTGCAGCCCCTGCCCAGCACCGTGACGCCGGAGAAGCCGGGCCAGCCCCCCATCACCGCCGACGCCTTCCTCAAACAGCGTCTGCGGGAGATCGGCCTCATCAAGTAGCCTCGGCCGCGTGGAGTGACCCACCCCTCCCTCTCCCACCACCGCCACCTGCTCCTGCTCGGAGCGCTGGCGGTGCTCCCCGGTGTAGCCGGAGCCGGGGAGTTGCCCCGCCCCCTGATGCGCCCGGGCCACGTCGACCTGCGCATCGAAGCGGCCGCCTCGCTCCTCCCGCTGTCCCTCGAGGGCGGTGCCACCGTGGAGGCCGGCGTGCTGCCCCTCGCCACCGGCACGCTCTCCCTCGGCGCGGAGCTCGCCGCCAACCTGTGCGCGCTCGCGTGCTGGGTCCCCAACCTCTTCTCCGAGCGCGACACCTCGCGCTGGGACCTCTCCGCCGTGGGCCGCCTGGGCTACCACTTCACCCTGGCCAATCGGAACTACGGCCGGATGGACCTCTTCGGCGTCCTGCTCGGGGGCGTGATCGAACCGCGCACCACCGTCACCGCCCCCGGCTACCGCTTCGAGGGCCGCGGCCGGGGCGCCGTCCTCGGGCTCGGCATGGGCGGCAACTACTTCCCCTCCGCCTCCCGCTTCTTCCTGGGCTTCGAGGCCCGGCTCCGCTTCTCCACCGGCACCTACGCGCTCACCCTCACCCGGGGCTCCTACGACTTCACCGACGAGGATCGCCGCTGGCTCCGGCTCGGCCTCAGCACCGCCTTCTTCGTGGGGATCCGTCTTTTCTGATGCCCGGCCTGTAACCCATTGATTTTCGGACTCTCGAGCCGTCCCGCGCTGGCCACGAAACTCCGCACGGGTTATCCCGATAATCTAGGGGCCAGAGGCATCTTCCTGACCTACCGCGACCCCGTTCCCCAGGGGGGAGAACACCATGAAAGTCGGACAGAACCGGCCGTCCGTGCCCACGCAGAGCACCACCTCCACCGAGGCCCGGAAGGGAACCCCGGCGGCTCCGGCAAGGGCCCCCACGGCGCGTAACGCGAACACGTTCCAGACGGGCTTCGACACGGCGGTGAGGAAGAACACGTTCACCATGGAGGCCGCGGCCACGCCCGTCGTCATGACGCCGGCCCCTCCGCCCGAGACCGCCGCACCGGGGACCGCGGGCAGCAAGCTCACCGACGATCAGCTGAAGAAGGCGCTGAACGAGGCCCACCAGATGATCTTCGGCCGCGATGTCGACCCGGCCCAGCTCGACGGCTGGATGAACAGGGCCCGCAAGCTGCGGGACAACCCGGAGGACCCCTCCAAGCCGCTGAGCCTCGACGACATCAAGTACACCCTCTTCAGCGAGCTCCGCACCGGCAAGACCAAGGAGCAGCTGAAGACGCTGGACGATCCCACGCTGAAGCGGCTGGTGAACGATGCCTACCAGCTCTTCGCCGGTCCCGGCACCCAGCCCGACGCCGCCAAGGCCAAGGAACTGCTCGACCTGGCCACGCAGCTGCGCGACCACCCGGAAGACCCCTCCAAGCCCCTGGATGCCGACGGCATCAAGTACGCCCTCTTCTCCAAGCTGCGCGGCACCTACAACAGCGACCCCAACGGCAAGGTGACCGACGCTCAGCTGAAGAAGGCGGTGAACGACGCCTACCAGCTCTTCGCCGGTCCCGGTGCCCAGCCCGACGCCGCCAAGGCCAAGGAGCTGCTCGACTTCGCCACGCAGCTGCGTGACAAGCCGGAGGACCCCTCCAAGCCGCTGGATGCCGACGGCATCAAGTACGCCCTCTTCTCCAAGCTGCGCGGCACCTACAACAGCGACCCCCAAGCCAGGCTCACCGACGACCAGCTGAAGAAGGCGCTGAACGAGGCCCACCAGATGATCTTCGGCCGCGATGTGGACCCGGCCCAGCTCGACGGCTGGATGAACAGGGCCCGGAAGCTGCGGGACAACCCGGAGGACCCCTCCAAGCCGCTGAGCCTCGACGACATCAAGTTCACCCTCTTCAGCGAGCTGCGCACCGGCAAGACCAAGGAGCAGCTGAAGACGCTGGACGATCCCACGCTGAAGCGGCTGGTGAACGATGCCTACCAGCTCTTCGCCGGTCCCGGCACCCAGCCCGACCCCGCCAAGGCCAAGGAGCTGCTCGACCTCGCCACGCAGCTGCGTGACAAGCCGGAAGACCCCACCAGGCCGTTGGATGCCGACGGCATCAAGTACGCCCTCTTCTCCAAGCTGCGCGGCACCTACAACAGCGACTCCAAGGCCAAGATCACCGACGATCAGCTGCGCAAGCTGCTGGACGAGGCCCACAACCTCGTCTTCGGCAACGGCGCCAACGGCCCCAACGTCGAGACCTGGATGGCCAGGGCCCGGAAGCTGCGCGACGACAAGGACAATCCGCTGGACGCCAACGGCATCAAGTACGCCCTCTTCAGCCAGATGCGCCAGGTGAAGTAGCCGCGCGCACGGCCCGGGCCGCTGGAGACACGCATCGTCTTCAGCGGCTCGCCCCGCGGCCTCAGTGCACGACTCTTCCGGACCCGGAGGACGTCTCCTCGCCCACCGGAGCACCCCCGGCTTCGAGCAGCTGGAGGAGATCCTTCGTCGTCAGCCGCGCCGCGGCGTCCGTGCCCTCGAGCACACCCGCCACGAGCGAGCGCTTGTCCGCGTGGAGCGAGAGGATCTGCTCCTCGATGGTTCCCCGGGTGACGAGCCGGTACACCGTGACGGGCTTGTCCTGGCCGATGCGATGGGCGCGGTCGGTGGCCTGATCCTCCACGGCCGGGTTCCACCACGGATCCAGGTGGATGACGTAGTCGGCCGCGGTCAGATTGAGGCCCGTGCCTCCCGCCTTGAGCGAGATGAGGAACAGGTCGCCCTCGCCGCGCTGGAAGGCCTCCACCCGCTTCGCCCGCGCCCCCGCCGGGGTCGAGCCATCCAGGTACTGGTAGCGGAACCCCGCCCGGTCGAGCTCCTCGCACACCAGGGCGAGGTGCGAGGTGAACTGGCTGAACACCAGCGCCCGGTGGCCCGCGTCACGCAGTTCCTCGAGCAGCTCGAGCAGGCGGCGCATCTTGGAGGAGCTGACGTTCGATTTCGAGTCGTAGAGCTTCGGATGGGAGGCGAGCAGCCGCAGGCGCGTCAGGGCCGCGAGCACCTGGAACTGCTGCTGCTCGTTGCGCACGCCCTTGCCTTCCCGGGAGACCTCGGCCACGGCGGCGAGGCGCGCGTCCTCGTAGAGCGCCCACTCCTCCTCGGAGAGCGCGACGGGGACCTGGATCTCCGTGCGGGACGGCAGCTCGCGAGCCACCTCGCGCTTCGTGCGCCGGAGCAGGAAGGGCTTGAGCACCCGGTGGAGCGCATCACGCGCCTCGGGATCCTTGCCGCGCTCGATGGGCGCGGCGAAGCGCTCGCGGAACTGCTCCCAGCTCCCGAGCAGGCCGGGGAAGACGATGGAGAAGAGGCTCCACAGCTCCCCGAGATGGTTCTCCAGGGGCGTGCCCGACATCGCGAGCCGGAAGCCGGCATTCAGCTTGCGCGCCGCACGGGCCCGGTGCGTGGCCGGGTTCTTCAGCGCCTGCGCCTCGTCGATGACGAGGGTGGCGAAGGTGACGGCGCTCAGGCTCGCGATGTCCCGCGTGAGCAGGCCATAGCTGACGATCAGCACGTCCTTCTTCGTGAGCTTCGCGAGACACCCCGCGCGATCCGGCTGCTCGGCGTAGAGGAGGGGACGGAGGTCCGGCGCGAACCGGCGGAGCTCCTGCACCCAGTTGAAGCCCACGGACGTGGGGCAAAGCACGAGCGCGGGCCCGAGGCGCGTCCGGTCCACCAGCACCGAGATCGCCTGCACCGTCTTCCCCAGGCCCATGTCGTCCGCGAGGCAGGCGCCAGCCCCCCACGCCGCGACCCGGCTGAGCCATGCATGCCCCTCCACCTGATAGTCGCGGAGGGTCGCCTTGAGCGACGCGGGCGGCTTGGGCCGGAGCGACAGCGAGGCCGCGAGGCGCTCGGTGAGCAACTGCCAGGCCGGTGCCGACTCCACCTCCGCCCCCGCACCGCCGAGCGCCTCGATCGCGGGAACGGCTCCGGGTGACAGCTCCACCCGTCCACCTCGAGCGAAGGTGTGATCGGCGATGGCCCGGAGCCGGTGGCGCAACGTGTCGCTGAGCTCGACCCAGCGCCGCTCGTCGACCCGCACGAACCGCTGCTGCCGCCGCGCCGCATCGAGCAACACCGCGAGCTCGAGCCGGCCCACCTCGACCTTCAGCTGGCCGTTGATGCCGAACCAATCCCGCTTCCGTTCGATCTGGACCTTGAGCGCCTCGGGGCCGACCGACGACATGACCCTCGGCTTCTCATCGAGCCACTCGACGGCGAGTCCACGCGGGGGATTCTGCAGGGCGGCCACGAGCTCCAGCGCGGAGTCGGTGTCCTTCATCCGGAAGCAGTAGGGCGGGCCTTCTTCCGCGTTGGCGAGCGGAAGCGTCGAGAGCATCGCCCGCGCCCGCTCGTCCTCGGTGAGCAGGGAGCGCCGCACGTACGCGCGCTCGGCGCCTCGCAGCAGCAGGACATCCCGAGGGCCCACTCCCGGATGGAAGAGCGGTGCACCCGGACCCGGACGCACGAGCAGCTCGAGCTCGAGCGACACGTCCGGCAGGAGCCTCAGCCGGACCACCGTCTCCGGCTCGGAGGAGATCTCCCGGCCCTTGAGCGACTCCGGGACCACGAGCGGGAGCCGGGCCTCCAGACGCGAGAGCCTTTCGAGCAACGGCTGCTGCGCCTCGGGTGGGAACCGCGCACCGTGCTTCTGGAGCAGCTCGAACAGCTGGCGGGCCTCGTCGCTCACGTCGATCAACAGGCAGCGGCCCCGCTGCTCCTCGGCGGTGAAGAGCGGCTCGCCCGGCGCGAAGGACTTCATCAGGGCGGTGAGCAGGCGCGCGTCGAAGACCTCGCCGTCGACGGAGGGCTCGAGCCGGATGTGATCGCCGGACGGCACCGCGATGAACCCCAGCCGGACCCGCTTCAGCTCGAGCGGCTCATCGGGCGAGACATCGAGCGCCACGCGTGGATGGCCCACCAGCGCGACGAAAGCCCGGGCCGCGTATGTACTGCCCCGGGCTCCCGGACGTGCCGACCAGGAGGAGAAGAGCTCGGCGACGCGCAGGTCCTGCTCGGAGAGGGAGTCGCGGTGCTCGTCGAGCAGGCGTGCGGGGGTGGTGCGCGCCCCCGAGGACAACGTGCCCCGGCGGCTCCGCTTCTTCACCGAGGGCACCGCGGTGAGCATCCCGAGCTCATGCTCGATGCGCCACCACACCTCGATGAAGGTGCGCGGCTCGGTGAGCTTCGCCTCGAACACCTCGAGCGCCTTGAGGGCCCGGGCCCACGAGGGCCTCAGGAGCTCATAGGCCAGGACCCGCGCCTCGTCGCGCCGCGCCGGGTCCTCGAGCAGATCCATCGTGGCGTCCAGCAGCGCGAGGGCATGCGTGCAACCACCGCCCCGGGCCTCGCAGGTGCACTCGAGCCGGGGCTCGCCGTCGTTGGGGAACGACAGCCTCGATTCGGCCGCGAAGGAGCCATAGGACGGTCCACCGCGAACGCGCCGCCAGCGCTCCTTCCACGAGACGGCACAGGGCTCGGCGAGAAATGCCCAGGAGCCGGAGGCGCGTGCGGCGCGGGAGCGGGGAACGGCACGCGAGCGGATGCCACGCCGGAGCTGGAGCAATCGTGACCAGAGCACCGCGAGGGCGGGGTCCTCGAGCGACTCCGGGCGAGAGGCCTCCTCGAGCACGCCGAGCCGGAGGGACTCCGCTTCATCGGCCAGGAACGCGGCGACCGCGAGGGGCACCGCCTCCTCGAGGACCCCGCGAGCCCGGGCCGCCAGATAGCGCGAGGCCCCTTCGCGAGACCCGATGTCCCGAATGGGGAGACCGCTGAGCGCATAGCGCAGGCTGTTTTTCTGCGCCTCATCCACCGCGAGTGCGGGCAGCAGCACCTCCGCCGAGGTCGCCAGGGCGTCCTGGAGCGAGTGGGCCTCCGCCCATTGCTCCAGTTCCTTCCGGGTCCCGAAAGGCGAAGGGAGGGCGACAGGTCCGGAAGCGGCGGGGGTGCGAGGCGTGAGGAGGGACACGGAGGCGGCGGAGTGTAATCGCGAGGGTGGGCCGGATCAGCCTCCGTTCTGATGCCTGGGAAGCGAGGAAGCAGGCGCTAAAAACGCCCCCGCAGTACTCACGAGGAGCAGGAGCGGGCTGGAACCCGCCATACCCATTCCTCACTGCGCCAGGCAGTTCACGTCAGCCAACGCGACCTCGAACGCGTTTCCGACCTGATAGGACGCGAACTCCCTGTTCGGCGTGAACCACGTCACTGCTCCGGTATCGAGGAAGCGTGGTCCTCCAGAGCAGGGGTCACCTGGTTCGCACGCGAGCATATGAAGCATTTCGTGGATGGCGGTGTGAAGAATGTCGCTCCTCACGCTGGGAGACTTGAAGTAGGAAGGATCGAAGCGCAGGGCGGAGGCCGAGGTGCTCTCGAATCGGGTCGAAGCCGTTCCCCCTCCATCGACCACACGGACTCTCACGGTAGGACTGCCCGCGACGTAGCGCGTGAGGCGTGTGGCAATCTCCGTCCAGCTCATCCGCTCTGGCTTGAACCACCCGAGGTCATACCCTGTCCGGCCGTTCACCCCGGAGAGTCTCGTCTGGAGAGCAGGGCATGTCGGGTTCAGCAGCGCAACGCAAACCCGTTGAAAGCCTTCCGTGACGATGGCCCGGTCACTCTCCCGGGTCCCGTCCTCGAATGTGAGGCGAACACATCCTTCAATCGGGACGTCGGTGACGGATGCCGTCACTTCTTCAGATGCCGCCCCTTCCGTGCTCCTCGTCACCTGCTCCGTGGTTGCGCAGCCAACGCCTACGCAACCGATGACGGCGCTAATGATGAGGCAAGCAGGTCGCAATGAGGACATGTCCGATTCTCCTTTTCCCACGATGAACGGCGTGTCCATGCCAGCATACCGGCCATCCGCGTGCTCTTCGCAAGTACCTCGTCCCACTGCTTCGAGTATACAACAAGGACCCTCATGAGTTCGCCAAATCTCCACATCGCATCGAGCCACTTTGGTTCTGGCGTTGTTTTGTTTGTGGCCCTGGGCATCCTCGCCGTCCCGAGAACTGCGGAGGCGCAGATGACCGCATCTGAAGCCGCCACCTTCTATGACGCCTTCCTCGGCCAGCCGGCCAAGAGCTGCGCTGACCTGCGTGCATATCCGGGCAAAGTGCCTTCGTTCCGCTCGGAGCTCTGTGTTGGTGCCGCGAACACCGCGCCCATCAACCTGGATGCGTACCTGAAAGACCGCGTCCCCAAGGTGGCGCTCAAGACGAAGGCGCTCATCAACGGCGGCGGCGTCAGCATGGGTTCCTACCAGGCCGGGCGGCTGCAGGGGCTCATCAACGAAGCGCGCGTCGAGGTGCTCGACAAGCTCTTCGACGCCGCCGTGCTCGCTACCGACCCCAGTGAGCTCGCGAAGGTGGATGAGCGGCTGAACGCGGTGCTCGCCGGCACGGACTGGGCCAACCTGGGATTCACCCAGGTGGCGGGCGCGTCCGCTGGTGGCATGAACGCCTTGGGCTTCGCCATCGAGGTCTGCCGGGACACGCTCCTGCCCACCTTCGCCCCCAAGAGCACGACGCCTTCGTTCCTGGACAAGACCGACTCGGTGCTGCGCCGCATGTGGATGGACGTAGGGTTCGAGGAGAGCGACCCGGACTCGTGGGTTGGCGGCGCCGCGCTGCTGCGCCCGGGCAAACTCCCCGAGGATGCCGCCCGTGCGGACAAGAACGCCGTCTTCTCCGCGGAGCCGCTCGACCAGGTCATTTCAAAGGTCACGCAATTCTTCGAGTCCGATCCCAAGCGCGCTGCCCCGGTGCCACTCCGGGCCGGCTGCCACATGGGTGCCTCCATCACCCTCACCAGCTTGAAACCGGTTGAGGTGAACCTGAAGGGAGAGGAGGACGGTTCGTTCCTATCCGTCACTCTTCCTGTGATGGTGGAGTTGAGGACGACCTCCACCACGCCGCCGCATTTCGAGGTGAAGGCGTACGACGACGGCAACGAGTCCATCATGACGGTGGACGGCAACGCCGAGGCGTTTCTCAAGCTCGTGCGGGCGACCGGCGCTCTTCCGCCGGCGCTCCCGATGCTCACGCTTTGTGAGGATTCGCTCGCGGGCCCCATCCAGTTTGGAGGGACGAGGTACACGGTCGGAGCGTGCGACCTTGAAGATTGGGAAAAAGCCGTGCAAGCCAAGGAGGGCAACTGGTTACGGCCATGGAAAAAGCCAAAGCGAGGCGGTGTCCGCGGAGAGTTGAGCCTCATCGACGGCGGCCTGTTCAACAACAACCCGCTCGATCTGGTGCTGGATCGGACGCCGCTGGATCAGAAGTCACCCGGCAGCATCCAGACGTTCCTGTTCTTCGATCAGGACTTCACGGAGATCCCGCGTCCAACGGCCCGTGCGAAATACACGGGCAACACGCTGTACGTGCATTTTCAACAGCTCATCAGCGCGGCGCTCGTGGACGTCGCTCGCAACCAGCAGGTGTCATCCGCGCTGCGCCGGTTCAAGCCGCAAACGGGAGGGGCCGCTCCGGCGAGGCCGCAGGTCGTCTCCATCGGCCGCAAGAGCCCAGCACTCAGCGAGGCAGGCTTCGCCACCTCCGCCTTCCTGCTGCGGGAGTTGCGCGAGATCGACTATCTCGCGGGCATCCTCGACGGGCACTCGTCGTCCCCCCATGAGACCTGGGTATCGCGGCACGCGGACGTCCAGCTTCTGCGCAGATTCTACGACTCGCCCCTGGGCCCCACCTTGGATGCCACGGCACTGGCTGCGCTCGTCGATACGTGCCGCACGCAGCCATCGGTCCTGGCGCTTGGACAGGCGGCTTGGGGGCGGCGCTGCCTTCTGGCCGGGGCCGCTCGCTTGTCCGTCCAGGAGCTCAAGAGCATCTGTGGCGACAGTTCCACGAGCGATAAATGTGAAAAGGCCTCGGAGTTCTCCGCGCTGGGCAAGGCGGCCAAGGAGCTCCAGGCCACCCAGAAGACCTGGCAATTCGAGGAAGGCATTGGCAAGGACATCGATCATCAGTTGTCGCTGCTGGGCGATCGAATCGACGAGATGGTCCGCAATCAGCCCTCCCGCCTCGCATTGCCGAGCCGCGCGCTCGACATGGCACTGGAGTCACTGTTCATCGACGGCCTGCAGTTCCAGCCCAACACCTTCAGCGATGAGAAGGACCGGCGGGTGATGCGCGGGCGGAAGAATACGGTGGCATGGGGCCTGCTCACTGACCTGCGCCTCGTGGTCGATCGATCCTTCTGGGCGCTTGAGGCGTCGCGGCGTTTCAACCCGTGGGTTGCCGCAGCATTCGCCCCGGGCGGCGTGGAGATGGGCTGGGGATTCGTGCCCGCGCTGTCGCTCGGAGCGGGGATCGGGTGCTCGAACCACGGGGCGTTCACCTGGTTCACATGTACGCCGCAGCCGGAGCGCCTGGCGGATGGCAGCTTCAGAGCCACAGACTCGTTCCACTCCTTCCTGGTACACGGAAGCTTGAGCGCTGAGGTGCTCGTGCTGAGGCCCCACCCGGTCCTGTCCTTCCACATGGGCCCTCTCGTGACGGCACGTAGCAAGCCCTTCGGAGGCGGAGGGCGCACCCTGGGCGTGGAAGCCGGCGGGTTCCTGCGCCTGGGGCTGGCCCGCTGGATCTCTCTCGATTTCCGCGTCGTGACGGGTCTGCCCGTGGGCGTGGGCACCGGCACGGCGAAGCCAGTCGGGTCACCCGACCTGATCTTCGCCGCTGGCTGGCAGTACTGAGGGCTACTCCCCGATCTTCTTCTTGAGCAGCTCGTTGACGAGGGCCGGGTTGCCCTTGCCCTTCATGGCCCGCATCACCTGGCCCACGAAGAAGCCGAAGATGTGCTTCTTCCCGGCCTTGTACTTCTCCACCTCGCCCGCGTTCTTCGCCAGCACCTCGTCCACCACCGCCTCGATGGCGCCCGTGTCGCTCACCTGCGCCAGGCCCTTCTCCGCGATGATGGCCTCCGGGTCCTTCCCCGTGCGGAACATCTCCCCGAACACGTCCTTGCCCGCGTTCGCCGAGATGCTCCCCTTCTCCACCGCCGTCAGCAGGCTCGCGAACTGCACCGTCGTGAAGCGCAGCGTGGTGACGCTCCCGCCCTCCTCCTTCAACAGCCGCAGCAGCTCTCCGAGGAACCAGTTCGACAGTCGCTTGTAGTCCTTGAAGTGCTGCGCCACCGCCTCGAAGTAGTCCGCCAGCGGGCGCTCGGCGCACAGGATCTTCGCGTCATACGCCGGCAGCCCGTACTGGCTCGTGAACCGCGACACCTTCGCCCGGGGCAGCTCCGGCAGGGACTTCGCCACGTCGTCGATCTGCGCGTCCGTCAGGTGCAGCGGCGGCAGGTCCGGCTCCGGGAAGTAGCGGTAGTCGTGCGCCTCCTCCTTCGAGCGCATCGAGCGCGTCACGCCCTTGTTCGGGTCGTACAGCCGCGTCTCCTGCTCCACCTTCCCGCCCGACTCCAGCAGGTCCACCTGCCGGGAGATCTCATACTCGGTGGCCTGCTTGATGAACCGGAACGAGTTGATGTTCTTCAGCTCCACCCGCTGGCCGTACGCCGTGCTGCCCTTGCGCATCACGGACACGTTGACGTCGCAGCGCAGCGAGCCCTCCTCCATGTTCCCGTCGTTCACCCCGAGGTACACCAGCACGTCCCGCAGGGCCTTGAGGTACTCCACCGCCTCGTCCGCGCCGCGCAGGTCCGGCTCGCTGACGATCTCCAGCAGCGGCACGCCCGCGCGGTTCAGGTCCACCAGGCTCTCGGCCGCCGAGGCGTCGTGCACGCTCTTGCCCGCGTCCTCCTCCATGTGGATGCGGCGGACGCGGACGACCTTCTCGCCCTCGGGCGTGTCGATGGTCAGCTTGCCCCACTCGCAGATGGGCTGGTCGAACTGCGTGATCTGGTAGCCCTTGGGCAGGTCCGGATAGAAGTAGTTCTTCCGGCTCCACACGCTCGTCTTGTTGAGGGTGCAGCCGAGCGCCAGGCCCGTGCGGATGGCGAACTCCACCACCTTCGCGTTGAGCACCGGCAGCACGCCGGGCAGGCCCAGGCACACCG
Organism: Archangium sp.; assembly: GCF_036277355.1. Lineage (GTDB taxonomy): Bacteria > Myxococcota > Myxococcia > Myxococcales > Myxococcaceae > Archangium. The sequence continues at coordinate 47,010 of NZ_DASUNC010000161.1, forward strand.
GGCAGGTGTTGTGGTTGGGCGCCGCGCCGAAGCTGGTGGAGCAGTTGCAGAAGATCTTCGTGTGCGTCAGCTGTTGGGCGTGGACCTCGAGCCCGATGACCGGCTGGAAATCGCTCAGGGGCATGGCGTCTCCGGAACTCTCTAGATGGGGGCCTGGCGGCGCACGTAGTCGTGCTCGCGCTCGAAGGCCCGGGCGATTCTCAGCAACTTCGCCTCGTCGAACGGGCGGCCCATGAGCTGCAATCCAATCGGCAGGCCCGCCTTCGTGAAGCCGCACGGCAGCGACAGGCCGGGCAGTCCCGCCAGGTTGCACGGCAGCGTGCACACGTCCATGAGGTACATGGACAGTGGGTCGTTCACCTTCTCGCCCAGCTTGAAGGCCGGCACCGGCGAGGTGGGCGTCACCAGCGCGTCCACCTGCGTGAAGGCCTTCGTGAAGTCCTCGCGGATGAGCGTCCGCACCTTCTGGGCCCGCAGGTAGTAGGCGTCGTAGTAGCCCGCGCTCAGCGCGTAGGTGCCCAGCATGATGCGGCGCTTCACCTCGGGGCCGAAGCCCTGGTCGCGCGTCAGGCCGTACATGTCCCGGAGGCCCTTCACATCCCGCGCCCGCCGGCCGTAGCGCACGCCGTCGTAGCGGGCCAGGTTGCTCGACGCCTCCGCCGGGGCCAGCAGGTAGTAGGTGGCCAGCGCGTACTTCGTATGCGGCAGGGACACGTCCACCAGCGTGGCGCCCAGCCGCTCGTAGGCCTTCAGGGCCTCGCGGACCGAGGCCTCCACCTCGGGGTCCATGCCCTCGACGAAGTACTCGCGGGGCACGCCCAGCTTCAGGCCCGCCACGCCGTGCTCCAGGTCCGCCAGGTAGTCCGGCACGTCCGCCGTTGCCGAGGTCGAGTCCCGCGGATCATGCCGCGCCAGCACCTGCAGCAGCGCCGCCACGTCCCCCACGGTGCGAGCCATGGGGCCCGGCGCATCCAGCGAGGAGGCGTAGGCGATGACGCCGTAGCGCGACACGCGCCCATAGGTGGGCTTGAGGCCCACGGTGTTGGTGAGCGCCGCGGGCTGGCGGATGGAGCCGCCCGTGTCCGTGCCCAGCGTGCCGAACACCTCGCGCGCCGCCAGCGCCGCCGCCGAGCCTCCCGAGGAGCCTCCCGGCGTGCGCGTCACGTCCCACGGGTTGTGGCAGGGGCCGTAGGCGCTCGACTCGTTGGACGAGCCCATCGCGAACTCGTCCTGGTTGAGCTTGCCCAGGATGGGCGTCCCCGCCTCCTTCAACAGCCGCACCGCGGTGGCGTCGTACGGGGGGACGAAGCCCTCGAGGACGCGCGAGGCACACGTCGTCTCCACGCCCTCGGTGAGGAAGATGTCCTTCACGGCCACGGGCACGCCGTCCAGCGGCCCGAGCGGGTTGCCCTGCTTGCGGCGGGCGTCGCTGGCCTCGGCGGCCGCCAGGGCGCCGTGCTCGTCCAGCCGCAGGAAGGCCTTCACCTTCCCATCCACCTGGGCAATGCGCGCCAGACAGGCCCGCGTGGCCTCCACGGAGGTGGTTTCTCCCGAGGCCAGCTTCGCCGCCAGCTCCAGCAGGGTGAGGTCGGTCAGCTGCATGGCGTCACTCCAGGATCTTCGGGACGGCGAAGCTCGTGCCCACCCTGGCCGGCGCGTTGGCCAGCGCCTTCTCGGGCGGCAGCGAGGGCCGCGTCACGTCCTCGCGCAGCAGCGAGGACGCGAGCGAGGCATGCGAGGTGGGCTCCACTCCGCTCACGTCGAGCTCCTGCAGCTGCGCCACCGCGTCCAGGATGGCGGAGAGCTGCGTGGCGTAGCGCTCCTCCTCCTCGGACGAGAGAGACAACCGGGCCAGGGTGGCCACATGCCGGACCTGCTCGACGGTGAGCTTCATGGACCCGACCTCCCGCGACTACTTGTTCTTGAAGAGGTTGAGGACGGCGCCCATCCACCGCCCGTCCTTCTCGTGCGCCATCTGGTGCTGCAGCCGCTCCAGCTCGCCCGAGTCCAGGAAGACGCCGTGGCAGTTGAAGCAGGTGTCGATCTCGACGTCGCCCCGCTGCACGGGCTGCAGGTCCATGCCGCACCTGGGGCACTTCATGAAGTGCAGCTTCTTGAGATCCTCACGCTGCTGGGCGGCCATCGACTGGGACTGCTGGAGGGCCAGCTTGCGCTTCTTTTCGATTTCCTCGCGCGCGAAGTATTCCTCTTCGGTCGACGACGGCTTGTCCTGGGTGGCCATGATGTAGGTCTCCTTGGTTCCGCTACGCGGCCGGAGCAACATACATGCTCCATTCCCGGGTGGTGCCTCAAAGTGGTAGCGCCGTGTACCTCTGGACGGCCCGCCGGAAAATTGACCGGACCCCCTCCCTCCCTACACTCCGCGGACGGCTGCTACAGCCCGCTACGGGGAGTGTGAGGAAGTCATGGCGGAACGGAAGGCCAGAGCGGAGAAGACGGTCCTTTCGCGGCAGGAGATCGCCACGCGCCGCAAGGCCCTGGCGGAGAAGAAGGCGCAGAAGGGGGTTGGGGAAGAGTCAGGGCCCGGGCAACGGGCGCTGATCGGCCTCTTCCTGATGGCCATCTCCATCCTGTCGTTGGTGTCGGTGGCGACCTTCAGCGCGAAGGACCGCAGGGGGCCTGGCTTCGAGAACGCGGTGGGGCCCATGGGCCACCTCATCGCCGAGGGCCTGCGGGGCATGCTCGGGGTGTGGGCCTATCTGCTCCCCCTGTGCGGCGTCTACGCGGCCATGGTCGTCTTCGTGGGCAACCGGGAGCGGCGGCGCTGGCCGCAGCTGGTGGCCTTCGTGCTGCTCACCCTGAGTGGCGCGGTGCTGGCCCAGCTCTTCATCGGCACCCAGCCCGGCCAGGCCCACCCGCCTGGAGGCTTCGTGGGCGCCACGCTCGGCGGCATGCTGGTGGGGCTGTTCTCCACGGTGGGCACCATCATCCTGGTGACCACGGTGTGCGCCGCCGCGCTGATCGTCGGCACGCAGTACACGTTCCTCAAGCTGTGCTCGCTGGCGTGGGCCGGGGCCTGTGTCGTGGGCCGGCGGCTGCAGGAGAACGCCCTGGTCTTCTGGGAGCAGCAGAAGGAGGCCTACAAGGAGCGTCAGGAGCGCGCCGCCAAGGAGAAGGAGGAGGAGGACGCCTTCCTCGCGGAGCTCGAGGAGGAGGAGGCCGAGCTGGAGGAGGCCGAGCGTCTGGCCCTCGAGGCGGAGGAGGCCGAGCAGGAGGCCATGGCCGAGGAGGCCGTGCGTCTGGCCCGCCAGGAGGAGAAGGAGCGCGCCGCCGCGGCGAAGCTGGCCGCCAAGGAGGCGCGAGAGCTCTCGAAGCAGACCGCCCGCGAGGCCCGGGAGAAGCGGCCCGAGCTTCCCGCTGGCCAGCAGCCCGTCATCGTGACGCCTCCGGGGGCGCCCGCGCGCCCGGCACCGGGAGCGGATCCGGCGTGGGCGGCCTTCCTGTCGCCCTCGCCCGCCGCGCCTCCGGCCGAGGCCGCGAAGGGCAAGCGGGGCAAGGCGCCGAACATCGTCACGGGTCCCGAGACGCCCGCCGACGCGCAGGCCTCCGAGCCCGTGCTGGCCGCTGCGCCCGGGGCCGCGCTGGCGGCTCCGGCGGCCCAGGCTCCGGCCTCGCCCGCGGCCCTCGTGCCGGCTCCGCCCTCGGCGCTGGCGCGCACGCCGCTCATCGTGGAGCCCAAGGCCCCGCCCAAGCCCACCGCCGTCGCCGTCAAGAAGAAGGACCAGGAGCAGTTCCAGTTCGTCGGTGGCCGCACCAGCTTCTCGCTGCCCCCGCTGGACGTGCTGGAGATCGAGAAGAAGGAGCGCTCGGCGCTCGACAAGGACGCCTTCCTCAGCACGGCGGAGAAGCTGCGCGCCAAGCTGGCGGACTTCGGCATCTCCGGCGAGGTGGTGGAGATCCGTCCCGGCCCCGTGGTCACCATGTACGAGTTCCTCCCGGGGCCCGGCATCAAGGTGAGCAAGATCGCCGCGCTCCAGGACGACCTGGCCATGGCCATGGAGGCCATGCGGGTGCGCATCGTGGCGCCCATCCCCGGCAAGGGCGTGGTGGGCATCGAGGTGCCCAACCGCGACCGCGAGACGGTGTACCTCAAGGAGATCGCCGAGCAGGACGTGTTCCAGAAGGCCGGCAGCCGGCTGACCATGTGCGTGGGCAAGGACATCGAGGGCATGCCGTACGTCTTCGACCTGGCCAAGGCGCCCCACCTGCTCATCGCGGGCACCACCGGCTCGGGTAAGTCCGTAGCGGTGAACTCGATGATCATGAGCATCCTCCTGAAGTCCACGCCGGAGGAGGTCCGCTTCATCATGGTGGACCCGAAGATGCTCGAGCTCTCGGTGTACGAGGGCATTCCGCACCTGCTGTTGCCGGTGGTGACGGATCCGAAGAAGGCGGCGCTCGCGCTGCGCTGGGCCGTGGAGGAGATGGAGCGGCGCTACCAGATGCTGTCCGAGGCGGGCGTGCGCAACATCGCCGGCTTCAACAAGTTCGTGGAGACGCAGGACGCGGAGAAGTCCAACGCGAAGCCCGCCGAGGAGTCCGCGAAGAAGGCCGCGCCGAAGAAGCCCAAGAAGGTGGTCGTGGTGGACGTGGCCACGCCCGAGGACGCCATCATCGAGGAGTCCCACTCCGCCAGCACCAACACGGGTCCCGGGGTCGCCGCCCCGAAGGACGACGTGGAGGAGCTGCGCGAGGCCCTGCCCGAGCCCGAGGAGGCGCCGGAGAGCCTGCGGGCGGCGGACGAGGACGATGACGACGGGATGTCGGACGCGGTGGAGGCCGCGCTTGAGGCGGCCGGGGAGTCCGAGTCGTCGCGGGAGGAGAAGCGGGAGTGGAAGAAGCTGCCGTACATCGTGGTCATCATCGATGAGCTGGCGGACCTGATGATGGTGGCGAGCCGCGAGGTGGAGACGTACGTGGCGCGCCTGGCGCAGATGGCTCGAGCGGCCGGCATCCACCTGATGGTGGCCACGCAGCGTCCGTCCACGGACGTCGTCACGGGCATCATCAAGGCCAACTTCCCCACGCGCATCAGCTTCATGCTGCGCTCGAAGCCGGACTCGATGACGATTCTCGGCACGGTGGGCGCCGAGGCGCTGCTGGGCATGGGCGACATGCTCATCATGCCGCCCACGAGCGCGCACCTGCAGCGTGTGCACGGCGCGTACGTCTCGGAGAACGAGATCAAGCACGCGGTGGACCACCTGAAGGCGCAGGGCAAGCCGGTCTACGACGAGTCCATCCTCAAGCCGCGCGACGAGGAGGGCGAGGGTGGTGGAGGCGAGGAGGACGAGCTGTCCGACGAGCTGTACGATCAGGCGCTGGCGACGGTGAGCGAGATGAGGGCGGTGTCCATCTCGATGCTGCAGCGCAAGATGCGCATCGGCTACAACCGTGCGGCGCGAATGATCGAGCGGATGGAGCGGGACGGAGTGGTGGGTCCCGCGGACGGAGCGAAGCCGCGCGAGGTGCTCATCCGGGGCGTGGGCGAGATGCCCGGAGCCGGAGCCGCCTGACCCCAGCCGCCCTTCTCCCCTGCCGCCAATATCCCCTCTCCCCCCGGGAGAGGGACGGGGTGAGGGTATCCGGGTCCCAGGTTGCCCCTGTGTATGCCCCCTCTTCCCCTGGGAGAGGGCTGGGGTGAGGGTATGCAGTTCCCAGCGAGAACCCGTGGGCCCCACCCCGTCACGGAAGCGGGAAGCAAGCCGCACCCATGACCGTTGCCCGCACGATGATCGTCACCATCAATCGCTTCCGGACCTCCGCGGAGGAAGCCGAGCGCCTGGAGGTCTCCTTCCGGGAGCGCTCGCGCCGGGTGGACCAGTACGAGGGGTTCCTCGGGCTGGAGGTGCTGCGCTCCTTCGAGCCGGAGCCCGAGTTCCTGCTGGTGACGCGCTGGAGGGACCGGGAGAGCCTGAAGGCCTACTTCCAATCCGAGGACTTCAAGGAGACCAAGGCGGCCAGTGCCCGGCAGGACGCCACCTTCAGCATGTACGAGGTGGTGGCGGAGTGAGCAGCTTGATAAGGCGAGCCCCCTATGGCTGAACGTCTCGCCCTTTTCGCCACCACCGCCCGCGGAACCGAGGACCTCCTGGCCGAGGAGCTCAAGGAGCTCGGCGCGCGCCGCATCCGGCAGGACCGGGGCGGGGTGCGCTTCATGGCCTCGCTCGACGAGGCGCTCAAGGTGTGCCTCTGGTCGCGCATCGCCATGCGCGTGCTCTACCCGCTGGGCGAGTTCGAGGCCCATGGCGCCGAGGGCCTGTACGAGGCGGTGGCGAGCGTCCCGTGGGAGGAGCACCTCACGCCGGACACCACCTTCGCGGTGGAGGCCACGCTCAAGGACAGCGAGCACAGCCACACGGGCTTCGTGGCGCTGAAGGTGAAGGACGCGGTGGTGGACCGGATGCGCGACAAGCAGGGCGCGCGGCCGGACGTGGACCCCCGGAATCCAGACGTGCGCGTGGTCGCCCACCTGGTGCGCGAGCGGCTGTCGCTCTCGTTGGACCTGTGTGGCGAGCCCCTCCACCGCCGGGGCTACCGGGTGCGGCCGACGCCAGCCCCGCTGAAGGAGACGCTGGCGGCGGCCCTGCTGCGCGCGGCGGGCTACACGGGCGAGGAGGCGCTGGTGGACCCGATGTGCGGCTCGGGCACCCTTCTCATCGAGGGAGGCCTCATCGCCCGGCGGCGAGCGCCCGGCATCGCGCGGGACTTCGCGGTGGAGAAGTGGCCGCACCTGGGCGCGCGGGCGCGGGAGCTGCTCGAGGACCTGCGCGCGGATGCCCGCCGCAACGAGCGCAAGGTGACCGTCCCGATTCTCGGCTTCGACAAGGATCCCGAGGCGCTGGAGGCGGCGCGGCGCAACGTGAAGGCGGCGAAGCTGGCGGAGGAGATCCTCCTGGAGGAGGGAGACGCAACGAAGCTGCCGCCCCTGCCCGCCTCGGGAGGCCTGCTGCTCACCAATCCGCCTTACGGAGACCGGCTGGGCTCGGGCGGACAGAAGGGCATGAAGAGCTTCTACTTCAAGCTGGGCGACAGCCTGCGGGCGCAGGCGGGCTGGCGCGTCTGGGTGCTCTCGGGCAACCCGGCCTTCGAGAGCGCCTTCCACGCGCGGCCCCGGAGCCGGCGCGACCTGTGGAACGGCCCCATCGCCTGCACGCTGCTGGGCTACTCGTCGGTGCCGGTGCGCGGCGAGCCGAAGTCAGAAGCGCCGCTCGGTGTGCCGCACGAGCCGCTGGATGTTGCTCCGGTGCGTCCAGACGATGAGGGCGAAGAGCAGCGCTGAGAGCCACGCGTACTCGGGAGCGCGGGCGGTGAGGGAGGCGACGGCGACGGCGGTGACACCCCCGGCCAGGGAGCCCACGGAGCTGACGCGCCAGGCAGCCACGAACCCGGCGTAGACGAGCGCCCCGGCGAGCGCCCCCAGCGGCACGAGCACGACGAGCACCCCGAGCGCGGTGGCCACGCCCTTGCCACCGTGCAGCTTGAGCCAGACGGGGTAGACGTGGCCGAGGAAGGCGGAGAGCGCCACGGCCGCGTGCAGGCGGGGCGCCTCGGGCTCGAGCCAGAGGGCGAGGGCGACGGCGAGGGCGCCCTTGAGCGCATCCAGCAGGAGCACCACGGCGCCGAGCTTCTTGCCGGCCACGCGGGTGACGTTGGTGGCGCCGATGTTGCCGCTGCCGCTCTGACGGACATCCACGCCGCGGACCCAGCGGGTGAGCAGCACCCCGAAGGGCACGGAGCCCGCCAGGTAGCCGAGCAGCAGGAGGGCGGCGGGGTGCACGGGAGCGTCCTAGGTGAGCAGGTGGGGGAACTTCGTCTTCACCACCACCCAGGCGTAGTTGAGCAGGACGACGGTGGCGACGGTGATGCGGGCCCAGTGCCACTCGGTGGGAGACAGGTGGAGTTGGGGGATGGGCATGGCGAAGACGAGGTGCAACACCATGACCACGACCATGAGGGCGAAGAAGAGGGCGGCCACCGTGCCGAGCGGGTTGGCGTCCCAGGCGCCAGCGAAGTTGAAGTGGGCGACCCGGTCGGCCACCCGCGTCAGTCCGCAGCCGAGACAGGGCCAGCCAGTCGTTTCTCGCAGGGCACAACCCCAGAAGGGGACGAGCCGCGCCACGGGGATGTAGCGGGCGATGAGCAGACCGAAGAGGCCCACGAGACCGAGCACATCGGCGGGGCCGAAGGTGCGGTTGGGCTTGGGGAGGGTGACCTTCACGTCCGGTAGTGTAACCGGGATGGCGGGCGCCTTGCCCGGACAAAGGCTTCGAGCTATCCGTGAGGGATGAAGACCTTCCGCTCCGCCCTGCTGACGCTGTTGGCCCTTCCCCTCGTGGCGCTCGCCGAGGCCCCTGCCTCGAAGCCGGCCGTTCAAGAGGATTGCCCCCACCCACCGGCCCCCGCCGCCGAGGCCAAGCCCACCGCGGGCTGGACGCTGACGCGGGGCGAGGCGCTCAAGGGGGCGCCGGCGGTGAAGCTCTCCGAGCTGCTGGCGAAGCCGCAGGCGCACGAGGGCAAGACGGTGCGGGTGGAGGGCCAGGTGCGCAAGGCGTGCGAGAAGAAGGGCTGCTGGATGGAGCTCGCCGAGGGCGCGAAGGGCGCCGGGGTGCGGGTGACGTTCAAGGACTATGGCTTCTTCGTGCCGCTGGACTCGGCGGGCTCGTCGGCGCGGGTGGAGGGCGTGGTGAAGGTGACGGAGCTGAGCGAGTCCATGGCGAAGCACTACGAGGCCGAGGGCGCGCAGGTGCCGCGTGGCGCGGACGGCAAGCCGCGCGAGGTGCAGCTGGTGGCCACGGGCGTCGAGCTGCGCCGCTGAGCGATGGCGCGCGGCTTCAGCATGAGGGGCGTGATGGGCGCGGCCGATCGGGCCGTGCAATACGCCCGGAACTGGTTGCTGGCGACCGAGCCCGGCTCGCGCGTCCATGACGTGCAGGACGATCCGCGCTTCCAGCACCGAGGGGTGGACCTCTTGTGGGAGCTGCCCTCGGGAGAGGTGCGCGGCATCGAGGTGAAGGGAGACCGGCAGCCCCGGCGCCGGCGCTACTTCTTCGAGCTGGTGTCCAACCTGGAGCGGGACACGCCGGGGTGCTTCCTGTACAGCGGGGCGGACCTGCTGGTGTACGTCTTCCTGGCGCAGGGGGAGCTGCACGTGCTGCCGCTGAAGACGGTGCGCGAGTGGTTCCTGCCGAGGGCGAAGTCGTACGAGCTGCGGCACACCTTCACGCAGACGGGGGCCATCCGCTACACGACGGTGGGGGCGGTGGTGCCGGTGAAGGACGTGCAGGAGGCGGTGCCGGAGGTGAAGTACATCCCCCTGCCCCGCCGGGGACAGACGGCGGAGGACGTCCAGGCCGAGCAGGCCGCCGCGGAGACCCAGGCCGTCGCCCAGGCCCAACAACCTCCCGAGGAAGACGTCCCCTACTGAGCCCCTCTCCCCTCGCCCTCCGGGAGAGGGACGGGGTGGGGTATCGGGACTCCTGGGTTGAACCCCGTGGCCCCACTTGGGGACCACGGGGGGGAACACCGTGACGAAACACCCTCACCCTGACCCTCTCCCGAGGGGAGAGGGGGGGTATCACCGCTCAGTGCTGATGCTGGTGACGGCGGTGGCCGGGGTGGGCCTCGTCATGGGCCTTCTCGACGCGGGCGCGATCCTTGGCGAGGGCCTCGAGCGCGGTGCGATCGCCGATCTGCTTGTAGGCGTGCTCCAGGCGGGCGACGAGATCCAGCGCGAGGTGCCAGTCCTGGATGCGCTCGGCCTCCTCGAGGAGGGGGCGGCCCACGGCGGCGACCTTGTCATTGGCCTTGAGGTGCAGCAGGCCGTCCACGGCGAGCACGCGGGAAATCGGCGTGCGCGAGCTGTCCATGGCCGCCTTCTGCAGGTCCTCGAGCGCCGCGTCGCGCTCCCCGTGGGAGGCGCGGATGATGGGCTTGGCGATGCCGCGGCGATCCGGCAGGAGGAACTCCTCCAGGTCGGCGAAGGCCTCGGCGTGCTGGCGGTGGCCGGCCTTGGCGAGCATCTCGGCCAGGTCGTCGAAGGCGCGGGCGGCGCGCTCGTCGAACACGCGCAGGGCCTCCTGCATGAAGCCGGTGTCGGGCTCGCCCTTGTCATTGACGGGCACGCGCTTGCGCACCTCGTTCATCCGCTCGAAGGCGGAAGCCACGGGAGCCTGCTGCATGCCCTGCAGGAGCTGCCCGAGGGAGCCCATCAGCTGGGCGAGGCTCTCGGAGAGCTCGTACGGGGCGAGCCGATCGGACAGCCAGCGCTTCCACAGCTCCCCGGCCGCGGCGTACGGGAAGGGGGCGAACTGGCCGGTGCCCTTCCACTTCGGCATCCAGCTCTCGGCGATGCCCGCCGGGTACTGCTTCTCGGCGAGCTGGCGGAAGTCCGCCTCGCTGACCGTCACGCCATAGTGCCCGAGCGTCCCGACGATGGCGTCCGTCGAGTAGTCCTTGAGCCCCTTGCGCTGCCACGCCTTGTCCACGCGATCCGTGCTCACTGCCGCTGAAGCCTCCTGGCGCCTGGAAGCGGCGCGTGTGGCCTTCTAGCAGAGAGCGGGCGGCCAGGGGCAAGGTCTGGCCGCGCCAGTGTCAGACGTAGGGCGGAGCGACGTTCTCCACCCGGGGCCACTCGGTGGGCCGGCGCCGTCCATCCTCCACCCGGCGGGCGATGAAGGGCTGACAGTCACGCTCCTGGAAGGCGCGCTTGAAGGCGGCGAAGCTCCCACCGGCCTTCCAGGCGTCCATGGCGGCGAGTCCCGCCTCGGGGCCGCACTGGGCGAGCATGTACTCCACCCAGGCCCAGCGGGCCGACGTGGGCCGCACCTCGGCGCGCCCCTTGAGGCCCTTGCGCAGCCGCTCCAGCCGGCCCTCCACCTCGCGGATGCCGGCGAAGGGGGCTCCATCCAGGGGGGTGTTGCGCTTGGCCACGAAGGGCGCCACGCCCAGCGCCACCGGCAGAATCCTCGACAGCTCCGTGGTGAAGCGGGCCAGCTCGTCGACGTCCGCGTCCTCCTCCAACGGCAGGCCAACGACGTTGTACACCTTGAGCTGCCGCATCCCCGCCGTCTTGGCGAAGTTCGCCGCGCGGATGATCTGCTCCTCGGAGTGCTTGCGGTCCACCAGGTCCCGCATGCGCTGCGAGGCCCCATCCGCGGCCACGGTGAGGTTGGTGGCGCCCCCGCGCCGCAGCTGATCCACCAGTTCCTGGGTGAGCCGGTCCGCGCGCAGCGAGGACACGCCCACCTCCCGGCCCGAGTCCACCAGGGTGCGCAGCAGCTCGACGATGCGAGGGTGGTCCGTCACGGCGGCGCCCACGAGCCCCACGCGCCGGGCATGCTCGGGGATGAGCGACAGCACGCGCTCGGGAGGCACGGTGCGCATGCCGCCGTTGGTGGTGCGCCGCATGACGCAGTAGTGGCACCCGCGCGAGCACCCGCGCTCGGGCTCGATGAGGAACATCGAGCGCAGCTCCGTGTGGGGGGTGATGATGGCCGAGCGCGCCGGCAGCCGCGCGTCCGAGGCCTTGCCCACGTGGTAGCGCCTGCCTCCCCGCCCGGCCACGCGGAAGCCCGGGATGCCCGCCAGGTGCGTCAGCAGGGCGTCCTTCTCCATGGACGCGGCTGCCTCCAACAGCACGTGGATGAGGTCATCCGCCTCGCCCTGCACGAGCACGTCCACGAAGGGCTCGAGCGGGTCCGGATTGGAGAAGGTGAGCGGCCCGCCAGCCACCACGAGGGGGTGACGCTCATCCCGCTCCTCCTTGAGGAGGGGGATGCCGGAGAGGTCCAGCATGGAGAACAGGCCGGTCATCTCCAGCTCGTAGGCCACGGAGAAGGCCAGCATGTGGAAGCTGGAGACGGGGGCCTGCGACTCGAAGGTGAAGAGGGGCGTGCGCGTGCGGCGGTACGCCTCCACGTCATCGGGCAGGAAGGCACGCTCGGCGGTGGCCCCCGGGTGCTCGTGAATCTCCCGGTACATGGCCTGGTAGCCGAGCGAGCTCATGCCCACGTGGTAGGGGCTCGGATAGCAGAGCGCCACCCGGTAGGGCGCCTCCTTGCGGAGCGTCCCCTGCTCATCGGCCAGCAGCGCCGCGACACGTTCAACCAGTGAGTACCGACCCTCCATGCACCTTCCCGGAAAGACTCGTAACGGAGTTCAACCGTCCATAAACACCGCGGCCCCGGGCCGCCACTCCCACGTGGGGGAGGAGCAACCGGGGCCGCAGTTCACTTCAGCTCAGCCTCGCAGAGGCCGCTTGCCTACTTGTTCTTGAAGGCAGGCACGCCCTTGGCCGGGTTCGGCACGCAGGCGGGGTCACCACCGGCGATGCCCTCGACGCACACCGCGTCGAAGTCCGGGTTGAGGCCGGAGCCCTCGGCGCAACGATCCGCGGCGTTCTCCTCGGTCGGGTTGGCGAAGGCCTCGGGATCGCAGCCCACCTGCGGCCACAGCGCCAGGACCGTGTACTCCGCCTCGCAGTCCGGGCCGTCCGAGTACTTGAGCGTACCCGCCAGCTGGGTGCCAGGCGCGGACGGATCCGAGTACACCTTCACGTCGCTGAACGTGTAGGTGAGGCTCTCGGCGGGAGCGACCACCACGGTCTCACCCTTCACTTCGTCCTCACGGACCACTTCCTTGGCCGTCACGCTCGCGGGCTTGAAGCCCGTGGTGGCGCACAGCCCCTTGTCATCCGGCTCGTCGGCGAGGGTCTCGGACAGAGCGGTGGCGGCCTTGGCGATCGCGTAGTTGTTGTCACGCGCCCCATCGACACGCTCCACCGTGACATCCTTCATCACGACCGCGCCCTTGTCGTCCACCTTCACGGTGCCGTCGGCGTTGAGCACCTCGTCCTTGTAGGTGACCTCGAACTTCGAGGCGAGCCCCTCCGGCCGGATGCCGATGTAGGCGCGCTTCTTGGTCAGCCGCTCGTTCGCGCCCTTCTCGAACTCGATGTACTTGTAGACACCGAGCGCCTCACCCTTCAGCTGACCGCACGACGACTTCGCGTCGCCGTTCTTCAGCACGTACACGGCCTGCCACGGATAGTCCGTGGAGTCCTGCACGATGCAGCCGGCGGACGGCTGCTCGAGGCTGCAGCCGGAGATGACACCCGCCGCACCGAGGAGAGCCACTGCAGTAACGATACGCTTGCTCATTGTTTCGAATCCCAATCCGGCAAGAGGTTCCTAGAACGTGTACTTCAGACCGAAGCGGATCTGACGGGGGGCCTGGTACGACGTGGCCTTGGTCCAGTTCAGGTTGCGCTGGCTCTCGGTCATCGGCCTGCCGTTGGCCTGCGTCACCTGCTCGGGCTTCAGGTCCATCGGGTTTCCGTCGATCTTGCCACCCTCGATGGGCAGCACGTACACGCCCGCGTTGGTGAAGGCGTTGTCGACCGTGGCGATCTCCTGGAAGTTGAAGAGGTTGAACACGTCCAGGCTGAACGACACGATGTTGCTCTTGTTGATCCGGTAGTTCACACCGATGTTGGAATCGATGTTGTTCACCCACGGGGTGCGGCCCACGGAGCCGCGGTTGAGGATGAACGCCTCGGTGCCGCCGTAGATGGGGTGACCACCCAGGGCGCTGATGGGCGTACCGGAGTTACCACGGTAGGACAGGCCCAGGCTGGCGCTCAGATCCTTCGTGAAGCTGAACTCCTTGGCGCCGAACAGCTTGATGGCGTGGGTGCGGTCGTAGGGCAGCAGACCCTCGCGGTTCTCCAGCAGCGACGTCAGGTCGAAGTCCGAGGTGATGTTCGGATCGAGCTGGCCGTTCTCCGGACGGAACAGACCGGCGTAGTTGCCGTACAGCCGCGACCAGGTGTAGCTCGCCTGCGCCAGCCAGCCATCGCTGAAGGTGCGGTTGAGGAGCACCGTGACCGCGTCGTAGTTACGCGTGGCCTTCGGGAACTCCTTGGCGAAGCCCTCGCTCGGGTTGCCGATGAAGTACGTGTGGCCGTCATCCCGGCTCATGTCCTCGATGACCGAGTTCATGTAGCGGTGGGTGTAGTTGGCACCCAGGCGGATGTTGGCGAGCAGCTCGTACTCGGCGCCCACGAGGAACTCATCCGAGCCCTGCGGCTTGAGAGCCGGGTCCACCGGCGTGGTGTCCACCTTGCCACCGAGGTACTTGAAGCTCGGATCCAGGGTGGTCAGGCCCTCGTCACGCTCGATGACGGAGGAGTCCTTGCGGCACTCGTCCTGCCCCTCACGCGTGGTGATGGTGGCGGGATCGCACGGCGCACCCGCACCACCCTGGCGGTAGGCGGCGTAGCTGGCCTCGGGCGGGAACGCGCGGTCCGCCATGTTGAGCGGCACCTGCTCGTAGTAGCGAGCGAAGTTCGCGTACACCTTCATGCGGCCGTTGGCCATCGGGTCCACGACCAGGCCCAGGCGCGGAGACACCTGGTTGGGCAGCACGATGCCCAACTGGCCGGTGGCACCGTACATCCACTGGGTGTCGTAGCGGACACCGGCGTTGAGCGTCACGCGGTTGGCGATCGTCCAGCTGTCCTGGATGAAGCCACCCACCGTGGTGCTGCGCGACAGGGAGTCCTGGTAGGCCAGGTTCACCGGCTGGTCAGGACCGTTCTGGTAGCCGTAGCGGCGCGAGTCCAGCCAGCTGTTATCGGCCTCCTCGGCCAGGGTCACGCCACCGGAGAAGGTCTTGCGCTGCTGGTAGCTGAGGAGCTCCAGGTCCGCGCCGGCCTTGAACACGTGGTTGCCGAGGGCGCTGAACATGTACGTCGCCTTGGCATTGGCCTGGTAGCGGTCCAGCAGACCGTCCGAGATGAGGCCAGGACCACCGGCGAAGTACGAGCGCACCGGGCAGGCGAGCCGGCCGCCCTGGCCGTCCGCGTTGCAGAGGGCCCGCGCCTCATCGCCCAGGTTCTCATACGGCAATCCCGCGATGGAGCGCAGGTTGCGGAACTGGATCAACGACAGACCGGCCAGGCCCTCCATGGAGCCGATCTTGGAGCCGTCGCTCGGCAGCGTGGCGGACGTCTGGTGGAACCAACCCAGGTTGGCGTCGATCAGCACCTTCTTGTCCATCAGGGCGCCGGCGTACTTCAGGGCCACCGTGGTGGAGCCGGCCACGCCCTGCGTCTGGCCGTAGCTGTTCGGATCACCGTTCAGCGTGCCCGGCAGAGCGCCCGAGCGGGCGTTGATGGCCAGCGCGCCGTTACCGCCCGACACGCTCGGGGTGCCGGCGAGCGAGACGGAGACGTTGTGGTCCTGGTTGATGAGGTACGTCAGCTTGCCCATGTACTGCAGGCTCTGACCGGTGACGTCGTACTCGCGCTCGGAGCCCGGGATCCGCTGCGACTTGTTGAAGCCGGTGACCGGATCCCTCGCGACGCGGCGGCCCGTGGTGCCGTCCGGCCGCGTGAACTCCTCGGTCTCGAAGGCGTTGATCGCGCGCGTGTGGGTGTAGTTGCTGAAGGACGGCGCCACACCGGCGAAGAACCAGAGCTTGTCCTTGAGGATCGGACCACCGAGGGTGGCGCCGAAGTCACCGATGGCCTGCAGGTTGTTGCGGCCGGTGATCACCGAGGCGTTGCTCACCACGGGGGTGCGCTGGCCCTCGAAGACGCCCGGGGTCAGGTTGCCGTAGACGGAGCCGTGGAACTCGTTGGAGCCGGACTTCGTCACCGCGTTGAGCACGCCGCCGGTGGAGCGGCCGTACTCGGGCATGTAACCGCCGGTGATGATGTTCACGTCCTGCACGAACTCGACGCTCAGCGGGCTGCCGTTGACGCCGAAGGCCGGGTCGTTCGTGGACAGACCGTCCACCACGTACCCGTTCTCAGGGGACGTGGTGCCGTTGATGGACACGCCGTACGCGTCGCTCTGCGCGCCCGGGGCCAGCTCGGCCAGGGACTCGAAGGAGCGCGCCGCGCCACCCTTGCCACCCGGACGGTTCACCGCGATGCGCTTGATGAAGTCCTGATCCACGTTGACGCCGACGCTGGTCGAGCCGACGTCGATGGTCGGCGGCGTCGCCGTGACCACGATCGTCTCGCTCATCTCCTCGGGCAGCATCTCCACGTTCACGCGGATGGTGCGATCCAGGCGCAGCTGGATCTCCGAACGCGAGAACGGACGGTACGACTCCTTGTCGAACCGGAGGGTATAGACGCCGGGCGGCAGCTGGGGAATGCGGTAGTTACCCTGCGCGTCCGTCACCACGACCTGCTCGCCCTGAAGATTGGGCGACGTCGCCGTGACGACCACGTCCGCGACAGGCTTCTTGTTATCGGCACCAACGACCGTACCGATGATCACGCTATCGGCGTAAGCCGCGGTCCCGTACGACAGGCTCGCGACCACAACCACTCCAGTTGCCCGGAGCATCCGTCTGACATGCATGCTGGGAACCCCTCCAAGGTGGGCTTGCACTGCAACTAAAATGGTACGGGAAAATACCTGGGGTCTACCAGTTGTCAATATGCCGTTGCTTTTTGGTGACTACTGGGGCATTGGCCGATCACGCGGGTGGCCTTCCTGGGTGGGGTCACTTGCACCCGTTCCCGGTTTTTGTAATGTAGCTCGCCTTTTGCGATCCGGGCGGGACGAGGTGGGTGTCCACCGGAGTTCAGGAGCGTTGCGCATGTTCGACTCTGTCCTTGACCGCGGACAAGGCCCCAAGACGCGTTTCGGCGTGGGCACCTTCATCTCGGTCGCCCTTCACGTCGGTCTCTTCGGCTTCTCGTTTTGGCTCTCCGCGCAGCCCCAGAAGGAGAAGGAGAAGGAGGTGGAGGTCACCTTCAAGCAGGCCATGGCGCCTCCGGCCTCGGCCGCTCCTCCGCCGCCTCCACCGCCTCCGCCCGCGAGGAAGAGCAACCCCACCAAGAAGCCGGTGGTGAAGAAGCCGGACGTCATCGTCCAGCCCAAGGAGATCCCCCAGGAGAAGCCGCCCGAGGTGGAGCCTGATCCGAACGCGGGTGAAGAAGAGGAGGCCAGCGAGGAGGAGGTGGAGGGAGGCGTCGAGGGTGGCGTGCCCGGCGGTGTGATCGGCGGCGTGGTGGGAGGCGTGGTCGGCGGAGTGCTCGGCGGCCAGGTGGGCAGCACCGGAACGGACGTGCTTCCGTTCGGCGCGGGAATGACCCGACCGGAGAAGATGTCGGGTCCGGCGCCGCAGTACACCCGCGAGGCCCTCGAGGCCCGCGTTCAGGGTCTGATGATCGTCAAGTGCGTCATCACCACCGAGGGAGCGATCGAGCGCTGCCGCATCATCAAGCCGTTGCCCCACATGGAGCAGGCGGTGTTGGATTCGCTGTATGCTCAGCGCTACAAGCCGGTGACGTTCCAGGGCCGGCCCGTCCAGGTCGACTACACCTTCAACATCCGTCTGAGCCTGCCCCGCTAGTGCAGGGGACCGCTTTGTCGTAACCGCCGTACCCCAACCGCGCTCGAGGAGGAGCGCTTTCATTCCCCATGGATCATTCTGCTAATTTCACGCTTGCTGGCATCTGGGCATCCACGGGTCCGTTCGCCCGCGGAGTCATCTTCAGCTTGGCGATCATGTCCATCGCGTCGTTGGTGGTGATGGCGGAGCGCATCATCGTCTTCCGCAAGACCCGCAAGGACTCGCGTAATTTCGCCGCCAAGATGGGCGCCATCCTGGCCAAGGGCGATCTGCAGCAGGCCGCCAACACCAACATGGGCAAGGACGTGGGCCACCTGGGCCGGGTGATCGGCTCCGGTCTGACCGCGTACCGCATCAGCCCTTCCGACAAGGAAGTGGCGGTGGAGTCCGTGGCGCGCGCGCTGGAGCGCCAGGCGCAGCGTGAGGTGCAGAGCCTCAAGCGCGGCCTGGGCGTGCTGGCCACGGTGGGTTCCACGGCCCCGTTCGTGGGTCTGCTGGGCACCACGATGGGTATCGTGACCGCCTTCCAGCTCATGGCGGCTTCCGGCGCGGGTGGTCTGGGGACCATCTCCGCGGGTATCGCCGAGGCGCTCATCACCACGGCCTTCGGTCTGCTGGTGGCCATCCCGGCGGTGATGGCCTACAACTTCCTGTCGGGCTGGGTGGACGCTCGCTCGGTGGACATCTCTGAGTCGTCCAACGAGTTCCTGGACGTGGTGGCGCGCCATCTGGGTGGCTCGCACACGCCCCAGGCCTAGTCCCCCCCGAGAGCCAAAGGCCCGCCTCCTCGTGCAACGGGTCTCCGTGAACCGGAGACCTCACGTGGGGCGGGCGCTCTCATTGTCCAGGAACAGGTGCACGCATGGGAATGTCCGTAGGCGGCTCCCAAGGGGGCCCCAAGAGCGACATCAACGTCACGCCGCTGGTGGACGTGGTGTTGGTGCTCCTCATCATCTTCATGGTCGTCACGCCCATGCTCCAGCGTGGCAAGTCCGTCACCCTGCCCAAGGCGGCCAAGGTGGAGGACGACAAGGGCGGTACGAACGATCCGGATCCGATCATCCTCTCCGTCACCAACGACAAGAAGATGTTCGTGGAGCAGGACGAGTATGACGCGGCGGGGCTGGAGGCGAAGCTGAAGGACACGCTCTCCTTCCTGCCCAACAAGAAGATCCTCCTCAAGGGAGACAGTGCCCTCACCGTGGGCGACGTGCGCCAGGTGATGGAGGTCACCCGCAAGGCCAAGGCCAAGAAGATCTTCCTGGGTGTCGAGGAGCTGAAGAACTAGCCATGAGTGCCAAGCGCAAGTTTGTCAAAGCCGCGACCCCCCCCAACTCGGACATCAACGTCACGCCGCTGGTGGACGTGGTGCTCGTGCTGCTCATCATCTTCATGGTCGTCACGCCGCTCCTCGAGAAGGACATCGAGGTGCGCATTCCGGAAACGGAAGACGTCCCCGTGGAGCAGATGCCGCAGGACAACAGCCAGCTGATCGTCAAGCTGGACGCCGACGGCACCTACTCCATCAACACCGAGACGGTGCAGAAGGATGAGTACGTCAACAAGCTCAAGCGCATGTTGACCGCCAAGAAGAAGGAGGACCGCATCGTCTTCTTCGTGGCGGACGACAAGGCGAACTACGGGCTGCTCGTGGCCGCCTTCGACGGCGCCAAGCAGGCCGGCGCCTTCGTGCTGGGCATGGCCACCGAGGACATTCCGGCCGCCGCCGCGGCTGGGGGTGCTCCGGTGGATCCGAACGCCGCTCCGGCGCCGGCTCCGGCCCCCGCTCCGTAGTCACAGTGAGATTCACAACCCGGGAGCTCGCCGGCGAGGGTCCTTCACCCTGATGCCCGGCGAGCTCCTGGTGTTTCCGGGCTGCCCCTCCCCTACTGCATCAGCTGGAGCGAGGCCTCCGTCTCCTCGGGCGTGGCCGGCAGGGGCGACTCCAGCGCCGCCACCAGATCCGGATCCATCATCTCCCGGTAGATGAACTCGGCGATCAGCCCCGTCACCATCCAGATGGGCAGGATGTAGAGCGACGTCATCTGCCAGAGGATGGCGCCGCTGTCCGCGTAGTACCAGATGCGGTAGCCCGTCAGCTTCTCCAGGAACACCCCGCTCAGGCCCTCGAAGACGAGGATGGCGTGGCCGTAGAGCACCGCGCGCAGCAGCGTGGGCTGGCGGAAGGTGCGGCGGTAGATGGCCTCGATGAAGAAGAAGCAGGCCACGCCGTAGATGACGAACATCCACAGCGAGCACTGGCCGTACCCCGCGACGATGGGCGTGTCCCAGATGTCGTTGAGCGGCAGCCGATCATCCACCCGCCACTGGAAGCGGAAGAGCAGCTCGAGCAGCGGCACGTGCCGGGCGATGCGCACCAGGTTGTAGAAGAAGATCTCCGACGACAAGCCCACCATCCCGTAGAGGCAGAAGCGGAAGACGGCGAACGTCAGCTTCAGCCGGGCGTTTCTCTTCAGATCGCCTCGGCGGACGTGGATGGACGACCGGGAGTCGCTTACCGGGTGCGGGGCCAGGACGGAGTGTTCCATGGCTTGCCAGATTAGCCGACTTTCACACCAGCTGTCCGCTTCCTCTCTCACGGTAAGAGCAGGTGAGCGGAGAGGACCCTCGGGCGCGAGACGCGCCATCCAGAGCCGGGGACACCGGTGGTGCGGCGCTCCCTCGGAAAGGGGCCGGTACGCGCATTGCTCCCGTGTGGCGGAAACCATTCGGAGGGCGGGACATGCTGGCGCGGGTGAGATCGGGCGCGTTGATGGGAATCGACGCGGTGGTGGTGGAGTGCGAGGTGGATATGGCCCTGGGGTTGCCCTACTTCAACGTGGTGGGGCTCCCGGAGGGAGCGGTGCGCGAGTCCAAGGTGCGCGTCATCTCCGCGCTGAAGAACTGTGGCTTCGAGCTGCCCTCCAAGCGCATCACGGTGAACCTGGCCCCGGCGGACATCCGCAAGGAGGGGGCGGCCTTCGAGCTGCCCATCGCCCTGGGAGTGCTGGGAGCGGCGAAGCTGATGGAGGAGGAGCCCCTGTCGCGCTACCTCTTCGGCGGGGAGCTGTCACTGGACGGGGCGGTGAAGCCCATCAAGGGCGTGCTGCCCCTGGCGGTGGCGGCTCGGAAGGGCGGCTACCAGGGGGTGATGGTGCCAGCGGCCAACGCGGCCGAGGCGGCCCTCGTCGCGGGCATCCACGTGCTGGCCGTCCACCACCTGCGCGAGGCGGTGGACCACCTCACCGGAGAGAAGCCCCTGGCCCCCTTCACGCGCGAGGAAGGCTCCCCTGCCCCGTCCCACGGGCGCCAGGCGCCCCTGGACATGTCCGACGTGCGGGGACAGGCGGACGTCAAGATGGCGCTGGAGCTGGCCGCCGCCGGTGGCCACAACATCCTGATGTGCGGTCCACCGGGCTCGGGCAAGACGATGCTGGCCCGAAGGCTGCCCGGCATCCTCCCCGCGATGACGTTCGACGAAGCGCTGGAGGTGACGAAGATCTACTCGGTGCTCGGACTGCTGGGCGACGAGCAGACGATGATGCGCGAGCGGCCCTTCCGCGCGCCCCACCACACCATCTCCGACGCGGGATTGGTGGGCGGCGGCCCGGCCACCCGGCCCGGAGAGCTGTCCCTGGCACACCACGGGGTGCTCTTCCTCGACGAGCTGCCCGAGTTCCGCAAGAACGTGCTGGAGGTGCTGCGGCAACCGCTGGAGGAAGGCACCATCCACCTGGCACGCGCCGTCCAGCACGTGACCTACCCCTGCCGCGTGATGCTGGTGGCCGCGATGAACCCGTGCCCGTGCGGCTTCTTCAACGTCCCCGGACGCAAGTGCTCGTGCCAGGAGTTCCGCATCCACGACTACCACTCGCGGGTGAGTGGACCATTGATGGACCGCATCGACATCACCCTGCAGACGCGCCCCGTGGAGTACCACCACATCGCCCGGAACGACGGGGAGGAGCCGACGAGCGCGTACTACCGCGAGCGCGTGGAGGCCGCTCGCGACCGGCAACGGTTCCGCTTCCGCGACGAGCCCGGGGTGTACTGCAACGCGCAGATGCCCACCCGGCTGCTGCACCGCTACTGCAAGCTGTCCCAGAAGGCCGGCAGGGACCTGGAGAAGGCCATGACACAGTACGGCCTGTCCGCACGCGCCCATGACCGCATCCTCAAGCTGGCCCTGTCCCGGGCCGACCTCGAAGGGCACGAGCGCATCGAGGACGCGGACGTGCACCTGGCCATCGACTGCCGGCAGATCGACCGGCGGACCTGGCTGCACACCAACACCCTCGGAGGCCCTCCCCCCTGGCAGGGCCCCCTCAACCCACCGCCGCGTCCCGAGCAGGACTCCCTGCTCCCGGACGACTCGTGAGCGGCCCCTCCCCTGCCCGCTCGGGCCGCACCAACTCGGGCAGCGGGCCGGTGATGAGCCGCGCCGAACGCTTGAAGGCGATGAACGAGTACGCCCAGTTGATGAGCACGGCCAGCTTGCTCCGGAAACCGATCAGGAAGAGCACGTGGATGCCCAGCCAGGCCATCCACGCACTGAAGCCCGAGGACTCGAAGCGCCGGAACGCCACTCCCACCGCCTGGCCTCGTCCGATGACCGCGTAGGTGCCTCGGTCCCAGTAGCGGAAGGCCTCCATCGGCTGGCCTCGCAACCGGCGGAGGATGTTGCGCGCGGCATGCTTGCCCTGCTGCATCGCCGCGGGCGCAACACCCGGAATGGGCTGGCCGTCCTGGACGAAGTGCGCCAGGTCGCCAATGACGAACACGTCCTCTCGGCCGGGAAGCGTGAGCTCGGGCGCCACCTTCACGCGGCCCGCCCGGTCCAGCTCCACCCCCAGCGAGCGCGCCACCGGTGAGGCCGCCACGCCCGCGGCCCAGATGATGCTCTTCGCCCGGATGTGCTCCTCGCCGATGAACACGCCCGTCTCGTCGATGTGGGTCACCCGCGTGTCCGTGCGGACCTCCACCCCCAGCTTCTCCAACGAGCGGCGCGCCTTCTGCGAGAGGTGCTCCGGGTAGACGGGCAGCACGCGCGGCAGGCCCTCCAACAACAGGATGCGCGCCTGCGAGGGGTCGATGTTGTGGAAGTCCCGCGCCAACGAGTGACGGGAGATCTCCGCGAGCGCCCCGGCCATCTCCACCCCCGTGGGCCCCGCGCCGATGATGACGAAGGTGAGCAGCTCGCGGCGGCGGACCGGATCCGTCTCGCGCTCGGCCCGCTCGAAGGCCAGCAACACCCGGCGGCGGATCTCCAGCGCGTCGTCGATCGTCTTCAACCCCAGGGCGTGCTTCGCCCACTCGTCATGGCCGAAGTAGGAGTGCGTCGCCCCCGTGGCGATGACGAGGAAGTCGTACGACAGCTCCCCGTCCGCCAGCAGCACCCGCTTGCCCGCCACGTCCACGCCCGTCACCTCGGCGAGCAGCACCGTCGTCTCCCGCCCCAACAGTCCGCGGATGGGCGAGGCGATCTCCCCCGGGCTCAGCGTGGCCGTGGCCACCTGATACAGCAGCGGCTGGAAGAGGTGATGGTTCTGCCGGTCCACCACGGTGACTCGCACCGGGGCGTTGCGCAGCGAACGGGCGGCATACAGACCACCAAAACCACCACCCAGGATGACCACATGGGGAAGCGTGTCGCGTGGGCCTGTCATGTTCAGGATGTTCCTCCCGGTGCGCGGAACTTCAATGCAATCGACGTCCCCGCGTCTACCCCGTACCCGCCTTGGATTGGGCGAGCTAGAAGGCCGGGTGATGAAGCTCCTGTCACCCCTCATCGCACTCTTCCAGGCCGTCTTCCTCGTCCTGTGGCTGGTGTTCTGGATTACCGTGTCCGGGCTGGCGGCGATCCTCACCCTCAACGGAGAGGTGCCGCTGATGATGGCGCGGCGTTTCTGGGCCCCCATTCACTGGCGCATCACCGGCTCGCCCTTGCGCGTGGAGCCCCTGCCCGATGTCGACTGGAGCAAGCCCCACATCTTCCTGATGAATCACCAGTCCGCCTTCGACATCCCCGTGGCGTTCGCGGTGATTCCCGTCAACATCCGCTTCATCGCCAAGCACGTGCTCAAGTGGATTCCCTTCCTCGGCTGGTACATGGCGGGCACGGGGATGATCTTCCTCAACCGCTCCAACCGGCGTGAGGCCATGCGCAGCCTCAAGCTCGCCGGCGAGCGCATCCGCGCCGGCTCCAACATCCTCGCCTTCCCCGAGGGCACCCGTTCCATGGACGGGCGCATCCTCCCCTTCAAGAAGGGCTCCTTCGTGCTGGCCGTGGAGGCCGGCGTGCCCATCATCCCGATCGCCATCGAGGGCACGCGTGGAATGCTCCCGCGCGGCAGCATCCGGCTGCGGCGCCACCCCATCCGCGTGAAGGTGGGCCAGCCCATCAGCACCGCGGGACGCAAGGGACCCCAGCGCGAGGCCCTCATGCACGAGGTGCGGGACATCATCATCCAGCTCCACCGGGACATCGGCGGCGAGGGTGGCGTGCCCCAGGATGCGCTCACGTCCGGCGGCGACGAGAACCTCTCCGAGACACCCGCCTGAGGGGCGTGAACCCCACGGCTCCACCGTGCGGGACACTTCGCGCCAGATGAGACACCTCCGCGTCACGTGCTCAGAGTGAGCAGTGGGCGGCACGGCCGTTGCTCATGCTCCTCGCGGCACGCCCGGGCCATTCCGGCTCCGAGGCGAAGCCCCACTCAACAAGGGCGGCGAGGAGCGACGATGAACAAGCTGACGGAGAAGCTGAAGGCGGTGGCGGCGGCGGTGGCGGCGATCGAGAAGCAGTTCGGCAAGGGCGCGGTGATGCCCCTGGGCGGCGAGGTGCGCGAGCAGCGCGTGGCGGTCATCCCCACGGGCTCGGTGGGACTGGATCGGGCGCTCGGGGTGGGCGGCTACCCGCGCGGGCGCGTGGTGGAGCTGTTCGGCAACGAGTCCTCGGGCAAGACGACGCTCACCCTGCACGCCATCGCGCAGGTGCAGGCGCAGGGCGGCGTGGCGGCCTTCATCGACGCCGAGCACGCGCTGGACGTCAACTACGCGCGCAAGCTCGGCGTGCGCGTGGAGGAGCTGCTCATCTCCCAGCCGGACACCGGTGAGCAGGCGCTGGAGATCACCGAGCAGCTCGTGCGCTCGGGCGCCGTGGACCTCATCGTGGTGGACTCGGTGGCGGCGCTGGTGCCGCGCGCGGAGATCGAGGGCGAGATGGGTGACGCGCACATGGGCGTGCAGGCGCGGCTGATGAGCCAGGCGCTGCGCAAGCTGACGGGCGCGGTGAGCCGCACCGGGTGCTGCATCATCTTCATCAACCAGATCCGCATGAAGATCGGCGTGGTGTTCGGCAACCCGGAGACGACCACGGGCGGCAACGCACTGAAGTTCTACTCCTCGGTGCGCATGGAGATCCGCCGCACGAGCAACCTGAAGGATGGCGAGAGCGTGGTGGGCACGCGGGCCAAGGTGAAGGTGGTGAAGAACAAGGTGGCCCCGCCCTTCCAGGAGACCGAGTTCGATCTGCTCTACGGCGTGGGCATCAACCGCCCGGGCGAGGTGCTCGACCTGGGCGTGCAGGCGGGGCTGGTGGACAAGGCCGGCAGCCACTTCAGCCTGCGCGGGGAGCGCATCGGCCAGGGCCGCGAGCGCGCCTCGGAGTGGCTGCGCGAGCACCCGGAGGCGATGGAGGCGCTCGCCCGCGAGGTGGTGGGGATGAGCCTCCCCGTCCCCGCCCCGAATCCGGCGCCCGCCGAGATGGAAGCGCCCGCGGCGATGGCCTGAGCCAGGAGGGGGCCCGTCGGGGGGGAGGTTCCGGCCGCGATGGGGAGCAACGGGTCCGATGGCCGGACCAGTTGGGACGCCGCGCGGCCGGAAGGCACCCCGTGCCTTCCATCAGCCACCCAGGGACTCGAGCGACACGGGCACCGCGAGACGGCGCTGGCCGGCCTGCAGGTACAGGTGGCCGTCCTCGCCCTGCTCCATCAACTCACCGAGCTGGTATTGGGCGTCCCGGGAGAAGCGCGCCTTCGCCCGGCCACCCTTCACGCGGCAGGTGAGGACACCCTCGGCATCCACGGCGAGGGTGTCTGGAGCGAGCGCCTCGGCGGTGCGATCGCTCAGGCGCACGGACACCCGCTCGTCCGGGGTGACGTCCACGGTGCGCACTTCGTAGGCGGCGTCCTCCACCTGGATGAAACACCAGTCATTGCC
Source organism: Archangium sp. (assembly GCF_036277355.1). Lineage (GTDB taxonomy): Bacteria > Myxococcota > Myxococcia > Myxococcales > Myxococcaceae > Archangium. Next base: position 72,627 of record NZ_DASUNC010000161.1, read on the forward strand.
AATCTGGAGCTGGTAGCGGCCCTGCTCGTCGAGCACCAACGAGCTGTTGAAGAGCTCGATGATGCGCGGGTGCTCGATGGGCTCGTCGTCGTGCCACCAGCGCAGCCGCGCATCCAGCCGGATGCCGCTGTCCTCGCGGGTGTGCCAGCGCTTGCCCGGGGGCGGCGGCCCCGAGGGAGGAGTGGGTCCTGAGGGCGGTTGTGTCACGTCTCGTTATCTGCTCGCCCCGGGGCGGCCGGTCAAGTCCACGTGCCTGGCCCTACCAGTTCCGGACAAGCTCGGTGTAGCCACGGAAGGCCACCGCACCCCAGAAGTTCACCAGCACGCCGAGCACCACCACGGCCTGCACCGCGCGGTTGCGCAGGGACCAGCCCCCAATGGCGAAGAGCAACAGCAGGTAGGGCGTGTAGTCGATGCTGAACCGGAAGCCGAACTGCATGTACCCGGTGTTCTGGTAGAAGAGCCCGGGCAGCGCCGTCACGGCCACGGTGAGCCACAGCGGCCAGTGCAGGCGCGGCCTCAGCTTCGGCACCACCAGGAAGACGAGCAACGGCAGCGTCAGCAGCAGCGTCAGGCCGTGCGGGTCGTAGCCCAACCGCAGCGGATTGAACGAGACCTTCGGCAGCTTGAAGAAGGCCGCCTCCAGGTTGCGCGACAGGTAGACCGGATCGAACAGGCCCCACCGGTCGATGTCCACGTTGACGCGGTTGTTGTAGAGGAACGCGTGGCCGAACTCGCCCGGGCCGCCGAAGCGGTAGACGTTGTAGGCCGCCGCCAGCAGCGCGAGCGGCGCGGCCCCGAGCGCGAACAGGCCCAGATTGCGCAGCACGGGCTTCCACCGGTCGCCCAGCGTCTTGAGCTGCCCGAGCCGGTCCGGTCCCGGGCACAGCACCTCCAGCACGAAGAAGAGCCCGGAGAACAGCAGCGGCGTGCGGGTGAGCGTGGCCATGGAGAAGAACAGGCCCGCGAGCACCGGGCGGTGCGCCCGCACCGCGTTGCGCACGTAGAGGCACGTGAAGACCACGCCCATCACTTCCGCGCTGAACCACACCTCGCCCCGGATGGCCGCGTAGAAGAAGAGCGTGCCGAAGGCCAATATCAGCGCCAGGCCGATGTTCTCCGTACGGTCCCTCGACGTCTCCCCCTCCTTCGCGAGGAAACGCAGCAGCGAGTAGAAGAGCGCCACCGCCAGCGCCCCGACGATGACCCCGAACGAGGTGTCGTTGAACTGGTAGCCGTGCAGCGCCACGAAGGGCACCATCACCACCGCCGGGAACGACGGGAAGCTCACGTACCAGCGGTCTCCGGGACGCAACCGGCCCTCGCACCGGACCTTCGTCCCCGCCACCTCCCGCACGCACGCCCAGTCCTCCAGGTTGGGCAACACCTCGGGGTCCAGGTCCAGCCGCCCCTCCAACCACGCCTTCGCCTGGTACACGAAGTGCGGCGCCTCGCTCTGCCGCAGGAAACGCTGCGAGCTGAAGCTGGCCAGCACCACGAAGCTCACCAGGAAGAGCACCACCTCCACCCGGTACGCCGAGAGCCAGATCCTCAACGCGGCTCCCGCGACCCCGCCTCGCGCTCCCGTGGACACGGAGGACTCCACGGGCCGCTCGGGAGCCGTGGACTCCGGTGGGGCCGTCCGGGGCTCGCCGGCCGACGCGGCGGACGGCGCGGATTCTGGAGCCTGCGCGGAGGACTGCTTGGGACGCTTGGACTTGGAGCGGCTCATGGGGCGGAAGGCGGGGTCAACAGGCGCTCACGCAGCAGCTCGAGCGCGTAAGAGGCGGCGAACAGACGCACCATGTCCCGATCGCCAGCAATGGAGAAACGCTCGACACGCGTGGGAGCCCCCTCCGCGGCGAGCGCGCAGTAGACGGTGCCCACCGGATCCTCCGGCGTGCCCCCCGTCGGGCCCGCGAAGCCCGTCACCGACAGGCCATACGTCGTCTTGCACGCGGCCCGGATGCCCTCGGCCATGGCCACCGCTACCGGCCTCGACACCGCGCCGTGCGTGGCCAGCAGCTCGGGCGGCACCCCCGCCCAGGCCGTCTTCATCGGCTCGGTGTAGACCACCGCTCCGCCCAGCAGGAAGTTGCTCGCACCGGACACCCCGGTGAGCTGCGCCGCGATGAGGCCTCCCGTGCAGCTCTCCGCGAGCGACAGCGTGGCCTTCGCCTCCGTCAGCAGCTTCGCCAGCACGACGGGATACGAGTCCCCATCCGCGCCGTACACCGCCAGGCCCAGTTCCTGTCGAGCGGCCTTCTCCGCGGCGGCCAATGCGGCGTCGGCCTCGGCCCGCGAGGGCGCCTCCGCCATCAGCTTGAGCTGGTTCTCCGGCGCGTGCGTGCGGAAGCCGAACACCACCCGCGCGTGCGCCGCGGCCAACGGGGCCACGCGCGCGTCCAGCACGGACTCGGGGATGCCCACCGTGCGCAGCAGGCGGAAGGCCCGGTACGTGCGCCCCGGCTGCTTCTCCAGCTCCTCGCGCACGCGCGGCAGCACCTCGCCGTCCACCAGCGCCCGGTACTCGCGCGGCACTCCCGGCAGGAAGAAGAGCCGGCAGCCACCCATCCTCACGATGAACAGGGGCGCGGCCCCCACCGGGTTGGGCACCACCTCCGAGCCCTCGGGCACCAGCGCCATGCGCGCCACGTTGGGCGTCAGCTCCCGGCCCCGCTTCGCGGCTCGCTCGCGCAGGAACTGGAGCGTCCGGGCATCCTCGACCAGCGGCACACCCGCGGCCCCGGCGGCGCACTCGGCGGTGAAGTCATCCGCGGTGGGCCCCAGCCCTCCCGAGACGATGACCACGTCCGCCCGGTGGGCCGACTCTCTCAAGGCCCGGGTGATGTCCTCGCGAACATCCCCCACCAGCACCACCCGCGTCACCTTGATGCCCAGCTCGAAGAGCCGCGCCTCCAGGTACGGGCTGTTGGTATCGGGGGTCAGTCCGGTGACGAGCTCGTCACCGGTGCACAGCAGCTCGACGCGCATGGGCGGCGCATCCTAGCCGCACCCGACGTCCCCGGCACGCGCAGATACGGGCACCGCTACGCCACGTTCCGCTCGTCCTCGTCCTCGTCGTCCAGCTCGTCCTCCTCCTCGAGGACGGCCGCGGCGACGGCGCCCGGCCCCACCTTCCGGGCCACGAGGCGGTTGCGCACCAGGAAGGCGGACTCCACCAGGCCGAAGGCGAGGTAGGCGAACGAATAGGCCACCAGCACGTAGGCCGGGTGGAAGCGGGTGCCGATGACCACGCCACTGGCGAGCACCAGCATCAGGACGATGGCCGAACGGCGCGACAGCCGCAGGTCCTTGAAGGTCCGGTAGCGAACGGTGGACACCATCAGCAGCGCGAGCAGCGTCGCCGCCACCGCCACGGGGCCCCGGGCCGAGTCCTCGAGCCCCTCACCCGCCGTGGCGGAATGGTGGGCGAGGATCATCGACACGAGCACGCCCGCGGCCAGCGGAATGGGCAGGCCGACGAAGAAGCTCCCGCCACCGCCCTGGGGGCTGCGCATGGCGAGCACGTTGAAGCGCGCGAGCCGCAGCGCCCCACACGCCGCGAAGGCGAAGGAGAGGAACAGGCCGAGGAAGCCCAGGGGCTCGAGTGCCCACTTGTAGACCAACAGGGCGGGCGCGGCCCCGAACGAGATGACGTCCGCCAGGCTGTCGAGCTGCATTCCGAAGTCGCTCTGCGTCTTCGTCAGGCGGGCGACCCGGCCGTCGAACCCGTCGAAGAACATGGCGAAGAGGATGGACAGGGCCGCCTGATTGAACTGCGCCGGGCCCGGCTGCCCCGCGCAGAGAATCATGGCGTAGAAACCACAGAGGATGGAGGAGACCGTGAACAGGTTGGGCAGGACGAACATCAACTTGTGGGGTCTCATCGTTCTCCTGACTCCATGTGTCGGCCACTGGCCGTTCCAGTGAAAGCCGGGGGAGAACGAATCATACCAGGGTTTTATTTGCCCGGTCTTCGCGGAGGGCCGATGGACGCGGTGCGTTGGACATCCTGGGTGCTGCTCGCCGTACTCATCCTGTTGGGTATCAACGGTCTCTGGGTGCTCGCCGTGCGCTGGTGGTACCGGCTGCGCACCCCCGCGCCCGAGCGGCTGAAGGTCCGCTGCCAGGATGGTTGGGAATTGACCGTGCACGTGCGGCGCGCCGCGCACCGGCGCTTCGAGGAGCCCGTGCTGCTGTGCCACGGGCTCGCCGCCAACCGGTGCACCTTCGACTTCGAGCCGCCCTACTCCCTGGCCCACGCCCTGTCCGAGGCCGGCTTCGACTGCTTCAGCGTGGAGTGGCGCGGCATCGGCCACTCGCGGCCCTCGCCCCGCGGCCGCCGCTGGTCCGAGGTCACGGTGGACGACATCGTCGCCCAGGACGCGCCCGCGCTCATCGAGCTGGCACTCGCCCAGACGGGGGCCCGGCGCGCCCTCTGGGTGGGCCACTCGCTGGGAGGGCTCGTGGGCTACGCGGTGGCGCAGGGCCCCACGGGCGAGAAGCTCGCGGGACTGCTCACCCTGGGCTCGCCGGTCTTCTTCCCGCCGGATCCCCTCATCCGCCGGCTCATCCGCGTGGGCAACCGGGCCGCGTGGCCCCGCGGCTTGCGCAACGAGTGGCTGAGCCGCTCGCTGGCGCCCTTCCTCGGCTACGTCACCCTGCCCATGTCCGACGTCATCATCAACCCGCGGCACATCCTCCCGCCCACCCAGCGCAAGGTCTACGCGAACATGATGGCGTCGATGAGCCGCAACGTGCTGCGGCAGTTCCAGGATTGGATCGACCACGACGCCTTCCGCTCCTTCGATGGGAGCGTGGACTGGCGCGCGGGGCTCGCCAAGCTCTCGCTGCCGGTGATGGTGATGGGAGGGAGCATGGACCGGCTCGCCTCGCCCAAGAACCTGCGCGCCCAGTTCGAGCTGGTCGGCTCACCGGACAAGAAGCTCCACGTCTTCGGCTGCGAGCGCGGCGACAAGATGAACTACGGGCATGGAGATCTGCTCTTCGGCACGGGCGCCCCGCTCGAGGTCCACCCGGAGATCCGCGGCTGGCTGGTGGCCCACGCCACGCCCCTGCGTCAGGGAGAGACGCTCGCCACACAGGCCAGCGCGGGGACCGTCTCCCTGCCCTGACCCGTCACGCGGCCCAGCGTCACCCCGGTGGCGCCCTCACAATCCGCCACCACGAGCCCCGCGGCGTTGTCCCTCGCCGTGAGCGCGTCCACCCGCAGCACCCCGTCCACCATGGCGACCAGCGCGGGCCCTCGGGAGCCGCGCACCTCCACGCCCACGGCCGTCACCTCGCCCAGCGTCTCCGCCCACACCCCGGCCTCCCGGCAGGACTCCAGCGAGGCCTCGCGCAGCACCACCTGGGAGCCCTGCGCCGCCAGCACACCCACGCCCGCGGCGTCGCGCACCACGAGCCCCTCCACCTCCACCCGGATGTCGCGCAGGTGCAGCCCGTCCCCCGCCTCCCCGTCCCGCGTCGTCAGGCGGGTGAGGACCGCCCGCTCCAGCCGGAGCCTCCCGCGCGTGGCCATGACGCCGTACTCCTCCGCCCCATCCACCCGGAGGCCGCGCAGCACCGTCTCCGAGGCCACCAGCGACACCCCGCCGTAGGCACCACTGCCCAGCACCACCGTGTCCTCCAGCTCCGCCTGGGAGCCCACGAGCGCCACGCCCGCCCGCACCGCCCGCACCGAGGTGAAGCCCCACCCCTCCAGCGTGGCCTTCATGGACTGGAGGCCGAACTCGTGGCCCGTGACGGTGACGTCCTCGAGCCGCAGCGTGCCCCGCTGGACGAAGAGCCCCACCTCGCGCCCTCCCTCCACCGACACGTGCCGCAGCCGCACCCGCCCCGCCTCCTGGTAGAGCGCCGTCTGGGGCCCCCGGAAGCGCACGGACTCCAGCTCCGCCTCCGCGCTCCGCGCCTCCACGCCCCGCCGGTAGGAGCCCGTGAACGTGGCCCCCCGCATCTCCGCGCGCGAGCCCGCCCCCAGCAGCACCCCCACCGCTCCCGTCCCCTCCGCCTCGAAGCCGCCTCCCTCCACCGTGAGCTGCCCCGACTCCATCCGCACCGCTCCCTGCCCCTGCCCCCGGAAGCGCACCCCCTCCAGCCGCACCACCCCTGACGCTTCCAGGCCCCAGGTTCCGCCCTCGACCACCAGGTCCTTCAAGCGGACCCCTCCCGGCGCCCGGATCACCGGCTCCGTCCCCGGCCCGTGCAGCACCGGGTCCGCTCCCGCCCCCACCAGCTCCCACCCGGCCGGCAGGACGAACGGGCCCACGTAGCGCCCTGGCGCCAGGTGCACCCGGACCGGAGCACCCCCTCCCGGCACCCGAGCCAGCACCTCGGACAGGGAGGTGAAGGGCCGCGCCCGCGAACCGTCCCCGGCCCCGCCGCGGGCCCCGTCGACCCACACCTCGGAGGGTCCGGCCGGCGAGACGGGGGCGATCACCCGGTCGGTGGCACAGCAGGCCGGAAACGTCAGGAAGAGGATCATCAGCAGGCGGCGGAGCATTCGATCGCACACACTATTACCTGCCGGCCTTTCGTGCCCCTCGGGATCAGCGGACGCCACGCAAATGATCGAAATGACAAAGAAAAACCCTCTCAATCGATCACATCCACACCTCGCGGGTCATGAGACCCACGGCGCGCGTCTCCGAGGAGCGCGGAACGTGCTTCTCCTCTCTAGAGGAGCCCGGTGAACCGTCAAATTCCTCGCGGATCGCGCGCAGGCCGATCTACCGGCCTCGCAATGGTTGCCAGCATTGACAGACAAAAGAGCGATTTGTTACCAACCTCGGACTTTCGAATTTCAACGCTGACGGAGGAGAGCGCGGATGACCAAGGCAGAGCTCGTGGAGGCGGTGGCGGCGCAGTCGCGGCTGACGAAGAAGTCGGCGGCCGAGATTCTCGACATCGTCTTCGCCAACATCGGCAAGGCGGTGAAGAAGGACCAGCGCTTCAGCTACCCCGGGTTCGGCACCTGGTCGGTCCGCACTCGCAAGGCGCGGAAGATCCGCAACCCGCAGACCAACGAGATGATGAAGCTCAAGGCCTCGAAGACGATCGGCTTCCGGCCCGCCAAGGAGCTGAAGAACTCGCTGTAGTCCGCCGGAGCCCGCGCGCGCGCTCCGACCTCACCGGGGGCGTCGTCCGATCGGACGGCGTCCTTCGCGTTGGGAGACCCCGGCCGGCACCGGCTCGCGCTGAACGAACGAGGGCTCCTCACCGGACTCCGTGGGGCCCAGCTCGTCGAGCGGATCCACCGGCTCCCCGCCCCGCCACAGCTCGAAGTGCAGGTGCACGCCGGTGGCCAGGCCCGTCTTGCCGGCCGCGCCCACCACGTCCCCCTCCTCGAGCACCTCGCCGGGCGTCACCAGCACCCGCGACAGGTGGCTGTACCGGGTGGTGATGTTCCCGTCGTGCTGGAGGATGACCTGGTTGCCGTGCGAGCCGTTCCACCCCGCCCGCACCACCACGCCCTTGGCCGCCGCCGAGACGAGCTGGCCCCGCTTCGCCGCGAGGTCCAGGCCCAGATGATCCCTCTCCTCGCCCGTGATGGGGTGCACCCGGTTGCCGAAGACGCTGGTGATGACGACCGGGTCCACCGGCCAGATGAACCGGGCGGGCTTCTTCGAGGGCTTGAGCTGCAGCAGGCGCAGCTCGGCCATGCGCACCGCGAGCTGGTCCATCCGGGCGAGCACCGCGTCGGCCAGGTCCGCGGGCATGTCCCCGTAGGTGCGCGCGTCCTCCTCCAGCTCGGCCTCCAGCGTCACCCGGGCGCGCACCACGTCCAGCGAGGACGTCTTGCGCGCGGACTGGCTCAGGAAGGCGTCCAGGGTGGTGTTCATCTCCCGCCAGTTGAGCACCTGGGCGTCCGGCATGGGGCTGCCCCGCTGCACCTGCGAGCGCGTGGCGCGCGCCTGCGTGGCGAAGGTGGCCAGGGCGTCCCGCAGCTCCTGGGACACCGGGGCATCCACCCGCGAGCCCTTCCGCCTCGCCTGGGGCATGCGCTGGGACGTCCCCCCCGGGGACACGGCCTCCGCGCCCGCGTCCACCCGCGAGGACCCGGTGTCCTGGGAGTACAGCTCGGCGAAGCTCATCTTCTGCCGCGCGCGAGGAGCGGCACACGCCGACAGGAGGAGCAGCAGGAGGGCGGCAAGACGACGCAAGGCACCGCCAGTCTACCAACCTCCCGGGAATCGGCCAGCCATCGTCCGGAAGTCCTGGCCGGGCGTCTCACCGGAGGCACTCCCGGTATGGGCTCCAGCCCCGGGAGGTCGGATGAGCTGTCCTGTGAGGTAGTGGAAACCGCTTTACGTCCGAGGTCGGTTTTGTCATAGAGCATCCCCGTGTCGCGCGAGTCGATGGAGTCGAAGCGGAAGCGGGCGGTGGACGTCCTGGACCGGCTGGAAGAGGCCATGCCGGACGTGCGCATCGAGCTGGACTATCGCAACCCCATGGAGCTGCTGGTGGCGGTCATCCTCTCCGCCCAGTGCACGGACAAGCGGGTGAACAGGGTCACCCCCGCGCTCTTCCAGCGCTTCCCGGATGTGTACTCGTACGCCCGGGCCACCGCGGAGGAGGTGGAGCCCTACATCCAGACGTGCGGCCTGTACCGCGCCAAGGCGAAGAACATCATCGCCGCCGCTCAGGCCCTGGTGGACGAGCATGGGGGCGAGGTGCCCCGCTCGCGCGCCCTGCTCGAGGAGCTGCCGGGCGTGGGCCGCAAGACGGCGGGCGTGGTGTGCATCCACCTCGGCGGCGACGATGCCTTCCCCGTGGACACGCACGTGAAGCGGCTCGCCTACAGGCTGGGCTTCTCCCGCCACGAGGACCCGGACAAGGTGGAGCTGGACATGCAGGCGCTGCTGCCGCCGGAGCGGTGGGCCAAGGGCCACCAGCTCCTGGTCTGGCACGGGCGGAGGACCTGCCTGGCCCGGGCGCCCGCGTGCGAGCGCTGCCCGGTGGCCCACCTCTGCCCGAAGAAGGGCGTACGGACCTAGGCCGTCGGCCGGTCCTCGCGAGACGACTTCACGCGCTTCATCCGCTTGCGGATGAGCTCGCGCTTGAGCGTGGAGACGTGGTCCACGAAGACGGTGCCGTTGAGGTGGTCCGTCTCGTGCTGCACCGCGATGGCCAGCAGCCCGTCACACGTCAGCGTCTGCTCGCGCCCCTCGGGGTCCAGGTACTTCACCGTCACCACCGCCGCGCGGTCCACGTCCTCGGCCTCGCCGGGGATGGAGAGGCACCCCTCGGTGTAGGTCGTCTTCCCCTCCAGCGCGATGAGCTCCGGGTTGATCATCGCCAGCGGCTGGGACTCGGGCTGGCGCGGCCGGGTGTCCAGGACGATGACCCGCTGCAGGATGCCCACCTGCGGCGCGGCGAGCCCCACGCCATCGGCGGCGTACATGGTCTCGAACATGTCCTGGACCAGGGTGCGGATGGAGTCGTCCACCCGGGCCACCGGCCTGGCTTTCTGCTTCAGGAGGGGGTCGGGCCAGATGAGGATTTCGCGAACCATGGCGCCCCTCTTAACTCCCTGAAAGCGGCCGGGCAACCGGCCCGCGGGGCCCGTCCGCCCGCTCCGTCACCCGGATGGCGGTACGCCCCTGCCCGCTCTTTCTTCTACCCAGGCTTCAGTTTTCCAGTAGAGTGGTTTTCACGGGGAGTGCGTGACAGGAAAACCATCGGGCGGCTTTCCACCGGGCGAGCGGCGAGGCACACTGGGTTCAATTCGGTATTCCCCGGTAGACCGGTTCAGGAGGGATTCGCCGTGCTCCGGAAGATCGCGCTGCTGTCGACCCTGGTGCTGTGCGCTTGCGAGCCCTACGCCTCGCCCGCTCCGAACATCGTCTCCATCGAGCCCGAGGAGGTGGTGAGCGGTGAGGCGGCGACGATCGCCATCCAGCTCGATACCCCACTGCCGGTGAAGGTGGACTACGGCGCGCGGACGGCCACCGTGGTGATGCCGACCTTGCGGATTGGCGGGCAGACGGTCATCCCCACCTACGAGGAGCAGGAGGGGACGCTGCTGGCCCACCTGCCCGGAAGCCTGTCCGCCGGGCTCCAGGACGTCCAGCTGGAGTTGGAGGACGGCAGCGGCTCCATCCGCGAGCAGGGTCTGAAGGTGCTCCCGCTGCCCCCGGAGATGGAGCCCCGGACCGCGGACGGCTCGACGGACCCTGGCACCGAGCCAGGCGGGGGCAGGTCCCTGCGCGTCACGGACGTGCGCATCGAGCCCATCCCGGATCAGATCCGCGGCGTCCCGTTCTCCATCACCCTGCGGGTCGAGGGCCCCGAGGCCGCCCTCTTCGAGGGCCAGGTGCAGCTGTCCACCAACAAGGGGCGCATCAGCCCGAACCTGAGCAGACCCTTCAGCAAGGGCCTGCGGCTGGAGCAGGTCGTCCTCGACAAGCCGGGCAACAACGTGGTGCTCACCGTGCGCGTCGGCGCCACCCTCGTGGCCCAGTCCAATCCCTTCAAGGTCTCGCCCAAATAGGACGGGCCGGCGGCACGCGGCCGCCGCTCAGTCCAGCAGGCTGCGGGCGTACTCCTCGCGCAGCCGATCGTCCGCGAGCGCCCGCGCCGCCTCGGCCAGCGCGGTGGAGATCTGCTGGGCCCGGTGCTGGAGCGCGGGATCCGGATGCCCCGCGAAGCGCAGCGGGTGGAACTCGGTGGTGAGCAGCTCGTAGGCGCGCTTCACCTCCTCGCTGCCCGCCGAGCGTGAGAGCCCGAGCACGGTGAAGTAGTCCGCCTCCTGGATCTCCTCGAACTTGGATTCCAGCCGGCGCACGTCCAGCTCGCCCGGTGCGTCCTGCTCGGAGTCCGAGGGCTGGGAGGCGGGACGCAGGGTGATGAGACCCAGGGCCCGTGCCACCGCGAGCGCCTTGAGCGCGGTGTCCTGCGGCATGCCCGCGCCCAGCAGCAGCTGCTCGAGCGTCTGCTCTCCGTCGATGTCCTCGAGCAGCCGCAGCTCGCGCGAGGAGAGCCCGAAGGCCTCCGGGGCGGGCTCGGGCTCGCCGCGGACGACCACGGCGCGCAGCCCCCCGGCCGCCTCCACGAGCGAATCGCTGGAGACCCCGTTGCGCAGGGACTCGGCCAGCAGGTGCAGCAACGGCCGGGTGGAGGCGGCGAGCGCCACCTCGTGCGGAGGCAGCTCCTCGGTGAGCCGGTACAGCGACGAGGGCTCGGAGAGCGCATCCAGGGCCACCTGCTCGGTGTAGCGCTGCACCAGCGGGACGAGCTCGTTCTCGCGCAGGTAGCCGCGGCTGCGCATGGCGTCGAGCATCGGCCCCGTGGCGGCACTGCGCACCAGGCGCAGCTCGTTCTCCTGGCGTGCGTCGATGAGCCCATCCGCCCGCGCCCGGTCGACGAGCGACTCGTCCGGCGCAGAGGACACCGCGCCCACCAGCGCTCCATCCTTCAACCAGAGGATGCGCAGGGCTCCCGCCACCTTGAGCTCGAGGCGGATCTGCGCGCGCGCCTCCTGGAGCCGGGTGACGAGCCGCGCGAGCCCCTCCGGGTTGACGCCGCCGGAGCGGGGAATGTCCACCTCGAACCGGCCCGGCACCTGGATGGAGACGATCGCCGCGCGGGCCCGGGCCGCCAGCTCCTCGGCCTCGGCGCGCACCCGGGCGACCGTCTGCTCGGCCTCGCGCAACGCCTTCTGCTCGGCCTCGCGGTGGGCCTGCTCGGCACGCGCCAGCCGCTCGGCCGTCTCCGCCTGGGCCTGGGCCCGCGTCGCCTCGAGCCGCTCCACCTCGTGGGCGAGGAACTCGCGCTCCTCCCGCTCCTGGGCCAGCGTCTGCGTGAGCCGCTCCGCCTCCGCCCGCGCCTCGCGGACCCGCGCCGCGTGCTGGGCCACCGTCTCCTCGAGGCCGGACAGCCGCGACTCCAGCTCCGCGCGCACGCGCGCCAGCTCCTCGCGCGCCTGGGACTCGGCCTCGGCACGGGCTTCCGATTCGGTGCGGGCCCGCTCCGCCTCCCCGGCACGCTCCTCCGCCTCCGCGCGGGCCTGCTTCTCCTCCGCCGCCTTCGCCTGCGCGGCGGCACGCGCCTTCTCCGCGCGCTCGGCACGGGCCTCCGCCTCGGCGCGCTGCCGCTCCGCCGTCTCGGCCCGCGTCTCCGCTTCCGCCCGCGCCCGCTCCTGCTCCCCGGCGTACCCGTCCGACGTGCTCCGCGCCTTCTCCGCGCGCTCGACACGGGCCGCCAGCTCGGCCCGCTGCCGCTCCGCCGTCTCGGCCCGCGCCTCCGCGTCCGCCCGCGCCCGCTCCTGCTCCTCGGCCCGCGCGAGCGCCTCGGCACGCTCCTGCTCCGCCTTGACGGCTCGCGCCTCCGCCCGCGCCCGGGCCTTCTCCATCGCCTCGGCGCCCAGCTCCGCCTTGGCCCGGACACGCGACTCCGCCTCGGCCTTCGCCTCCGCTTCGGACCGAGCCTTCTCCGCCGCCTCGGCCCGTGCTTCCGCCTCGGCGCGGGCCTTCATCTCCGACTGCACGCGCGCATCCGCGCTGGTGCGCGCACGGGCCTCCACCTCGGCCCTCGCCTTCTTCTCGGCGGTGACTCGCGCCTCCGCCTCGGCCAGCGCCTTCTCCGCGTCGGCGAGCCGCTCCTCGGCCGCCACCCGCGCCCGCGACTCGGCCGCCAGGCTGGACTCGGCCTGCGTACGGGCCTGGAACTCCGCCTCGGCCCTCGCCTCCGCTTCCGCCCGGGCCTTCGCCTCCTTCTCCCCGCGCGCCGTCACCTCCTTGCGCGCCCTCGCCTCCCCGTGCGCCCGCGCCTCCCACTGCTCGCGGGACTTCGTCTCCGCCTGGGCCCGTGCCTCCACCTCCGCCCGCGCCGCCTTCTCCGCCTCGAGCCGCGCTTCCACCCGCGCCCGGGCCTCCGCCTCGGACGTGGCGCGCTGCTCCGCCTCGGCCCGCAGCCGCTCCCGCGCCTCGGCCTTCTCCCGCCACTCGGCGGCCTGCTGCTCGAGGGCCTCGAGTCGCTGGCCCAACTGGGAGAGCTGCTCCTCCCGCCGCGGCCCCAGCTCCGCCTCCCGCGCCCGCGCCGCCTCCAGCTGCCGCTCCACCTCGGCACGCAGCGAGGCCTCCTGGCCCCGCTCCTCCGCCAGCGCCGTGAGCCGCGTCCGCTGCGCCTCGGCCTCGCGCCGCAGCGACTCCTCCCGCGCCCCCGCCTCCTGCTTCAGCCGCTCCACCTCGGCACGCAGCGAGGCCTCGCTCTCGCGCGCCGCCGCCACCTCCCGCTCCAGCGACTCCCGCCGCGCGTCCGGCACCTCCGGCCGCGTCTCCAGCGAGGCACGCAGCCGGGCCACCTCCGCCTCGAGCTCCGTGCTCCGCTGCTCCGCCTCGCGCCGGCACGCCACCGCGCCATCCCGCTCGGACAGCACCTGGGAGATCCGGCGCTCCGCCTTCATCAGGCGCACTTCCAGCACCGCCACCGCGTCATCCGCCGGCAGCGACGTCACATCCGGCGCATCCGCCGCCCCGGGCACCGGCCGCAGCGGGAACTTCGACGTGGTCTCCAGCGACTTCTTCTTCGCCGGCGCGCCTTCCTCCCCGTCCTCCCGCGCCTCTTCCGGTGCCGCCTCCGCTACCGGCTCGGCCTTCGCGGGCTCGGCCTTCACCTCTTCGGCTCGCACCGGCTCGGCCTTCACCGGCTCGGCCTTCACCGGCTCGGCCCGAGGCGCCCCGGCGGGCTCGGAGTCGAACCAGTCCGCGCCCACGCTCTCCTGGTGCGGCTCCTCCCACCCCTCGGGCGCGTCGCCCTCGGACGGCAGCGGCGCATCCTCTGGCACCGGCTCCAGGTCCGAGCCATCCAGGGGCCGCACGGACATGGGCGTCTTCGGGACGTCGAAGAACCCCTCCTCCCCGAGTTGCGGCCCCGCCTTCTTGTGCGGCTCGGCGGAAGGAGCCGCCTCCGGCGCACCCGACGCCGCCCGCTCGCGCGCCAGCGCCGCTTCGATCTCCTGCTGGGCGAGGCGCTCGGCTTCCGCGCGGGCCTCCGCCTCCACGTCCACGACCTTCACCGCCGGCAGCGGAGGCAGCGGAGGCAGCGAGGCCAGGGGCACCACCGGCTCCGGCACCGTCCCCGACACGGGCCCGAGCTCCACGGGAGTCGGGGCCGTGATGATGGGAATCGCCGAGCCCATCGCGGGCGTCCGCGCGAAGAGCCCCGCCGGGGAGGACTCGGGCAGCGAGGAGTCCTCCTGCTTCATCCGGCGCCGGGCGGCGGCCTCGCGGCGCACCTCCTCCTCCATGCGCCGCATCTCGTCCTCGTCGGGGCCCGGACGCGCCTGCACCGGCACCTGGACCGACCCGGCCACCGCCTGCTCCGTCGCGCCGAAGAGGGACTCCGCCTCACCGCCAGGATCCGGCTCGGACCCCCCCGGGACCTTCGGAGCCGGGGCCTCCACCCCGGGCGCGAGCGCTGGCACCGTGGCCACCGCCTGCTCCGTCTGCGAGAAGAGATCCTCGGCATCGAGCGAGGACTGGGACGGCCGAGGCTCGTCCGCCTTCGGCAGGTCATCGAAGAGCGCGTGCTCCAGCGCCGCGTTGCGGCCGGAGCCGGCGGACCTGTGGACGAGTCCCGGGGGCCCGGACTGCGCGGGAGCGGGGGCCTCCGGCTCCACGTCGTCCTTCACCGCGAACCAGGCCTCCGGGCCCGCGGGCGAGGCGATGACCGTGGCCACCTGCGCCACGAAGCCGGAGCCATCCAGGGGCAGGGGCGCCACCGGGGCGGCACTGCCGGGCACGGACTCGCCGAGCAGCAGCACGCGGGCGAGCCGCATGTCCGGGTGCTGGCCGAGCTCGTCCAGGACGAGGTGGCCCCGCCCCCCCTCCATGCCGGGCGCGAGAATCATGAGCGTGGGCAGGTGGTGGCCAAAGGCAATGAGGGCATCCGCCACCGAGGTAGCGAGAATGACCTCATGGCCCTCGCGTGCGAGCAGACGCCGCACGGTGGCGATGGTGGCGATGTCGTCGTGGACGAGGAGGACCGATTCGGCCATTGGAATCGCGGGCGAGTCTACAGCATGGCCGCCGGATCCACGTCGATCGTGACACGCACGGCGGAGGGAATGTCGACCAGCTTCGCCTCCAGGCGGGCGAGCAGCGGGGCGAGGGCCGCGTGGGTGGGGGCCTTGAGGAGCAACTGCCACCGGGTGCGGCCCCGAATCCGGGCTATGGGCGCCACGGCGGGCCCCAGCAGGCGCACCCCCCACGAGGCCGGGGGCATCTGCCGGGAGAGGAAGTCCCCGAGCTGCCGGGCCACGCTGGCCGTCTGCTCGGCGCTCTCGCCCTCGAGCCGCACCGCCGCCATGCGGGTGTAGGGCGGCCAGGCGAGCACCTTGCGCCGCTCCAGCTCCCGCTGGGCGAAGCCGTCGAAGTCATGCACGAGCATGCGCTTCACCGGGTCCGCCTCGGGGTTGTAGGTCTGCACGAGCACCCGCCCCGGGTCCTTCCCGCGCCCGGCCCGCCCCGCCACCTGGGTGAGGAGGTGGAAGGTGCGCTCGGCCGCGCGGAAGTCCGGGATGGCCAGCGAGGTGTCCGCCATCACCACGCACACCAGCGTCACCCCGGGGAAGTCGTGCCCCTTGGCCACCATCTGCGTGCCCACCAGCACGTCGATCTCCCGGCGCGCGAAGGACGCGAGCATCTCCGTGAGACGCTCGGCGCTGGTGGCCGAGTCCCGGTCCAGCCGCGCCACGCGCGCCTGGGGAATCCGCTCGGCGACCTCCGCCTCCACGCGCTCGGTGCCGATGCCCATCTTGAGCAGCGGCCCGGTGCACTCGCGGCAGTGGTCCGGCAACGGGTGGGCCACGCCACAGTAGTGACACACCACCCGGTTCTGCGAGCGGTGGTAGGTGAGGCACACGTCGCACTCGGAGCACTTCACCGAGGTGCCGCACACCTCGCAGAGGAGGAAGGTGCTGTGGCCGCGGCGGTTGAGGAAGAGGATGACCTGCTGGCCCTTGGCGATCGTCTCCGCCATGGCGTCGAGCAGCGGCGCCGAGAGGATGGGCGCCTCCTCCTGCACGAGCGGCTCGCGGGGACGCTCCTGGCGCAGGTCCACCAGACTGATGGAGGGCATGGGCCGGTCATCCACGCGGTTCTCGAGCACGAGCTTGCGGTAGCGGCCGCGGCGGGTGTTCTCCAGCGTCTCCAGCGAGGGCGTGGCCGAGCCGAGCACCACCACCGCCCCGGCCTGCTTGGCGCGCACCACGGCGAGGTCGCGCGCCTGGTAGCGCAGCTTGTCCTCCTGCTTGAAGGAGGGATCGTGCTCCTCGTCCACCACCACGAGGCCGAGGTTCTCCACGGGAGCGAACACCGCCGAGCGCACCCCGACGGCGATGCGCACCGTGCCCTTGCGCAGGGCCTGCCAGTGGAAGAGGCGCTCGCGGTCCTTGAGGCCCGAGT
>NZ_DASUNC010000162.1:0-29184 GCF_036277355.1 Archangium sp.
TCAGCCGCGGACACCACCGGCCGCGTGAGCTGGAGGAACTTGCCCACGGCACGCGTGGAGACGGCACGCACCAGTGCGCCCAGCGTGCGGCGCGACAGGCAGCGGCGTCCGCCGCCAGTGAGCAAGGCGAAGCCCACGTCGCTGAGCGAGTCGAAGTGGAAGATGCGCTGGACGCCCAGCAGGGCCTTGAAGAAGAGCGACAGGACGAGGCGGCCCCCCTGGTGCGCGCCCACACGGCCAAAACAAGAGGTGGCCACGCGGTAGAGCCGCACCGCCTCCTGCATCAGTGCGAAGGCGCCTCCGTGGGCCGTGCGGCCGAGAAAAGGGGGGTGCCCACGACGGCTTCCACACGCAAGCAACCCAGCCCATAACGCTCCAGGAAACGGCGCAGGGTGTGCCGCTCCAGGGTGACGCCGAAGCTCTTGTGGATGAAGCCCAGCAGCTCCGCCACAGAGCAGCGCTTGTGCTCGGAGAGGAACTTCGCCACCAGCCCCACGTGCTCCGGACGGAGCTTGGGCGGAGCGTGGCCCCGTCTGGCCTTGCGCAGTCGTCGCCAGAATTCGCGCGGAGGATACTGGCGTCCCTTGCGCACGGCCCGGTCGCTGGTGCCCACCACCGCGCCGATGACCGTCGAGCTCAAGCCCATGCCACAGTGCGCCAGCAGGTAGGCCACCATGCGACGCAGCGCCGCCAGTCCTCCCACGAAACCCAGGAACATCAGCGCGGCCACTACCACCGCACGCTGGTCCGAGTCGAGCAGGGCCAGATTGACGCCGCTGGAGGCTGACCACTGCGCAAGACGCTGTTGACGCTCCGCTTCCCCGAGGACCGCTGGACTCTCCATGGGCGCACCCTCACCTTTGGCTCCACCTCCTGGGTCAACACCCGGACGTGACTTCTCGAACCAGGCGATTGGGCAGTCGCTTCCTGTCTGCTCCGGTAGGGGCTCCTGCACGACCTCTCAAGTCACAGAGGCCGTCCAGTCTCTCTCTTCCTGCCTGCTCGGAGGCGGGGCCGCAGCCGAGCACCAGCGCTTGCCCCACCCCCTCCGGTCAGCGGAAATCTGCAAGTTACCCGTCCCCGCCTCATTCGGCGTTTGGTGCTAGCGGTTGTAGTGACGTGTTTTTCATGCCCGTTGAGCAGAGCTTCCTCTAAACCCGTCTTCCGCTAGATCATAACGCCTGCTGCGTGCCCAAATCGGCGGTCACCTGCGATATCATCAACTACCGATACGACCTGAACGCTCAGAGCATAGAAGAAACGTAGTGCGACTTCCGAATCGTTTTTGTTCCTGATTTATGGCGATCCTCATCCCCAATCTGGAAGCAGCCAAAGCCGCTAAACAGAAGCCGACTGAAGGCGAGGTGTTTCTGCTGGAGTTCCTAGCGAGCGATTTTGGCGACCATGTCGAAGTATATTTCCAGCCCTGCTTCAATGGGGACCGCCCAGATATAGTGCTGATGTCTCCGAAGGCGGGGGTCATCATCATTGAAGTCAAGGACTGGAATCTGGATCTCTACAGCGTTGATGAAAAAAATAAATGGGCGGTCAATCTTCCATCAGGGCCGCAACGGGTGAAATCCCCTTTCACTCAAGTTTTCGCCTACAAGAAGAACTTCTTTGACGTTCACGTCAATGGTCTGCTGGAGAAAAGCCTCAAGAATGACGCCTTCTTCAAGATGATCAAGACCTATGTGTATTTTCATCACGGAAGCAAGGCAGCGATAGAGCGACTGTATCAGCCTCACCTGGATAGGCTTCGTGAAGAGTCGCGCGAGAACGAGGACGCCTTCAGGCAAAAGCAAATAGACTTCGACCGTTACGAGAGAAGGCGCGAAGGGATCAACCGAGCAAAACGCAAATTTGAACGGGACATGTCCCTGTCGCTGCACAAGGACCACCGCACGAAAATAAGCTTTCCCATCACGGCGAAGGAAAGCGTTTTCGATGAGTTCGTCTACAACGAGCTCAAGCGGCTGCTCAACCCGCCCTACCACTATGCTTCGGAAGGCAAGCCGCCCAACTACACCGACAAGCAAACCAAGCTGATCCAAAGTGCCGCCAAGGCACGTGCCAAGATTTGTGGCCTCGCTGGGTCAGGCAAAACCGTTGTTCTTGCAGGTAGAGCCGTCAATGCTCACAAGCGGCACGGTGGAAGGGTGTTGGTACTGACCTTCAATATCACGCTGGGTAGCTACATCCGCGACAAGATCAGTGCTGTCAGAGAGGACTTCCCCTGGTCCGCTTTTGACATCAGCAACTACCACAGGTTCATCACCACCGCACTGAACAACTCTGGCATTGAGATTGAAATTCCCGAATCGCTTCAGTATGACGGCACAGATTCCGCTGTTGCGCGAAGAATCGCTGTAGAGCGAGATCACTACCTGGAATCGACCTATTACGGCAATCAAACCGTATTCGAAGGCGAAGAAATCAAGACCGTCTACGACACGATTCTGATTGATGAAATTCAGGATTACAAGCCCGAGTGGATCAAGATAATTCGCTCCTACTTCCTTGCGGAAGACGGTGAAATGCTTCTCTTCGGTGATGAGAAGCAGAACATCTACAAGCGTGCGTTGGACGGTGAACGTCGCTCAAAAATTGTGGAAGGCTTTGGCTCATGGGTGAAGCTCACGAAAAGCTTCCGCTACACAGCTGAGTCCCCGATCATTCCCTTGGTAGATGCCTTTCAGAAGAACTTCCTTCTTGAGAGTTACGAACTGGATTCTGATGAATCATTCCAGTTAAGCCTCACGAGCGTTGGCGTTCAAGCCTACAACACCTTTGACCGAAGAAACCTGCCGCTGCTTGCCGCGCATATCATTGAAATAGCCAAGCATCACAAGATTCATCCCAATGATATTTCAATCATTTCTTCGCAAGAAATCGTTCTACGAGAACTGGATCATGTTTTGCGAACCTCTGACGCGCACAAGGAGCGCACCTTGTGTGCCTTCCCTTCGCTTGAGGTGACACAGCATCCAAAATACTCCAAGAAGTATCAGGAAATCAGCGCAGCGAAGAAGAAAGGCTTCAACCTCAACAGCGGCGTGATGAAGCTGAGCTCCACGCATAGCTTCAAGGGTTTTGAATCCCCTTTCATTTTTTTGCTGGTGAATTCGAAGGATAGTCCCGAAATGGTGTTCACCGGCCTCACCCGCGCCAAGGAGAACTTGGTGATATTCCTGGAAGGAGAGAGCCCCTATTTCGAATTCTTCAGCAAGCACCTTAGCAAGCTTGAAGTGAACCATGCTGGCGTATAGGCGGGATAGAGGGCATGTTGAGGGTGAGGGCTGGAGCGGAGGGGCCGAGGAGGGCCGGGGACGGGGGCCGCCCGAGCAGTGCGCCAGGCGGGGGGAGAAGCCGCGCAGCCCCTTGGGGAACACGCCTGCCCAGGCCACCCTCCCAGGAGGGAGACGACAGGGGGCCTGTGGGCAGCCTTCGCCGGTATGCCCACCCGCGTTCCTCCATCTGCCCCTCCCCAGCCACACCTCGCCAGGGCACACGCTACCGTTCGCCTTCCACGAGCCTCCATGGAGCCCCTGCCTGCTTGTGGGGTTCGGGGCCTACGAGAGCAGGAGGCGCAGGAGGGTCGCAGCCCGCGCCGGATTGCCCCTTTCCAGCGCCTCCAGAGCCGCCGCGACGTGCCTTGCTACATTGCTACAGCAGACCCGCGTTGGAGCGTCCTCAACACAGCTCGGCGTGGGGCAGGGGGCGGCGTAACCGGCCGGAAGTCCTACGGAAACCGCTCTCGACCGCGCTGGAGCGCTCTCACCGGAAGCCTGTAGCGGCGGGTTCGATTCCCGCCGCCTCCACTGGAAGTAGCAAGGCCCCGGCCGCCATCAGGCGAGCCGGGGTTTTCTTTTTCCGCCGAAGCCGCCAGTGGGCTTGCCCCGGTTACGTGGACAGTTTTCTGCAGCGCGAGGGCCTGCTCGGCATCAGCCGCCGCCTCCTCTACAGCAAGCTGGAGGAGTACGGGCTCTGGTGCAGTAGCGCCTGTCGGCTGGGCTGCCGGGATGTCCAGGCCCGTGCTCCTCGGAACGCCTGACCCTGTCCATATTACAGGCATGGGCCAGACACCGCGTCACCTTCGTGGATTCCTGCTGCTCGGCCTGGGGCTGCTGATGAGCCTGGCCACACCGGCCTGGGCCGTGGAGACGCTCTTCCTGGAGGGCAACGCCTCCCGGAAACTCCAGGTGAATACGCCCCAGGGCCAGCTCCTCGGTGAGGGCCTCATCACCACTCGGCTCGAGGGAGAGCGGCTCCATGTCCTGCTCACCTACCGCTACGCGGATGGACTGCGCATCGAGGAGTCCGCCGTCCTCCAACTCCAGCCGGAACTCATCCAGGAGCGGTGGACGTGGCGCGAGCACAAGGGAGGCCGGACGACGCGCCAGTTCGCCATGGACTTCGGCACCGGGCGCGCCATGGGCCTCACCCGCGAGGACGGCAAGACGCGCCGGTACAGCGAGCAGTTGAAGGTGGAGCCGGGCCGCACCTTCGGCGGAGTCGGTTTCGTCCTGGCGGCGAAGAACCTGCTGCCCCGGTTGCGACAAGGGGAGGACGTGCAACTGCAGGCCATCGCCTTCACCCCCAAGCCCCGCGGGGCGAAGGTGAAGCTGTCCCGAGAGGGCAGCGCGTCCGTGGCCCTCGGCGAGAGGACGCTCACCGCGGACCGGGTGGTCATCCATCCGGAGATCGGCCTCGCGGCCCTGGTGGTGAAGGCCCCTGACACCTCGCTCTACTTCGTCGGCGCCGAGCCCCCGGTGATGGTGGGGGTACTGGGTCCGCGGCTCGAACCGGGAGACCCCGTGGTGCGAACCCTGGTCCTTCCGCCACGGCGTGCTCCGGCGGCACGACAGGCGCCCCCGCTGCAACGCTGAGGCTCGGTGGACCAGAAGCTGGTGGGGCACGTTCAGGCCCAGACGCTCGTGCCCGACTCGGGGGGGGGGCGTGGAGCGCTCGCCGGGTCCCTCGCCCTACCCGGGATGACGGGGGCTCGTTGAGCTCCGGGATGCCCTCGAATGGGGGTCCTTTTCAACTACGCGACCATGCCCTGGTCATCGGAGGGCGGGGGCTGTCATGAAGGCAGCACGCGGTATCGCCCTCCGGGGTTGGAGCAGGCAATGACTCCTGGCTCCCATGCCACGCGCATCGCATCATCCCGGTTTGGGGCTCCGACGATGGGCCCTCGGACCCGACCGCACCTCGGAGGAGTCGTCCGCTATGTCCATCCGCTCGCTCCATGGCTCGCGCCTCGCCCTGACCGTCGGGCTCACGCTCCTGGCGGGTCTCGCCCTGGCGCAGGACACCGAGAGCCCGAAGCGCTTCGAAATGACACCCAACCTGGTCTTGTGGATGTACGGCCTGGGCATCGGCGCCATCTCCGTCGCGTGGGTGGCCATTGTCTGGCTGTTCGCCCACAAGGACGCCCTGAGCGACCTGCTCGATCTCGTGAAGCGGGGGCCGCTCATCAAGTTCGTCACGGTCACGTACATCATCATCGTCATCGTGACCCTCAGCCTGGTGGGGCAATTGGAGAGCTCGCATGTCTCGACACTGCTCGGGGCCATCGCCGGGTACGTGCTGGGAGACCACGGGCGGGAGGACAGGCGTCCCGAGCATGTGGGCCCCGAGCCGCTGCCCTCCCCACCCAGGCCCCCGACCTCCCCGGGAAAACAACCCGGCGCGTCTCCCTCCCCACCCGAACCGCAGCAGGCATCGGAGGGGCCGCAGCCGCCCTCGGAGTTCCACTCATGAGCAGACCCTTGAAGTGGCTCATCCGGAACAAGCTCCATGTGGCCGCCTGTTCGCTCGCGGCGACCTGGGGCTGGGGACGCATGATGGGCACGCCCATCCTGGCGGTGGACCTGCTCGTGGTTCCGGTGCTGGTGCTCAGCATCTACCAGTGGAACAGGCTCACCGATGTCCGCGAGGACGCGGTGAACTGTCCGGACGAGCTCGCCGCGGCCGAACAGGCCCGGGGGCGCATCCGGGTGTTCTGCCTTCTCGGAGCACTCCTCGCGCTCGGGGGCGCCCTGCTCGTGGGGCGCGCGGCCGGTGCCCTCGTGGTGTTGAGCGGATTGCTGCTCGGCTGGCTGTATGGATTCCGCTCGGGAGCGGAGAGCTTCGGCCTGAAGCGCCTGTTCGGCATCAAGAACGTGAGCAGCGCATTCGGATGGACGCTGGTGACCGTCCTCTACCCCGGGCTGCACTCCGGTGTCGGCCTCCGAGCGGCATTCTGGCTCGCCGCCGCCTGCATGTTCCTGGCGGTCTGGACGGTGGAGGTCCTCTGGGACATCCGCGATGTCCGTGGCGACACCGTGGCAGGTGTCCCCTCGTTCCCGGTCGTGCTGGGCGTGCCGGCGACGAAACGCCTTGCCCTGGCGGGCAACCTGCTGATCGTGGTGCTCGTCGGGACGGCGGTCATGACGCGGGCGCTGCCCGGCATCTGGGCCCTCATCCTCGTCAACCCGTTGCTCACCTGTGTGTGGCTGCGGCTCGACAGCGAGGCCGCGCGCGGCTGGTCCCACCTCCTCGTGCTCATGCAGACGCTGTTGCTCTTCGGGCTTGGCGTGCTCTCCGGTTGAGCGCGGCCTGGCATTGGGGATGCCAGGCGACGTAGCAACTCCAACCCGGTGAAGAGCAATTCGAGGGCTCATCCAGGGCAGCCTTCACGTCCGCCAGGGAGCGGGTGTCCCCCCTCGCCGGTGGTTCGAAACCCGAAACCCCAGCGGCTTCTGGCCTTGGTGTTTTCGGGCTCCGACGACCCCGGGGAACTGGACGCACTCTCCGGGTCTCGTCGCTTCAGCGGGTGAATTCTTCTCTCCGAATGAGCCCATCGTCGGGCACTTCGTAATCGTCACCCTTGCTGCCCAGGTAGATGTGCGCCTTCGGCGTCAGACCGGCCGGGGCGTCGAATGTCCCCGCGCAGATCGACATCTTCGGCGCGCCCTCCTCCAACACCGCGGGGGATGGCTACCGCTCTCGCTTGACCACGCTGGTGGCAGTCACGGTGTTCTTTTCTTTATTCACATAATCACAAACGAGCAACTCTGGATTTGATTGACATGCTTCAGCCACTTGCTTCACTAATCGTGGTGGCGGCGCATTCGTCGCCATGGCTGTCCCCCCAAATCCTCATCTCGATTTCTCATGAACCGAATCTTCCTTGCCGCATCACTCGCGCTGCTCCCCTTTGCGTTTGCCTGCCAGCCGGAACTCGATGTCTCCAGCGAGCAGGAGGCGACGGTCCCGTCCACCGCGCGGAGCCCGGAGGGAACCCTCACGCTGGAGAAGAAGAGCGGCACCTCCATCGATGCCAACCACAACGCGTTGTCCTCGGGAGACCTGAGCGTCACGGGGTTGACCGGGGTGCCCTTCGCCAGCATGGAGGCGGTCGAAACCGTGCGGTATGAAGACACCTGGTACGTCCACGTGGAGACGGCCTACTACGTCACCTTCTGGGCCGATCGCGCCCGCACCAGCCCCATCAATCTGGGCGCCGCCATCCAGCTGAACTACCTCTCCACGTACTACAACTACATGTACAACACCTCGATGCAGAGCAACCTCAGCACCACGCTCCAGCCTGGCAGTCACAGCTATTACATTGGAAGTGGCACCTATGAGTGCGACTACAATGCGAATGGCACGCCCGACCATCGTTGCGATGAGACCTGGTATTCCCTCAGGACTGGCGTCGGCTATGACGCGAGCTATTGAGCGCTAACGGCTCATGAAGCGATGGGGCACCCCGAGAACCCGCTCGGGGTGCTCCAGGTGTGGGAACGCGATGCTTTTTTAGCATCTCCCGGCGCGGAGCCCGTGTGGCACCGTGAATGTCCCATGCCTCCGCGCCCCTTCCGTATCGATGTGTCCCCGGACGTCCTCACCGACCTGCACCGCCGGCTCGACGCCACCCGCTTTCCCGAGCCGCTGCCCGGCGCCCCGTGGGAACGCGGCGCCGACGTCTCCCATGTTCGTGAGCTGTGCGCGTACTGGCGTCACTCGTACGACTGGCGCCGGCACGAGGCCGGGCTCAACCGCTACCCCCAATTCCTGTGCGAGGTGGACGGCGTCGAGCTCCACTTCTGGCATGTCCGGGGCAAGGGGCCCGCGCCCCTGCCGCTGCTGCTGACGCACGGGTGGCCCGGCTCCAACCACGACTTCCACCACCTCATCGGCCCGCTGACGGATCCCGCCGCGCACGGGGGAGACGTGGCGGATGCGTTCGACGTGGTCATCCCCGCCTTGCCCGGCTACGGATTCAGCGGCAAGCCGCGCGAGCCGGGGTGGAGTGCCACGCGCGTCGCGGCCGCATTCGGCCGGCTCATGGTCGAGCACCTTGGCTACGCCCGCTATGGCGCACAGGGAGGAGACTGGGGAGGCATCGTCACGACGATGCTCGGGGTGGAGCATCCCGGGCACCTGGTGGGCATCCACCTCAACATGGCCTTCGCGGGGCCGCCGCCGGGAGAGGAGCAGAGCGAGCTGGCGCGCGAGCATGGCCAGAAGCTGGCGGCGCTCATGGCGAAGGAGGGGGGCTACTTCGCGGTGCAGAGCACCAAGCCCATGTCCCTGGCCATCGGGCAGAGCGACTCGCCGGCGGGACTCGCGGCGTGGTTCGTCGAGAAGTTCCAGACCTGGAGCGACATCCGTTCCAGGGACTGGCTGCTGACCAACCTGATGCTCTACTGGGTGACCAACAGCGCCGCCAGCGCGGCCAACCTGTATTACGAGACCCATGGAATGGGGCTCCTGGACCAGAGCAGTCCGGTGCGCGTGCCCACGGCGGTGGCGGTCTTCCCCAAGGAACTCCCCATGCCTCCCCGGCGCTGGCTGGAGGCCCGGTACAACCTGCGGCGCTACACGCGGATGGCCCGAGGCAGCCACTTCGCCGCCGTCGACGCGCCCGACCTGCTCCTCGAGGACGTGCGCGCATTCTTCCGGGAGCTCCGCTAGACGGGGTCCCAGCCCTCCTGCGGGCTACTCGGCCTTGCCCTTCGCCTCCTGCTCCAGCCTCGCGGTGAGCCCCCGGTCCGCCCGGTCCGCGTACGCGCGGCACGCACCCGGGTCGATGAAGGCCTGCCGCCCCTCGCGCTCGCTCCGGGCCCGCAGCTCGAAGACGCGGCCAGCCTCCGGGTGGGTGGGGATCATCACGTCACAGGGCAGGGTGCGGACCTTCTCGATGCTGCCGCGGAACTGTTGCACGCGGGCGGCGTCGGCGCCGTAGCGGAAGCCCGGTGCGGACACGGCCGTGAGGCTCTCGGCGTACACCACGTTCACACAGCGCTCCCCCTCGCAGCCGCGCCACGTCCACGTCGTCGCTCCAGGGGTGTGCCCCGGCGTGTGGTGCGCGGTGACGACGACCTTGCCGAGCGTCACCGTCCCGCCGTCGGCCACCGTCACCACGTCCCGCACGGCCGGGTAGCGCATGGCGGCTCCGAAGCCCGCCTGGGGGTCATCCGGGGTGGTCGACCCGATGCGCAGCTCCTTGGCTCCGGCCGGGCTCGCCGCCACCTTGGCGCCGCTCATCCGCTGGAGCGCCGCGATGCCCCCGGCATGGTCGAAGTGCGCGTGCGAGTTGAGGATCCACTTCACGTCGCGCAAGGTGAAGCCCAGGGCGCGCACGCCCTCCGCGATGCGCTCCGCGGACTGGGGCAGCGCGCCGTCGACGAGGATGAGGCCCTCTCCGCTGTCGATGAGGACCGACGACAGTCCCGTGACGCCGACGTAGTACGTGTTCCCGTACACGCGGAATGGCGCCTGC
Source organism: Archangium sp. (assembly GCF_036277355.1). Taxonomy (GTDB): domain Bacteria; phylum Myxococcota; class Myxococcia; order Myxococcales; family Myxococcaceae; genus Archangium. Next base: position 9,779 of record NZ_DASUNC010000162.1, read on the forward strand.
GGCCGGTTCCACTCCGCGCAGTCGTGGCAGTCGATGGGCGCGGTGTCGGGCGGGACGGTGGGGGCTGCGGCGGTGACGAGCGGGACGAGCAAGGCGAGCAGTCGCATCGGGGTTGGCTCCAAAAGGGCAGGGAGCGTCCGCCCCTGTGCAAGGCGCTTGCCGCGAGCTCCAGGCCGTCCGCCCGGATGTCTTCGGCCCGAGGTCGCAGCGGGCCCGTGTGCCGGACACCACACAGCGCTTCCACTCGACCGCACCCGGCGCGGCTTCGTGGACGCGGCGGTGGCCTCCTTCTGTGGGCTCGAGGGGGCAGCGATCGAACAGGACGTCTCGTGCGTTCTCCTCGTCCTCGAGCAGCTCCATCGAGCGACGAAGCTGTTCGAGGTAGTCCTCCAGGCACGGTGGAGAAGCGAACTCGTGGCCTTCTTCTTCGAGCTGGTGGTACGGCTCGTCGACGACCCGATACTCCGCGAGCCGTTCCGCGAGCTCTTCGATGAGCGTCGACTTTCCCACCCGGTGCGTGCCCGTCACTGCGATGCGCATGCGTGTGTGTACCGCGGATTCGAGAAGTCGTTGAACAACGAGCGGGCCTCGAAGGCGCAGGCGGGTCACGGCACAAGGCGATGTGACCCGAGGCCTTCCGCCTGTCATGCGGTGCGCGGTATCCTCCCTGGCCGGACGAGAATGAGGGGGTCCACGCCTCGGGCGATGGAGGAACCGTTCCATGAGCCGTTCGCCGCAGCAGACGTTCTTCGACTTGACGTGTGCGCTGGTCGAATCACGAAGCCTCGCGCAGTTCCAGGAGCGCACGGAGCCGCTTCTGGCGAAGCTCTTTCAAGCGGACCATGTGGCGTTCTGCCGGATGCATCCGGATCTGCCCACGGGGTTCGAATGGAGGGCGAGCACGACGGGGCATTTCCTCCAGAGCTATTACCAATGGTTCCGGGACGATTTCGTCTTCCGTTGGCTCTCGCGACGTCCCAACACCGCCTGGAGCGACACGGAAATGCTTCGGGGTCAGAAGGTCACGGAGACGGAGACGTATCGGCGCAGCCGGGCGTCGGACCTGAATTTGCGGCACGTCCTCGCGGCCTTGCTGGCTCCCGCGCAACAGGTGGGCAGTGGTGCGGTCGCGCTATACAGCGAGCGAAACAGGGCCTTCTCGCCGGAGATGCGGCGCTTGTTGCAAAGGCTCACCCCCGCCTTGTCCGGGGCGTTCCAGAACTTCTCGCGATTCGAGGCGCTGTCCGCTCACAGCCAACTCCTGGAGGAGCTGCTTCGCCAGGAGGGGGCCCATGCCATCGTGCTGGATGGCCAGCGGCGGGAGTTCTACCGGACGGAAGCTGCCACGTCGGTGCTGCAGCGCTGGTTCCCCTCGCGCTCCGACCGGGACGACGGGGGAATCCCTCGGGCCTGGCGGGAGCGGATGGACACGTTCATGGCGGGGAGCGTCCTTGTCTCTCCCACGTCGCTCGCGTGGCGGGAGGCGCGGGGGATGAGTGCCTTGGAGGTGTGCTTCACCCGGCTGCCTCTCATCGAGGGCCGCGAGCGGTGGGAGTTACGGCTGAAGGAGGTCCATGCGATCCCCGAGAAGTGGCGGCGGCTCCTGTCAGCCAGACTGTTCGAGGTGGCAGCTCTCATCGTTCAGGGCCTGGCGTACAAAGAGATCGCCAGCAAGCTCCGTATCTCCGAGAACACGGCGAAGGAATACGTCCAGTTGGTCTACGAGAAATTGAAGGTGTCTGGCCGGGCCGGGCTCATCAACCTGGCCCGGCGTTCCTGAGGCGCTTCGGCGCCCTCGTGCGCACGAAGACAGGACGTTCCCCTCAAGAGGGGTGCGCCGAGTTGCCGCGTGCCTCCTCCGCGAAGAGGCCCAGGTAGAGGACACGGGTGGTGCGCGCGGACAGCAACAGCGCGGCCTGCTCCTCCCGGTCCGTCAGGGCGCTCAGCAGCGACGTCAGCTCCTCCACGTGCTTCTCATCCGCGGTGCCGTGCGCCTTCAGGAAGGTGACGGCCTTGCGGATGTTGGGGATGGTGTTGGCCGCGAGCATCCGCTCCACCGACTGGCTGGCGCGGTGCACGGACAGGTACTCCAGCACATAGGCCGTGCCGAGGAACGCCTCGGGCCGGCCGCAGCGCGAGGTGAAGCGGTTCCAGGCGACATAGGCGGTGACCGCGGGGTTGGGCAGCTGCCGCTCGACGCGCTCGGCCGGCCAGCCCAGGTTCTTCAGGTCCGCCAGCAGCCAGCGCTCATGCCCGCGCTCCTCGTCGGACTTCTGCAGGAGCAGGTCTCCCAGCCGGGAGTGCAGGCCCAGGCGCTTCATGCGCCGGCCCGCCTCGGCCAGCAGCGGCGTGGTCCACCGCGCGTAGTGGTACGTCTGGAGCAGGTAGTGGACGTAGCCGTCCTTGTCGACGCTGCCGTCGAAGAGCCGCCGGGCCTCGGGGTGCGTGTCCAGTTCCTCAAGCAGCGTGCGCGCCTCCTGCTCCAGGGTGGTGAGCCAGTTCGTCATGACAGGGGTTTCGGTGTGCGCGTTCATGGACGTCTCCTGTTCGGGCCCCGGGATGGGGACCGTGGGTGTCGAGGTGAAGTGGGAGGGAAGGGTGATTCGGGCGCGAGTGGCCCGGTTCAGTTGCGGGAAGTGCGGACGGTCATCCTGCCGAACAACTCCCGCGTGCTGGGGACATCATGGAGCGCCGCGATGAGTGGCAGGGAGAAGCGGCGGAAGCCCGCGTCGTAGAGGGGCTCGGCGATGAAACGCGCCCCCATCTTGCCGGAGAAGAGCGACAGCACCCGGGGCAGGCGCAGACCTTCGAACCGTCCCTGGCGAGCGCGCTCCCGCTCCTCGGGGGTGTAGAGGGGCGCGGCCGGCGCCTCCGGGGACCTGGGGTAGGCGAGCGTCCGCGCACGCCACCGGGTGCTCATCAGGCCCTGGTGGTTCGCCACCTGGAAGAGGATGCGCGCGTCCTCGGCCGAGTCCGTCTCCGTGTTCGCGGAGGCGACCCAGTGCGTCACTCCCCGGCGATGGCTCTCCTGACGGAGCCCGGCGTGCAGCCACATGAGGACCGCGGAGTGGCGCCAGTCCTTGAGGATGCAGAAGCGGGTGATCTCGGCGAACACCATGTCCGGGCCCCCCACGTCCGACAGGTCCACCTTGTTCTCCAGGTCGATGCCGAGCCGGCCTCCGGTGGCGCGGGCCACCTCGGGGTTGGGCAGCAACAGGCGGGTGGTGGCCACGGGCATGCCATCCGCGTAGACGATGACGTGGGCGGTGGTCGCCAGGGTGTCGAAGCCATTGTTCTCCCGGGGCACGGAATGGGCCGGACGCCCGAGCAGTTCCAGTTCCGAAGCGAAGACCTCCCAGCGCACGCGCAACGCATCATCGAGCTGCTGCTGGGTGGTGGCGATGTGGCAGGTCAGTGTGGTCATGAACGTCTCCTGAGGGCCCGGCGTCGCGCCGTGCCTTCAGGGAGATGTTCGTGGCCAGCGGCTCGAGTTCGACGCCTGGTGCGACAGCCGCTCAGGGCCCCTGGTTCTCGCGCACGGCGGCGGCCGTCTGGCCCAACTCCCCGGACAGCAGCACCAGCACGTCATCCAGGGACACGAGCCCCACCACGCGCCCCTGCTCATCGACGATCGGCAGGCGGCGCACGCCCCGCTCCCGCAGGGTGAAGAGCGTCCGGTCGAGCGTGTCGTCCACGTGGGCGGTGGCGGGCTCGGGCGACATGATCTCTCCGACGGTCAGGGCCCTGGAGTCCTTCCGTTCGGCCACCGCCCGGGTGACGATGTCCCGGTCGGTCAGCATGCCCACCGGGCGTAATCCCTCCTGGACGACGACGAGCGCGCCCACGTGCCGGTCGCGCATCACCTCGGCGGCCTCGGCCACGCTCTGGGTGGGCTGGATGACGGCCACCGTCTTGCGGCAGAACCTTTCGAGCGACATGAGTCCTCCCTGGACGCCCGCCTTCCCGCGCGTCCCCTTTCAGGAACGGAGCGCACGCCCACCGCGCGATGCAACCCACGGCGGGCAACTCCACCGCCTCCCTGTGTGGATGCCTGGTGGCCCGCGCTCATGCTGGCCCATACCCTCGAGGAGGCCGCCGGGCGCACGCAGGGTTGGACGGTGGGCTAGGGCCCTCGGGCTCCGCGTCAGCGCGTGGCTTCCAGCTTCTCGAGCTGCTGGGCGAGGCTCGAGAAGAAGGCCGCGCAGTAGCGCTCCAGCCCGTTGAGCTGGGCCTCGGACGCGGCGTACTCGATGCGCCAGGTCAGGGTCGTCCGGCCGTCGGCGTGCGCCATCGAGATGGTGGCACCCCCGGCGAGGTGGTGTCCCTGGACCGAGGCGTATTGGATGAGATGGGGCGGGGAGAAGCGCACGATGCGGTAGTGGAGCTTCATGCCCGTGGACAGGGTGCTCTCGAGCACCGTGCCCTCCCCGAGCGGCTCGTTCAGGGTCCGGATGTTGGACACGGCGGTGGGCCAGAGCACCGCCTCGCGCGAGTTCTTCAGCGCGCGGGTGAACTCCGCCCAGAGCACCTCGAGCGGCAGCCGGGTGGTGAGCGTCTCGGTGAAGTGCCGCTCGATGGAGCCAGGAGCGGGAACCTGCAGGGGCAGCGTGGTCGGGTCGATGGCGGTGTCCGTCATGCCCGCCATCTTAAGCCCTCGGACATGGATGTTGATCACCGATCGTCCCTGGCTCAAACCCTCCCACCTGGGGTGGCTGTCTGCGCAGCCACCCCAGACGGTGCACGGCTCAGCTCACTGACGGCTCAGCTCACTGAATGATGGTGATGATCTGCGTCTCGCACGTGGTTGGATTGATGAAGGAGTTGGCCGCGTCGACCGTGCAGACGGCGCCGCCGTAGGTGCCGTAGAAGACCTGCGCCGTGCAGGAACCGCCGACGTCGCTGACCTCCACCCGCCAGACACACGTCTTCGCGCCGGCCGGGTTCGCCGGATCGACCGTCCAGTAGTACTGCTGGGCCACCAGCGGCGTGGGGGCGGGGGCGCTGACCTGGAACCCGCCATAGTTGGCGGTGGGCACGGGGTAGGGGTTGAACACGCCGTTGAGCGTCCCCGTCAACACCTGGAGGCCCAGGGAGATGTCGGCGCCGGTCTGGTTGAGGACGAAAAGGTTTTCCAGGGCAGGGGCGACGGACGCCACCGGCCCGTCGCGCAGCACGGGAATCTGGACCGCTCCCTCCCGGAGGGTGACGTACTCGTCACGCTGGGAGAGGAGGTCCAGGAAGAATCCGGACTCAGCCTGCCCGGCGAACGCCATCGACGGCGTGAGGGAAAGCAGCGAGACAGCCAGGAAACGCTTCACGTTCCTCGTCATGAACTTCTCCTGATTGGATTGTGTTGGGGTTGGCCGAAGCCAATGCCTTACTAGCACCGCCAACTATTCAATTTCAAATCAAAACGTTATTTCAAGGTGTTTCCTGTAAAGATGGATGATTGCATTCCGGGCGTCGCTCAGGGCCATGGAGTCTGGTCTAAGGGATTCCCCTGAGTCTTCCAAAGCCATCCATCTCCCTCCCTCTCAAGGCATTGCTGGATCCACCCCATCCGTCGCACTTCTTGAGAAAGCGAGGGCGGCGCTCGTCGAGGCATCAGTCGCGCGGGAACCATCGCGTCTGGCTCGACCAGCGGCGCACCTCGTCGAGGTACTCGCGCGGCAAGGCGTGCCCAGGATTCAATGGGGCCGAGCGGCGTCCAGGACCAATCCCTTGAGAGGCGGAAAGTCCACGAGTTCACGAGCGTGGACGAAGCCCGGGGCGTAGATAGTGGCGCGGAAAGGACACTCCATGACCTCCCTTGATGACCTCTTCCCCTCGGACGAACAGATTCCCGCTGGCGTGCGGCTCCCCGGGTACCTCGAGCAACGCGAGTACCTCGTTGGCGGCACGCTGTGCGTCTGGGACGGCGAGCTCAACCCGGTGCGCAGCCCCGTCTACGTGAAGACGCCCCAGGGCCTGGAGCCCAAGGTGATGGGCGCCACGCCCCTGCTCACCTCCCGGGAGTCGCTCGAGGCGCTCGAGGCGGCGGTGAAGGCGTACGACAACGGCCGCGGCGCCTGGCCGACGATGCGCGTGGCCGAGCGCATCGAGCACGTCGAGCGCTTCCTGGTGGCGATGCGCGCGCAGCGCACCGCGGTGGTGAACCTGCTGATGTGGGAGATCGGCAAGACCCAGGCGGATTCCGAGAAGGAGTTCGACCGCACGGTGGACCTCATCGTCGAGACGATCCGCGCGCTCAAGGAGTTGGACCGCACCTCGTCCCGCTTCGTGCAGGAGCAGGGCATCATGGCGCAGATCCGCCGGGCGCCCATCGGCGTGGCGCTGTGCATGGGCCCGTACAACTACCCGCTCAACGAGACCTTCAGCACGCTCTTCCCCGCGCTGCTCATGGGCAACGCGGTCGTCTTCAAGCCGGCGAAGTTCGGCGTGCTGCTCATCCGCCCGCTGCTGGAGGCGTTCCGCGACAGCTTCCCGCCGGGTGTCATCAACATCATCTACGGCAAGGGCCGGGAGACGGTCGGCGCGCTGATGGAGAGCGGCAAGGTGGACGTCTTCGCCTTCATCGGCACCAACCGGGGCGCCAGCGAGCTCAAGCGGATGCACCCGCGGCCGCACCGTCTCAAGTCCGTGCTCGGCCTGGATGCGAAGAATCCGGCCATCATCCTCGAGGACGCGGACCTCGAGAACACCGTGAAGGAGTGCATCACGGGCACGCTGTCCTTCAACGGGCAGCGGTGCACGGCGCTCAAGCTGCTCATGGTGCACCGGCGCATCGTGGAGCCGTTCCTGGAGCGCTTCACCGCCGCGGTGGACCGCTTGAAGCCGGGCATGCCCTGGGACCCGGGCGTGGCGATCACCCCGCTGCCCGAGCCTGGCAAGACGGACTCCCTGCGGGGACTCGTCGACGACGCCGTGGCCAAGGGGGCCCGCGTCGTCAATCCGCTCGGGGGGCGGACGCACCAGTCGTTCTACTCTCCCGCGGTGGTGTACCCGGTGACGGGCGAGATGCGCCTGGCCCACGAGGAGCAGTTCGGCCCGGTCATTCCGGTGATGGTGTTCGACGACGACGAGGAGGTGGTGCGCTTCGTGGCCAACTCCAACTTCGGCCAGCAGTTGAGCCTCTTCGGCCGGGACTCGGCGCGCATCGGGCGGTTCATCGACGCGTTCGCCAACCAGGTGGGCCGCATCAACCTCAACTGCCAGTGCCAGCGCGGGCCGGACACGTTCCCCTTCAATGGCCGCAAGGACTCCGCCGAGGGCACGCTGTCGGTGGCGGATGCGCTGCGGGTGTTCTCGATTCGCACCCTCGTCGCGGCGAAGACGACCCCCGATAACACCTCGCTGGTGCAATCCATCCTCACCCGCCGGGAATCGGACTTCCTCACCACCGACTTCCTCTTCTGACCCCTCGTCTTCCTGTTATCCGGCTGGCGCCGGGGGCACGCCAATGCACGGCGGCACCCCGGCGTCGCCGGTGCCGAAGAGCTCCACGAAGGCCCGGCCATCGTGCGCGGGCAGGATGAGCAGCTCCGGATCCCGCGCGTGGAGCTGCACCAGCTTCGCCACCTCCGCCTGGGTGCGCGCGGAGTCTTCGTCGGTGAGCTGCCGCATCAGCCAGGACTTCCCCACGTTCCGCTCGATGGACTCCCTCATGTTGATGAGGTCCCCCACGTGCACGAAGCGCTGGGTGGGAGACACGTTCACGAACGTCGCCACGCTGCCCGGGGGCCACGCGGCGGCACCGAGGGGAGCTTCGAGCGCAAGACGAAGCTCCGCCGCAACGTGGTGCTCTTCACCCCGCACTACCTCGTGGCGCCCTGGGTGCTGGCGAGCACCGGCCTCATCGTCGCGCTGCCGGAGCGGGTGGCACGGCGCTTCGCCGAGGCCTTCCCGCTCACCGTGGTGCCGGTGGAGCGCCCCCACGAGCCGCTGCGCGTGCAGCAGCTCTGGCATCCGCATCGGCAACAGGAGCCCGCGCACCGCTGGCTGCGGGAACAGGTCCTCGCCGCCGCGCGCGCGTCCCCCGTGTCTACAGCTCCTTCGATGGACGAGGCTTGTACAGGGACACCGTCTGCCGCATCTTCCCCTCCATGAGCGACAGGCAGGTCTTCCAGGACGAGTACTTCACCGTGCTCGTCGATGAGCGGATGGGAATCGTCCGCACCGTTCGCAGTGACAAGCCGTTCGACTCAATCGCGGAGCTCGAGGGCGTCTTCGGGCGGCTTGGCACGGCGTTGGATGCGCTGGGCCGCTCGCGCTATGGGCTCCTCGCCGATCTGCGGTCCGTCCCTGGCCGGAACGACCCCGAGTTCGAAACCACCATGGAGCGTCTCCGCCCCCTGTGGGTCGGTGGCTTCCGGAAGGTCGGCGTGCTCGTGCGCAGCAGCGTGGGCGTGATGCAGATCCAGCGACATGCCCGGCGCGACGGCTTCCAGCGGCTGATCTCCAGGGACGAGGACGAGCTGCTGAACTACCTTACCCAGGACTGACGGGATCTTCCGGCCTACGCCGCCCCGCTCGCCTCCCCATAGTGCCGCTCGTACTGTTTCCGGAGCACGAACTTCTGCGCCTTGCCGGTGGACGTCAGCGGCATGGCCGGGAGCAGCACGATGGACTTCGGCACCTCGAACCCACCGAGGTGCTGGCGGCAGTGGGTGAGGATGTCCGCCTCGGCCGCGGAGGCGCCGGGCTTGAGCACGACGAAGCCGGTGACCGCCTCGGACCAGCGTGGGTGCGGCAGGCCCACGACCGCGACCTGCAGGACCGCGGGGTGACGCAGGAGGACCTCCTCGACCTTGATGGACGGGACGTTCTCGCCGCCGGTCTTGATCATGTCCTTCTTGCGGTCCACGAACAGGAGCTGGCCGTCGGCGTCGAACATGCCGAGGTCCCCAGTGTGGTGCCAGCCGAACGCGCGCGCCCGCGCGGTCGCCTCCGGGTCCTTGTAGTAGCCGAGCATCACGTTCGGCCCGCGATGGACGATCTCTCCCACCTCGCCGCGCCCGAGCAGCCGGCCCTCGTCGTCCATGATGGCCGTCTCGTTCGTCACGACCGAGTCGCCCCAGTATGAACCGAACCGCTTGAGCTGCTGCTCCGGCTTGAACATGGTCGTCGCCGGGTACATCTCCGTCTGCCCCGACGCGAGCGCGAAGCCTCCCGGGCAGAACTTCTCGATGAGCTCCACGAGCAGCGTGCGCGCCATGGGCGCCATGACGTAGAGGCACAGGCGCAGGCTGGACAGCTTCGTCGTGGGACGCGCCGGGTGCGCGAGCATCGCGCCGTACATGATGGGCAGGCCCAGCAGCATCGTGATGCTCCGCTGCTCGACGGTCGCGAGCATCGCGCCCGGCTCGAAGACGCGCCGTACGACGACAGTGGCGCCAGCGAGCAGGAACGTCATCGAGACGGCGTGCTGCGCGCAGTGGAACATCGGGAGCACGCAGAGGGTCGAGTCGCTCGGCCGGAGCTCGAGCTCGAACAGGTTTCCGCTGAGCGCCGCGTGCACCGACGCGTGCGAGTGCATGACCCCCTTCTGCTGGCCGGTGGTGCCGCTCGTGTACATGATCTGCGCGAGCTGGCCGCTCTCGATGTCCACGTCCGGGAGGGTGCCGTGCTGCCCCTTCAGCGTGTCGAGGAAGGCGGTCGTGTTCCCGCCCGGTGAGGCCTGCCCCTCGGGGACGCAGACGATGAGGCGGGTGCCGAGCGCGTCGAGCATCGCCCGCAACTCCGGCTTCGCGAGGAACTCGGCGTCGATGACGGCGTGGGTCGCCTCGGCATGCTCGAGGATGTAGCGGATGGCATCCACGGCGAGGCCGGTGTTGATGGGCACCCAGACGAGGCCCGCCTTGTAGATGCCGATGGACGCGGTGACCATCTGCGCGGAGTTGCCGCAGATCATGGCGACGCGCGCGCCCCGGGGAAGGCCCTGCGCGAGCAGGTAGTGCGCGAACGCGTTCGAACGCCGGTCGAGCTCCGCGTAGGAGAGCTCGAGCTCCCCGTCGACGAGCGCCGTCTTCTCCGGCCAGCGCAGGGCCGACCGGTGGATGATGTCTCCCAGCGAGAAGCGGCTGATGCGCCCGTACAGCGCTTCCTGGTTCGCTGCCGTTGCTTCACTCATGCTTCCCCCTTTTGCTCGGGCGAGACGACCGCCACGACGTGGCGTGCCGGTACCTGCGCCCCGACCGTGACGTTCACCGCCGAGACGACGCCGTCGATGGGCGCGACGAGCGACGACTCCATCTTCATCGCCTCGAGCACCACCAGCACGTCGCCCCGCGCCACGGTCGCGCCGACCTCGGTGTTCACGCGGATGATGCGGCCGTCCATCGGCGCGCGCAGACGGCCGTCGCTGGCACGCTCGCGCTCGGAGGGGGGGCGGAAGGAGACGTCGCGGAGGTGGCGCGTGACGCCGTCGAGCGAGCACCACAGGGCTCCCCCCGCGCGCCGGTACCGGACCGCGCGGCGCCTTCCCGCCACTTCGATCTCGGCGTGCTCGGCGGCAATGGAGCGCAGGGAGAGCGCGACACGGGAGTCGCCGACGTGAACCTCGTACCGCGCCGGAGCGACGGGGCGGACCGATGCGCGGAACTCCGAGGCCCCATCATTCAGGACGATCGGCACCGGCAGGGCGCAGGAGCTGCTCCAGCCGGCGAGCGTCGTGTCGAAGCCTCCCCGCCCGGCGAGCGCCATCGCGTCGTCATGGAAGAGCAGGGCGGCCAGGATGGCCTGGTCCTCGGCGGACGCCTGCCCGAGCGCACACAGCGTCTCCGGAGGCGTGTGCGCGGCGACGAAGCCCGTGTCGTACCGGCCGGAGCGGAACGCCTCGTGCGCGAGGACGTGCTGGAGGAAGGTGCCGTTCGTCGTGACGCCGAACGCCGTCAGCTCCCGCAGTGCCGCGGCCAGCCGCTCGCGAGCCGTTTCCCGGTCCGGCCCGTGCGCGATGAGCTTGGCCTGCATGGAGTCATAGAACGGCGTGATGTCCTGGCCCTCGCGCACACCGTGGTCCACGCGGACGCCCTCGCCGGCCGGTGGCACCCACGCGAGGAGCCGTCCCGTCTGGGGGAGGAAGCCGTGGGCCGGGTCCTCCGCGCACAGCCGCACCTCGATGGCATGTCCGCGGAAGGTGACCTCCGGCTGCGTCAGCGGGAGCGGCTCGCCGTCGGCCACACGCAGCTGCCACTCGACCAGGTCGAGCCCCGTCACGAGCTCCGTCACCGGGTGCTCGACCTGCAGGCGCGTGTTCATCTCCATGAAGAAGAAGTTTCCGTTGGGCGCGAGGAGGAACTCGATGGTGCCCGCGCCGCGATAGCCGATGGCGCGGACCGCCTGTACCGCCACGGCCCCCATGCGCTCGCGAAGCACCGGTGTGACGGCGGGGGACGGGCTCTCCTCGACGACCTTCTGGTGCCGCCGCTGGATGGAGCAGTCGCGCTCGCCGAGGTGCACCGCGTTCCCGTGCTCGTCCGCGAAGACCTGCACCTCGACGTGACGCGCGCCTTCGATGGCTCGCTCGAGGATGAGCTCGCCGCTGCCGAAGGCGTTCTCCGCCTCCGAGCGCGCGGAGCGGATGGCGTCGAGCAGCGCACCGGGCTCGCGGACGAGGCGCATGCCGCGCCCACCACCGCCCGCCGCCGCCTTCACCATGAGGGGGAACCCGATGCGCTTGCCCTCGCGGACCAGGGCCTCGTCGTCGAGCGACTCGCCGGGACGGGCCGCCTCGTAGCCGGGGATGCACGGCACGTCGGCGGCCTGCATGCGCAGCTTCGCCTGCCGCTTGTTTCCCATCAGCTCGATGGCGTCCGCCGGAGGCCCGATGAACACCAGGCCGGCCTTCGTGCACGCGCGCGCGAAGTCCTCGTTCTCCGAGAGGAAGCCGTACCCGGGATGGATGGCGTTGGCGCCGGACGCCGCCGCCGCCGCGAGCACCCGCTCGATGGAGAGGTACGACTCCTTGGCGGGCGCCGGCCCCAGACGCACCGCCTCGTCGGCGAGCCGTACGTGAGGCGCGTCCTGGTCCGCGTCCGAGAAGACGGCGACCGTGCGCAGGCCGAGGCGGCGGCAGGTCCGCAGCACCCGCACCGCGATCTCGCCCCGGTTCGCCACCAGCACCTTGTGAATGCGCTTCATGGTTCCCCTCCCTACAACCGGGCGACGCCGAAGGTGTTGGGTGAGAGCGTGCGGCGCTCGGCCTCGTCGCATGTGGCCAGGATGAACCCGAGCACCCGCCGTGTATCCCGCGGGTCGATGACGCCGTCGTCGAACAGCCGCGCGCTGCAGTGGAAGGCATCCGACTCGCGGTCGAACTGCTCGATGAGCGGCTGCGACATCCAGGCCAGCGCCGCCTCGTCAACGGGCTGTCCGGCGCGCCGGGCCTTCTCGGCGGAGACGATGGACAGCACCTTCGCCGCCTGCTCGCCGCCCATCACCGCCGTGCGCGCGTTCGGCCAGGCGAAGATGAAGCGCGGATGGAAAGCGCGGCCACACATGCCGTAGTTGCCCGCGCCGAAGGAGCCTCCGAGCAGGATCGTCACCTGGGGCACGGTCGCGTTGGCCACGGCCTGCAGCATCTTCGCGCCGTGCTTCACGATGCCGCCCTGCTCCGACTGGGTGCCCACCATGTAGCCCGTCGTGTTCTGCAGGTAGACGATGGGCGTACGCGCCTGGGAGCAGAGCTGGATGAACTGCCCCGCCTTCGTCGCGCCCCTGGGCGTGATGGGCCCGTTGTTGCCGATGATGCCAATCGACCGGCCCTCGAGGCGCGCCCAGCCGCAGACGGTGAGCGCGTCGTAGTCGTCCTTGAAGGGTGTGAAGTCCGAGCCATCCACGAGCCGGGCGATCACCTCGCGGCAGTCGTAGGGCCGGCGGTAGTCGACGGGCACCACGCCACACAATTCCTCCGCCGCGTAGCGGGGCGGCTCGAAGGCGGAGCGCGAGGACGGCGGCAAGGCATCGTTCCACCCGAGCGACGCGATGATCTCCCGCGCGATGCGGATGCCATCGGCGTCATCCTCGGCGAGATGGTCCGCGGTGCCGGCGAGGGTGGCGTGCATCTCGGCGCCGCCGAGCTCCTCGTCCGTGGCGACCTCGCCCGTGGCCGCGCGCAGCAGGGGAGGGCCGGCGAGGAACACCTTCGCCTTCCCGCGGACCATGACGACGTAGTCGGAGAGCCCCGGAATGTACGCGCCGCCAGCGGTGCTCGAGCCATGGACGACGGTGACCTGGGGGATGCCCGCCGCCGACAGCTTCGCCTGGTTGTAGAAGGTCTCCCCGCCCGGGATGAAGATCTCCTGCTGGTAGAGCAGGTTCGCGCCGCCGCTCTCGACGAGCGACACGACGGGCAGCCGGTTCTCGCGGGCGATCTCCTGCGCGCGCAGTACTTTCTGGGTTCCCCACGGCGTCGCGGTGCCGCCCTTGATGGCGGAGTTGGTCACGTTCACGAGGCAGCGCACGCCCGAGACGAAGCCGATGCCGATGAGGATGTTGCCGCCCGCCAGCGAGCCGTCGGTGTCGTCGTGGTGCTTGTAGCCGCAGAGCGTCGAGAGCTCGAGGAAGGGGGAGCCCCGGTCGAGCAGCAGCGCCAGGCGCTCGCGCGGCAGGAGCTGTCCGCGCTGCTGGAACTTCTCGCGGGCCTGCTGCTCGGTGTCACGCGACTTCTGCTCGATGGCGCGCAGCTCGGCGACGCGGGCGAGCATCTCCTTGCGCTGCGTGGTGAAGACAGAGGAGTCCTTTTCGATGCGGGAGACGAGCGTGGGCACGTCACTTCTCCTTCGGCTTGCGGGGCAGGGTGCCCATTGCCTTGCTGATGATTCCGAGCATCACCTCGTCGGCTCCGCCGCCGATGGAGCCGAGGCGCAGGTCCCGGTAGGCGCGTGCGACGGGGTTGTCCCAGGTGAAGCCCATGCCGCCCCAGTACTGGAGGCACCCATCGGCGAGCTCTCGGGCGAGGCGCCCCGACTTGAGCTTGCACATCGAGGCGAGGAGCTCCTCGGCGAAGGCGACCGAGAACGACGCGTCGAGCCCGAGCCCTCCGAACTCCGCCGGCTTCGTGATGCCGAGCAGCCCGAGCTCACCCAGCTTCCGGAACACCTCTCGCGCCGGGAAGATCTCCGCGGCCTCCCAGGCGTCGATGTGCGGGTTGAGCTCCTGTTCGACGAACTTGCGGACGGTCTGGCGGATGGCGCGGTGTTCCTGGGTCTGCTGCATGGGCTTCCTCGGTGACGCGGGAGCGTGCGAAGGGTCAGAGAAGCTGTTCCGGCACCTCGACGTGGCGCGCACGCAGCCACTCGCCGAGCGCCTTGGCCTGCGGGTCGAAGCGGGTGGACGAAGAGACGCCCTCACCGAGGAGGCCCTCGATGACGAAGTTCAAGGCGCGCAGGTTCGGAAGCACGTGCCGGTGGATCCGGAGCTCGCGCGTCTCCGGCAGCAGCGCGCGCAGCCGCTCCTCCGTGAGGGTGTGCACGAGCCAGCGCCACGCCTCCTCGGTGCGGACCCACACGCCGATGTTCGCGTCCCCGCCCTTGTCCCCACTGCGGGCCAGCGCCACCCGGCCGAGCGGCGCGCTCCGGCCAGGCCCCGGTGGCAGCGGGGCTGGCAGTTCCGGCGCTGGAACCGCTTCGAGCCCGAGCGTCTCCTCCGGCGGCGCCACGTCGATGCGCGTCCCATCCGGGAGCACCGCGACGTGCGGCACCTTCCGGGCATCGACCCAGGCCGGCGTGTAGACGCCGAAGGGCGAGGCGTCGCCGGGCAGCGCGCTCATGAAGAAGCCGGGGTAGCTGGCCAGCGCGAGCTCCACCGCGGCGCTGCTGAAATGGCGTCCGACGATCTTCGAATCGGCATCCTTCACGCTGACGCGCAGTGTCGCCGAGGCCTGCTCCTCGCTCGGTGCGTCGGGGTGGTCGGTGCGCGCGAGGGTGTAGATGACCTCGGCCGGCCGCGGGTCGAGCGCCGCATCGAACTGCGCCCGCACGAGCGCGGCCTTCTCCTCGATGTCGAGGCCGACGAGCACGAAGCTGGCCTCGTTGCGGAACCCGCCGAGCCGGTTCAGGCACACCTTCACGTCCGGAGGAGGCGGTTCGCCGCGGATGCCCGACAGGCGGACCCGGTCGGTGCCAGCGGCCTCGAGCGAGAGGGTGTCGAAGCGGGCGGTGGCGTCGGGGCCGGCGTAGCGGGGGCTGGCGATCTCGTAGACGAGCTGGGCCTTCACGGTATCGACGGTGACGGCGCCGCCGGTGCCCGGGTGCTTGGTGATGATGCTCGAGCCGTCCGCGAAGATCTCCGCGAGCGGGAAGCCGGGTCGGCGCGCGTCGAGCTCGCCGAAGAACGCGAAGTTGCCACCGGTCGCCTGGGCGCCGCACTCGAGCACGTGGCCGGCGGCCATGGCGCCCGCGAGGCGGTCCCAGTCGTGGCGCTTCCAGCCGAAGTAGGAGGCGGCGGGACCGACGACGAGCGAGGCGTCGGTCACCCGGCCCGTGACGACGATGTCCGCCCCCGCGTCGAGGCACGCCGCGATGCCCCAGCCCCCGAGGTACGCGTTCGCCGTGAGGGGCTGGCCGAAGCCGAGCTCGTCCGCGCGTCCGACGAGGTCATCGCCTTCGACGTGCGCGATGCGGACGGACAGGCCGAGCTTCGTGGCGAGCGCGCGCAGGTCGTTGGCGAGCCCCGCCGGGTTGAGGCCGCCCGCGTTCGCGACGATGCGGACCTTCTTCTCCAGGGCGAGGCCGAGCGTCTCCTCGAGCTGGCGCAGGAACGTCCGGGCGTACCCGCCCGCCGGGTTCTTCAGCCGGTCGCGGCCGAGGATGAGGAGCGTCAGCTCGGCCAGGTAGTCGCCCGTGAGGACGTCGAGCGGACCGCCCTCCAGCATCTCCCGGAACGCGGAGAAGCGGTCGCCGTAGAAGCCAGATGCATTGCCGATGCGCAGCGATCGCGCGTCCATCGCACCTCCCGTGACGGTGAGGGGCGAGTCTGTCCCCCCCATCCGGAAAAAAGCAAGCGTGATTGCTTTTTTTCAGGGGTTGAAACAGGGTAGGGGCATGCGCGGTACGGCGATCGGTGCGACGAGACAGGAGCAGGAGCGCAGCCGTGTGACGCGGCAGAAGCTGATGACGGCCGCCATCGAGGTGCTCGTGGAGCAGGGCTGGGCGGGGGCGACGACGGGCGCCATCGCCGAACGGGCAGGGGTGTCACGGGGCGCCTGTCAGCACCACTTCCCGACCCGGGCGGCCCTCGTCGCGGCCGCGGTCGAGCATGTCTCCCACCAGCAGGTCGAGGAGATCGCTCGGCGCGCGAAGAGCCTGCCGCAGAGCCGGCGGCGCATCGAGCCGCTGCTGAACCTGCTCTATGACATCTACGCCGGCCCGCTCTTCACGGCCGCGACGCATCTGTGGGTGGCCGCCGTGGCCGACCCGGAACTGAAGGCGCTGCTGCTGCCGCTCGAGACGCACGTGGGCCGGGAGGTGCACCGGCTCACCGTCGAGCTGCTCGGCCTCGAGGAGCGTGACAGCGAGGTCCGGGACGCCGTGCGCGCGACCCTGGACCTCCTCCGCGGCCTGGCGCTCGCGAACCTGCTCCACGACGACACCGCGCGGCGCCGCAAGGTGCTCGCCCACTGGGCGCGTACACTCGAGACGCAACTCACACCGCCGCGCGAGACACGGGCGGACTGATTACAAGCGGATCAGCTCCACGTCATCCATGTGGATGTAGTTGCCCGAGTTGCCCACGCTGGCGCGGGTGTGGAAGCCCAGCTCGAGGTAGCCGCCGGAGACATAGATGGCGGGCGTCTCCACCAGCGTCCAGTTCCCGTAGGTGCCCAGGTCCGTGTAGACGGGCGCGCACGAGCCGCACGTCTTCGCCTGGAGCCGCGCGAGGTCGAAGCCGCCTCCCTTGCGCACCCACGCGCGGACCTTGTAGTTGCCCGTCGCGAGCCCGGAGCGGGGCTGGTACGTCCACACCTCGAAGGGCGAGGCGTTGTTCCAGTGCGTCAGGTGGTACGCGCCCGAGTGGCCGCCGTTGTACGTCTCGGAGAAGTCCGCGGCCTCGGTGCCGTTGGGGCTCCAGGTGGTCCAGCCCGTCATCCCCGACTCGAAGCCCGGGTTGGTGAGCGACACGCTCGTGGAGCTACCCGGCTGGTACCAGCGCACCCACTCCACCTCCATCGTCTTCTTCGTGCCCGCGGGCAGCGCGATGCTGGCGGGGCTCGGGTTGCCGTACCAGTTCCCGCCGATCGCCAGGTTCAGGATGAGGTAGTGCGGCTGCTGGAACTCGGTCTCGTTGTGGTAGTAGGTGGCGCCCACGAACTGGCCGTCCAGCCGGAACACCATGCTGCTGGCCGTCCACTCCAGCTCGTAGGTGTGGAAGGAGTCGGCCAGGTTGTAGCCGCCGCTCTGGCCCGTGCCCCAGTCCGCCTGCCCGCCGTTGTACCAGTGCGTGGCGGACTTCATCCACGTGGGCTCATTGGAGTGCCACTCCAGGATGTCGATCTCCCCGCTGCTCGGCCACCCGACGGTGGAGACGTTGCCGCCCAGCGTCCAGAAGGCCGGCCACATGCCGTAGCCCGAGGGAATCTTGATGCTGGCGGCGATCTTCCCGTACCGCCGCTCCACCTTGCCCTTGGTGTGCAGGCGGCCGGAGTAGAACGAGCGCGGGCCATAGCCCGTGCACCGCGAGTCCACCGGGTTGTCGCTGGTGCGCTCCGCGGTGATGACGAGCTTGCCGCCGCCCACCGTGACGTTCTGCGCGCGGGGGTACTCCAGCTCGCCCGTACCGAAGTTGCAGTTGTTGGTGACGGGGTCCCAGTTGCTCGTCAGCACGGTCCAGTTGGCGCCGTTGAGGGCCGTGCCGTCGAACTCGTCCTGCCAGACGAGGTTCCAGCCCGCGCCCGGGTTGTAGGCCAGCTCGGCCTGCTCGTGGTTGCCGAGCTCACCCTGCTCGGCGAGCTCGGAAGGATCCATCGCGCACCCCTGCAGGGCGGCGAGACAGCACGTGGCGAGGAAACGGAACTGCAGCTTGCGAGGATTCATGGGGGCCCTCCTGGGGTCAGACAAGGGAGAAGCGAGGCGTGCACGGATTCCATGTGAAAAATGGAAAACGGGCCATCGCGGACTTTATCCATTGTCCGAAGAATGACAAGAAGGCGAGCGGAGAATTCGAGCGACGCGACGCGGCACCGGGCCGCGGGCGAGCGCGGCTATGGGGTGGGTGCCAACCCGGCGGGGTGCAGGGGCAGTTCCAGCGTGAAGGTGGCTCCGTGTCCTGCTCCGTCGCTGTGGACGGTGAGCGAGCCGCCCATCTCCTGGGCCGCGCTGACAACCTTCTCCGGCGCTCAGCGCTCGGCGATGTCGGCGCTCTCCAGGTACGGAGACGCCTCGACAATGGCCGCCGCGGTCCAGCCCCGGTTCGAGCCGCGGCCCTTCTCGTCACAATCGCCGTCGGTGTGGATGCCCAGCAGGTAGCCCTGACGGGTGAGCACGCCAGCGCCGGAGCTCCCCACCAGGGTGTCCAGGTCCACGTAGTAGAGCTGCTGATCACACGCGTCCAGGTACCTGCCTTCGGCGATGGCCTTGGGCTTGCCCCGGGGATGCTGGATGATCGCCAACCGATCGCTGGCCTGGGTCGTCAGCAGGACCGGCGTCACCGCGGGAAGCACCTCCGGCACGATGAGCGCATAGTCGGGTCCGAGCGATTGCTCGATGACCCTGCCCTTGGTCACCCACTGCTCACCGTCGGGATTGTCCTCGTGGTTGAAGACCAGCACCGACCAGTCTCCGAGCCCGACACAGTGGCCCGCGGTGAGCACCACCGGTCCCGCGCTCGCTTCGATCAACGTTCCGGTGCAGCGCCCGTCGATCAGCACGACCGCGTCTTCCGCGTCCTGGACGTTGGCGAACTCGCCCTGGTAGCTGTTGATGGGGGTGAAATCGGCGGTCGGGCCGCACTGCGAAAGACTGCTTACTGAAAGACTGCTCACCTCCGGCCGCCTGGCATTGCCGCAGACCAGAGGATCCGCGGGCACCGGCTCTCCACAGGCCGTGAGGCCCAGGAGGACGGTGCCCGCGAGGAGCGGACCCCACAGCGTCATCATGGATGGGCTATGGGGCCGCCGTGTCATGTCTCAGTACAGGTAGTTCAGCGCGGTGATGTCGGAGCTGGTCCACTCGCCGGTCTCGGTGGAGCGGAAGCAGGCGTTCATGATGGAGCCGCCCACCACGGCCGTGCTCGGGGTGCCGGGGATGAGCACCGCGCCCACGCCCGCGTCACCCTCGTTGCCGCCGCTGCCGCAGCTGATGGCGCGGTTGTAGTAGTCCGAGTGACGGAAGCCGATCGCGTGGCCGAGCTCGTGGGTGATGACGTGCTCGTTCACGTCCACGCTGTAGGTGTTCAGGCCGGTGCCGATGTTG
>NZ_DASUNC010000163.1:0-99121 GCF_036277355.1 Archangium sp.
TAACGCTGGCCGTCCTGGGTACGAAAGGCCTGAGTAACTGGCAGCCGCACTCCTTGGAGGGGGTGCCCACGCAAGGTCACCGTCACCTGCTCGGAGCTGGGGAGTGATGTCGGGGGTGCAGTATGTGGACGCCGTCCTCCCACGAGGCAAGAGCTACAGGGACATTCCGGGGGAGGACCGGCTGGGCGATGAGTTGCAGGCCGCGGTGAGGGAGATCGCGGGAAGGTGGTCGCCCGCGAAGCTCCGTCAGGAGGAGCGAAACGCCATTCAGTCGATGCTGGATCGCGGCTTGGAGCATCGAGCGAATCTCCTGGAGCGGCAGGCTCGCGGGCGCTGGGTAGAGGCTCAAATGAAGCTACGGTTCCCGGGCCTGTCCTGGAACAGCCGCGGTGCCGACATCACGGGCCCGGGCGGACAGGGTTACCATTACGAAATCCTGTCCGGCACCGACTCGAACTTCGCGCTGCACGGGCGGCGGATGGCGAGCACCTTCTTCCGCATGATCTTCTTCTGAGGCCCGCGTGACTCCCAACATCCACTACGAGAAGCGAGAGATTGCCGGCGAGCGGCTGGAGCTGAAAAAGGGCCCCATCTACTGGCTCGGCCCGGACCTCACGGTGCGCGACTCCACTGTCATCATCAGTGCGGCCGGGCGCTCGCTGGTGCCTGTGTCGGGCCAGTTCATCAACTGCACCCTCCAGGCCAAGGGGCAGCTGAAGGGCGTGGTGTGGGCACAGATGACGCTGAAGGGGTGCCGATTCAAGGGCCGCTTCCGGGGCAACGAGTTCGGGTTCCGGGAGGCCCTGGTGGACACGCGGCGGTGGAAGCCGGGGGGGATTGAGGACTGCGACTTCTCCGAGGCCGAGCTCCATGGGGTCGGCTTCAACGGTTGCGACATGAGCACCATCCGCCTGCCGCGCTGGCCGTGTTTCACCTTCATCGACCCACGCAAACGCGCCGCGGAGCTGCGGCGGCATTCCTGGCCGGGACGCTTCGGGCGGGTCACCGTCGAGGTGGCGTGTGAGTCGCCCGAGGGAACAGTCGCGGTGACGTGGCACGCTCCCACCGTCGTAGAGGGGATGGACACGACTGTCGAGGACCTGCGTGCGGCGTTGGAGACGGCACCAGGAATCTTCATGTAGGGCACGCTGCGGGACCCCTACAAGGACGTTCCACCGCGGCGGCGGCCTCCATCGCCACCGCCGCGCTCAGGGCACGTTGGCCAGCGTGCCCCGGTCCGCGAAGAGCGCTCCGAGGAGCGTCGCGGACTCGTGCAGCGACTCGACCCGGAGCTCCGGCAGGGGGACATCCGCCAGTTCCATCGGAAAGGGGCGGTAGCCGAACACCTGCTCGATGAGCCGGGCCAGCGCGTCCGCGGAGGACTTCGCCTCGCCGCCGGGCGTGAAGTCGAGCTGCGGCAAGGTCGCCGTCGTGTCGGGCCCCACGCTGTGCGTCGTCACGTAGACGAGGTACAGCGGCGCGAGGATGGAGACGGCCCCCACCACCCGGGTCACGGCACGTCCGCCGTCCGGCAATGGCTGCTCCAGATACACGCAGCAGCGGGAGCAGGCATCCGCCGAGGGATGCGTCACATCAGACACAGGGTGCCCGGGGAACACGGCGCGCGAGCGGCGCAGGAACTCTTCCCACTCCTTCCAGTCGTCCCAGGTCTGCTCACGGAGCGCGCGCCACCGCTGGTACTCGGGCGTCCGCCGATAGGCGGGTTCGGACTCCTCGTCGTCGTCCTCCCACACGGGGTAGCCCGCCGGGTAGTAGTGCCGCGCAACGCGGATGAGCTCCGCCGTCCGGGGATCGTTCATCGCCTCGGGACTCGGACGAGGCCTGGTCTCCACCTCGCCCCCGCCCTCCTGTCGCGGAGGAAAGTGCACCGCGAAGCTCCACGACACCCACCCGGCCCCGTGTGGCTTCAACTCCAGGGACACCTGCATCGTGCGCGCCTCGGAGTGCACCGTGACGTCGAAGGACCGGATGACCTCGAGGTACCTGCCAAAGGTCTCCGGGATTTCTTCCCGCGCCACGCGGCGGACGATTGCAGCGCGCTGCTCCTCGTCCTGGGTTTCCAGAAGCGCGTGAAGGGACGTGCCCAGCTCTGGAGTCATGAGATCGCTGCCGCGCCGATTCCCGAGGAAGTGCGGGAAGTAGACCTTGAATGCCTCCAGCCCAGGGTCCTTGAGGGCCCCGACCTTTGGAAAGAGCTGAATGGGCCGCTTCTTGCCGTCGGGTCCGGCGGCGCCGATGGGGAGCGATTGCGTGAGGCCCTTGTACGTCCAGCGCATCAAGGCACGCTCTCGGGCCACGCCGTGAAGAGCGCATGAAAGAGCGTGGTCTCGGGCGGCTCACGTGGACCCACGATGAGCGGGATACGCGTCTCGGCGATCTCGCGAGGAACGGCCTCGACCCCGAACCTCGCCTCGATCTTCCTGGCAACGATCTCCGCGAGAGCGCGCATCTCAGGAGGAAGCGGCTCGAAGAATGCCCTGTCGGCGATGCGCTCTTTGCCTCTGTAGTCGTACTGCGCGCCGTAGACTGTATAGACAGGAGCCAGAATGCTGACGCAGCCGACCACGACCTGGCGGCGCGTCAACTGTTCATTCCCCTGATTCGAATGGAGGGGCTCCCGCTCCATGTACACGGAGCAGCGGAAACACGCATCACAGGTGGCCGTGGCATTCCCGATGAGGAACCGGGGCAACGCCGCCTGGAGCTCATCCAGGAGCATGTGCCATTCCCCCATCCTCTCGAGCCTCTCTTCCCACAAGTCCTGGAACCTCTCCGTCTCGGGGCTCCTTTCCAGTCTGCCATCGAACTCATGGTCCGAACGCCAGTAGTTGCGGACGACAGAAAGCAGGGACTCCGCTGAAAGTGGCATGGGCTCAGAGGTCAACCTGGAATGGCTTGGTCTTCTTTTCACACTCAGCCGTCACCTTCGACCCAAGCACGGCACGACTCAGGGCTTCATGGAACGTGTTGATGAATTGAGAACAGACAAGACCCGGAAGCGGAGAAGCGGGAGCGGCAATCACGTCACTCAGTGCCTTGTTGGCGCAATCGGCGGCGATTCTCTGAGCAAGCGGTTCGGACATGAATCCAAAATCCCTGTTCTCAATGGGCATTCCCACACCGAATTTGCAATAATAGGGTTCCATGGTCGATTTATTGATGACGGTCGCATGGATACACGCGGCACGCCAGCCATCGGCTCCCGGCTTTGTTTTCTCGACAATCGTGGTGAATCGGAAGTGGCCTGGCTGGTAATGATTGATGCTGCAACCCGAGAGGATTGGCAGTGCCCCCGCGAGCAATCGCAAGAGAAGAAATACTGACACCGGCACAACTCGTCCTAGAAATCCCACAACCACCTCGAATCAATTTTTCACCGAGCGCACATGACATCATCCTATACCTTTCAATGACACATTCGGACAGAGTCACGGCTGACAGTCCAAAACCCAACCCAGGCTTATTCTCGGTCGAGTTGCAACCGAAGCTTCGCAGGCATCAGTAGAGGGTCCTCCACCGTTCAGGCGGAGTCTTCATCCTCCGGGAGCTCCACTCTGAGCTCGCGTTGCACCTCGGCCGGAACGGGCCGATCCAACTTCAGGGTAATCGCCATCGGCTTGTTACCCTCGGCCGCGACGAATGTTGCCTCGCCCATGTACAGGGCGGGCTCATGCGAGCGCCCTTGAACGAACAGGTACAGCGTCAAGCCGCGCTCTTCGTGCTCGAGCACCTTCCGGCCCGCCTCGTTCGTCCGGGTCATCTTGGGCTGGCTACTCCACGAGAAACGCCGATTCGTGATGAAACGGTTGAGGTAGCGCTGCCCCTCCTTCGCGCTGCTCGTATCGAGCTTCGTGATGATGACGCCACGCTGCT
This sequence comes from Archangium sp., assembly GCF_036277355.1. GTDB lineage: Bacteria > Myxococcota > Myxococcia > Myxococcales > Myxococcaceae > Archangium. Next base: position 3,895 of record NZ_DASUNC010000163.1, read on the forward strand.
CGAACCAGAGGATGCCCATGTTGTGGCGCGCGGGGTCGTACTGCGCGCCAAAGTGGCGGACGATCTCCGGCCGTGTGTACTGCCCATACCGGGCCAGGTCCGAAGGAGTCCGGAGTACGCCTCCGTGACGCTCCTGATGATCCTTGTTCACGGTGTACAGCAGACGTCCTTCCACTTGCTCCAGCAGTTCCGAGCCGAGCGCGGTGATGATGGGGCTCGCCAGATGCTCCCGAGTGAGGACCGCCGCCGGAACCTTCTTGCGCAGCGTCTTCCATGACTTGGAGCTGTCCAAGGACGCGTGCTCCCTCTCCCATTGGGGGTAGCGGCGGAAGAATTCCTCGTAACCGGCCCGTGGATCATCAGGATGCGCGGCCAGCCCCCACAAGAGCGCGTAGGGCCCAACCCGTTGGGCCTGCCAGTCGGTCTCCGCGGCCGAGAGGAGTTGGTGAACGGGGTGCTCCTCCGGCAGGCCCTTCGCCCAGGCGGGAGCGTCCCCCTGCGCCTGCTGGCACTTCAGCCACGAGCCGTAGGCCCCACGGAAATCCTTCAGCTCCGGCAGCTCCTCGCGGAGCCAGAGATCGACGGGAAGCGGAGGGCGTCCCAGCTCGTCCCGGAGCAGGCGGTAGGCCTCGTCACAGCGCTGCCGCGTCGTGAGCCGGCGAATCTTCGCGAGGATTTCCCGCGTGCGTCTCTGGAGCACCACCTCGCAGCCGCGCGGCGGCTTGAGGGTGAAGCCCTCGACGACGTCGACTCGCGCCCCCGTTCCCTTCGGGTCGTGGAGCGCCTGCAACGTGATCCAGCTGCTCCGGTGATGGCCAACGAAGTCGAGGACTGTCAGGACCTCCGTCTCGGGAAAGAGGCGCAGCCCTCGCCCAAGCTGCTGGAGGAACAATCCCGCCGAATCCGTTGGCCGGAGGAAGAGCAGCGAGTTGATGGCCGGGATATCCACGCCCTCGTTCAGCACGTCGGCGACGAATATCCATTGGAGTGGATGCGTCACGTCCGCCAGCTTGCGGTAGATGAGCTCGCGCTCCTCCACGGATTGGTTTCCCGAGACCACCACGGCGGTTTGATTCCACGCGTTGAAGGCCTTCGCCATGAACTCCGCGTGCCGGATGCTGGCGCAGAAGCCAACGGTCGCTCGTTTCGGGCCATCGAAGCCATGCAGCAACGCCTGCTCGAGCACCAGCTCGGCGCGCGCCTCGATCGAGAGCTCCTGCTCCAGGATGTCGATGGGAATCTTCCCATTGCGCCAGGGAATGCGCGCGAAGTCGACGGTCTCGTCCGCGATGCCGAAGTAGTGGAACGGGAGCAGCCAGCCACGATCGATTGCCTCGGGGAGACGGATTTCGTAGGCGATGTTCCAGTTGCACCACTCGAGCACATCATGCCCGTCCTGGCGCTCGGGAGTCGCCGTCATCCCCAGGAAGAACGCATGCTCGATGAGCTTGCGCAGCGGCTGATAGCCAGAGGCCTCCGCGTGGTGGAACTCATCGATGATGACGTAGTCCCAGCGGCGTCCGAGCAGCGTGGCATGACCGCGAAGGCTCTGCACCGTCGCGAAGACGATGTCCGCGTCCGCCTCCACGTAGCCCCCGCCGACGAGCCCGAGGTGCTTCTTCCCGAGCACCAGGGCAAAGGCCCTCATGGCCTGGGTGAGGTGCTCGAGACGATGCGAGACATACAGGACCCGCCGCGCCCGGCTCGCGGCGACATCGAACGCCGCCAGGTACGTCTTGCCCAGGCCGGTGGCCGCGATGACCGCGGCACGCCGCTCACCCCGGTCACGCAGCTCGGCCAGCTTCTTCAGGGCCTCCTGCTGTGCCGGGTTGGGTCTGGGCGCCTGCTGCAGTTCATCGGCGGCCAGAGGGAGGGGAATGGGCGCCGGGCGCTCGGGCCGCCGGTGCAAGCGGTAGCGGTGGATCAGCTCGCGAGAGAGCGGCTGCACATCGGAGCGGCCCCAGAGGGCCTCGAACTGCCGCCGGGTCTGCTCGATACGCGCCTGCTCCAGGGAACGGATGTTCCACTCGAGGTTGGTGGCGAGCCCACCCCTCGTGAGATTGGAGGAGCCCGCCCAGCATTCGGCGCCACTCTTCCCGCGAAACCACCAGAACTTCGAGTGGAAGCCGGTCGGACCGCCTTGGACCCGGCACTCGACGCCCTCCATCTCCAGGAGCGCCTCCAGCGCCTCGGGCTGGGTGATCTGCTGGTAGGTGGACGTGAGGACCCTGACGCGGCCTCGCTTCGCGACCTCCTGGAGTGGATCGACGAGGAGCTGCAACCCGCTGCAGCGGGTGAACGAGACGGCGAGCAGGACCTCTTCCGCCCCCGCGAGGCCCTCGCGCACGGCATCGAGCATGCGGGGCTCGCCAGGGAGATTCAGGATCGAGTGCTCAACAGCTGCGGCCATTCCGACCAGGTTAGCTCGCGCCGTGATTCACTCAAGCCCTCCGCACGACCCCTCGGGTCCCCACCGGCACGGGAGACCCTCCCGTGGGTCTCCTTCCCCCGTGACCTTCCGCGACTGGTCCGACCATCGGACCAGTTGGTACACCTCGCGGCCAGAAGGGTCCTGCTCCGGGCCGATGCCCTACTCCGGGAAACGGCGGCCGGGGAGCTGGACGTATACGTCCACCAACTGTGCGTTGAGAATGGTGGAGTCGGCGCCGCGATACACCACCTTGGCGGGCTCGACCTCGGACCCGCTGGGATTCTCGCTCTCGTACGTCAGCACCCCGAACTTCTTCCTCGGCTCCCTGTCGCTCACGACCACGGCGCAGATGGGAGACGGCACAATGCCGGGCGTCGGGTAGAGCGCGTCGAGGTAGATCCGGTCGAACCGCGCGTAGAACCGATTCTGGAACACCTTCGCTTCACCCGTCACCCGGTAGCTCCGCTCATCACCGGGCAGGAACATCCATCCCTCCATGGGTCCGCTCCTGACGTTGAACAGGCCCGTGTTCGACTCGTTGCCAACCTCCACACCGGTCACCAGCTCGACATCCGTGAAGGGCATCTGCCCGAAGCCCGCCCGCGCGGCCGTCTGACGGGCTTCGGGAGGGCACTGCTCCAGGAAACCTCCAGCATCAGGGCGCACCGGTGCCCCCGCGCAGGCCAGGAGTTGCACGGAGGCGGCACAGAGCAGCGCGTGGGTGTCGCGGAAGGACTTCGGTGGGGTGAAGAGCAAGGCTTCGCATCCCTTCTCGGAAGGCGCTGGCGCAACCAGCGCGGTGGAGGCCGCACCGGAACACACCGCCTCCAGGGCGGACGCGAACACCGTGCGGCCGAAGCCCCACGCTATCCCGAGCAGGAGCAACACGAAGGCGAACACGGCGAGCCCCCTCCTCCACCCGCCAGAAGGCCGCCCGGCGTCCCGCTCCTCGCCACCCGTCCCAGCGGAGTCAGAGGCCGCCGGAGCGGCATTCTCGGACACTGGGGATGACTCGGGAACCTCCCACGTGCCCGCCGCCGCCTCGGACCGGGACTCCTCGGGTGGAGCCGCTGCGCCCTCCTCCGTGGCGAAGGCATACGGCACCGTCCAGGCCTCCGTGTCCCCTTCGTCCTCCAGCAACCGCATCAACTCCTCGTGGACGGCCCGGGCGCTCGGGGGCCGTTGCGCCGGGTCCTTGGCCAGGAGCCTCATCACCAGGCTGCTCAGGCCCGGCGGCACACGCGGCTCCAACTGGACGGGCTCCACCGGCGGGACGAACTCGATGGCGAGCAGGAGCTTGTCCAACGGCAGGCGTGGGTTGAAGGGGTGGCAATCCGTGAGCGCCTCGTAGAGCAGGGCACCGAAGGCGTAGAGATCCGCCGCGGGACTCGCGGGGAAGTGCGCGCCCTCTTCCCACGCGCCCCCTCGCAGGAAGGCGGCGACCTCGGGCGGCATGTTGTGGAACGTCACCGGTGGGAGCTCCCGCGTCAGCGTGTACGCCCCGGGCAGGAACACCGCGCCGAAGTCGATGAGGAACGGCTTGTCATCGCCCTCCCTCACCAGGACGTTGTCGGGCTTGATGTCGCGGTGGCACACGCCGCGCTCGTGCAGCTCCGCCATCACCAGGAGCAGCTCGGCCAGCACCCGGATGAAGCGCCTCAGCGCGGCCTGCGTCTCCCAGCGCCACCTGTTGAAGGTGGAGCCAGGGACGTGGTCGGTGACGAAGAAGAAGTGACCCCCTTCCAGTTCCGGCCAGCGGCCCAGCTCGCGGACCGTCAACAGGTTGGGGTGCCGGAAGTGCCCCAGGGAGATGGCCTCGCGGAAGGCCCGCTCGTCTTCCCGGGCCTCGTCCTCATCCCCCGGTGGGCGGGCCGCGATCTTCAGGGTGTAGGGCCGCCCCCCGTGCTCCACCAGGAAGACGTTCGCGAAGCCACCGCTCCCGAGGCGGCTCACCACCCGGTAGTGCCGCACCATGTCTCCGGGTTGAATCAGGTCCGGATGGAAGGGATTCGTCATGGAGGAAACCTCCAGTCCTGGAGGTGCAGTGTCCGGGGGCCGTCCTCCTCCAGGGTCAACGACAGACACCCGGCCCCTTCCGGCAGCCGGATGGCCAGGGTGTGGCGTTGCACGCGTGGCCCGGGGATGGCGGAGGTGACGACGACGGGGAGCACCACATTCGCCCTCGCGCGCTCCTTCCAGCATCCCGCCTCCACCCGGGCCCGGCCCAGGTGCCATGGACGAAGAAGTCGTGACTTGAATTTGACCGCTACCGTGACGAAGAGGTGCCCCCGGTCCATCCGGAGAACGGATTCAAGCCGACCCTCAACCTCGTCAGCCCGCATGAGCGTCTGGATTTCGCCCGGCATGACGAGCGCCAGCCCCGGGCCCGCCCCCGGCTCATGGCTCGCGAGCAGCATCCCCGCCACCGTGCCCCCCCCGTCCTCCGCCGAGGCCTCCAGCCCCCGGGGCCCGGGCGTCCCGAGGGACACGTGGGCGTGCACGTCCACCTCGTCCTCCCGGGTGACGAGCGCCAGCGTCAGCGCACGGGGCTCGCCGGCCTCCGTCCGCCCCGTCACCGGCAGCAGCACGCGCTCGCCCCGCGCCAGGTCGCGCACGGGCACCACCACCAGCGAGCGCGCTCCCACGGCAAGCACCGCGAGGCGCTCGCCCAGCCCGGGTGTCAGCGCCACGCGCGGTTCGAGCAGGCCCTCGAAGTCCACCAGCGTGGACACCCGCGCGGCCACGTAGAGCACGGGCGGCGCGCCTTCCGGGTGTCCCGCGACGAGCACGGTCCCCTGCCGCGTCTCCCGGGCCGTGGCCGCCGTGGACAGGAGGAGGACCCAGAGCAGGACGGACCAGGGACGTGGGCGCACGCGGACTCCATGGGGAGGTCCGCAGGGTAGAGGAGCCCGCCTGCCCGGGCAAGGACTGCTCGACCTGCCCGGTCACTCCGGCCCAGGTGACTCGCCCCATCACCTGTGCGCCCCGTCCGCTAGAGAGGCACGCTCTCGGGCCGGCCCGTGAAGAGCGCATGAAAGAGCGTGGTCTCAGGCGGCTCCCGTGGCTCCACGATCAGCGGGACCCGGGTCCCGGCGAGCTCACGAGGAAGGGCCTCCACCCCGAACAACGCCTCGAGCTTCCTGGCGACAACCTCCGCGGGAGCCTTCATCTCAGGTGGCAACGGCTCGAAGAAGACCCGCCGGGCGATCCATTGCCGCCCCTTGTAGTCGTACTGCACGCCATACACCGTATAGACAGGCGCCAGAATGCTGACGCAGCCGACAACGGCCCAGCAGCGCGACCGGGGCGCAGCCTCCGGGTCTTCGGCCGCGAGCTGCTGCTCCGCATACACGAGACAGCGGAAGCAGGCATCCACCGTGGAGGTGGCATCCCCGATCTTCAAGTGAGGCAACGCCACCCGCAGCTCGTCATGGAGCACCCACCACTCCTCCATCTTCTCGAGCTTCTCTTCCCACAACCCCTGGAATCTCTCCAGCTCGGGGCTCCTCTCCAGCTTGCCATCGAACTCGTGGTCCGAACGCCAGTAGTTGCGGGCAATCGAAAGCAGATATTCCGCTGAGATTGACATGGACTTAGAGCTCGACCGGGAAGGGCTTTGTTTTCTTCTCACACCATGCCGTCACTCTCGAGCCGGGCACGGCGCGATCCAGGACGACGTTGAACGTGTCGATGAATTGCGTACAGACGAGGCCAGGAAGTGGGGACGCGGGAGCGGCGATCACATCACGGAGCGCCTTGTTGGCACAATCAGCGGCGATTCGCTGAGTCAGTGGCTCGGACATCCAGGCAACATCTTTGGTCTCCATGGGTATGCCTACGCCAAATTGACAGAAGTATGGCTCCATCGTCGATTTGTTGATGACAGTCGCATGGATACATGCGGCACGCCAGCCACCGGGCCCCGGGCCTTTCTTCTCGACAATCGTGGTGAACCGGAAGTGACCTGGCTGGTATTGATTGATGCTGCATCCCAAGAGACCTGGCAGAACCACCACGAGACATCGCAGGAACTGAAGTGTGGACCTCCGCGTGACACGCTTCGACATGTCCAGAGCACCACCCAAGCCCAAGAGGGTTCAACCAAGCGTCCGTCACCGTGGATGGTGTCATCGCCGTGAGGAGAGGGGCAATTGGGGTTCCTGGTGATGTCATGAGCACAACAGGTGCCAGGATGGTGTGCATGAGCGTCAGGCGTTCGCCCGGCATGACGAGCGCCAGCCCCTGGCCCGCCCCCGGCTCATCGCCCAACTCGGGAGTCAGCGCCACGCGCGGTTCGAGCAGGCCCTCGAAGTCCACCAGCGTGGACACCCGCGCGGCCACGTAGAGCACGGGCGGCGCGCCTTCGGAGGACCCAGAGCAGGACGGACCAGGGACGTGGGCGCACGCGGACTTCAGGGGGAGGTCCGCAGGGTAGAGGAGCCCGCCTGCCCAGGCAAGGACCGCTCGACCTGCCCGGTCACTCCGGCCCAGGTGACTCGCCCCATCACATTCCCCCCGCTCAGGCCTCCTCTGCGTCCATCAGGCCGGCTCGGGCTGCGTAGTTCCTCGCGGTCACCACGGCGAGCATGATGTCCCCGGATTCGGGAAAGACCTTCTCCGCCAGCGCGGCGAGTTCCAAGGCCTTCCCCAACGATTCCCGGGTGTTCTCACCCGTCCAGAGGTCGAGCAGAGCCGTCCATGATTCCTCGACCAGCTTCAAGGCCCCCGCTGCTCCTTCTTCGTAGAGCTTCTCCGCCTCCCGAGGAACATTGCGGAAGGCATCCAGGAAGTGAGCAAGCTCCAGGACCGCGACGGGGTTGCGCTTCGAGCCACGGACGGCCTGCTCCAGCAGCCGCTGGACTTCCGCGAAGGCCGCATCCGCGCTCACTCCCGCTTCCTCGTTCAGCAACAACAGCCGGGCGAGTTCCAGGAGATTGGGCGTGAACGCGGGGCATTCCCTGGCCACTTCGCGCAGCAGGCGCAACTGCTCCGGGCTGGCCCGGTTGGCCCCTCCAACGGCTCGGGCCTCCTGGAGTTTCGCCTCCAGCTCTTCCAGGCTCGGATGCGTCACGGTGTCACCTCACTTCGCCAGCAGCCGGGGGAACTCCTTGATCAGCTTCTTGGCCATCATCAACTGGGCCTTGGCCGCGATGCTGAAATCCTGCCTCTGCAACATCTGGTCTATCTCGAACAGCGTATAGTCCTTGAGCTGGGAAGGAAAGTCCGGGGCACGTTGCACACTCGCGGGAATATCTCCCAGCCGCGTATTCAGCTGAGAGATCTTCTCCAACATCCGGGTTGCCTGAGGTTTGGATAGCAGACCTGCTGCCGTGCCCTCGGCAATCAAGGCCTCTGCCTCGACGAACTGCCCATTGCCAATCAGCACCCAGATACGCGCAGCCAGTGTGTTTCCCTTGAAACGGACCTGCTCTTCCTCCTCCTCGACAGCGCCCATGGCCGATACGTCGTACCTGGTCTGGACAGACTCCGCACCCGCCTGAGGACGAATGGAGCTTCCATGGCCGCATCCTCCAAGCAGAAGGAAGGCCGTACACACCCATGCTCTCCACATGAATGCCATAAACACTCCAGAGACGCGAGTTGGGCCCTGCTTCGAGAATCATCAAGAGAATGGGATTGATTGAGAACGATGAAGCAGATGGGGCTCGTGGACGCGACGTCCCGAGTTGAATGCGCCAAGGCCTCCGTGTGGTGGTCTTCATCACCGCCCATACCTCCATCCAGGGCCGGAGAGGAGCCAGCCGAGCAACCCGGGGGTGGCCGGACGTGACCGCCGAGGTCATCTTCTGGTTACCCATGGCTGGAGTCGACCTGTCCCATCCCCCGGCGGAGAAGCTGTCCCTCACGGACTTCCGTGAGGCCGTCGACGCACGGCTCGCGGACTGCTCCCCCGAGCAGCTGCGCGCCCTCCTCCGTCTCCTCGCCAGCCGCGTCCGGCCCTCCGAGCGGCTCGCCTTCCTCCACTCCCTCCGCGCGGACCCCAACGCCCCCGCCTCCCTCCACCCCCACTCCCTCCTCGAGGACATCTCCGGGCTCGCTCAATCCCTCCCAGACAAGGCAAAAGAATGGGAAGACCTCTGGCCCGAGAACGACTCCCTCGGCCCCTACGCCGAATTCCTCGAGCCCCTCACCTCCCTCTTCCAGCGCGCCCTCGAGGCCTCCGAGCGCGGTCAGCACTCCCTCGCCCGCGAGGCCTATCGCGCCCTCTTCTCCCTCCTCGAATACACGGACGGCCAGGGCCGCGGCCCCCGCCCCCAGCACCTCTCCCACGTCGACTTCCCCGAGGCCCGCGCCCGCTACCTCCGCGCCGTCTACTTCTCCACTCCCCCCGCACAGCGCGCCCCCGTCCTCCTCGAGCAGCTGCGCTCCCTGCGCCAGCTCCTCCCCCACTCACCCCGCCCCCTCGTCCAGGAGTGGCTCGACCTCTCCTCCGAGCCCCTCCCCGATTTCGACGTCTTCCTGCGCGACTGGAGCGCCCTCCTCCGTCCGCAGGAGGGCCCCGATGCCGATGCCTGGTTGCGCGAGGCCCTCCGCCTCTCCCAGGGCACCCGCGGCCTGCGCGAGCTCGCCTTCTCCGAGCCCTCCCGTCACCCCCGCGCCTTCGTGGATCTCCTCTCCGCCCTCGAGCGCGAGGGCCCACCCCTCGCCGTGCTCACCACCGCCCGGGAGGCCCTCGCCGTCCTCCCCTCCTCCCTCCCCCTGCGCGCCACCGTCGCCGGCTTCCTCGCCTCCGCCGCCGGGCGCCTCGGCCAGCCCGGCACCGTCCGCTCCGCCCGCTGGGAGGCCTTCGTCTCCCAACCCACCCTCTCCCGGCTCCTCGACCTGCGCGACACCCTCCCCTCCGAGTCCGAGCGCCCTCCCCTCCTGCTCCAGGCCGCCCGCCACCTCGAGGCCGTCCTCCAGCAACCCCGCGCCCCCTCCGGCTCCATGGCCGCGCTCCCCGACGCCGAGGACTCCCTCGAGGTCCCCGCACATGTCGATCGCCGGCTGCTCGCCCATGCCTGGCTGCTCGCCCATGACTGGGAGGCCGCCCACGCGCTCGCCGCCCGCGAGAACGCGCTCGGGTGGACGTTCGGCGACAACCCCCAGGGGCTCGTCGTGCCCGCCTTCCTCGTGCTCCTCTCCGGCCAATCCCTCTCACGGCTGCCCCGCAACGTGGACGCGCTCTGGCGCCAGGCCCTCGAGTCCGGCACCCGGGCCGGTGCCTGGTACTCGGGCGGCTCGCGCCACGACGAGGCTCTCCGCGAGCGGCTGGCCCGCGCCTATGCCGAGGCCCTCCCCGCCCTCTCCCTCGAGCCCGCGGAGCGCGAGCGGCTGCGCGAATGGTGTCTGGAGCTCGCCCGCGAGCGCGCGAGCGCCATCGTCAGCCGGCAGCACCGGCGCAGCTACGCCAAGGCCGCCTGGCTGCTCGCCGCCGCGGCCGAGGTCCTCTGGCTGCACGGCGAGCAGGCACGCGGCAACCTCCTGCTCGCCGGCTTCCGCGAGGGCTTCCGCCGCCACCGCGCCTTCCAGGCCGAGCTGGACGCGGCCGTGGGCTCCCCGCCAGAACGCTGACGCCCTGCCGCCGCCCTCCTCCAGGCGCTATCCTGCCTCCACATGCGCGTCCCCCTCCGCTCCAGCCCCGCCCCCGACGGCTTCGACACCGTCCTCGGGGAGACCGTCCGGCACATGGAGACGCGTGTGGCCCACGTCGCCACCAGCGCCGGCGTCATCGCCACCGCGCTGGTGCTCGTCGGCCGCGTCTCCGGCTCGCAGATTCCCGCCCTCATCCTCTCGGCCACCGTGGGGTACCTCGTCTGGTACTCCTGTGTCTCGCTGCTGCTGCGCACCGGCCACTTCCGCCCGTGGATGCGCTACGCGTCCTCGCTCGTCGACGTCTCCATGGGCACCGTCGTCGCCCTGCTGGATTTGGGCGTCAACGGCCCCGCCTTCGCCCTGTCCGCCGGGGGGCCCGCCCTCTACGCCGTGGGTGTCGCCGCCGCGACGCCGCGCCTCCAGCCCCGCCTCTGTCTCTTCGCGGGCCTGGCCGCCGCCACCCAGCTCGTCGCCGTCATCCACTTCGTCCTGCGTCCCGCCGCCTCCCCGGAGATGCTCGCCACCGGCGCGTATGACTTCTACGTCACCCTCGCCAAGGCCATCTTCCTCGTCACCATGGGCGCGCTCGGCATGGTGGCCAGCGGCTCCATGCGCTCGCTGCTCATGCGCCTCACCGAGAGCGCCGTCGAGCGCGAGCGCGTGCGCGGCCTGCTGGGCATGCACGTGAGCGAGCAGGTCATGGAGCACCTGCTCTCCGGCAGCATCCCCGAGGGCGGCGAGCGCCGCGCCGTCACCGTCTGCTTCACCGACATCCGCGGCTTCACCCGGCTCGCCGAGTCCCAGCCCCCCGAGGAGACGCTGCGCCTGCTCAACCTCTACTTCGGGCGCATGTGTGAAATCGTCGCGGCCCACGGCGGGCTGGTGAACAAGTTCCTCGGGGACGGGATGTTGATTGTCTTCGGCGCGCCCACGCACCAGCCGGACGACACGCGCCGCGCCCTGGCCGCCGCGCGGGAGATGCTCGCCGAGGCCGCCCGCATGCGCGAGCAGGGCGAGTTCCCCGGCCTGCGCGTCGGCGTGGGCCTGCACCGCGGCGAGGCCGTCGTGGGCAACGTGGGCGGCGCCCAGCGCCAGGAGTACACCGTCATCGGCGACACGGTGAACACCGCCTCGCGCGTGCAGGACCTGACGAAGGTGCTCGGCCGCTCCCTGCTCCTCACCCGCGAGTGCCGCGAGGCCCTCGGCGAGGACGGCACCTTCGAGCCGCTCGGCGCCCATTTCGTGAAGGGCCGCAGCCAGCAGCTCGACGTGTTCGGCGTGCCCGAGCGCGACTCGCGCCAGGCCGCCTGAGGGGGATTGACCGGCAGCCGACAGCCCTACCGCACCGCCGTCCCCTGTCCTTCCCCCGCCCTCCCGGAGCATGACTCGCCCCCATGGCGGCCCGGGTCCTGTCGCGGGGCCGCCGGGGGGAGACACATGGCCGAGACGCGCGTGGGTGGGGCTCGCATCCGTTATGACGACGTGGGGCAGGGAGAGCCCACGCTGCTCTTCATTCCCGGCTGGTGCACCAGCCGCGAGGTGTTCCGCAAGCTCGTCCCGTGGAGCTCCATCCTCCACCGCGCGCTCGTGGTGGACCTGCCCGGCCACGGCGAGTCCCAGCAGCCCGGCCCCGGCTTCGACAACGCCACCGTGCTGGACACCCTGCGCGCCGTCATCGACGCCAGCGGCGCGCGCCAGGTGGTGCCCGTGGCCCTGTCCCACGGCGGCTGGTGGGCCCTCGAGTTGCGGCGTCAGCTGGGCTCGCGCATCCCCGCCGTCGTGCTGCTGGACTGGCTCGTCCTGGAGCCGCCTCCGCCCTTCCTCCAGGCCCTCCAGGCCCTGCAGTCCCCCCAGTGGAAGCAGGCCCGCGACGGGCTCTTCTCCCTGTGGCTGCAGGGGGTGGGCTCGCCGGACGTCATCCGCTTCGTCCGCGACGACATGGGCTCCTTCGGCGAGGACATGTGGAAGCGCGCCGGGCGGGAGATTCAACAGGTGTACTCCCGGTACGGCAGCCCGCTGGAGGCGCTCGCCACCCTCTCGCCCCCCGTGCCCACCCTCCACCTCTACGCCCAGCCCGAGGACACCGCCTGGCTGGACGCCCAGCGCTCCTTCGCCTCCTCGCACCCCTGGTTCCAGGTGCAGAAGCTGCCCGCCCGCAGCCACTTCCCCATGCTGGAGTTCCCCGAGGAGATGGCCGCCCGCATCGGCCGCTTCCTCGACTCGGCCCTCGCTACCCACCCTGGTGGGTTGGCTCCCACGCCCACTTGATTCCAACCCCCTCCGAGAGTTAGTTAGTTAGCACTAGCTAACCAATCAGCGAGTGGAGTCATGGCACGTCCCCGACAGGTCCTGGACGAGGAGATTCTGGTAGCGGCCCGGGCGTGTTTCATCGAGCACGGAGCCTCGGTGAGCACGGAGGCCATTGCCGCGCGTCTGGGGGTGTCGGGGCCGGCGCTGCTCAAGCGGTTCGGCACCAAGCGGGAGCTGCTCAAGGCGGCGTTCTCCGTGGGCAGGCCGCCGCCGTGGCTGCCCATGGTGGAGGCGGGGCCGGACGAGCGAGAGCTGACGGTGCAGATCCGCGAGCTGGCGGGGACGATCGACGCCTTCTTCCGGGAGATGGTGCCGGCGTTCGCGGTGCTGCGCGAGGCGGGCCTCACCCCCGAGGAGCTGCGGGGCGAGAACCAGCAGGTGCCCGCGCCCGCGCGCGCCAGCCTCGCGATGGCGGGCTGGTTCCGGCGGGCCCAGGAGCAGGGCAAGCTGCGCGAGGGGGACCCCAGCGTGATGGCGAGCCTGTTCCTCGCGGGCATCCAGCACCGCTACTTCCTGGCCCACGTGACGAACCAGCGCGTCCCCACGGAGGCGGAGGATCCCTGGTTGGAGCGCATGGTGGACATCTTCTGGCGCGGGGTGGCACCGGAGGCGGGCCATGGGAAGCACGGCCGCTGAGGCGAAGGGCCCCCGCGTCCTGGTGACGGGGGCGTCGGGCAACGTGGGCGCGCCGCTGGTGGAGCACCTGGTGGCCGGGGGTGCGCGGGTGCTCGTGGCGTCGCGCGATGGGGCCCGGGCGCCCGCGGGAGCCGGGGCCGTGCGCTTCGACTTCGAGGACGCGGCGACGCATGCGCCCGCGCTGGAGGGGGTGGAGAAGCTGTTCCTCCTGCGCCCGCCGGCCCTCTCGGACGTGAAGCGGCACCTGCTGCCGGTGGTGCGCGCGGCGAAGGACGCGGGCGTGCGGCACGTCGTCTTCCTGTCGCTGCTCGGGGTGGAGAAGAACCCGATGATGCCCCACGCCCACGTGGAGCGCTTCATCCTGGAGGCCGGGCTGCCGCATACCTTCCTGCGCCCCAGCTTCTTCATGCAGAACCTGAGCACCACCCACCGCGACGACATCCGCGAGCACGATGAGATTTTCGTCCCCGCGGGGAAGGGGCGCACGGGCTTCATCGACGCGCGGGACATCGCCGCCGTGGCCGCGCGGACGCTGCTGGAGGACGGGCACGAGGGCAAGGCGTATGACCTCACCGGCTCCGAGGCCCTCACCTACGCCGAGGTCGCCGCGCTCTTCACCGAGGTGCTCGGCCGGCCCATCCGCTACCCCGAGCCCGGGGCCCTGCGCTTCGCCGCGCGCTGGTACCAGCGGAAGCAGCCCGTCCCCTTCATCGCGGTGATGACGGGCATCTACACCGTGTGCCGACTGGGGCTCGCCGGGACGGTGACACCCGAAACCCAGACATTGCTGGGACGGGCGCCCCTCTCCATGCGCCAGTTCATCCAGGACCACCGGGCCTGCTGGATGTGAGGCGGGCTCGTCAGGCAACTCGTGCAACAAGTTGTTGCACAATTGCTCATCTGGCCGGGGAGTTCCGCCGCGAATCAGCGATGACACGCTCGCACTGCTCGTAACCTGCCCGCGCCTCCTCGGGAGTCTCCAGCGGCCCTCCTCGCTGCAGGACATCGCGCCTGAACGGCGGCGTCTGGGTGATATCGACACAGCCGGGGCCGCCTGGAGCCGTCACTTGGGCCCAGCGGGTCCGGCGGCGCAATACCAGACGTCGTGCACTCCCGCTTCGAGCGGGGTGCCGCCGAGGTGCTCCAGCACCGGTTGGGTGGCGCACGTGCTGGAGCAGCGCGAGGCGGGCTTCATCCAGGGGCAAGTCCCCTGACACCTACACCTGTGCGGTGCCGCCAGAAGAATCGACAGGGGCTGTACGCTGTGACGCTTTCCGTGACGCTTGCCGTGACGGCAGGGGTGCAACTTTCTTCTCGCATGCGAAGGGCGGGCAGTTGGCACCGGAGCAAGCGTGGATGGAAGCAATACCCCGAAAGGCGAACGAGGAACCATGAACGAGAACAAGACGACGATGTGGTGCTCGGTGGCGAGTCTGCTGGCGGCGAGCATGCTGATGGGCGGCTGCATGGCCGACGCCGGTGGGGAGGGCGAAGGGGTCTCGGCGGAAGGGTCGAACGTCGCCGCGAGCGAGGAGCTCGGCGAGGCGACGCAGGCGATCAATGAGTGCGGGTTCCTGTACCCCGGCGAGACGCTCTTCGCGGGTCAAGCGAAGTACTCGTGTGATGGCCGCTTCATGCTGACCGTTCAGACGGACGGCAATCTCGTGCTCTACGGCCCCGTTGGGGCGATCTGGGCAACCTTCACCTCCGGGGCCGGCAACAGGCTCGCCATGCAGTCCGATGGCAATCTCGTGCTCTACACGTCCGACTACGCTCGTCGGCTGTGGAGCACCAATACCGCCACCGCCTACTACGGGTACGCGAGTAAGTTCGCCGTCCAGAATGACGGGAACATGGTGGTCTACGATAATGTCAACTACCCGGTGTGGAGCAGCGCCACGAACTTCGCGTGCCGGCTGTTCAAGGGGACGGGCACTGACGGAAACCTCTATTCCTACAAGAAGTGTGGCTGGAACGCGTCTTGGTTGAACAACCCCAGCTATCCGGGCTACCAGGAGCCGCTGGTCGGCTCCGAGCGCCCGTGGAATGGCGGTTGGGCCAGCACGAACAACCATCCCGTGGTGCCCACCAACTCCGCGGCCACCGTGAACAGCTTCATCGCCGGCACCTACGCCTACGGAGAGTGCAGCCAATGCGTGCAATGACTCCCGTCTGTTCCTGGACGGGAACGCATTCGCGAAGCTCCACTTGCAGGGTCTCGGCCGCTTAGCGGAGGCGCGTTGGCCCCGCGGGCTCCTTCCTCCCCAGTTCCATGGGGGGGGACGCTTCCCCAGGCTCCCGCGATTGCTCGGCAAGCACCGACCCGCCTCCACCGTGACGTTCTCTGTGACGATTTTTGGGATGTCGCTGCATTAGACAACCACGTGTCCTTTGAAAGGAGACGTGCATGGATAAGGGAAACAGCGGCTGGCGCCTGTCGTGGGCGCTCATCATGGCCTTCACCTTCGTGGTGGGGTGCGGGACAGGCGGTGAACTCGAGCAGGCCGCTGGCGGCCCCTCGGAAGACGAGCTGACCCGCCAGACACAGCACATGGAAAACGGTCAGCGGGTGGCCCTGCTCTGCGACACCACCCAGTGTCGGGACGCTTCAAACAACCTCGGGATGTGCCTGTATTCAGACCCCAATGACCTGTATAATGGTCAGCCGCGGGTCCGCCAGTGGATTTGCAATATCCTTTCGGACCCACGCTTCCAGTGGCGCGCGTGGTACAGCAATCATGGTGGGTATAGGCTGCTGCAGAATGCGGCCACACAGGGTTGTCTGTATGCGGAACCCACGGCCCGTGTCCTCGTCACCGTGCCCTGCGACGGCTGGGGCACCGACCAGTCGTGGAGGAACGTCAATGGGCTGCCCAATGTCAATCTGCTGCAGAACGCTGGCAGTCAGCGCTGCGCCAATCCGTACTACAACTCTCTCGAGATGGGCAACTGGCTGCATGACTGGCCCTGCAACGGCAGCGCGCAAAACCAGGATTGGTTCATGAGCCCGTTCTGAGGCACCGTGGAGGCCACGCCTCCCTCGTCATCACAAGGTTTGCTGGATGTGACGCGCTCGCTCGCGCTCACACCGCTCGTAACCCTCCCGCGCCTCTTCGGGAGTCTCCAGCAGGTAGCGCTGGCGCTGCTCCGGCGTCAGGCTGCCCGTGACCGCCTCGCGCAGCAGTGCCTGCAGCCGGGCCGTGCCCACCGTCCAGAGGCGCACCGTTCCGTCCTCCGCCACCGACAACACCCGATCGCCCTCCGCGCTGAACGCCGCGCGCTCCATCCGGCCTTCGGGTCCACCGAGCACGAGCGGATCGCCGGTGCCATCCGCTCTCCACACCCGCACCGTCCCGTCCTCCGACGCCGTGAGCACCCGCTGACCGTCCGCGCTGAACGCCGCGCGCTCCACCCGGCCCTCATGGCCTCGGAGCACCACGGGCTCACCCGTGCCGTCCGCCCTCCACACCCGTACCGTTCCGTCTCGTGAGGCCGTGAGCACCCGTTGCGCGTCCGCGCTGAAGGCCGCGAGCTCCACCTCCGCTTCCGGGCCCACGAGCACGCGCGGCTCGCCCGTGCCATCCGCCTTCCACACCCGCACCGTCCCGTCCTCGGCCACGGTGACCACCCGCTGCCCGTCCGCGCTGAGCTCCGCGGCCCTGACGCCTCCCGTGTGACCCGCGAGCACCACCGGCTCGCCCGTGCCGTCCGCCCTCCACACCCGCGCCGTCCCATCCCGCGACCGCGTGAGCACCCACTGCCCGTCCGGGCTGAACTCCGCGGACCACACCTCTTCCTCATGGCCTCGCAGCACCACCGGCCCGCTCGCGCCGTCCACCCTCCACACCCGCACCGCCCCTTCCTGCGACCTGGTGAGCACCCGCTCCCCATCCGCGCTCAGCTTCGCGGGCCACAGCATCGCCAGGTACCCCTGGAGCACCACCGGCTCTCCCGCTCCGTCCGCCCTCCACACCCGCACCGTCCCCGCTCGCGAGGCCGTCACCACCCGCTCGCCGTCCGGACTGAAGGCCCCGGCTCCCACTTCTCCCTCGGGGCCCGCGAGCATCACCGGCGCTCCGGCTCCGTCCGCCCTCCACACCCGCACCGCTCCGTCCTCCGACGCCGTGAGCACCCGCTGACCGTCCGCGCTGAACGCCGCGCACGTCACCGCGCCCTCGTGCCCCCCGAGCACCACCGGCTCTCCGAGGCCATTCCATACCCGCGCCGTTCCATCCTCCGAGGCCGTCAGCACCCGCTGCCCGTCCGGGCTGAACTCCGCCGAGCGCACCTCCGCCACGTGGCCCCTCAGCACCACGGGCGCTCTCGTGCCGTCCGCTCGCCACACCCTCGCCGTCCCGTCCTCGGACGCCGTCACCACGCGCTGCCCATCCGCGCTGAACGCCACGCTCGCCACCGCCGCCGCGTGCCCCTCGAGCACCACCGGCTCGCCCGTGCCGTCCGCGCTCCACACCCGCGCCGTTCCGTCCTGCGAGGCCGTGAGCACCTGCTGCCCGTCCGGGCTGAATTCCGCGCGCGTCACCGCGCCCGCGTGGCCCGCGAGCACCACCGGCTCGCCCGTGCCGTCCGCTCGCCACACGCGCGCCGTTCCGTCCTCGGAGGCCGTCACCACCTGCTGTCCGTCCGCGCTGAATCTCGCCGAGCGCACCGGGCCCGCGTGCCCCGCGAGCACCCCGGGCCTGCTCGCGCCATCCGCTCGCCACACCCGTGCCGTTCCGTCCTCGGACGCCGTCACCACCTGCTGCCCGTCCGCGCTGAACTCCGCGCTCAGCACCCGGCCTCCGTGGCCTCGCAGCATCACGGGCTCGCCCGTGCCATCCGCCAGCCCCACCCGCACCGTGCCGTCCTCGGACACGCTCAGCACCCGCTGCCCGTCCGGGCTGAACTCCGCCGGCCACACCCGCTCCTCGTCCGCCCCGAGCACCACCGGCTCGTCCGCCCCGTCCGCCCTCCACACCCGCACCCGCCCCTCCTGCGACGTGGTGAGCACCCGCGCCCCGTCCGCGCTCAGCTCCGCGGACCAGACGCCTCCTTCGTGCCCCGCCAGCACCACCGGCTCGCCCGCCCCGTCCGCCCTCCACACCCGCGCCGTCCCGTCCGCCGAGCCCGTCAGCACCCGCTCGCCGTCCGCGCTGAAGGCCGCGAGCTCCACCCGCCCCTCGTGGCCCGCGAGCACCCGCGGCTGCATCGCCCCCCGGTGCAGCGCCTCGAGCACGCTCGGGTGCCACTCCGGCGTCCGCTCCGGCTCCGCCACCTCGCGCAGCACCCGCACCGCCAACGCCAGATCCCACTCGAGCAGCCGCCTCGCCTGGAGCACCCGCGCCACGTCCCTCGCGTACCGCGTGCGCTCGCGCTCCCGCGCCTCCGCCTCGCTCGCCCTCGGCTCCCGCTTGCGGCTCTCCCGCACCCACTCCACCAGCCGGCCCCACCGGCGGATCAACGCCTCGTGCGCCAGCCTCAGCCACGGCTCCGGCGGCTGCCCCCCGTCCTCG
Organism: Archangium sp.; assembly: GCF_036277355.1. Lineage (GTDB taxonomy): Bacteria > Myxococcota > Myxococcia > Myxococcales > Myxococcaceae > Archangium. The sequence continues at coordinate 22,378 of NZ_DASUNC010000163.1, forward strand.
CCCCGCACCACCAGCCGGTGCCGCACCAGCTTCTCCACCACCGCGTCGAACGCCGCCGCCTCGTCCTCCCGCTCCGGGCGCAGCTGCTTCCACCCCTCGCGCCGCGCGTGCGGGCTCATCTCCTCGCGCAGGTCCACCAGCCTCGCCAGCAGCCGCCGCGCCTGGTGCCGCTCCGCCTCGGGCAGCGACTCGTAGAGCCGGTCTCCCGTGCGCGCCATCGCCCCCACCACCCCGCCCAGCTCCTCGTACGCCGCCCGCGTCAGCCGGCTCCCCGTACGGCGCTCCCAGAGTTGGTCCAACGCGTGCTCCAGCAAGGGCAGCGCTCCGGGCTCCTGCTCCACGTCCCGCCGCAGCACCTCCACCAGCCCCGGCTCCAGCTCCAGCCCCACCACCCGCGCCGGGCCCTCGATGACGTCCACGAGCTGCTCGGCCCGCGGCGGGCCCACGAAGAGCCGGTGCGCCGCCGAGTACACCACCGACTCCAGCTGGGGCCCCTCGTGGTCCACCCGCACGTGCTCGCAGCGCCCGAGCGCGTCCACCCGCAGCGTGGCCACCACCACCGCCCGCACCTCGGGCGTGTGCGCGAGTCTCCACAGCGCCCGCATGAGGGCCTCGCGCTCCTCCACCGTGGCCACCTGCGTGAAGAGCTCCTCGAGCTGATCCACCACCACCAGCAGCCACCGCTCCGGCCCCGCCTCGCGCAGCCGTTTCGCTTCGCGGAGGACCTCGGCGACGGTGGCCCCCTGGCCCGTGGGCACGGTGGCCTGGCCGTGCAGTCCGGAGAGCAGCGCGCGCAGCCGGCCGAGCGAGCTGAAGCGGCCCGGGCCCTCCTCCACCTCGAGCATCCGGGCAGCGCCGGCCTCGCCGGGCCGCAGCACGACGGTGTCCCAGGGCTCGCGCGCGTCCTCGTGCAGGCGAGGCACCAGCCCGGCCAGCACCAGCGAGGACTTGCCGCTCCCCGAGGCCCCCACCACCACCTGGAAGCGCGAGCCCCAGCCCCCCATGGACGCGCGGACGCGCAGCACCAGTTCGCGCTCCAGCTCGCCGCGGCCGAAGAAGAAGCGTCGGTGCTCGGGCTCGAAGGCCAGCAGGCCCCGGTAGGGCCGGACGTCGGAGGGCGTTGGGTGGGCCGCGAGGGGCTCGTTCCGCACGGGCGCAGCTTAGCAGCCGAGGGGCTCGGACAGGGGCTCCACCCGGGTTGCCCGGAAGGCGGGCGAGCTCCAGACCCTCACCCCCACCCTCTCCCAGAGGGAGAGGGAGCCTGACACGGGCTCAACCTGGGGGGCTCGATACCCTCACCCCGTCCCTCTCCCGGAGGGCGAGGGGATTTGTCCGCGTCTGGGTCAGATGAGCGCTCGATCTTGCTGCTTCAGCGCTCCCCTCTCTCGAGGCTCCACCAGAGGACCCGGCCTCCGGGCAGTCGCACCGCCAGCATCCTCCGCTTCGTCCTGCCCACTCGCCCCGTCTTCAGCACCACCCCTCGCCGCGCCGCCACTCCTCCCTCGTCCGTCAGCCTCCAGCGCAGCTCGAAGTGGAGCCACTCCTCCTCCGCTTCCGCTGGGAAGACTCCCGCCGTTCGCAGGCTCCCGGCGAAGCGCCTCCCGTCCGCCAGCGGATTCGGCTCCACTCCCAGTAATGGGTTCTCCCTCGCCCACGTCTCGAAGCTTCTCGCGAAGTCCGCTCCCAACGCCGCCGCCAGCATCGGCCACGTCCGCTGCACCAGCCTCCGGCGCTTCATCCCCAGTGCCTCGGCCGCCGCTCCCACCCGCTCCTCATCGAAGCCCTCGGGCACCGGCTCTCCCATCCCCAACGCCCGCGCCAGCTCCGCCTGCGCCTTCGCCAATCGCTCTCGCGCGCTCATGCGCCCCCACCCTTCCACCTCGCCAGGCCTCGCGCCTGCGCCGCCCTCATCGCCTCCAGCTCCGCGCCCAGCACCTCCGGCGGTGGGAAGTGGTCATCCCACTCGAGCAGCGCCGGCACCGGCCCCACCCGCTCCACCAGCTTCTCCAGCAGCACCCGCGGCCCCTCGGGCACCCCGTGCGCGTGCGTGTCGTGGTACAGGCCCCCGCGCTTCACCCCTCCCGCCACGTGCACGTAGGCCAATCGCTCGCGAGGCACCGCCTCCAGCACCGCCTCCGCGTCCGTCCCGTGGTTGAGCGCGTTCGCGTACAGGTTCGCCACGTCCAACAGCACCCCCACCCCCGTCCGCTCCAGCACCCCCGCCAGCCACCGGGCCTCCGTCATCCCCTCGCCCGGCCACTCGAAGAGGCTCGCCACGTTCTCCAGCGCCAGCGGCACCGGCAGCGCCGCCTCCGCCTGCCTCACGTTCTCCGCCAGCACCTCCCACATCTCCCCCGTGCGCGGCAGCGGCAGCAGGTGCCCGCTCTCCACTCCTCCCGCTCTCACGAAGGCCAGGTGCTCGCTCACGCACACCGCGCCCAGCCGCTCGGCCAGCCGCGCCAGCATGTCCAACCTCTTCCGCTCCGGCGGCTCCGCGCTCCCCAGCCCCAGCGACACCCCGTGCAACACCACCGGCACTCCCCGCTCCTTCAACCGCTTCAGCGGCTCCGGCAGCGCTCCCTTCGGATCCAGGTGCTCGGCCAGCACCTCCACGAAGTCCACCCCCTCCGCCTCGTCGAGGTAGTGCGCCAGCTGCCTCCTCCACCCCAGCCCCACTCCCGCCGGCGGCTTCAATCCCCGCCTCCTCCACAACCGCCGCAGCCTCCGCCGCAACCGCCTCCCCCGTCTCCTCCGCCGCTGTCACCGCCGCTGTCACCACCGCCTCCACTGTCACCGCCGAAGTCGGCGTCCATGCCCCCGCCCCCGCCCCCGCTCCCCGGCGGCACCAGGTACTCGCGCAGGTCCCCCAGCCCCGAGGTCACCAGCAGCCCCGTCCCGAAGAGCCCCACCGCCAGCGCCACGCTCCCGCTGTTCATCACCCCCCACGCCCCGTCCGCCTTCGCCGTCGTCCGCAGCGCCTCGTTGTCCTGCCTCAGCTTCGCCAGCGCCTTGTCACCCCGGAGCGTGCGCCGGGGCACTCCCCCCAGCGCCCAGAAGCCCACCACCGTGGCGAAGCAGAGCAGAATCACCAGGAACCCCACCGGCCTGCCTCGCGAGAGCCCCACCATCAGCTTCATCAACCCCAGCGCCAGCCCCGCTCCGAAGAAGAGCCACTTCGGGTAGCTCCCGTACCGCTCGGCCACCTCGGGCTTCATCAGCAGGCCCCGCTGGCGCAGCCCCTCCTCCATGGCGTCCAGTTCCCGGCCCAGCTTCTTCTCCAGCTCCGAGACATCCCCCATCCCACCGGCCACCGCCTCGTACACCGCGAGCTCGAAGGGCAGCAGGCGCATCGGCGGCCCGTCCACCGTCCTCAGCACCCCGTGCTCCAGCCGCAGTGCCCCGGCATGCACCAGCGCCGCCACCGCCGCCCTCACCACTCCCTCCCTCCGCTGGAGCACCGCCACCTGGTACGCATTCAACTCCAGCTCTCCGGGGCGCGGCTCCTCCGACGGCTGGTTCAACGTGAGCTGCCAGGTCTTCGCCACGAGCAACAGCAGCACCAGCAACGGGATGTACACGCTCAGGAACTGCTCACCACTCCAGTCCAACGGGTTCATGGCTTCCCTCCTCCGGGCTCTCCGCCCTTCTCGGGTTTCGCCTTCCCTTGAAGGAAGAACGGACCGGAGGTAACGGCTCCTCCTGTGACATCTGCGTGACTCGCAGGGAGCGGGACGGTGACGTCCGGCCCGGAGTGTCTCATGGGAACCGCGGTGCCGGACACAGGGGCAACCCGGGGTCCGAGATACCCTCACCCCGGGGGGCTTGCCCCCCTTTGAACGACGGGGGGCTCCTCTCCCGAGGGGAGAGGGGAAATGGTCGGGCAAGGGAGGCGCGGAGCCTTCCGGTGGCGAAGTTCGCGAACTGGTCCGATTGTTGGACCAGTGGGTGACGAGCGCGCCCGGCGGGCGGCTCAGTCCCTGTGGCCCAGCGCCCGGTCCAGGTTGTACGCCGCGCTGATGAGCGACAGGTGGGTGAGTGCCTGCGGGAAGTTGCCCAGCGCCTCACCCGAGGGCCCCGTCTGCTCCGCGTACAACCCCACGTGGTTCGCGTAGCCCAGCATCCGCTCGAACGTCAGCCGCGCCTCGTCCAACAGGTCCGGCCTCATCACGCTCGCCCGCGTCATCGCCTCCACCATCCAGAAGGTGCACAGGTTGAACGTGCCCTCCCTCTCCCGCGACACCCCGTCCTCCGTCGCCTCCGCGTCGTAGCGGAACACCAGCCCGTCCGACGCCAGCCCTCCTTGCGCCGGCGGCTTGCGCAGGATGTCCAGCATCGACAGCATCCTCGGGTCCACCGGCGACAGGAAGAACACCAGCGGCATCAACAGGTTCGCCGCGTCCAGCGCCATCGTCTCGTACGACTGGATGAACGCGCCCCGCTTCGCGCACCAGCCCTTCTGCATGATCTCCTCGAAGATGGCGTCGCGCGTCCGCAACCACCGCGCCCGGTCCGCCGGGAAGCTGCGCTTGTCCGCCAGCCGGATCGCCCGATCCACCGCCACCCAGCACATCATCTTCGAGTACACGAAGTTCTGCTTCCCCGCCCTCACCTCCCAGATGCTCTCGTCCCGATCCCGCCAGTGCTCGCACACCCAGTCCACCAGCCGCCGCAGGTGCCTCCAGAAGTCATACGAGATGGGCGCTCCGTGCTTGTTGTACAGGTACACCGAGTCCATCAGCTCCCCGTAGATGTCCAGCTGGAGCTGGTGCGCCGCCCCATTCCCGATGCGCACCGGCCTCGCGCCCCCATAGCCAGACAGGTGCCACAACTCCTGCTCCCTGGGCACCTCGCCCCCGTCCAACGCATACATGAGGGGCAGGGGCTCTCCCTCGGGCAGCTCCGCGATGCGGGCCTCCAGCCAGCGCATGAAGGCCCCCGCCTCCTTCTTGAAGCCGATGCGCAACAGCGCGTACACCGTGAAGGCCGCGTCGCGAATCCACACGTAACGGTAGTCCCAGTTGCGCACGCCGCCTGGCGCCTCCGGCAGGCTGCACGTGGGCGCCGCGACGATGGCCCCCGAGGGCTCGAACGTCATCAACTTGAGCGCCAGCGCCGAGCGCTGCACCACCTCGCGCCACCGCCCCGTGTAGCTGCAACCCGCCACCCAGTGCCGCCAGTAGTCCACCGTGCCGCGGAACAGCGCCTCCGAGGCCTCGTGCCCCATCACCGTGTCATGACACGAGTCCGGTGCCCCCTCGCGCAGGCCGAACACCGCCGACTGTCCCTCGTGCAGCGTGAAGCGCCCGGTGACGCGCCGCCCGTCCGTCTCCAGCGGCACCGACGTCACCAGCGTCAGCTTCAGCGTCTCCGACAGGAAGCTCGCCCCGCCGTGCAGCATCCGCACCTGGTGCACGTCCCGCCCGTAGTTGAAGGCGGGCATGCACTCCACCCGGAAGGCCAGCTCGCCGCGCACCACGCGGATGCGCCGCACCACCTCGCGCCCCCGGCCCGGATGGCCCTCTCGCCCCATGGGCATGAAGTCCACCAGCTCGCCCACCCCGTCCGGCGAGTAGAAGCGCGTCACCAGCACGTTGCTGTCCGGCCAGTAGAACTGCTTGTGCACCACCCGCTCGCCGTCCACCTCCGGGGCAATCCGGAAGTGCCCGCCCTTCTCCGGATCCAACAGCGCCGCGAAGACGCTCGGACTGTCGAAGTGGGGGAAGCACAGCCAGTCCATCGTCCCGTCCGTCGCCACCAGGGCGACCGTGCGCAGGTCCCCGATGACGCCGTGGTCCTCGATGGCTGGAGCGCGCGACGTCTTCTGCCCATTCATACAGGCTCCTCCACGCGCGCGGGGGACCCGGGCACCCTCGCCTTCGGCGGCCTCGCGGCGTCTAGGAGATGTATGCGCCCGACTGTCGGGAGGTGACGGGAGGCCAGCCTCCGCCCGTCCTCCTCCTCACCGAGGGAACTCCGAGCGCTCGGATGTCGCTACGAGGACCATCCAAGCGTCATCCAACCGTGCACTCATCTACGCTCGACACGAAGCGTGAGTAGGAATCGCTCTTCGCCCCGGGCCTCCGCGCCAGATTCTTCTCACGAACCTGCCGTGCGATCGCCGGTGAGTCGGACTCCTGGTAGTGCGGAAAGCCCTTGCGCTTCTCGGGCTTGAGATCCTTGGGAACGACCCTCTTGCGAAGCTCCTCCTTGGCGTCCTTGATGAGCCCGACTCGCTTGCCGAGATGGTCATCGGGAGCACGCCAGCTCTTCGGTCTCACGGCTTGGACCGCATCGGGCCACATGAACCACCACGCCTCCAACTCCCAGGCTGGCACCACTGCGTGTGCCGGGCAGCCAGCCTTCGCCAAGGCCGTCTCGATCTTCGCGCACACCTCCAGGTGCTTGGGCTCCACTTCGTCGCAGTCCTCGTGGGCGAAGACACACGCCACGTCATGCGTGGCCCGCTCGATATCCACGGCGTCCGCGATCCTCTGGGCGCGTTCAGGAACATCTTCCGGCCGTGCGTTCTTGATGAGGACCAGCGGTTGTCTTCGGTGCTGAACCTGGCCGACAAGCTCCGGTCGAAGACCCTCGATGAGCTCACGGATGGACTTCGTGTCGTTCTCGTCCTCACCAAAGACCAGAACGATCGAGGGACGTTTGTCACCCTTTCCCTTCTGATGCTTCCCCTTCTTGAGACTCACCGCGGAACACCTCCAAGCGCTCCGGTGAACCAGAGCTCCCCAAGCCCCATCCTGCCTTCGGCCCGTTGCTCCATGGCCCGGACCTTCTCCGGATCGGCCGCGGGGATGCGGGACTCCCCGGTCCGAGGGTCTCGCTCACAGACGATGAGCTCATCGGCTCGCAGCCGGTTGACCAAGGAGGGTGAGTGCGTCGCGATGAGGAACTGCGTGCGCTTGGAGGCCCAGCGCAGACGCTCGACCAGCCGGTCGAAGACGTACGGGTGAAAACCGTGATCGATCTCCTCCACGCAGGTGAGCAGCGGAGGGTTCGGGTCGTAGAGCATGGCCAGCAGCGCAAGTGCACGAACGGTGCCGAAGGAGGCCTCGGCCAGTGTCGTGCGCCCCTTCAGGCCAGACTCCTCCAACTCGACGGTGACGGCCTCGGCGGCCCCACCCACCTTTCGCAGGTGGATGCGCTCGAGACCCGGGACGATGGCGCGGGCGTCCTCCTGCAGCCGCTCGAAGGTCTCCTCGTCCTGGCTCAAGTAGTGGAGGAAGGCCGCGAGGTTGCTGGCGTCCGGCTGGAGCGTGGGGCTGCTCGAGACAGTGGACGGCTGTCTCGCGGCACGGGCGTCCACGTCGAAGACCCGGAAGGTGGAGAAGAGCTCGGCCATCTTGCGGACCGCGTCGCCGCCCTGCGCGGCGGAGAGCCGTGGCAGGGTGGAGAGCCCCAGCGAATCGCTACGAAGAGCGAAACCGTGCGTCGTCTTCTTCTCGCCGCGCGTCTCGACCAACTCCGCTTTCTCGCCGCTGATGGTGATACGCCGCCCACGGCCCTTGGAGGGCTTGAAGGTGAAGTGCTCACTTCGGGTCAGATAGGTCTGGAAGATGGGGATACGCCCTCTTTGCTGCTGGAGACGCCTCGCTATCCGCATCCGCTCGAAGCTGAGCCCGTACTCATCCGGCGCCCCCTTGTGGGCATAGGAGGTGACGTTCGCCTTGACGTGGATGCTGATGGTGGGGAGACGAGCTGTCTTGCTTCCACCGCGGAAGTACACCCGCTCGAAGCCCTGGCGCCGCTCCAATGACGGCACCAGATCCTCCCGTGCCGAGTCTCCCAGGAACTGGATGACGTCGAGCAGGTTCGACTTGCCACTCCCGTTGGGTCCCACCAGCACGTTGAGCGGCCCGAGCCGCACCGTGACGTCCCGGAGGCTCTTGTAGTTCTTCACCGAGAGTTCGAGGAGCGGCACCGGCATGGGGCCTGAATCATGAGCACGGCACCCCGAGCTCCACAAGCAAAGGAAACGGGCAGAGGACCCAGAACCCCTCCGCCCATGCGTAATCCGAATGCCGTCCTGTGGACTACTCGCGCATCGCCCGCAGCAACGCCCGCGCGGGCGAGCCCCACTCCGCCTTCACGTTCAGCGGCAGGCACACCAGCTCGTGCATGCCCACCTTCACGTCGCTCAAGTCCAGGCCCTCGATGACCCACACCCCGGCCTCGCGCAGCAGCTGGTGCACGGCCACGCCGTCCGAGTGGAAGCCCGAGCGCGACACGTAGTCCACGCCCACGCACGCCACCTGGCGCTCGATGAGCAGCCGCGCCGCCGCGTCCGACAAGCGCACGAAGTCCTCCCCATGCGGCCGCTTCCACCACTCGCGCTGCGAGTTGCGCGTGCGCAGCAGCAACCGCTCCCCCGCCCTCGGCTCGTACTCGGCCAGCGAGTCGGCCCGGATGCAGTCCACGTCGTCCAGCAGCAGCACCCGCGCCTTGCCCACCGTGGCCGTCAGCGGCAGCCGCTCCATGTCCTCCAGATCCAACTCGAGGCTCGGCGGGGCCGTCACGTACGTGCCCATCCACGCCGCGCGCTTGAGCCACTCGGCCTGCTCCGCCGAGCTCTCCGGAAGCCCCGCCCTCGGTGCCTCAGTCGTGCCCTCCGGCGGCGGCTCCTCACCAAACGGCACCGAGATGTCCAGCCAGGCTCCCTCCATGTGCTTCTCCTCTTCGCGGGACGCGGGTGTCCTCGGGGTTGAGAGACCCTCACCCTAGCCCTCTCCCAGGGGGAGAGGGGACCCACGCAGTGTCACCCGTTTCTCACCCCCGGGAAAAGACGATGATGTCCTTGATGTGGCTTCCCTTCCGACCCGTCACCACCTCGGCGTAGTCCTCGGGGGCATGCCGGGCGGTGATGAGCCGCTCCAGGCCACCGGGCCACTTCGTCCGGAAGCGCCCGAGGTCCGCCACCGCCGCCTCGAAGTCCTCCGGCGCCGCGTTCACCGTGCCGAGCACCACCTGGTTGTTCATCACCCACTGCTTCATCAGCTCGCCCTCGTCCAGCTCGCCCTCCTCGCCGCCGGGCACGCCGGTGAAGACATACACGCCGTTGGGCGCCAGGGCCTTCATCAGCTCGAAGCCCGCGCTGGCCACGCCCGCCGCCTCGTACACCACGTCCGCCCGTCCCCGCTGCTTCACCAGCTCCTCCACCCGGTGCTGCTTGGAGGACACGTACGGCATGCCCAGCGACTCGGACATCTCCGCCTTGGGGTTGGGCTTGGGCGAGCGCGAGTACATCGTCGTCTGGAAGCCCGCGCGCATCAGCGCCATGGCGCCCAGCAGGCCCACCGGCCCCGCGCCCAGCACCACCGCCCGGCCGCCCTCCTTCTTCTCCCAGGGCATGCGCGTCTGGATGTGCCCCACCTCGCGCAGGGCCTTCTCCGCGATGGTGAGCGGCTCCGTCAGCACCGCCACGCCCCGCAGCTCGCGCGGCACCGGGTGCAGGTAGAGCGCCTCCTCCACGAAGAGCTCCGCGCAGAAGCCGTGGGCCGCTTGAATGCCCCGCTCGGTGTACTCGCCGGTGACGCAGAAGTCCGAGTACCCCGCGCGGCACGGTGCGCACTCCGCCCGGGGGCACGGCCGGCGCACGCGCGGCACCACCAGGTCCCCGGGCTCGAGGTTCTTCACCTGCTCGCCCACCTCCACCACCTCGCCCAGACACTCGTGGCCGACGATGAGGTGGTCCTCCCCTTCCGGAGGCTTGCCGTGCTTCTGCTCCACCACCTCCTTGTCGGTGCCACACACGCCCACCTCGAGCGTGCGGACCCGGACCTGGCCAGGCGAGCGCAGCGTGGGCTCCGGCACGTCGATGACCTTCACCTCGCGGCCCTTCGGGAACACGGCCACCGCCTTCATCTCCACCTCCTGGGAGTCCCGTCGATGCCCTGGATTCACCCGGAGCGCACCCGGGAAGGAGGAGGGGGCACCGGTGGTGGACACTCGGGAGGGGCGGGGTGCGTACCGGTCCAACGGAGCGGGACGTGCGTTTGCGCGTGCTCCGCACCCGGGAGCGGGTTTATGACGGGGCCGTGAGCGACTCCGCGCCCTCCGTCACCCCCTCGCGCTCCCTGTTCATCGCCGCCCTGGGCGTGCTGGCCCTGTCCGTGCCCTTCTTCATCTTCGGGCTGAGCTTCCTGGACACGAAGGCCCGCATCGAGCTGCAGTGTCAGCGGGGCGGGGGTTGTGCCCTCACCCGCAGCGGCTGGCTGACGAAGGAGCGGCCGCTCGCCTTCTACCCGGGGGAGATCCAGGAAGCCCGGGTCGAGCGGAGCCGCAGTCCCCGGGGCGAGCAGCAGAACATCTACCGGCCGGTGCTCGTCACCGTCCGGGGCGAGTTCCCGCTGTCGCACCAGTGGATGGAGGAGGAGAAGGAGGCCAACCGGACCGTCGTCTCCGTCAACCGGTTCCTCAAGAACCCCGAGACGCCGGGCTTCACGCTGTGGCACGACAACCGGCCGCGCGCCAGCCGCATGGGTGCCATGTTCACCGTGGCGGCGGTGCTGGTGCTGCTGCTCGGGCTGTGGCTCCTCTGGCGCGCCGTGCGCCGCCGCCGCGAGGAGCGCGCCCAGGGCACGGCTCCGGGGGTGTAGCGGGGCGGAATCTGGAGCAGACGAAAGGCCCTACCTGGGCACTGGCCGCTTCGCCCTGGCCTTCTTGCGTCGAGCCGCGGCGCGCGCGGGTGAAAGCGCCGAGGGAACGAGGCCTTGCCGCTTCAGCTCCATGGCCACGAAAGGGCTCCATTCCATGAGCTGTTTGAAGGTGAGACCTTCGCTCGGGTCCCTCAAGTGCCGGAGGTATGCGTCGTAGTGCTCCTCGCGAGCCTTGCGGCACTCCCGGTCGTTGAGCCTCAGACGGTGGATGGTGTCCAGCACCCGCCGTCTCACGCTGGCCTTCAGCTCGGGAGCGGGCAGCACCTCGAGCGAGGAGAGCTCCAGGATGAACCAACCGTCCTGCACGTCGAAGGGGTCCAGGACATCCTCGAAGACCCCTTTCCGGGCATTCATCAAGGAACAGACGAGCCGGAAGTTGGACCACTCGTAGGCCAGACGGGGGTTCTGCGACTTGGGAGCAAGATGCTCGACGGTACGCGACCCCGTGCCCGGTGCGATCCGTACACACAGATAGGAACAGATACCCCCATAGGCATCCCAGAGTTGGCCCAGGCACTTGCGCCACAACTCCGGCATCTTCTGGGGACTGCGTGTCAGGACCTTCCGGCCGGGCCGGCGCACCTTCGCATCGAAGTCCCTGGGCTCGGGCTGGGGCTCGACGTGAATCATGGCGCGATTCCCGCGGCACGCGCTCTCAGTTCCCACCGTGGCCAGAAGGGGTCCGTGTCCTTGAGCACCTTGTGCAGCTGGCGGTGGATGCGCCTGACCTCCTTGATGTCCAACCCGGGGTCGCGCAGGGCCGCCGTGGCCTGCTCGAGCGCCTTCTCGGCTTCGACGGAGCGTGGTTCCCCCAGGTCGAAGATGTCGGAGACGAGCCAGGCATTCGCATCTCCTCGCGGGCGCCAGTGCGTCTTGCGTACCTGAACCGTCCTCGCTCCGTGTGCATCCTTCACGAGATCGAAATCGAAGAGCGCGTCCCGTTCCGTGTCGAACAACGGCTCGACGGAGGCCAGCATGAGGGGTGCGTGCGTGGCGGCGATGACCTGGATGCTGGCCCCCTCCTGCAGACGTGTGACGATCTTCAGCAGGGCCGGCAGGACGAGCCGCTGCCAGCGTGGATGCAGATGCGCTTCCAACTCATCGATGAGCAGGACGATGCGATCCGTGGGGAGCTCGTCGGCCAGATGCGAGGCCTGGACATGCTCGTGCCAGGTCCACACGAGCAGATAGGCGAGCGCGAGGATGCGGCGGGCTCCGGCGGAGGCATGGATGATGGGAATCCTGCCGTAGGGGAGCTCGAGGCTGGGATACACGCGTGCATCGGTACGGCTGAGGCGCACGGGCTCTCCCGGTTTCAAGGTCTCCGCCTCTCCGGGAGAAAGGACCTCGAGCACCTCACAGAGTGTCTTGTATTCAGGTGAGTCCTTGAGCTGCCAGGTGACCCAATCGCTGATGAGGCCATTACAGAGCAGGGTATTCGGTTCCTCGCCGGGCAATCCATACCAGAGCGTCCTGGGCGAGAACTGATAGGAATTCACGTGGTTGCGTTCGGGGAGACCGCCCTCGTCCAGCTTCCCTTCCTTCCAGTAGTTCCGGGCAGGGTCCCAGACGGAGAAGCCGCCCTCGACGCGGGCATAGATGACGAGCCCCGGATTGGGCTTTCTTCCCTGCGAGCGCTTCCAGGACCAGGTCTTGAGATCGAACCGGGCGGTCTGCTTGCTGGATCTGCTCTTTCCGCGAACCTGGTAGGAGATGAAGGCCTTCTTGCGGCGTCCGGGCTGAGGCCACGCCTGCTGAGCCTCCTCTCCTGGCCAGGTGCGGCTCAACGCCCACCAGGCCGTGTCCAGGATGAAGGATTTGCCAAGCCCGTTGTCGCCCGTGAGCAGGTTGAGCCGGGGGTTGAACCCCAGCATCATATGCTGTGCTGGCCCTACGTACTTCAGCTCTAGCGTCTCGAGCATCGTCCCTGGCTCCGCGCGGGCACATCCCGCGCTGCCACGCAAGTTAGCAGGCCAATCGTGCTGCGCCAGCCTCCGACTCGCCATCCGATGACCATCCCGCAGAGTCGCCCGCGATGAAGGAGGCCCTCACGCCGCGGACCGGGCCCGTTCCTCCGTGTCGAACGGGATGAAGCGATCCGGGTACGGCCGGGCGGCGGCGTCCACGTCGGCGCGGAGCACCTCCTCCATGAGCCGCTCGCGTCCGAAGAGCTGGTAGTACTCGGGCATCCCATCCACGATGCCGCGTGCCACCAACGGCAGCAGCCGCTTCGCGATGGCCAGCCCCGGTCCGTCCAGCTGGCTGCGCGCGTAGTGCACGTGCCCCACTTCATCCACCATGATCTGCGCGAACAGCTCCTCGATGCGCGCCAGCGGCTCCGGCTGGTCCGAGAACAGCTCCCGCGCCTTGTGCAGCAGCAGGTGGAACATCGCCACGCCGGTGATCTCCCCGCACAGAATCAACGGCAGGCCCAGCTTCTTCGGCAGCCGCGCCATCGTCTTGATGAGCCATTGCTGGCCGAGGCCCGGATCCAACATCTCCATCTCGAGCCCAATCACTCGCAGCGCGTCCCGCAGAATCCGCGTGTGATAGAACTCCTCGATTCCGATGTACGTCGCCGGGTCCCCCGGATCGCCATTGCGCTCCGCGGTGCCAATCCGGTGGGCGTACTCGACGCCGAAGCGCTCGCTCCGGTTCGTCTTCGCCACGCACAGCGCCCAGAGCGTGGGCTCGTCCAGCTTCTCCTCGGGCCGGTACCGCACGTGGTGCCGGTCGAACACGTCCTGGCGCACCACGGGCGCTCCGGTGCGCCGCACGGGCCGTTGCTCCACCTCCTGGTAGAACGCCTCGCGCACCGAGAACGTATGGGATTGCCACTGGGGCTCGCCGTCGCGCCCGCGCAGGTAGGCGAGGTAGCGCCGGTGGAAGTCGGCCTTCTGGGTCGGGGACAGCGGCGTGAAGAGGTCGGTCACGACGGAGGCTCCTGCTCACCTGGGGGAAGGGACGTCGAGGCTGCCAGGGCCCGAGGAGCCCCGTCAAACGACCCTCCCCGCCCCCCTCCGGCCACGTCCACTCCCTACTGGAGCGGGAGCTCCAACGTGGCGGTGGCACCCTTGCCTGGCCCGTCACTCTCCAGCAGCAGGTGGCCTCCCAGCAGCTGGGCCGCCAGCGCGCTCGAGTGCAGGCCGAACCCATGCCCGTCCCGGCGCGTGGTGAAGCCGTGCGAGAAGAGCCGCTCGCGGATGCCCTGCGAGATGCCCACGCCGCTGTCCACCACCTGGATGCGCGCCAGGTCCCCCTCCAGGGAGAGCCTCACGGACATCCGCCGCTCGCCCTCGGGCACCCCATCCAGCGCGTACCTGGCGTTGCTGATGAGGTTGATGAGGATTTGCAGCACCTTGTGCTTGTCGACCCGCACCCGGCGTGAATCCCTCACCTCGCGGATGACGGTGACGCCGTGGCGCTCGAGCGCCGGCATCTGGATGCGCAGCGCGTCGTCCACCAGCTCCGACAGCTCGCACTCGTCGAGGAGCAGCGCCGTCCTGGCGTAGTCCTGCTGCACCTGGACGATGGAGCGGATGTGCTCCACGTGCCAGCCCATCTCCGTCAGGCCGTCGCACACCTTCGTCTGCTCCGCCAGGAGCGTCTCGGCGAGCGCGGAGATGTAGTCCGGCATCCGCAGCCCACGGGGATCCCTCGTGAAGAACTCTTCCAGGCACCCGCGGTGCTCCTCCAACAGCGCCGACACCTGCTTGAGCCGGCCGAGGCGCGAGCCCGCCACCGTCTCGCGCAGCACCTCCAGGTTGACCACGGCGCTGGTGAGCACGTTGCCCACGTTGTGCAGCACGTTGGAGGCCACTTCCGTCATGCCCACCGCGCGCGCGGTGTCCACCAGGTGGGCCTGGGCCTGCCTCAGCTCCCGCGTCCGCTCCTCCACCCGTGCTTCCAGCTCGTCATTGGCGCGCCGCAGCGCCGCCTCCGCGTGCTGCACCTCCGCGTACAGCCTCGCGTTCTCCATGGAGATGACGGCCTGCGAGGCCAGGTGCCCGAGCAGCGTGAGGCGCTCGGGGGTGAAGGCCTCGGTGGTCAGCTCGTTCTCCAGGTACAGCACGCCGTAGAGTGCCTCCTGGCGCAGCAGCGGCAGGCACAGCACCGAGCGGACCCGGCCCCGCGCGAGGTATTCGTCGGCCACGAAGGCATGGGGCCGCGTGGCATCGCCGAGGAGCACGTGCTCGCGCGTGCGCTTGACGTAGGAGAGGAGCGTCCACGGCAGCTCCCGGGACGCCTCGGCTTCCGGCTGGACGAGGGCCTCTCCCGGGGAGACGCCGCAGATGGCCATCACCCGGAGCTCGTCCCCTCGCGCCAGCACCAGGGCGCCCCGCCGGGCCCCCGCGTTCTCGAGGGCCACCTGCAGGAGCGTGTTCACCAGCCGCTCCTGGACGATCTCCCCGGAGATGGCCTGCTGGGCCTTCACCACCGTCAGCGCGTCGATGCGCGTCGAGCCCGTGCTGTCCTCGCATCCCTGGGAGTCCACCGCGAGCGCGAGGTCCGGCCAGCGGGCCTCCCACTGCTTCACCTTGCCCAGGGCGCCCCAGCGCAGGTACGCCTCCCGCGCCGAGCGCGCATAGGCGTCGGCGATCGTCTGGAAGCGCCGCTCGCGCCAGAAGTTCGCCGCCAGCTCGCTGGCCAGCGCCACGTTCTGGATGAAGCCATGCTCCCGGGCCGAGTGGACCGCGTCCTCGTAGGCGCGCGCCGCCTCCTCGTTGCGCCCCATCACCCGGGCCAGCTCCGCGGCCACCATCCGCTCGGGCGCCAGGAAGGTCTCGGGGCAATGGCCCGCCCACTCCGCCAGCTGCCGCTGGTGCCCGCCAATCTCCTCCAGCCACCGCTCCCGCTCCCCGGGCGCCTCCCCCGGTGGACACGCGGCCAGCGTCAGCCCCCGGTACAGGTGGAAATCCAGCAGCTGGATGTGGCCGAGGGAGGACCAGGCGAGCGCGGCGGCCTTCTCTCCCGCCTCCCGCGCCTCCGCGTACGCGCCGCACATGAAGCGCGCCTGCATCTTCAGAATCCAATACCAGCACCGCATGGTGCTCATGCGCTCGGGCGTCAGCCCCGCCTCGAAGGCTTCCTCCTCGAGCTCCTCGCCGCTCAGCGAGCCGAACGAGCGCGTGTGCCCGCGCAACTGCTGGATGTAGGCCCGCGTGCAGCGGATGACCTCGCGCACGTCCAGGTACCCGGCCCGGTGGGCGAAGTCGTAGCGGGCCACGGACTCCGCGTACACGTCATCCAGCGGGTAGCCCAGCGCGAGGCAGTCCGTGACGATGTGGTTGCAGCAGTAGCACGCCACCTGGAAGTCCCCGCCCTGCAGCGCGTGGTGGAAGGCGCCGCGGATGAGCTCCAGCGAGCGGGACAGGGGCCGCGTCCAGTAGTTGATGAGCTCCAGGCTGTAGAGCGCCATGCCCCGGGCCGAGGCGAAGCCATGACGCTCCACCAGCGCGCAGGCGAGCTCGCCAAAGGCATACCCCTCCCGGTACTTCTTGAAGGCGGGCCCCAGCACCAGGCCGTACCAGGAGTACCCGTGGACGGACGCCTCGCTGTTGCCATGCCGCAGGCTGAGCGCCACCAGCCGTGAGAGCGTGAGGATGAGCAGGTGGTTGTCGGTGAAGAACGTGGGCGTGAAGAGGGCGCCCAGGATGCTGAGCACCGCCTGCAGGTCCGGATCCTCCACCCGCGGCAGCTCCACGAGGCTCTCGATGGAGCGCTCGCCCAGCAGGGCCCACACCTCGTCGTTGGCGGCCACCACCTCCTCCCAGGAGGGATGGAGCGCGATGGGCATGCCCAGCCGCTCCAGGCACTCCAGCAGGCTGGAGACGGACGCCTGGATCTCCCCGGCGGCCAGGTGCAGCTCGCTCCTCAGGCGGTACACGGCGGCGGTCTGCGCGGGGGTGCGCGCCTGGGAGAGCAGCTCCCCGGCCAGGGCGAGCGTCCCGGCGGTGTTGCCACTCATGAACTCGCTGGTGGCCTGGTCCATCCGCAGCTGGAAGGCGAACGCGGGGTCCGTCGTCCACGGATCTCCTGGAATCAGCTCGAAGGCCGTCGTGAAATAGACGATGGCCGAGCGGTGCGCCGTCGAGCGCCTGGCCCTCCAGCCCGCCTCGGCGTTGAGCCGCGCCACGCGCAGCCGCTCCTCGGGGGTGGTGAGCAACTCCAACCCGGCGTTGAGCTGCCCCACCACGTCGAAGAGCTTCTCGCGCAGCTCCTCGGGTGTCAGGCGCTCCAACGACAGCCGGCCGATGCGCAGGTGCACGGCCTTGCGCTCCCGCTCGGGGATGAGCGCCTGCGCCGCCTGTTGGATGCGATCATGGAGGAAGCGCAACTGCTCCGGGCCCCCGCGCGCCACCAGGCCCTCCTGGAGCGCGGGCTCGAGGCCGTCCTCCACCTCGTTCCGCGTGAGGCCGGAGACGAGGGCCAGCATCGGCAGCGGGAAGACATTGCCCACGCACGCCGCCAGGCGCAGCAGGTGCTGCGTCTGCTCCGGCAGCAGGCGCAACCGGCCCACCATGAAGTCGACGACGTTGTCCGAGTAGCCCCGGGCCCGCACGCCCGCGGCATCCCACCGCCACCGCCCCTCCGCCGTGCGCGTCACCAGCCCGTCCTGGTGCAGCGTCAGCATGAACTGGATGAGGAAGAAGGGATTGCCCCCCGTCTTCTCCAGCACCACGGCCGAGAGCGGCGCGACGATGTCCTCCCCCACTCCCGGCAGCGCGTCGGCCACGAGTTGCTGGAGCTGCCCGCGGCTCAACGGCTCGAGCCGGATGCCGGTGAGGCGCGCGTCCGTCTTGCGCAGCTCATCCAGCATCAGCATCAACGGGTGCGAGGGGCTCACCTCGTTGTCGCGGTAGGCCCCCACCCACAGCACCGGCGGCACCTCCGGGTCCACGAGCAGGTGCTGGATGAGATTGAGGCTCGCCAGGTCCGCCCACTGCAGGTCATCCAGGAACACGACGAGCGGATACCCGGCGTGGGTGAAGGCACCGAGGAACCGCTGGAAGATCCGGTGGAAGCGGTGCTGCGCCTCGGCGGGCGGCACCTCCTGGACGGCGGGTTGCCGGCCCACGACGAGCTCCAACTGGGGCACCAGCTCCACCAGCACCTGGCCCTGCTCGCCCCACGCCGCGTGCAGCCGCTCGCGCCACGTCGCCAGCTCCTCGTCCGTGCCCGCCAGCAGCTGCTGCACCAGCCCGCGGATGGCCTGCGACAGCGTCGCGTACGGCACGTCCCGCTGGAATTGATCGAACTTGCCCTGCAGGAAGAAGCCCCGCCGCTCCACCACCGGCCGCTGCAGCTCGTGGACGGCCGCCGACTTGCCGATGCCCGAGTAGCCGCTCACGAGCACCAGCTGCGGCCGGCCTCCCCGCGCCGTCCGCTCGAAGCGCTCGAACAGCGTGGCCACGGCGGCCTCGCGCCCGTAGAGCCGCTGCGGCATCTGGAAGTGGTGCGGGAAGTCCTGCTCGCCCAGCGCGAAGGCCTCGCGCTCCCCGCGCAGCAGCCGCTCCCGGCACCGCTCCAGGTCCGCCTTCAGCCCGTCCGCGCCCTGGTAGCGCTCCTCGGCCACCTTCGCCAGCAGCTTCATGACGATGGCCGACAGGGCGGGCGGCACCGACTCGAGCACCTCGTGCGGCGGCCTCGGACGCACGGCCAGGTGCGCGTGGAACCAGCCGAGTGCGTCCTGCGCCTGGAAGGGCAGCGCGCCCGTGAGCAGCTCGTAGAAGGTGACGCCCAGCGAGTAGAAGTCCGTGCGGTAGTCCACCGCCCGGTTCATCCGCCCCGTCTGCTCCGGGGACATGTACGCCAGCGTCCCCTCGATGGCGTAGGACAGCGCCGAGTCCACGTGCTCCACCCGCTGCAGCGTGGCCGAGCCGAAGTCGATGATGCACCCCTCCCCCTCTGGCGTGAGGATGAGGTTGGAGGGCTTCAGGTCCTTGTGGATGACGCCGCGCCGGTGGATTTCGCCGAGCGTCGCGGCCAGGGAGATCGCCAGCGAGAGGAAGCGGGTGATCTCCAGCCGCTGGCCCACGCGTCTGGACAGGGGCTCCCCCTCCACCTCCTCCAGCAGCAGCAGGGGGCGCGAGTGGGTGAGCTCGCACGCATGGACGCGGGGCACCCCTCGCACGTCCCGGAGCCGCTGGAGGAGGCCCTGCTCACGCCGGTAGCGCTCCCACTCGCGCGGGCCGGGCGAGGGCTGCAGGGGCGTCTTGATGATGACGGGCCGGTTGTCCGCCCCACACACGGCGTGGAAGAGGTGGTTGGCGCTCGTCGCTCGCAGGGGCTCGAGCAACGTGTGGCCCGGGATGTTCATCATGGTATGGCCTCAAACCGGTTCGGTTCTTTCGGCCACGATCGGCCTCTCCCCCCTGCCCGCTGCTCCCCACATCCCTGGCGGGGAGCAGCGCCCGCCTGATGAGCGCCTTCGCGGCATGGCTGCTTCGTCAGTGCAACTCCTGATGCCACGACCGGCGAGTGTTCCGCAACGAACATATCACCGGGCGTGGGTGCGCTACGCTGACGGTGCGAGGGAGGAGGGCCATGAAGCACGAGGCACACATCCGGGAGCAGGCACAGCTGGCCCGGCGGCTCTCGGACGAGCGGAGCCACCTGTTCGAGCAGGTGCCGTTCGCCCGGGAGCTGGAGCGAGGAGAGCCGGAGCTGGAGCGGATCGCCCGGCCGGTGGTGGCGGTGGCGGGCGCGGCCCGGGTGGGCAAGAGCACGCTGAAGCGGGCGCTGGGCACGGAGGTGCCCTGGAAGTGGCTGGAGGTGGAGTCGGGCGGCGGCGGGGAAACCGGAGGCCTGAGCGTGGGCGGGCTGGCCGAGCACTGCCTGCTGGTGCTCACGGCGGGGGAGGCACCGTCCGGGGAGGTGCTGGCGTGGCTGCCGCGGCTCGCCGAGGCGTTCCCCGAGGGCTCGCTCCAGGTGGTGCTCACGCGCTGCGATGCGCTGCCCGAGGGGATGCCGGCGGGCACCGCGCGCGAGCGGCTCGAGCCGGTGCTGCGGGAGGCGGTGCCCGCGCGGACGCTGCCGGTGCTCACCGTGTCGGGCAGCACGGGCGAGGGGCTGGAGGCGCTGCGCGCGCAGGTGGCGGAGGCGCTGGCGCGGCGGCAGCGGGTGCTGCTCGAGGAGGCGCTGAAGGACTGGAGCGGCGTGCTCGCGGACGTGCACGCGCTGCTGGGGATGAGGGAGCTGGCGAGGCTGAGGCCGGAGACGCTCACGCGCCTGCGGCTGGGCCTGGACGATCTGCTGCGGGAGGAGGGCCGGCGGTTGGAGGGCGAGCTGCCCCGGCTCGCGGAGGAGAGCGTGCGCGAGCTGGAGCCGCGGCTGCCGGAGACACAGCGCGCGTTGACGCGGGCCTTCCGGGAGAAGCTGGGCGCGCGGGTGGAGCCGCGCTCGCACGCGCTGCGCCAGCGGCTCGACCAGGTGCTGGCGCGCGAGCTGGCGAGAGACGTGGAGGACAAGGCCGGGGGCAAGGCGCGGCTGGAGCTGGCGGACCGGTTCGGCCGGCTCGTGGAGCCGCGCTCGCTCTTCTTCGATTGGGGCTTCGCGAAGAGGGGCGGAGTGGCGGGAGTGGGCGCGGCGATGGTGACGGGGGTGGCGCGCAAGCATGGAGGGTGGGCGGTGCTGGGAGCGGCGCTGCTCGGAGGCGTGCTCGCGGGCCTGCTGGGCAGGGGCGCGAAGGTGAACACCGCCGAGGAGCTGAAGCGCGTGGTGGCCGAGCCACTGCTGGAGGACTCGCTGCGGCGGCTGAAGGAGGCCACCGAGAATTCGCGCGCGGATGTGGAGAGGTTGTGCGGACTGCTGCGGAAGGTGGCGGAGATCTTCTCGCCCGAGCAGGCGCGGACCCATGACGTCGAGCGATGGGGGCAGGCCGTCACCGAGGCCGAGAGCCGGAGGGAGCAGCTCGGCCGGGAGCTGACGGAGCTGCAGTGGAAGGACGCGCGCGCGTAGGGTGTCGAGTGGAGAGTCTCGAAGGGAGACGGTTCCCGGCCCCGGCATTGCACGGGGCGAGGGGCATGATGAAATCCTCAGTCATGGCCATCCGCCGTCCACCCGAGTCCGAGTCCACCGAGCGAAACGCCCCGTCCGTCGAGGCGGCCTTCCAGGCAGCGCCGGAGGAGATGGTGGCGCAGATCATGAACGGTGCGTTGCACCTCAGTCCGCGTCCGGCCCGCCCGCATGCCAACGTCACGTCGAACCTGGGCGGCATCCTCATGGGGCCCTTCAAGTTTGGCAGCAGTGGACCGGGCGGGTGGGTCATCATCGATGAACCCGAGCTGCACCTCGGCCCCGGCCCGGACAAGCTCGTACCGGACCTCGCCGGGTGGAGGCGTGAGCGCCTGCCGCGCGCCGTGGGAGGCAAAGAGGCTCCAGCACACTACGATCTCGCGCCGGACTGGGCGTGCGAGGTCCTCTCCGAGCGCACGCGGCGCAGGGACAAGGGCCACAAGATGCGCATCTACGCCCGGGAAGGCGTGCGGCACGTGTGGCACGTGGATCCGCTGGCCCAGACGATTGATGTGTTCCGGCTCATCGAGAGGGAATGGCTGCTCGTCCATTCCTTCGCCGGAGGCGAGCGGGTACGCGCCGAGCCCTTCGAGGCCCTCGAACTGGATCTGGCGCTCGTCTGGTCCGAGTAGCTTGCCACGAGAGCGCCATGAGCGGGGTGAACAGGTACTACGACCTTTGGGACGACCAGCGGCGGCCGAGCACCACCGGGACTGCCATGCCTGCGGGCAGTCTGAACCAGCGCTCGCCGTGGCCCGCCCAACGGATACCCAGGAGGCGGTACCCGCTTGCTGGCAGCACGCCATGCACCAGCGAGAATCCCCGGCGCGGCACCAGTCCATCTCCGCTCCGGCGGAAGCGGAGATCCACCCCGAGCACCTGCCGGCTCACGGCCTCCGGCAGGGGGCCCTCCCGGGACAGCAGCTCGATGAAGGCGCGTCCATCCGCCAGCGGCCCACCCCGCGCGGGCAGCGGTGTCTGTCTGGCGAATGCATCGAATCTCTCCCGGAACCCGTCTCCCAGGGCCCGGGCCAGCGAGGGCCAGGTCCGCGCCACCGCCCGGCGCCGCTTGGACGCGAGGGACTCCGCCGCCGCCTCCACGTCCGAGCGCTCGAAACCCGGAGGCGATGGCGCGCTCCCCGTGAGGGCCCGCAGGAAGCCGGCCTGCGCCCGCTCGAGCCGGTGCCGTGCGTCATCGGACGGCATGCGCCCCCTCCCCTCGCGAGAGGACTCCGGTGATGGCGTCCAGCTCCGCCGCCAGCTCCGCGTCCGGTGGAAAATGGTCATCCCGCTCGAGCAGCACGCCCGGGGGCCGGGTCCGTTCACACAGGGCCGCGAGCAGCTCGAGCGGCTCGCGCGGCAACGGGTGCGCGTGGGTGTCGTGGTAGCGGCCCCCCTGCTCGACGCCTCCCGCCATGTGCACGTAGGCGAGCCGCTCCCATGGCAGACGCTCCAGCCACGAGAGCGGCTCCCAGCCATGGTTCCTCGCGTTCGCGTGCAGATTCGCCAGGTCCAACAGCAGCAGCGTGTCCGTGCGCTCCACCAGCTCCGCGAGCAGGGTGGCCTCGTCCAGCTCCGGCGAGGGCCACTCGACCAGCGTGGCGATGTTCTCCAGCGCCAGCGGGACGGGCAGCGCCTCCCGCGCCAGCCGCACGTTCTCCACCAGCACCTCCAGCATCTCGCGCGTGCGCGGCACCGGCAGCAGGTGTCCCGACTCGAGGCCCCCCGCCCTCACGAAGCAGACATGATCACTGACGAGCACCGCGCCCACGCGCTCCGCGACCCGGGCCAGGTGCTCCAACCGGCGCGGCTCGGGGGGTGCCGCTCCCCCCAGCGAGAGCGACACCCCGTGCAGCACGAACGTCATCCCCCGCTCGCGCAGGTTCTCCAGCGCCGGCGGCAAGGGACCCCGGGGCTCGAAGTCCTCCGCGAGCAGCTCGACGAAGCCGAGCCCCGGATGGCGATCGATGAAGTGGGCCAGCTCGGGCCTCCAGCCCATCCCGAGCCCCAACGTCCCCGGCCACCGCTCCCCAGGTGTCATCCGCCGCCTCCACAGCCGCCACAACCGCCCCCACCCCCGCAGCTGCTGCCTCCGCCTCCTCCGCAGCTGCTGCCGCCCGAGCCGCTGCAGCTGCTCCCTCCTCCGCCCCCGCCGTACCAGTAGGGACCTCCTCCCCCGGACGTCCAGCCGCCACCGCTCATGAGGGGAGCCGCCAGGTGCAGCAGCGAGTGCTGCAACTCCGCCAGGGCGGGCAGCGTCACCACGGAGAGGCCGAAGAGCCCCATGAGCAGGAGGGACTCCTTCTCCGGCAACCCGGACGCCGCCTGTGCCCGCGCCGTGGTGACGAGCGCCGCGTTCTGCCGGCACAGGGTCTTGACGACCCGCTTGCCCCGGAGCGTCCGCGTGTCCCGCGTCATGCGCTTGACGAAGAGGATGGACCCCACCGTCCCCACGACGAGCAGCACCTTCAGGTATCCCGTGGGCCGGTTCCACGACTGGGCGAGGTCGAGCTTCACCAGGCCGATGATGATGATCGCTCCCAGGAGGTAACTGGGGATGCGTTTGAGCCGGAGGCGCTCATCGCTGGAGAGCAGCAACCTTTTCCTGATCAGCTCCTTCGCGAAGAGCTCCTCCGCGACCACCATCGCCTGTTGATGGACCGATCCGATCGACCGCCCGTCCTCGGGCAGGGAGTCGTGGATGGCGAGCTCGAGCGGATGCCAGAACCTGGAGGTGTGGGCTCGCTCGCCCCTGAGGAGGCGCTTGGCCTGGGCGTCGTAGACGAGATCGCCCCGCTCGACCAGATGGGCAATCACCGTATCGGCTGCCCTCTTCCCGCCCCCCGCCAGGAACGCCATCGCGTAGGGATCGAGATCGCGATCCGCTGGCGTGCCCTCGTCGCCCGGCCCGCGCAGCCTCTTGATCAGGAGGTACGCCGCGATGAATCCCACCCCCAGCAGCGTGATGTAGAACATCAAGAACTGCGGTCCACGGAGATAAAAGGGAAACATCGTCACCCTCCATCCGAAGCCATTCCTGTCTGTTGAACATGGGAACGGTTCGGATGGATTGAGCTTGCTCTGACAGGCCGTCTGGACAGGAACGGACCGCTCAATCCCTCACCCCAGCCCTCTCCCAGAGGGAGAGGGAGCATCGCACGGGCTCAACCCGGGAGACGTGGCACCCTCACCCCGTCCCTCTCCCGGGGGGCGAGGGGATATTTGCTCACAGATCTCCCCTCGGGGTCGTCGCCTCGCACAGGTGCTCGATGAAGTCCGGCAGCAGTTGTGCCGAGAGGATCCAGATACGTCCCTCTCCCAGGTCCACCAGCTTCG
Source organism: Archangium sp. (assembly GCF_036277355.1). GTDB lineage: Bacteria > Myxococcota > Myxococcia > Myxococcales > Myxococcaceae > Archangium. The sequence goes on from NZ_DASUNC010000163.1 coordinate 46,401, forward strand.
CCTTCTCCGTGTACCCCGTGTGCTCCGTCTCCACGTAGTGCACGAACACGTTCAGCCCTCGCGCCCGGTACCACTCCGCCGCTCCCGCCAGCAGCGCCAGCAGCGCTTGCTGCCCCTCCTCCGAGGCCTCGTCCACCAGCGAAATGACTCGCAGCCCGTCCAGCACGTGGAACAGGTTCAACCCCACGTGCGCCGTTTCCAGGATTCCCACCGCCAGCGCGCGCCCGTCCTTCCGCGCCACCAGCACGTCCCGCTCCCGCTTCAGCCCGGCCTCGGCCCACTTCGCCTTGAGACTCTCGAGCCCGAACCGCTCCGGCACCAGGTCCAATGCCTCCCGGTACGCCTCCGGCCTCGTCTCCTTCAGCCGCTCGAACAGCGCCGCCTTCTCCTCCTCCGCCGGCGCCCCCAGGCTGAAGCCCTCCGGCATCTCCCACTCCCGCCTCGCGTCCGCTTCCATGAAGCGGAACGGCACCATGCACGCCTGCCCCGTGTGCTGGTACCACTCCGCGAAGTCGAACGCCGTGAAGCGCACCCACCTCACGTTCGCCTCGCAGTACGCCAGGAACCACTTCACCTCCGGATCCGTCTGCGCCGGCTCGAACCCTCTCAAATACACGTCCCGCAACGCCTCGCGCGCCGTGCTCCTCAGCTTCTCGTTGCGCGGCTGGTGTCTCGCCAGCTGGTGCGCCAGCCAGCTCCCCGAGTACGGCTTCAGCCACGACAGGCTCGCCTCCACCGACTCCCCACCCGGCATCGGCCTCACCACCCGGTAGCCCAGCCTCCGGTACCCCTCCAGCCTCTCGTGCGCCTCCCGGTACTCCGCCTGCATCCGCGCGAAGTCCCCCGGGCTCTTCCCCGACAGCCGGAAGTACCCCGAGCGCTCGAACAGCTCCCACGTCCCCCGGTTCCAATCCCCAGACACCCGCGTGTTCGGATGGCTCTGCTCCTCCACCAGCTCCCGCCAGCGCGCCAGCTCCCGCTCCCCCAGCGGCTCCACCTTCATCCCGCACCGCCGGCCCAGCGCCGTGCCCGTGATGTTGCGCACCTCCGCCCGCATCCTCACCGGCTCCCCTCCCGGCACCCCCACCTCCAGCTCCGGCAGCACCAGCCCCGGGTACAGCAGGTCCTCCCCCGGCTGTGTCGCGAACGACAGACCCTCGTACGAGATATCCGTCAGCTCCCGCTCCACCCGCACCTGCGGCCACAGCGGATGCCCGAACCGCGCCGAGCACCCCTCTCCCGCCGGTGCCCTCCTCAGCTTGCGGTGCCGGTAGCGCACCAGCTCCCGCGGCAGCGGCACACCCCACAGCCCGTCCTCGTACACCGCGTGCTCCACCCAGAAGTGCAGCACCGAGCTGAAGCCAAACACCTCCAGCGTGAACGGCACCGGCGGCAGCGAGCCTCTCACCTCCCACGACACCCGCCCGTCGTACTTGTCGTAGAGCGCCGCCACCAGCTCCACATCCCCGCCCGCGCACCGCGCCATCCCCCGGCACCGCCTCGCCGTCAGCGCCTCGAAGATGCGGCCAATCCGGTCCACCCGCGTAATCCGCTCCCGCCAGATGGGGTGCGAGCTCGGCGCCTCGAGCTGGCCCAGATCCCTCCAGCCCTCCAGCATCGTCACGATGTGACGGCCCTGGTCCAGCGGCGGCGCCACGAAACGCAGGCTCAGCTCCGGCCGCTCCTCCGGGCCCGGCTGGTACTCGTTCACCACCTCGGCCCTCAGCATCTGGGCCTCGCCTCCCACGCCCAACAGCACGTTCGTCCGCTGGCCCGGCCTCAGCCCCGTGGGCCTCGCCAGGCTCAACGTCAGATGCTCCGGCGACAGCTGCACCAGCCTCCCCGCCGAGTGCAGCTCCCCCACCTCCGCCACCGCCGCCAGCCCCGGTCCCATTCGGTAACCCAGGCCGCTTTCCCGCGTTCGCACGCGCTCCGCCTTCTCCGTCGCCATGGGAACTCCGTTTGTCGTGGAGAGCTGATTTACGTGAACACTGAAAGTTTTTTGCCCCACCGTCGTACCGGCCACCTGGATGGAATTTCGGTTCCGCCAATGTGGACACACGCCCAAGCCCTTGCAGCGGCACCCCGGGGCCGGATCTCCGGAAGCGTTGCTGCCCAACCCCGCCTCCGTGGCACGCCGGACAGTGAACAGCTCCCTCGTACCGCCGGTAGGCATTGCCTCCTCCCCTCGCCGCACCCAGGGCATGGGCATTCCGTGCCTCCTGGAGTTTTCTTCTGGTTCTTGAGAATGAACCCCCGGACACCTCACCCCCCGAGCTTCCGTGTCACACCAGGCTCAGCGGTTCGTGGGTACTCGGATGTGGGTGGAATCCGCTGTGATTGCGCTCTCACGCGAAAATCACGGTGGGGATTTTCGCTCCGGAGCTGCCGGTCCTACGAGCGGGGTTTTCGCGAATGGCCGGTTCGAGGTGCCCCCTCGCTCCGGCTGAGGCGCGCGGCTGGCGGATGGGCCGCTACGCGGTGCTCTGCTGCTTGGAGTTCACCGCCTCGCCGGAAGCGAGGCCCAGGAGCAGGACCACTGCCTCGCGCATCTCCGGGTGCAGGGCGCTGAGTGCTCTCTGTGTCGAGGGTGCCTCCTGGACGGTGAGAGCGGTGGAGTAGGGAGGAATGTCCTCCGCGAGGATGCCCCTCTCCCGCAGGCGCCGGTAGCACTCCAGGACGTGGGGACGGAGGCTGGGAACGCGCGCCAGCCGGGGCATGTGGGTGCGGAACGTCTCTTCCATCACGCCTGACCCGATGTGCAACTCCGAGAGCCATTCTTCCAATTCTTCTGCCACAGGCCCTCTTTGGGAGTCAGACCCGAGGAAGGTCTGGGCCACACGAGCGGTGTCACGATTCAGTTCCTCCGGGTTGCGGCCATACCAGTGCTGGAAGAACTCCGTCAGGAAATGCAACCGCTGGCGGATGGACTCGCCCTCGCGCATCTGCATCCAGATCCGGAAGAGGCGATCCGTCAGCTCGTAGTAGCGGCTGCGCTGGTCCTCGGGCCGCCCCCCCGGACAGACGAATCGCTCGTTGACGAGCCTGGTGATGTTCGCCGTGACCTGTGGTGTGGTGAGCCGCGTCCTGCGCCCGACCTCCGTCGGCGTCAGCGGGCCTTCAGCCAACGCCATCTCGGTCAGGATGCGGACCATCTGCGGGGAAACATCGTTGAGTCGTGCCTGGTAATACGGAGTCACCTCGTCGAGCAGTTCGAGGAGCTGGGTATGCAGATCCTCCGTGACGCCGTGCCGCAGGACGCCATACAGCGCCAGCACGAGTCTTGGATTACCCCCGCTGAAGTGGAAGATGGCCTCGATGCGGAGCCTGACCTGTTCCATCTTCCCAAGCAGGTTCTCGTCCTGGTCCCATTGCGCACGCGCTTGAACCAGCCCGATGACCTCTTTCCTGGATAGCTCCTCGAGCGTGTTGATCTGGAAGAAGTCGTAGAAGGGGGCACTGTGCTCGACCGTGGCCTCGACATAGCTGGTCGCCGTGGCGAGCAGGATGAAGGGCGGTTCCTGCATCAGGACCTCCCTCAAACGGCTCTGGTCCCGGCGCGCCGTCAGCTTCCGATCGAGGAACTGGCCCAGGTTCTCCAGGACGACGAGGCAGGGCTTCCCATGTTTCTGCCTCCACGACCTCAGCCGATCGATCGCGAGCTCCTCCACCTTGCGCGGATCCCGCTCCTGCGCGAAGGGAGAAGCCTTCAGCCCCTCCAGGCGGATGATGATCTGCTCGAGCAGCTCCGCCACGCTGGCGACCTGGTAGTGCTCCTCCGGCAGGCGGGCGACGCCCCACCCATGGTTCTGCCGGAGCCGCCGGCTGAGCAGCTCCGTGAAGTGGCTCTTGCCCGAGCCACGAGGCCCTATCAGCAGCCAGTGCCGGGTGCTCGGACCCGCGCCATCCGCGAGCAGGTCGCGCTCGAGCGCCTCCATCTGCGGCCACCTGCCAACAAAGGTCTTCTCCAGTTCCTCGAAGGAGGCCCGGGAGGGATTGAACAGCAGGGGCGCGCGCTGGCTCATGGCTTCCTCCGGACTCCCGGGGCATTTCGCAGCCACCAGTCCTTCAGGAAGTTGCTGTGGAAGCGCACCTCACCCCCGCTGCGCGTCACGTAGTAGTCGGACTCGAGCCGCGCCACCAGGTCATCGAGCTCGACCTTGTCCAGACCGTGCCGCAGCAGGGCCATGCGCAGATCATCGGTGGGGAGCTCCTTGGTCTTCTTGAGCATCCCCAGGACTGGATCCAGCTGCATCAGACTGGCCGCCAGCTCGGTGAGGAACTGAGCGGGCGTCTCGACGTACTCCACATCCAGCTGCCGCACGCTCCAGGCGGGCCACGGCTGATCATGCAGCGCGTACATCAGCGACGACTTGCCCCAGCGCCTCGGAGCCGTGAGCAGCACGCTCCCTCGCTCCAGCAGCTTCCAGACCACCTCCACGTCCCTCTCCCGGCCCCAGAAGTCCGGTCCCCGCGCTGGCGCGCCTGCGATGTTCCTCGGTGGCATGTCGGCTCCCCGTCCGCTGCTCGAATCGTGCAACGAGGATATTGCGCAACGATTCCATTGCGCAATCCGCCCGTTGCGCATCCCTTTCTCCGGGATCAAGCGATTTCAAAGAATTACGGTGAAAATCACGGGGGTGGCTTTCACCTTCGAGCCCCGAGTCCTATAAGCTTGGTTTTCTCGAATGGCTGGGTCGAAGCTCCCCTTCGCGCCGGGTGATGTGCGCGGCCGGCAGATGGGCAACTACGAGGTGCTCTGCCGTCTGAGCACCGGTGGGATGGCGGAGATCTTCCTCGCCTCCAAGCGGGGCCTGGCCGGCTTCCACAAGCCCGTGGTGCTCAAGAAGATCCTCCCGGACATCCAGGGCCAGGAGGAGTTCGTCCAGATGTTCCTGGACGAGGCCAAGGTCACCGCCGCCTTCAACCACCCCCACATCGCCCAGGTGTTCGACCTGGACGTGGACGAGGACGAGCTGTTCCTCGCCATGGAGTTCGTCCCCGGCGCCACGCTCCTGGAAGTGGCCCGCGCCTGCCGCGCCACCAACGAGCCCATGCCCATGGGCCTCGGGCTCGCCACCGTGAGGGACACCGCGCTCGCGCTGCACTACGCGCACACCTTCACGGACGCGCTCGGCCACCCCTCGCCCGTCATCCACCGCGACGTGGCCGAGAAGAACATCATGGTGACGTACGAGGGCGTCACCAAGCTGTTGGACTTCGGCATCGCCAAGAGCCTGTCCGCCGTCAGCCGCACCGTGGTGGGCATGGTGAAGGGCACCAGCGGGTACATGTCCCCCGAGCAGATTCTCGGCGAGCCGCTGGATGCCCGCAGCGACTTGTTCAGCCTGGGTGTGGTGCTGCACGAGTGCCTCACCGGCATGCGGCTCTTCCCCGGCAAGGTGCCGGCGGCCGTGGTGCAGGCGGTGCTCAAGAACCCCATCCCCGAGCCCTCGCGCGCCAACAAGGCCATCCCCCCCGAGCTGGATGCCATCGTGCTCAAGGCGCTCGCGCGCAAGCGGGCGGACCGGTACGCCACCACGCTCGAGTTCGCCCGCGCCCTGGAGCGCGCGGCGGGCCCCCTCATCTGGCTGCCCGAGCAGAATGGCGAGCTGCTGCGCCGCCTCTTCGCCGAGCGCCGCGAGCAGACCCGGCAGCTGCTGGCCAGTGGCCGCGCCGGTGTCGACGGCACGGGCGTGGTGAAGCTCGCCCAGCTCTTCCCGGACAAGGACGCGCCCGTCCCGCCGCCGGCTCCTCCCGAGGCGGCCGCCGCCGCGGGCCCGCCCCCGCGCACGCCCACGCCCAACGCGCCGCGCTTCCCCATCATCTCCGCGCCCCACCTCCCGGCGCCCGGCCGCGAACGGCCGGATCAGACGGAGCTCGTCCCCTACCCCGTCGTCGCGAAGCCTCCCGGCGCGCTCCCGGGGGACAAGCGGACCACCTCCTCGTCCCAGCTCCCCTCCACGCCGCCTCCTCCTCCCGAGGAGACCGGAGTCCAGACGGCCACGGCCCGCGCCCGCCCGGCCCGCGCCCCGGTGGATCCCTCCACCCTGCCCTCGCTCCCCGTCCTCATCGAGCCGCCCCGGGCCCCGGCTCCGTCCGCCCCGGCCCGCGCCCAGGTGGATCCCTCCACCCTGCCCTCGCTGCCCGTCCTCACCGAGCCGCCCCGCCCGGTGCGCTCCCCCACGCCCGTGGAGCAGAACCGGGCCGCGGCTCCGGAGCCGGCCCGCGCCGAGCCGCGCCCTCGCGGCAGCCTGGGCCGCTCCGATGCCGTGCCCGCCCTCCCGGAGAACGAGCCCGGGCTGAAGACCGCCGTCATCCGGCCGCCCCGCTCCTCGCCCGCCGGCGAGCAGCCCGCCGCCTCGGACTCGGACGCCACCCAGCCCCGGTACGACTCCACCCGCGTCGCCCGCCGGCCCTCGCCGGAGCCCGAGGACGCCGTCACCCTGCCCACCGGCTCGTCCACGTTGCCTGCAACTCCCCCGCTCCCCTCCGAGAGCCCCACCGCGCCCGCCCGGCGCGCGCCGCTGGCCCGGACGCCGGAGCCCGAGGACGACGAGGGACCGGAGTTCCTCACCGCTCCCTATCTCCGGCCGCCGGCCACGCCCTCGCGGCCGGTGGAGCCCGAGAACGATGGGCCGGAACCGCCCGCGGCCTCCCGCTCCTTCCCCGGGCCCCGGAGCGACGAGCCGGACGAGGAAGAGCTCACGCCCGTCCATCCCCAGCCCATCTCCCGCAGACACACCCCTGTGAAGCGGGAGGTCGATCCCTCGGAGGAGGCCACCCTCACCAACAGCGAGGCCACGGCCCCCGCGGCCCCCTCGGCCCCCTCGGCCCCCTCGCGCCGGGGAGTGCTGTGGGCCGCGCTGCTCCTCCTGCTCCTCGTGGGAGGACTCGCCACCCTCGTGGTGCTGAGGCTGGATGGGGGGCTCGTGTCCTCCCAGCTCTTCCCGCCTCCACCGGAGGCCCCCGCGGTCCCCGCCACGGAGTCCCCACCGGAGGCCCGGACCGCACCCGCCATCCCGGGTGACTCCGCCCCCGCTCCCGAGACTCCCGAGAGCACCGAGGCCGCCGCCGCGAACGCCACGCCGGAGGCCACCGCCCCCGAGGCCGCCGCGAGCGCCATGCCGGAGTCCGCCACCCCCGAGACCGCCGCCGCGGCCCCGCCGGAAGCCAGCGCTCCACCGGACGCCGCCGCCCCCACGGAAGCCCTGGCCGCCGTGCCGCCAGAGGAGAACGCGGGCACCGCTCCGGGCTCGCCGCCGGATGAATCCACGGAGGCCTCCCCGAAGGACGAGGCGCCGGCGCAACCGGCGAAGCGCGGCAAGGGGACGACCTCGCGCCGGACGGCCCCACGCACCGCGTCCAACGTGGAGACGTCGCCCGAGCAGGTGACCACGGCGGACGAGGCGGATCGGGCCTGGCAGGCCCTGGAGCGCGAGCGTACGGGCGCGGCCGAGCCCTCGGGGAACAAGGGCTTCCTGACGCTCGCCACCGAGCCCTACGCCAAGGTGTACCTGGGCAGCCAGGTGCTGGGCGAGACGCCCCTCTTCCGGGTGCCCTTCGCGCCGGGCAAGTACACCCTGCGGCTGGTGGCTCCCCGCTTCAAGACCCTGAAGCTCCCGGTGGAGATCAAGGCGGGCGAGGTCACCTCCATCCGCGCGCCCCTCGAGAAGCTCGTCCGGGAGTGAGCGGCCGGGCGGCCCGCGTGCAATCGCTCGCGCGGCGGTGCGTACCTCGAGGAACACGAGGCCCCGCGGCCTCTCCCTTCTCCGAGGTTCCACCATGCAGCTGCGCTCCCTGCTCCTCCCCGTTGCCCTCCTGGCCTCCACGTCCGCCTTCGCGCAGGACGCCGCCAAGGCCGGGCAGATCGAGGTCCCCGACTTCCGCGGTGTGGCGGTGGCCCATGGCATCCACGCCGAGGTGAAACCGGGTCCCAAGTCGGTACGCCTGGAGGGCAGCAAGGACGACCTGGCCCGGGTGAAGCTCGAGGTGAAGGACGGCGTGCTGACGACGCAGGTGGAGAAGGGATCGTCCTACTTCGGCAAGGGCCTGAAGAACGTCCGCCTGTACGTCACCAGCCCGCGCGTGGAGAGCGTGGCGGCCAGCGGCGGCGCCGACGTGGACGCCGAGGCCACCCGCGTGGACACCTTCGAGGTGGCCGCCAGCGGGGGCGCCGAGGTGGAGCTCACCCGGGTGGACTCGAAGAACGTCCAGGTGGCGGCCAGCGGCGGCTCGGAGCTGAGCCTCGAGGGCAGCGCGGGTGAGCTGAAGGTCACCGGCAGCGGCGGCTCGGTCATCGAGGCCGGCAAGCTGCGGCTCGAGTCGCTCCAGGTGAACGCCAGCGGCGGCACCCGCGTCGAGGCCTCCCCCGAGCGCAGCATCCAGGGCAACCTGTCCGGTGGCTCGACGGTGAAGGCCGGGAAGAAGCCCGCGAGCGTACAGGTGAACAGCTCGGGCGGTTCTCAGGTGCGGTACGAGTAGCTCTTGAAGTAGGACGGGCCGCGGATCACGAGGTACCGGGGTGGGGACATGGGGCTGGGGGGCTCCATGTCTCCACCCTTCTCGTTTCCAGGGCTCAGTCGAGCCGGAAGATGCTCTTGAGCCGGCCGAGGATGTCCACCTCCTCGGTGATGGGCAGCGTCTCGCCCGAGGCCGTCATCGCCGCCTCCAGCTGCATGCGCCGGTGCGCCAGCATTCCGGACAGCTTGGGCGCCAGCTCCGGGTGCTCCTCGAAGAGGCGCGCGAACACCGGCCGGCCCAGCTCCAGCAGCACCACGTCCGTGAGCGCCACCACCGTCGCCGTGCGCGGCTCGCCCGTCAGCAGCGACATCTCCCCGAAGTAGTTGCCCCGCGACAGCCGCGACACCTCCACCCCTCCCGTGCGCACGCTCAGCTCGCCCCGGCCCACCAGGTAGAAGGTGTTGCCCTTCTCGCCCTGGACAATCACGTGCTCGCCCCGGGCGAAGCGCCGCGCCACCATCTCCCGCCGCAGCTTCGTCCGCTCCTCCTCGCGCAGCACCTTGAAGAGGTCCACCCGCCGCAGCATGTCGGCGACCAGCTCCTCGGAGAACTCGGAGCCCGGTGCCCCGAGCGGCATGTTCAGCTTGCGCTGCGCCGGCAGCTCGATGCCCTCGCGCCGGAAGCGGTACCAGATGCGCGTGTAGAACTCGGCCATCACCGCGTCGGCGTTCGAGTAGTCCTCCACGTAGTAGCGCACCTGGTAGCGGATGCCGAGCTCCTCGAAGCCCACCGAGCGGCACATCGGCGGCGGCACGCCCAGCACCAGCGGCACCTGCTCCAGCACCTCCAGCACCGCCTCCTTCACCTCGTTGGGCGCCCGGTCGTACGGGCCATGGAAGGACAGGTCCACCCCCACCGGCTGCCCGCCCCGCGAGTAGTTCTTCACCGCCTCCTTGGAGCAGATGTTGTTGGGCAGGGTGATGATCTCCTTGCGTGACGTCTCCAACCTCGTGGCGCGCCACGCCACCTGGACGACCCGCCCGGTGATCTCCTTGATGGTGACCCAGTCCCCCACCTGGTACGGGCGCTCGAGCTGCAACGACAGGCCCGCGAAGAGGTTGCCCAGCGTGTCCTGCATCGCGAGACCCAGCACCACCGAGACGATGGCCGAGGTGGCCAGCAGGCTCGTGAGATCGATGGCCAGCTCGGCGCGCAGGATGGGGACCACGGCGATGACGTAGAGGGAGATCTCCACCACGTCCCGGAGGATCTTCGGCGGCGGGGTGCGGATGCCCAGGCGCGTCAGCGTCAGCACGCCCAGCGACATGCCCGCGCGGATGCCGCCGAAGGCGAACGTGAGCATCCACGCCACGCGCAGCAGCGGGAGGACCCGCGGGTGCAGTACATCTCCGAACTGCCCGTCCACCACGCGCAGCACCAGGAACGTCATCAGGAAGCCGAGCGCTCCCTGGAGTTCCTTGCGGAACTGCGCGTCCGCGCTCGCCGCCCGGACCCCGATGACCAGCAGCGTGAAGAGGACTCCCGCGATCAAAGACAGATGGCTCTGCAGGAAGGGCAGCACCGGGTGAGCCTCTCCCCGGGCACAGAGGGAATCAAGGCACGCGGAGTCTCGCTTCCAGGGATGAACACGGACTCGGATACCCTCACCCCGGGGGGCTTGCCCCCCCTTTGAACGACGGGGGGCTCCTATCCCGGGGGGAGAGGGGATATCGGGCGGATTTTTGTGACGGGGGAGCAATCGTCGGGGGAGCATGCGCAACCCATGAAACAGCACGCCCCCTCCGCCGAACGCAACCGCGCGCCCCTCCTCCCCGTCCTCCGCGAGCTCCTGCCCTCGCGGGGAAATGTCCTCGAGGTGGCCAGTGGCACCGGGCAGCACGCCGTCTTCTTCGCCCGCGCCTTTCCGCGGCTCGTGTGGCAGCCCACCGATGCGGACGCCGTCGCCCGCTCGAGCATCGAGGCCTGGCGCCGGGACGAGGGTCTGCCCAATGTGCTCGAGCCGCTCGCGCTGGATGCCAGTGCCTCCCCCTGGTCCGTGGAGTCGGCGGACGCCATCGTGTGCATCAACATGGTCCACATCTCCCCGTGGGAGGCGTGTCAGGGATTGATGCGCGGTGCGGCGCGGGTGCTTCCGCACGGAGGGCCGCTCATCCTCTACGGGGCGTACTTCATCGAGGGCCGGCCCACCGCGCCGAGCAACCTCGCCTTCGATGCCTCGCTGCGCGAGCGGAACCCGGCCTGGGGTGTGCGCGAGCTGGGCGCCGTCACCGCGGAGGCGCGAGCCCACGGGCTGGAGCTCGATCGGGTGATCGACATGCCCAGCAACAACTTCACCGTCGTGTTCCGCAAGCGCGGCGCGTGAGGCTCACTTCGGCCGGAAGTCGAGCGACACCGAGTTCATGCAGTAGCGCAGGCCCGTGGGCTCCGGGCCATCGTCGAACACGTGCCCGAGGTGCGAGCCGCAACGGCTGCACACCACCTCGGTGCGCACCATGAACCCACTCCTGTCCTCGTGGGTGTCCACGGCGCCGGGCAGGGGTTGCCAGAAGCTCGGCCAGCCCGTGCCCGAGTCGAACTTCGTCTCCGAGCTGAACAGCGGTTGTCCACACGCCGCGCAGTGGTAGGTGCCGGCGGCCTTCAGGTCCCAGTACTTCCCCGTGAAGGCGCGCTCCGTGCCCTTCTGGCGCAACACCCTGTACTGCTCGGGCGTGAGCTGTTGCTTCCACTCCGCCTCGGTCTTCTGGACGGCGTACACCTTCGTGCCCTCGCCATGTGAATGCCCGGACTCCGGCTTCCCGGCCGCCAGCCCCCCGAGCACCAACAACGGCAGGAGCAGCAGCACCCCGTATCGGCTTCGTCTCTCCTGGCTCATATCTTGTGGATAAGTGCCTCGACCCTTTTCGGTTACAGGAAGGCACCGGCTCCGTCCCCAAATTCTCCACAATCCGGCCGTCCACTCTCCCGCAGAGCCGCCGCACGAGCCTCCCCACGGCCACCCGCTTCGGGTAGGCAGGAGGCCATGTCACGCACCCTCGGGGCCTCCGGGCCCGCCGTGTCTCCCCTGGGCCTCGGACTCGCCGCGCTCGGCCGCCCCGGGTACATCACCCTCGGCCATGCGGAGGATCTCGGCGGCGATCGCTCCGCCGAGGCCCTGGAGCGCCAGGCCCATGAGGTGCTGGATGCCGCGTACCTCTCGGGCGTCCGCTACTTCGATGCCGCCCGCTCCTATGGCCGGGCCGAGGCCTTCCTCGCCTCGTGGTTGAAGGCTCGCGGCCTGGGCCCGGAGGACGTCGTGGCCGGCTCCAAGTGGGGCTACACCTATACCGCCAACTGGCGCGTGGACGCCGAGCGCCACGAGGTGAAGGACCACTCGCTGCCCACCCTGCGCCGGCAGTGGGCCGAAAGCCAGACACTGCTCGGGCCCTGGCTGCGGCTGTATCAAATCCACTCGGCCACCTTCGAGAGCGGCGTGCTGGAGGACACGGGAGTCCGGGAGGAGCTCGGACGGCTGAGGGACTCGGGGGTGCGCGTGGGGCTGTCGCTCAGTGGGCCCCGGCAGGCCGAGGTGCTGCGGCGGGCCCTGGACATACGTGCCGGCGGCTCGCCGCTGTTCTCCTGCGTGCAGGCCACGTGGAACCTGCTGGAGCCCTCGGCGGGACCGGTGCTCGCCGAGGCCCATGCGGCGGGCTGGGGTGTCATCATCAAGGAGGCCGTCGCCAACGGGCGGCTCACGGCGCGCAACGAGGATCCGGCGTTGTGGTCCTTGCACGAGGTGGCCGCGGGCCTGGGCGCCACGGTGGACGCGGTGGCCATCGCCGCGGTGCTCGCGCAGCCATGGGTATCCGTGGTGCTGAGCGGGGCCACCACCGTGGAGCAGCTCCAGAGCAACGTGCGCGCGCTGGAGGTGAGGCTCGGGGACGAGGCATGGGAGAAGCTGCGCCGCCTCGGCGAGCCACCGGAGACCTACTGGACGAAACGCTCCGCCCTGCCATGGAACTGAGGGGCTACCGGGGCAGCGGGGCCGTCAGCGTGGAGAACATCAGCTTCAACGCCGCGTCCTGGCCCACCAGCAGCTTCGTCGAGGCCACCACCCACTTCACCGTGCGCCGCGACACCTTCACGGCCCGCCGCTCCAGCACCGCCGCGTTGCCATACAGCTTGCGCAGCGTCATCACCGCCAGGAACAGCGGCCACAGGCAGAACAGGCGGATGCCCCGCTCCTGCCCCGGCAATGCCATCACATACTCGAAGGCCTTGCGCAGCTCCCGGTGCGCCACCGCCACCATCTGCCCATGCGCCTTCATCGCCTCGCCCCGGTTGCCCGGCTCCAGCAGCGCCTCGGGCGTCAGGCCGTGCTCGGCCAACAGTGTCCTCGGCAGCCAGCAGCTGCCCCGCTCCAGGTCCTCGCGCACGTCCTTGAGGATGTTGGTGAGCTGCAGCGCGTTACCGAAGGCCACCGCCCTCGGCTCCAGGGCCGCCGCGCGCTCGGCGATGGCCGGCGAGTACCACTGGAAGAGCCGCGTCAGCATCTCCCCCACCGTCCCCGCCACGTAGTAGCAGTACTCCAGCGTCTCCTCGAGGCTCGCCAGCCCCAGGCCTCCTCCCGAGGCGCGGCCCTTGTCCCCCATCTTCCCCATGCCCTTCGTCATGGTCGCCACGCAGGCCGCCACGTGCTCGCGCACCGGGGCCGCGTGCAGCGCCAGCGCCTCCAGCACCCGCGCCGTCCCCTCCACCAGCCGCACCTCCGCCTCCGGCGCCTGCGCCCTCAGCACCCGCGCCCCCTCCTCCGAGAAGCGCCGCGCGTCCGCCTCCCACCCCGCCGGCAGCGTGCTCAGCCGCGCCAGCTCCGCCAGCAACACCTCGCTCGCCGGGCCGTGGGCCTCGTCCTCCAGCGTGTCGGCGATCCGGCACAGCAGGTAGGCCACCATCACCGCCGTGTCCAACGGGCGCGGCAGCACGGGAATGTTCAACGCGAAGGTGCGTGACACCGCCGGCAACACCTCCCGGCAGAAGGCGATGGCGGCGGGTTCGGTCTGCATCGGTATCCGGGTCGACGCGGGAGGCTGTGACGGCTCGTCCCTGGACATGAGGACGTACGGACGGTCTTCCATCGCTCTCCCACTCGGCACGAGACTCGGCATTACCCCAGACCGGCGCTGCGTGCACGCAATCCGTTCTTCTCCCTCACCGTTCCCCGGGCTGCTTCGTCGCCGGCACCTGCCCGGCGGGCTCCAGGGCGTTCACCACATAACCGTCCTTCTCGAGCGTGAAGCGCGCCCGCACCTCCCGTCCCGGCTGGAGCGCCTGGCTCCGATCCGGGGTGAAGCGGGTCCGTGGCGTCAGCTCGAGCGGGAAGACGGCCCCGCCATGCCGCAGCCAGAGCTGATCCCCCCGTACGTTGACCACTTCGCCGTAGAGCTCGCCCTGGCGGGCCTCCTCGCCGGTGCCCGCCGTCCCCGAGCCGCCCACGCCCGCCGTCTCGTCGGTGATGGGGAGGTCCTCGGCGGTGACGGGAGAGTCATCCGAGAGCGGCGTCCTGCGGAACTCGTCCATGTTGTCGGGGAGATCCTCCGGCACCGCGTCCAGTACCTCCTGCGCGCCCGCCGGGGCCACCAGCCCGAGCACGGCGAGCCATGCCAACGCCTTGCGTGCCATGGGAGCCTCCTGTGTCTGGGTTCTCCTCATGGAGATGGGGAGCCCGAGCCGCCCACGCCCGGTGTCTCCCCCGGGGAGGGAGCCGGAGGAAGGGCCTCGTCCGAGAGCAGGAGGGCCAGGAGGGCGCCTTCCTCGGCGAGGCCGAGCGGGACGATGTCGTCGGGAATCCGCAGCGTCACGGGGGAGGGTGGGCCGCGGAGGGTGTCGCACGTGCGCCAGCCGGCGTAGCGGTTGCCGGCCAGGGGCAGCGAGTAGTCACAGCCGCCCACGCTGCCGGAGATGCCCGTGGGGGTCAGCGTCAGCTCGGCCGGATCCGCGCCGAACCAACCGCGCAGGACGAGCCCGGGCTGGGGGGCGCGGGGGATGGCATCGAGCCGCACGGACGCGCCGGCGGCCCGGCCGGTGATGTCGCCGTCCTCGCTCCACTTCAGCTCCACGGGCTGGCCCTTCAGGCTGCCGCGCAGGCCTCCCTGGACGCGGCGCAGCTCGAGCCCGCTGCCGGAGATGGCCTGGGAGCCGACCTGGAGCTGGAAGCGGCGCTCGCCCACCTGGAGCAGGAGGGGCTCGCGGGCGGAGGCGGTGACCTGGGCCGCGGCGAGCGGGCCGAGACCCCACACCAGCACCGCCGCCAGGGGAGCGAGGAGGCCGCGCCTCGGAAACGGGGGCTGTGTCACGGTGTCACCGCCTTTCGTCGATCACCCCCTCAAGCTAGGGGCGCGGACGCGAGCCAGGAACGGGTGCTCCCCCGGATGCTCCTCGGGCGTCCCTCAGACCGGCGGCAGCACCTGCTCCAGGGATACGAGCAGCCGGTCGAGCTCGGAGTCACGCTCCGATTCGAGGCCAATCCGTACTCCAAACCGAAGGGTGACCTCGCCGAAGACAAAGAGCGCCGGGTTGCTTCGCTCGGAGACATCCTGGCGGAACAGCTTCAAGGCTTCGAGGAGAATGGCTCGGGGCGTTCCATCCGGAGCGACCACATCCAGGTAGGAATGGACGGGATTGCTCCCGGGTGGGACCGAGATGGATTGACGATCCGTCGGTGTTCCCGGCTTCGTATCCGGAAGCGAGGAGGCATTCTCGGGCCAGGGAAAGTCCCGACCATGCAGGTACAGGAAGGCGTTGACGCCCGTCTGACCGTTCCGGGACACCCGATGCGCGGTGGCGTACATCAATTCAGCTCGTAGTGACGAAGGGGACGTTGCTGTCCGGGCACATCATCGAGCAAACGCCTGCCCGAGGGGAATCGCTCCAGGGCCTCCTGGGCCCTTCTCCGCTCCATGTCAACGAACCCCCGCAGTACGCGGGTCAGTTCCGCGCCACGCCCCTGCCTCGACAGCAACGCAGCCAGCGACTCGGGCGGCTCACCTGGAAACATCTCCCGGATATATCGGACGTATTCCTGTTGAACCCTCGCCACCTCCTCCTTCAAGGAAGGGCTCAGGGTGAGCAGGCGGAGCTCCAGCAACTGCAGCACCTGCAACTCGACGCTCTCGTCCGACCCCCACATCTCCGGCACCCGGAGGAGTGACTCGAGCCGCTCATCAATGAATTCGAGCAGAGTCCGTTGCAACAGGCTCATTGCTTCACCGCCACTTCCTTTTCGTCCCACTCCCGCCAGGCCAGGCGGTCGGGATACAGATAGTGCTGGTCAAGATAGGACTGCTCGGGAGTGCCATGGGCACCGGTCAGCGCGTCGACGACATGCTGCTGCACGTGCACGGCGACATGCTCCCACCAACGTACCCCACGCTTGGGAACCAGGAAGCGGCCTTCAACGGGAAACAGCTTGCGCGCTCTCGCCGCCACCTCGAGCTGACGGGCAATGGGGAGAAGCTCCCTTGCAGCCAACTCACAGCGATTGCTCTCCGCAGGATACCTGTCGAGCACTTCGGACACGGCTTCGAGCTGAGCGGGTAACCAGGAGATGGTCATCCCGGGGAATGTTAGACGCCGCACGGCGTGAATGCACCCTTTTTATGACCTGAAAGGTGGTGTTCCGGAGCCCTTCCTGTCCGGTCCATGCCACCAGGCTCTGGCAGCCTCACGGCGCCGCGCGCACCGGGTCCTCGTGGTGATCATGTCCCGGCCCGCCGAACGTCCCCGGCCAGGGGGCCTCGGCCGGCTCCAGTCCCGGCAGCGTGAAGCGCTGGAACCGCGCCCTGCTCTCCGAGAACGGGGGATCGCACTCCCCGCAGCTCGTCGCCCCGTCCATCATCGTCAGCGACCCGGGTCCCAGCTCGAACAGCTGTGGAATCGTCTTCGGCGAGTACCCCAGCTCGCACCGGAAGGCCTCGCTCCCATCCCCCGCCCTCACGCCCACCAGCACCGGCCTCCGTCCCTCCGTCGCGAAGCCCAGCACCATCGTCCGCTTCACCCCTCCCTCCGGCCACGTCCCCAGCCGCAGCTCCTTCGACACGAAGCTGCTCCCCGCCGGCAGCCGGTACGTCCACGCCGGCTCCAACCCCGGCACCGCGTACCCCTCCAACCGCGGTGACTCCACCGGCACCCCGTCCGGATTCACCGTCGCTCCCGCCGGGCTCGGCACCAGCACCTCGCGCGTCGCCACCGCCCTCCCCAGCTTCGACGGCAGCGCCTTCACCGGCTCTCCATCCGACGTGCGCAGCGGCTCCGTTCCTCCCTCCGGCAGCAGCAGCCCCCGCACCAGCCCCAGCTCGCCTCCCGGGAAGGGCAGCGTCCTCCTCCAGCGCGGCACCCCGTCCGACGAGAACGCCATCACCAGCGTCGGTGCCCCCGCCCTCAGCGGCGCCCCCGGGTTCACCGTCGGGCTGAACGTCACGTACAGGTCCCCCGAGGGATCCGACGCCAGCCCGAACGGGTGCGGGTGGTTGCACTCGGACAGCAGCGCATCCTCCAGCAGCTGCGCCGACACCAGCCCTCCCGCCGCGTCCAGCACCACCAGGTAGTACAGCCGGCACTGCGTCCTCGAGTCCTGCCCCGCCGGGTACGCCTCGAAGAGCGCCGCCAGCCGATCCGGCGCCATCACCGCCAGCCTCGCCATGAAGAGCGTCGAGGACTTCCCCGCGATGTCCGGCCTCGCCCTCCCCAGATCGAAGCTCCACCGCGGCGCCGCCGTCGCCCGCTCCATCAGCGACACCTTCCCCTGCTGCGGCAGGTCCATGCACAAGAGCCGCTCGTTCCACAACATGCACCGCCGCCCCGTCACCTGCGCCTGCACCGGCGCCTCCCCCGCCGCGTCCAGCACCGGCTTCTCGAAGAAGCCCGCCAGCGTCACGTCCCCCTCCGGGCCCACCAGCAGATCGTGCAGCTTCTGATCCCGCCCCGCCGCGTCGTACGTCCAGTCCGGCACCAGCGGCCTCGCCGGCGGCCGCTCGCACACCGAGCCCTTGCACCGGCCCTCTCCCTGGCACGGCGAGGCCGGCGCGCACACGAAGTGGTCCGGCGGATCCCTCTTCACGCACGCCCCCTCCACGCACACGTCCGCCAGATCGCACCCGCGGGCCTCGCCACAGAAGGTGCCGTTGCGCGCGGGCCTCAACTGGCAGCCCCGCGAGGGATCGCACCACCCCTCCTGGCACGCCCCATCCCCCGGGCACGGCGGCGCCGGCACCGGCTGGCACCCATCCAGCGGGCTGCACACGTCCGTGGTGCAGGCGTTGCCGTCGTCACACACCCGCTCGCGCCCCTTGCAGCGGCCCTGCTGGCACACCGCGTCCAGCACGCACGCGTTGCCCGGATCGCACCCCGTGCCGTCCTCCAGCACCTCCTCCACGCACTCCTCGCGCTCGGGGTCGAACGTGAAGCGGTGGCAGGCCGAGGGCATGGGACAGGGGGGTGCCAGCCGCGCCTCCCCGGACAGCGGCAGCGTCACCGTGCGGCCCGCCTCGTCCGTGCCCACCAGCGTGGCCGAGAACGTCCCCTCCGCACCCGGAGTGAAACGCACCTTCACCGAGGCTTCCTCCGAGGGCCTCACCTCCGCGGGCAGCCCCTCCACCGAGAAGGGCCCCTGCACCCCGTTCCACACCACCCTCACCCCCGAGCGCCCCGCGCTCACCAGCCGGACCGAGGCCTCCCGCGTGGCACCCACGTACGTGGCCGGAAAGGCCAGCGCCTCCTGCGAGAAGCGCACCTGGCTGGAGGAGCCCACCAGGGGCGGCTGCTCCTCACGGCAGGCCCCCAGCAGCCCGCACAGCAGCACCGCCGCCAGCACCCGCCCCCAACCGTCCACTCTCGTTCCGCTCGCCATGCGTGAGCCCCCGCTCCCACGGCTATAGCCCTCGCTCCTCCCAGGCACGAGGGGGCCCGCCCCACATCCTCCTTCCTCCCGTTCACCACCCCACCCTCGCGGGCACTGGCGTTTCTACGGTCCACCCCGGGGGGGAGTCCCGCCAAACCCCCGAAAACACAGGCCCTCCTCCCGGTATGCTTCTCGCAAGTTCCCCAGTCATGGCTTCCATCGAATCCGCCATTTCCGAGCAATTGGCGCAGGCCTTCACGGTCTGCATCCCGTACGAGCTGCAGCCCGGGATGGACCAGCTGCCATCCGAAACCCGGCACACCCTGCTGGGCGAGCTCTTCCGCCTCGCCGTCCAGGCCTGGCAGGAGCGCTGCCTGCTGCCCCGCCACGGCCCCGTCACCCTGGAGTTCCTCCTGGCCGGCTGCGACGTGGGCATCGAGCTGGATGCCCCTCGCGCCCGCCTCACCCTCGTCTCGCTCATCCGGGGCCGGTACTGAGGGGCCTGCCGGGTCCGGGAGCCGCTGTCCGGCAGCCGGTGGCCGATGGCCATGGGCCGGGGGTGTTTCTCCACAGTTCCACTTGTCCCCAGGGCCCTCTGTTTCTGTACTGAGTGAATAGGTATTTATTTAGATCAGAGGTAACAGAAGGGGCTGTGGGCTTGTGGAAAAGTCAGCAAGCTCGCGGAACCCCTGAGGAATCCCGAACCTGCTACATGTGGGGAAGTTGGCGCTTATCCCCGGCCATCCACAGGGTGTGGATCACCCGGGGGGTTATCCACAGCGGGGGTCCCGGCCATCCACAGGCCGTCCACAGGGTGTGTGGGCTATGGTTCGGCCCATGTCCGCACCGGTCCGGGGGGCTCCCCAGCCGCTGAATTCCGCTCTCCCCGATCCGCACCACGGCCAGCGCATCGGAAGATACGAGGTGCTCACCCAACTGTCAGTGGGTGGCATGGCCGAGCTCTTCCTGGGCTACACCTCGGGGCCGGGCGGGTTCCGCAAGTATGTCGCACTCAAACGGGTGCTGCCGGACGCGCGCGGGGACGAGCAGTTCGAGAAGATGTTCCTGGATGAAGCACGCATCACCGCGGCGCTGAACCACCCGAACATCGGTCAGGTGTTCGAGCTGGGCCAGGACGCCGAGGGCCTCTTCCTGGCGATGGAGTTCATCGCGGGGCAGAACCTCAACCAGGTGGCCGACGTGCCGCGGCGCCGGGGCCAGGTGCTGCCGGTGGGCTTCACCCTGGCGGTGGTGCGCGACGTGTGCCTGGCGCTGCATTACGCGCACGCCTTCACCACGCCCGGAGGCAAGCCCTCGCCCGTCATCCACCGGGACGTGTCCCAGAAGAACGTGATGGTGACGTACGACGGGGGGGTGAAGCTGCTGGACTTCGGCATCGCCAAGGCGCGCGACGGCGTGGTGCGCACGCAGGTGGGCATGGTGAAGGGCACCACCGGGTACATGTCCCCCGAGCAGGTGCGCGGCGAGCCGCTGGATGGGCGCAGTGATCTCTTCGCCGCCGGGGTGATGCTGTACGAGTTGCTCACGGGCGAGCGCCTCTTCTCGGCGGAGACGGAGCGCCAGGAGATGGAGATGATCCTGAAGGCGCCCATTCCGGATCCCGGGGTGAAGGTGCCCACGCTGCCCCCGGGGGTGCCGGAGGTGGTGCTCAAGGCGCTGGCACGAGAGCGGGAGCAGCGTTACGCGAGCGGCCGGGAGATGGCGAAGGCGCTGGAGGCCGCGGCGGGCGGACTGTTGATGGACGCGGAGCAGCGGGCGGCCTTCATGCTCGAGCACTTCGGGGACCGGAGGGAGGCGACGCGCCGGCTGCTGGAGAGCGTCGAGCAGGCGAAGGAGCCGGTGGACGCGGAGATGGCGCGGATGCTGGGAGGCCGCGAGGAGCCGGAGAGGGCGTCCACGGAACCGGAGTCCCCGCGGCCGGACGCGCGTGCGCGGAAGGCGGAGGAGACGCGGCAGGCGGATCCGAAGGAGACGATGCTCGCGCGGGGCCAGAGGGCGAGGAGGGCGGAGCCGGAGGAGGCGCCGGCGGCGGGGGTGCACACCACGGGGAGGCGGGTGACGCGGGAGGCGCCCGTGGCGGCGAGGGAGGCGCGGACGGCGGAGCAGCCCTCGCGGGGAGGAACGGCGAGGTTCTGGGCGGTGCTGATCGCGCTGCTGGTGGTGGGGGGGAGCGCGGGTTACGGGGTGGTGAAGCTGTTCGCGGCGATGAAGGCGCAGGAGGAGGAGGGGACACCCATTCCGATGCCGCTGGGGGACGTGTCCCCGATGACGCCCCTCCAGCCGCCGGGGCAGAAGAAGGCGGAGCCGGAGCCCACGGCGCGGGCGGCCGAGCCGGAGCAGGCGCAGGAGAAGGCCTCGGAGGAGCCGGCGAAGAAGGACGGTGACGACGAGCCGGTGCGTGGCGTGAAGCAGGGCACGCTGACGCTGGTGGTGCTGCCGGAGGCCGAGGTGTTCCTGAACGGGCGCTCGTTGGGGAAGACGCCGCTCATCAAGAAGCCGGTGCCGGCGGGCAGACACCTGCTGCGCATCAAGGGCGCGGACGGGAAGCGGCGGCAGCTGTCGGTTCCCATCCGGGTGGGCAAGACGACGCAGTTCAAGCTCAAGCTGACGGACATCCCCGAGCGCTGAGCTGGCGCCCTCTTCCCCTGGGAGAGGGCGGGGGAGAGCCGCGACGCCTGTCTGGTTGGCTGTACACGAAGCGTGAGGGGAATGAGATACAGCCTCTCCAACCGATGGTGGATCATGAAGGCCACCGTCTTCGTGGGGAGAGAGCAATGCATCGGATTCGAATGGGCTGGCTGGCGGTGTCGGTGCTGTGTGGGTGCAGTGCGGGGCTCACGGAGCCCGAGTGGGAAGCACCGGCGTCGCGACAGCAGGCGCTGATTCCCACCGAGCAGTTCCGGGACACCTTCAACGGTGCCAACAACGCCAACGGCACGGGGCTCAACGACAACCTCGCGGGCAGGCAGTCCGGCTCGCTGGCTCCGGCGACCTATACGCGCCTCTCGGGCCTGTGGTACCCCGCGCCCGCGCCCAGCATCTGGGTGGCCCAGGTCAACCACATCTGGAGCCCGGATACGCTCTCCTTCCATGCGTCCCCCTCGGCGCTGCGCATGGACAAGCCCTTCTCGCGGGATGCCTCGGGGGCCTTCCGTCTCTCCTTCGTCGCCGAGCCCGTCGTCTCCGATGCCCGTGACAGCGGCAACTGGATGTCCGTCATGCTCGGCGGCACGGGGACCTCGAGCGGCTACGTCAGCAACGCGGACATCGACTTCGGCTTCCTCATCCGCTCCAACGGTGGGCTGGGCATCTTCGACAATGGCCAGTTCATGACGGTGACGCCGGGGAGCGTCCCCGCGGCGGACAGGTACTCGGTGAGCCTCGCCGTGCGCGACGGACAGGTGCTCGGCACCGTCAACGGTGTGTCCTTCTCCGCCCGGCTCAACGGGCCCGGCGTGCTTCCTTCCTCGGCGTACCTCTACCTGGGGGCGTACGTGGAGGAGGGACAGGTGTCCCGCTTCGATGACGTGGCGGTCTCCCCGGTGGTCAACCACCTGAAGCACTATGGCTATTACTGGGCCCAGTCCGGGAGTCATGGCCCCCACCTGGATGAGGTGACGGCCCATACCAACCTCAACTTCGTTCAGCGCCCCGAGGATCTCGCCGCTTGCGCCGCGCGCGGGGTGAAGTGCCTGCTGGAGACGCGCTGGCAGTTCTTCAACGGCTCGGCGCTGCGCCCGGATTATGTCCAGGCCTGGAACCAGCTCGTCACGCAGATCACCCCGTACCTGGGGAGCGTGGGCGGGTTCTACGTCATCGATGAGCCCTACTGGGTGGGCGTCTCCGTGAGGGATCTGGAGACGTGCGTGAACACCCTCAAGGACACGTTCCCCACCATTCCGGTGATGGTGGTGCACGCGGTGCCCTCGCTGTCGCCGTCACTCGTCACTCCCGCGCGCGCGGACTGGGTGGGCTTTGACCATTACGGCCCCATGTCCGAGGTGGTGGGCTACCTCAACACGCTGCGTGCGACCCTGACTCCCTCCCAGAAGCTCTGGCTGGTGCCGCAGTCCTATCTGGTGGGCGCCTACAGCGATGACGCGTCGCTCGCCCGCGCGAACTGGGAGTATTACGACCTGGCCCGCAGCGACCCGCGCATCCAAGGCCTGCTCAACTTCGGCTTGTGGACGCACCAGTCGCCCTCCTCCATCCCCAGGACGTTCGAGGCCCAGCGCGCCATCGGCAACGAGCTGCTGCGGCGGTGAGCTGACGGGCGCTCGATTCAGCAAGAGCAGGGTCGAGGCATGTTCCCTCTCCCAACGGGAGAGGGAGAGGGAACGGCACGAGGCGTCAGGAGCCCGTGCGCCTCGGATCCGCCGGAGGCAGCGTGCTCGCCGCGAGCCGCAGCAGCTCGTCATCCGGGAGCTGCTCGGTGGCGAGCACCGAGGGATCCGCCTTCATGGGCTGGACGTTGCCCTCGCGCAGCACGTGGAACTGGCCGGTGACCTGGTTGGGAATCTTCGCGGTGAAGTCCACCCGCGCCTCGCTGAGCATGGGCTTCATCTTGTCCAGCGAGTTCTTCTCCTTCACCCGGCCCACGAACCACGAGCGGATGGTGTCGCGGCACTTGTAGTCGAAGTCCCCCGGGCTCTGCGTGGCGAGCATCACCCCCAGGCCCGCCGAGCGCGCCCGCCGCAACAGGTTCTCCATCGGCTGCTTGGTGGCGGGCTGGCGCGTGGCCGGCAGGTACATGTCCGCCTCGTCGAACATGAGCACCGCCTGCAGCGCGGTGGAGGGATGGTGGCCCAGCCAGCGCGACACCTCGATGAGCAGCTGGGACACCCAGAAGAGCACCTTGTCGGTGTCCCCGAGGAACTTGGTGCTGATGACACTCAGCCGCGTCTTCCCGGGCCGCGCGTGCGCACCCCGGCCGAGCAGCAGCTCCATGTCGAGCTTCTCCCCTCCACTGCCCAGCAGCGCCGAGGAGCTGAGCCGCAGCGTCTCCAGATCCTGCACCAGCTTCTCGAACAGCTTCGTTTCCAGCCGGCCCACGGCGTTCACCAGCCGCGGATCCTTCTCGTCGATGAAGTAGACGAGCTTCTCCAGCGTGACGCCCGCGGGCGAGAGCTGCACGAGTTGATCAATCGCTTGCGTGAGGACGGTCCGGCAGGCCTTGTCCCGGCCGCTGTGCCGGTAGTCCAGCATGCCGCCGAGCGCGTCGCCCGCGAGCTGCGTGGCCTGCTTGCGATCGAACTCGGACAGCGAGCCGAGCCCGTCCGGGACGATGGGAATGGCCAGCGGGCGGCCATGTGGGTGCCCGGGCGTGAAGAGCGCCACGTCGAGCCGATCGCGCAACAGGGCCCGGCGATCGGAGCGGCGCGGATCATCGAGCGGGCGCGTCCAGGTGGGGTGGGACGCGTCCTGCGCGTACCCGGCGAGGTCTCCCTTGCGGTCCACGAGGATGGCCGGAATGCCTTGCAGGAGCAGCTGCTCCACCACGTTGAGCGCGAGCGTCGTCTTGCCACTGCCCGAGCCTCCCAGGAACGCGGCGTGCTGGATGAGCTCCTGGGGGGTGAGGGTGACGGTGTCGCGCGAGAGGCTCTCCAGCTCGCCGATGCGCATGGGCTCCTGCCTCCGGGGAGGCTCCTGGGACGCTTCGTGCTGACGCGAGGGCTGCGGCGACGCCTCCTGGGGCTTCGGATCCGTCCGGAGCGCGAGCGGCTGCTGCGGGGTGCCGGGCTTCTCGGTGGCTGGGGCCTGGGCAGCGGCCGGAGGCGTGCGGGCCACGGGACGCAGATGCTCCAGATCGAGGATGTCGCGCAGGGCCTTGACCTGCGTGAGGGGCCGGGCCGAGCGCAGCCAGGCGGCGAAGTCGGCCCGGGACTCGTGCTGGGCGCGGAAGTCCCGCAGCGCGAGCAGCGTTCGGCAATCACTGTCCTCGAGCACCGCGCGCCGTCCGCCCTTGGCGATGAGCTTGCCCAGCTCCTCGGCCGCCTGCGTCTTGGGATTGCTGGGGAAGACGGTGGTGCGCACGACGACGGGCGTGCGGCCCTTGGCTTCCTTGCGGGCCTGCTCGATCTCCCGCGCGAGTGCTCCTCCATTGGGCTTGCTGTTGCACAGCACCACCTGGAGCTTCGTGTTGCCGGGGGAGACATCCACCTGGATGGACTCGTCCAGCGTCCTGGCCTCGAAGCGGTGGCCGCCGTCCCACTCGTCCGTGCTGGTGCTCAGGGCCCACGTGAGCAGCACCGCCAGCTCCGAGTCGTCATCGGGCGTCGAGCCCTTGTACCCGGTGCGGAAGTCGTTCCAGAGCGGATCCAGCTCCGAGACGGACGTGGATTCGGGAGTGCTCTCCGGGGAGCCCGGCTTCGTCAGCTCCTCCACGAGCGGGAAGTGCTCGGGCAGACGGCCCAGATGGACGGAGAGCTCCCGATAGCGGCGGCAGTGGTTGAGCACGTCGCGGGCCCGCAGGCCCGCCAGGGCCTCGAAACCCTCGTGCGGAAGGGGGTACGTGGGCTCCGCGGCCTCGAAGGGCGCGTTCTCTTGATCGTACAGGTACTCCAGCCGCTTCTCCGCGATGAGCCGCGCCTCCTCCGCCGTGCGCAGGCTGTGCAGATGGATGGGCGCTGGATCCAACGTGAGGCGATCCAGCATCGGACGCGTCAGCATCGGGCTCAGCTTCGTCCAGAAGTCCTTCAGGCAGCTGATGACCACGAGCGACGAGGGCACGCGATCGGCCAGATCGCACAACGTCTGCACGGCTCGCCGGAAGGGCTCGCCCGCGTTGTGCTGATCATACATGTCCTCGAGCTGGTCCACGCAGATCACCAGCGAGTGCCCCAGCGCCCGCATGAGCCGGCCCAGGTGCTCCACCATCTTCTTCGGATCCTCGTCGTGGATGCGCGGCACCATCCCGCCCAGCACCTTGCGATCCGGCTCCGAGAGATCCTCGCAGCGCAGATACTTGAGCACCCGGTTCTTGATGCGCGACTCGCTGCGCTGCAGGTAGAGCAGCGCGCGCAGCAGATCCAGATCCAACTCCTTGAGCTCGGGCTGATCGATGAGCTCGTCGGCCGCGTCGCTGACGATCTGGTGGACGTCGTCCGCGTCCGTCTCGGTCTGCGAGAGGCTGGCGGCCCACTTGCCGCACCGCGCGAAGAGCGCGCTGGAGAGCTTCATCAACCCGGAGCCGGGCTGCGAGGGCTCGAAGTAGGGCTGATCCAACGACTCGATGAGATTGGAGAGGACGTACCGCCCGTAGTTGCTGGTGGACGTCGTCATCTGCAGGTAGCCCACGAAGCCCAGGGAGTGCTCATGGACGCGGGCGCGGAAGGCGCGCACCAGGTGCGTCTTGCCGCAGCCGGACTCGCCGAGCAGCAACAGGATGCGTCCCGAGCTCAGGCCGGGCGGCGTGGTGGCGCGGGTGAGCAGGCGCTCGAAGGAGGCACGGGCGTCCTGGTGCACGCGCTCCACGTCGAAGGGATCCGGCCGCCAGATTTCGTGGCGGTGCTGGATGGAGTGGAAGACCTCGGTGCGGTCCGAGAGGAAGGCGGCGAGGCGGAGATCGGACGGGCTCATGGGGAGTCCCTGGCAACCGGGTGGGGAGAGGACTACAGGGAGATGAAGTGGAAGGTGGCGCCGAGGTAGCGGGTCTCCGAGTCGGCGACATCCGCGGGATCCATGGCCTCCACCAGATCGGCGCGGCTCAGCGAGAGGAACCGGGCCCGGTTGGCCTCCACCAGCCTGTTCTTGAAGGCCTGCTCGTCCAGACCCCGCACCTGGCCCTGGAGGGCGCGCCAGACGTGGGAGATGAAGATCTTGTCCTCACCGAAGCGGCCGCTCGTGGAGGCCTTCGCCGCCTGATGGACCCGCTCGGCGAAGGACTGGAGATCCTCGCGGACCGGAGCCGGGGTCAGCACGTTGCGCGAGGCCGGCGCGGTGGACGGCGCGGTGACGGGCTCCGAGCCGGGGACGAGCCAGGAGCGCAGGGCGGCCAGCCGCAGACTCTCCGCGTCCGAGCGCTTCGCGCCCACGCTCTTCGCCGCGAGCTGGCGCATGGCCTGGGTGGGCTCGGCCTCGCGCGAGGCCTGCAGGACGCGGGCAAGCAGCACGGCCTGCACGGCGGCCGCGGTGAAGGGTTTGTCCGTGTCGATGCCGAGCTGCTTCCAGCACAGCGCATCGCGCACCTGGGTGAGGCTCTTCATGCCGGGGGACTCGCCGCCGAACTGCTTCTGCACGAGCACCGCGCGCATGCCATCGGCCGTGCCCAGCCGGTCCAGGTTGCCGTGGGAGGGCGGCAGCTCCAGCACGCGCGCCAGGAGGTGCGTGTTCTTGAGCTTCTTCCAGGAGGTGCCGTCGGGCAGCCGCTTCACCCCGAGCCACGCGAGCGCATGCGTCCGCCCCTGGGAGGTGAGCTCGAGGCCATTGCGCGCGGTGCGCCGGGCGAGCCCCGCCGTCTCGAGTGCCGTGAGCGTCTCGTCGAGCCGGAGGTTCCAGTCACCGGCGGTCCAACGGTGCTCGGCGAAGGGCTTCAGCGCGCGGGAGAGCTCGCTCCGGGAGCCCTTCCCCTCCTCGCGTGTCAGCAGCCACGTGAGCGCCAGCTCACCCAGTCGAGAAACCTCAGGCCCCTGCATGTGTTCAACCTCCAAGCTCACGTCGATGCGAGATGACTTCCGAGATAGTGTCGAGGATTTCCTCGAGCCGCGCCACCACGTCCTGGGCGAGGAATCGCAGCACGAAGAAACCGTGGCTCTGCAGCGCGGCATCCTTGCGCCTGTCCCGCCGGTAGGCCTCAGCATCCTGGAAGTGGCGGTAGCCGTCGATCTCGATGGCGAGGCGGAAGCGCCGTGACAGCAGATCCACTTCCACGTCACGGCCCGCGAGCCGGAACCCCGGAGAAGCATTGAGCTCGAACAGTCCGTGGGTGGCGGGGTGCGAGTCGAGGAAGGCGGAGAGGAAGCGCTCCTCGGTGCTGCGAGCCCGGTCCTCGGGGGCCTCGGGAGGGGAGGTGCGCTGGTGTTCGCGGACCACTTCACCGAAGAGCGCGAGCACCTCGTCCGAGACGCCCTCCGCGGCGAGCCTGGCCAGGGGGCGGGCGAGCTCCTCCGAGGGTGGGACACCGAGGGCCTCGAGCTTCACCCCGAGGGCCTCGGGAGAGGGGGCGGCGAGCTTGAGGAGGCCCTCGCGCACCATGGCGAGGGATTGGGAGCCGCCGCCCCGCAGGTAGGTGTCGAGGGTGGAGCGGTCCGCGATCAGGGCGATGACGAGGGCCGGGAGGGAGGCGCACAGCCGCGAGGCGACGCGCGCCGCGTGTGCGAACCCCTCGGAGCCGGAGCCGGTGAGCAGCAGCGCGGGCGCCGTGCCGTGCGGGACGAGGGCGTGCAGTGCCGTGAGGGCGCGGAGGGGATCATGCTCGAGTGCGTCGAGCACCGCGTCGAGGGGGGCCCCTGAATTGTGGGTAACTTGTGGCTGGAGCAGACACCTGCACGCGGTGGAGACATCTCCATCGGGAGCGGAGGAGAACAGCTCCTGGAGGAGGACGCCGCGCTCGTGGGCTGTCTTTCCTCTCAAGCGGGCGTGCAGCTCGCCCGGAGCGAGACCTCCGGCCGTGCCGAGGAAGTCCGCGGCATCGGCTTCGAGCGCCCTGACGCGGGCGAGCGCCTCCAGCCAGGCGCGGACCACCTCGGCTTCGCTCGAAGCGGGCACGGTACAGCCCGGCCTGTGGATCGAGCCGAGCCATTGGCGCCAGAAGGAGGCCGCGGTGCCGGGAGGGCCGGCGAGCACGGTGAGGGTGGGGATGCCCTGCTCACGCCGGCGCTGATGCCGCTCCAGCTCGTGGAGGACGAAGGCATCACTCCGGTTGTCCGGTCTGGCGAGAGGCACGGGGGGAGAAGCGTCCATGAAGTCGGGGCGTGTCAGCAAGAGCCCCTCCCCCACGGCTGTGTCTGGCAGTGGTCAGCTCACGGGCATGATGCACGACCCCGCCCGGATTCCATCTACCCCTCAGGTGGTATTGTCTCCGGGGGGCTTTGATGACTCGACGCGCGATGCTCGCGGCGGTGATGGGGTTGTTGATCCTGGGGACCGGTTGCCCGGATGTCTACGGAAAGGGCGGCAAGCTCGATCAGGCCATGGCGAAGGACATCCAGGACATGCAAGAGGAGCGAAGGCGTGAGCTGAGGGAGAGACGGGAGGACATGGAGGACGATGAGGGACAGCACTGTCCCGAGGGTAAGATGGAAGTCCGTGACTGCACCTCGTATCCATGCAAGGTGGAGTGCCAGTGAGGTGGAGCACCCTCCTCGGTGGCATCGCCGGGCTGTTGTTGCCCGTGCCCCTGATGCTTCTGGCCGGTGAGATGCGGCGGGAGCAGCGGGACGAACTGCCTCGAGCGAAGGAGCAGGTGGCTCCCATTCTTCCAATGCGTGAGCAGAAAGCACTCCAGAGCTTCGGGCTCGATTGCTCGGGAGGTGAGGAGTGTGAAGCGCCCCTTGGTTGCTTGTACTTCGCGGGTGAGCGCGAAGGATTCTGTGGAGGCAGCACGTGCCAGGCGGACTTCCAGTGTGGTGAGGACTGGATGTGCCAGACGGTCCGTACGCTGGGGAGTGAAACCCTGATACGCACCTGTGTCCCTCCTGGGTTGAGGAAGGAGGGCGAAGCATGTGTGCAGACCCTGGGGATGAAAGAGGAGACCTGCGCGCGGGAACTTCATTGCAACGTGGGATGGTGTGGCCGCTCCTGCCAGCCAGATGAACCCACGAGTTGTCCCCGGGGCTTCTTCTGCCGCGAGGGCCTGGACGGTCCCTCCTGCCTTCCCACCTGCGAGGCGACGGGCTGCTCCGAAGGCCAGGAGTGCGTCTCCCTCGGGGAGGGCATCTCGGTCTGCGCGGTGGTGCGTGGGGAGAACTGTCAGAAGGTGCCCTGCTCCGAGGGCGGCCTCTGTTCCGTCTGGCCCCCGCGCTACAAGGACTCCCGGCTGGAGCTGAAGATGGCCTGCTCCCGGGTCTCCTGCTCGGACGGTGGGCCGGCGTGCCCCCCGGGCACTTCCTGTGTCCAGGGCTTCTGTCGCCATCCCCATGAGTCCGATGGGGGTACCCACCTGCTCAAACCGTGATGGGAATGCCCAGCTCGATGGCCACGGGCGTGTAGACGTCCACTCCTGGGGTGCGAATCGAGACCACCAGGGCGTAGCGGGTTCTCGTCTTCCAACGCTGATGGCGAGGCCGCTCCCTCCACCAGCCAATCGTCGGATAGACGGCCAGATACCCCTTGTCCGCGAGGTCCACCGCGGGACCTGTCCAGCGATCGGAGTGAATGGACCCGCTGCTCCGGATGTCCGGGCCGAACCTCCAGGATTTGGAATCGCTGGTGCTCGTTGCCTTCTCCTTCTCCTCTCGCGCCGCCTTGTTGATGCGGATCTTGAACTGCTCGAGCGTCTCGGCCGCCGTCTTCAAATCGAACCGCAACCCGTGGGACGCGTACCGATGCCGCTGCTTCTGGTTGTAACCCCGGTCTCCCGGTAGGGGCTCGATGAAGTAGGAGAGCGTCACGCGCAGCTCGACGTCGATCTCTCCCAGTCCCCGGAGGACGTCCTCGGGCCATGGGAGCGCGTGCAGGTGCATGTCCCTGGTGACGAACTCCCCTTTCTTGTGGGGATGCGCGTCGTAGGGCTGGATCTCATGCTGGGCAATCAGCGTGAGCGCGTCATTGGCACTGAAGAGAGCTGCCTCTTCATCGGGTACCCCATGGCCGAACGTTCGAAGGAGCCTCGCGTAGTCGCTCTTCCTGGGCTTCTTCTGGGGAAGGTGGCCGCGCATCGACTCCGTCCACTCCGCGGAGTGGATGAGCAGGGCCCGGACCGTCTCGGGCCAGAGCCGCGGGTACTGGGCGTGGAGCCGTG
Source organism: Archangium sp. (assembly GCF_036277355.1). GTDB lineage: Bacteria > Myxococcota > Myxococcia > Myxococcales > Myxococcaceae > Archangium. Next base: position 76,676 of record NZ_DASUNC010000163.1, read on the forward strand.
CCGCGAGCCGTGCCGCGAGTGCCGTGGCCGCGCTGGTCTCTCCCGAGGCGGTGAACTGCCGGATGATCGGCCGGGAGTAGGTTGTCAGCAACGAGAGGCTGTCGGTGAAATCGCACCTCGTCCCCGTGGGATCCACCACGGCATTACCGCCGGGCATCACGATGTCCGGCTTGATGGGCCAGGTCTCGTTCCAAGCAACAGAAGTCGGACTGGAAGGGCAGAGCCCACCCAGCGGAGCCACTGGTTTCCAGCCTGACAGCGCCGGGTCCATCACCACATCCCGGTCGGCGTACGCCCCCACGGTGACGGCATTCCACGACTGCCCCGGATCGCGAATGAGCTCGGTCACGTTGCGATCCGGGTAATGGATGAAGTGGTCCAGCTGGATGTTGCCCGCGGAGATGCACATCAAGCGGCGCTCTCCATCGGCGGAACCAAAGGCGATGGCATCGACGGCGCTCGACCAGGAAGACGGGACCCCCTTCTCATGACCATCGGGACTGGTCACGGCCATGCAGAACGTCCGTGCGAGCCCGGGAGACTGGATCTGCGCACGAGCGGTGGCCTCCTGGGTCACCGCTCCGTAGACTTCGGGCGCGTGCGTATCTCCCGGCATGGGGAACAGCTTCACGCTTTCCAGCTGGTGCCTGAGCGCGACAGGCCCCTTGGACATGAGCACGGGACCCAGATCGCCATACAGCGCGAGCCCGGCCATCTCGGTACCGTGGCCATGGTGGTCATCCGCCTTCCAGCGGGGATCGACCGTGAGCAGGGAGGAGGCGGGGAGCGCCAGTCCGATGAGCTCGTGCCCCCGGTTCACGCCCGTGTCGAGGATACAGATCGAGGGTGAATCCCCGGGCGGTGCCTGGATGCGCGGCAGGAGATTCCTGACCCAGGCGGCCTGCTCGGACGGCGTCAGCTCCATGAACTCCGCCGTGGTGGTCTTGGCCTCCCGGAGCTCGGCGATCAACTCGTCCTGCTCCAGCAGCTGGCTGAGTTGGATGACCGTCGCTTGCAGGTTCAGCACGATGCGATCCACGAAACGCAGCGGCATGTTGCTGACGGACAGCCGCGCCTGCTGCGCCGTGGCTCGGAACCGCTCGAACGCGCCCTGGGTCCGGCGCAGCCAGACCTCCCACCAGAAGGGACCGTCTCCCGAGGGAAAACGCTCCTCCGGGTCCGTCCACAAGGAGCGGACGGAGGCGCGCCGGACATGGGCGATGCTCTCGACGAGGTCCTTGTTGGCGGGATTGTTCTTCTTTCCGCGCGTCTTGGTGAGGTAGTCCTCGAAGAGCTTGATGAAGTGCCCCAGCCTGTCGCGAGGGATCAGCACCGTCGCGAACGTGGTCTCTCCTACGTCCCGGACGGCGAGCAGCTCGATCCCCTGCCGCTCGGACTCGAGGCTTTGAAGCTTGAGATCGAACCCTGGCTCGCTCTCGAATTCGAAGCGGAGCGCCAGCGTCTCGTCTTCCTCGATCCGGGCGAGCTCGGCCTCGTACTGCTCCTTCAGGTGGGCGCCATGCTTCGCCCGGTCCTGGGCCTTGGTCCTGATGCCCCCTCCGCCTGATTTCGGAGAGGTGAAGAGCGAGATGTCCGGAAGCTTCCGGATGAAGAGATGCGGCCGATTGAAGGGTCTAGCCAATCATTTTCCCGGGAGGCTCATGAGCGCCGGGTGGAGCGGCGTTCATCGAACGCTCGAAGAAGGCTTTGAGTCGTGACCGATGACTTGTCATCGAGAATGGCTTCCTTGATGGCGTCATTGCAGGCTCGCGCCAGCTCGGCATAACTCAGCCCCTTCACCGCCTTGCTCAAGAGCTTCCAATCCAGGTCCTCGGAAGAGAAGGACCCCAGCTTGGCGAGAATGGTCCGGGTAGCCAATTCTCCTGAAGGAGTATTGTACTCGACGACATCATCGAAGCGCCGGAAGAGCGCATGGTCCAGCAGCTCGGGATGGTTCGTCGCGGCGATGATGAGGCTGTCCGACTGATCCTGCTCCAGGAATTGCAGGAAGGAGTTCAGGACACGCCTGATCTCCCCCACATCATTCGAAGCACTTCGGTGCCCGCCAATCGCATCGAACTCATCGAAGAGGTAGACACCCCGGGTCGAGCGGATGGCATCGAACACCAGCCGCAGCTTCGCCGCGGTCTCTCCCATGAACCGGGTGATGAGGCCATCCAACAGGATGGTGAAGAGCGGCAGTTGTGTCTCACCCGCCAGAGCGGCCGCCGTCATGGTCTTCCCGGAGCCGGGTGGGCCCACCAGAAGCATCCGATGGCGAGGGCGGAGACCATGCTCCCGGAGTTTGTGTGCCTGCTGCTGTTCGCGCAGGACACGCTCCAGGCGCTCACGGACAGCGGGCTGTAGAACCATCTCGTTGAGGCGCGTGTCCGGGTAGCTGACGGACAGGAGCCCCGAGAGCTCGCCGCGAGGTTGGGCGAGCGGTGTCGGAGGTTCGAGACGGCGGGGAGCCATCTCCCCTCGTGACTTCACCTGATCGACGAGCGAACGAAGCTCTTGAGCAAGCCTGGCATGCCCCTGCCTGGCTGCATGGGCGGCGACCTGCATGGCCACCGAAAGGAACTGGGCCTGGTCACCTTCGGCGTAGCTCCTCACGAGTGCCTTCAGTTGCTCTGCCGTCGCCAAGTCCATCTCCTCGTGAAACGGAATCCTACCGCAACCCTATGACGTCCCCGGCTTCCGAGCCATGAACGGATGGCGCTGCTATGGGAGCGTAGCGGCCGCTACAGGGGCTTCGTTGTTCGGATGCCCGAGGGCAAGGCATCCAACCCTCGTGGAGAGCTCGCTGGAGGTAAGGCGGGGATCGGAGCCGGGGCCCCCTCGTGATTGCCGTATACTCGTGGGTCGAAGTTCCCGGGGTGTCTCCACCGCGCCCCCCATAGCCCCCTCTCCTACTCCGCGTACTTTTTCTGTCGCGCTCGCGCCTCCGTGCGTCTACTCACCGGGTATCATCCTCGTACCCCCCAGGAGGCACCCGTCCCCATGGCCGCGCTCACCTTCGGCTTCCTCATGGATCCCCTCGAGACGGTCCGGGTGGACCATGACTCCACCTTCGCCCTCATGCTCGAGGCCCAGCGCCGCGGTCACCAGGTGCGCTACTTCGAGCAGCCCTGGCTCCGCTTCAGCGGCTCCTGCGCCGAGGCCCGCATGCGCACCGTCACCGTGCGCCGCGAGCCCGGCCGCCACTTCGATCTCCTCGACGAGCAGGTCCGCCCCCTCTCCAGCCTCGACGTCCTCTTCCTGCGCAAGGATCCTCCCGTCGACGCCGACTTCCTCCAGGCCACCCAGCTCGTCGAGCTGTGCAACGGCCGCGAGCCCGTCTTCCTCAACAACCCCACCGGCATCCGCGACGCCAACGAGAAGCTCTTCGGCCTGCGCTTCCCCGACCTCATGCCCGAGACGCTCATCTCCCGCGATCTCACGGCCATCGCCCAGTTCGTCGCCCGCCACCCCCAGGGCACCATCCTCAAGCCCGTCGAGGGCTTCGGCGGCCAGGGCATCGTCTTCCTCCAGCCCGGCGACCGCAACACCCGCTCCCTCCTCGAAATCAGCACCCTCGGCGGCAGGAAGGCCATCGTCGTCCAGGCCTACCTCCCCGAGAGCCGTCAGGGCGACAAGCGCATCATCCTCGTCGATGGCGAGCCCTGTGGCGCCGTCCTCCGCGTCCCCGCACACGATGACCACCGTGGCAACATGGCCGCTGGCGGCACTCCCGTGAAGACCTCGCTCACCCCTCGCGAGCGGGAGATCTGCGCCCGCCTCAAGCCCTCGCTCCAGGAGCGCGGCCTGTACCTCGTGGGCATCGACGTCATCGGCGACTGGCTCACCGAGGTCAACGTCACCAGCCCCACCGGCATCGCGGAGATCGACAAGCTGGACGACACCAACGTCGAGGCGAAGGTGATCGACGTCGCCGAGCGGCTCGTGGGCCAGCGGCGCTGAGGTGCCGGCTCAGTACCGCATCGTCAGATCCAAGCCCAGGAACCACCGCTTCAGCCGTCCCTCCAGCGGGACCGAGAGCGAAATCCCGGGCTGGAATCCCGGTTGTCCGGTGGCGCGCCGCAACGCGAATCCGACGGAATGATGGAGCCTGCTCCTCGAGGAGAGGCTCTCCGCGTACCGGGCGCCCGCGACCTCGAGCAGGGCGACCAGGTATTGATAGCGATAGGCGAACCCCGCTCCCCACCGCGGCGAGAATTGAAAGGATTTGGAGAAGGGCGAATACCCATCCAGCCCGGCTTCGAGCCGGAGCGTGCAGGACGAGCAGAAGGCGCTGCCCAGAATCACCGAAGCGCCCACCCTTCCGCCGAGGGCTCCTGGCTGGAACAGCACGGCCTGGGAGGGACGCTTCGCCGCCACCGAGCCATTCAGGGAAGAGCCCACCTCGTCCTCGTCCCCCGTGGGAAGCAGCATCCCTCCGCGGAGCACGAGCCAGCTGTCGGAGAAGATGGAGCGGCCCCAGGCCATTCCCACGTCGAGGTTGCTCAGCGCCGAGGCCGAGCGCTCCGCTCCCGTGAGCTTCGTCAGGGACACGGCCGCGTAGGCGCCCAGGCCGCATCCCCCCATGAAGGCCGTGGAGAGATCGAGCCGCACGGGGACGCCGTCTCCCCCGCCATCGAACAGGAACCCTGGAGCGAGGGAGAGGTGGCTTCTTCCATCGAAGGGATCCAACAGGGAGAAGCGGGGCCCATACTCCTCGGCATCATCCGCGGGATTCGAGTAGGTGGGTTGGATCATCTCCAGCTCCTCCAGCTCGAGCCCCGTGGTGGCGGCCCACTGCCTGAGCAGGGGTGACTCCATCTCCCGGAGGAAGGCGTACTTGTATCCGGCGGCGATCGCTCCGGCGGCCTCCCGGCCGAGATCCTGTTCGAAGAGGTACCCCACCGCGCAGATGCGTCCCCGCGAGTCGATGAAGGTGGGGCGCCGCGCATCGGTATGGCCGTCGTTCCGGGGGAACTCGCCTCGCCGGACATAGGCCTCCAGCCGCTCGAGACTCCGGGCCCGGGCCTCGCGCGCGGCCGGGGAGAGCTCCGCCGTGGAGCGCCGCCGCAGCCGCTCCAGCACGTATTCCAGGTGGACCCGGATCCGGAGATCCTCGTTGTCCTCCACCGTCGGAGCCCGCCCGAAGCGCTCGTGGAAGCTCTCATCCCCGAGGACGAGGTTGATGGTGTCCGTCTGGAGCCGCGCGGGTGCCGGGGGAGCTCCGCACGCGAGGAAGCCCGCCATCAGGAGAATGGCGGAGACAGCCAGATGCCGCGCTGGGGTCATGGGAGCACCCTGACGCATCACCCGGATCCGGGCCGCATCCGGGGCTCATGGCTCCATCATGATTTCATCATGCGCGCTGTTCAGCGGGCCAGACGCCGCTGGGTGCCCTGCTCGCTCAGCTTGCGCGCCAGATCCCTCGCGACCTCGAGATCGAACGGCTTGCGCAGCCACTGCAGATCCGACCGGCCGATGCGCTTGGCCACTTCCTCCCGGGAGATGTCCGAGAAGGCGCTGCAGATGGCCACCTCCAGCCGGGGATCCTTCTCCAGCATGTGCAGGATGGTCTCCAGCCCGTCCCAGCCCGGCGGCATCCGCATGTCCACGAGCGCGAACGTGTACGGACGCGACTCCTCCAGGGCCGCGATGACCTTCTGGTACCCCTCCATCCCCTGCGAGGCCGTGTCGATGGTGAAGCCCACGTCCGCCGACGCCGCCGGTGGCGTGGCCGGTGGCGCGGACGCGGTCGTGGCCGGCGGCGTGCCCCCGAACAGTTTCTTCTCCAGGTGGTCCAGCGACGAGGGGCGCGACCTCTGCCCCAGCACCCGGCGCCAGACATTCAGGATCGCCGGGTCATCGTCGACGACCAGGATGCGCCTCGGACCCTGCGCCTCCGGCCTCAGCCCTCCCTGCGACGCCTGGCGCATGCCCGGCCCGTGAGCCCCATCGACGGAGCCAGCCATCCAGAGAATGTGCGGCGGCTGCCCTAGGAGCTGCGCCGGCTCGATGCTGCTGTTCGCCATGGGGGTTGTCCTCCAGGCCAGTCTACTCCGGCTCCTCCGCAGCGGACCATTCATTGAACGAACGGGGCGAACGAAGGGTTGCTCGCCTACACGCCCGGAGAGTCAGGTGGCCGATAGTCGGCTCGCGGGGTCGGGGGGCCTCGGGTGAGGCTCACGGGTGGGAATCCGGGGCGCGAGATACCCTCACCCCGTCCCTCTCCCGAGGGGAGAGGGGTTGTTGCTCGGCGTGTGAGGGAGCTTCTCAGTGGGAGCTTCAGTGGTTCGTGCCGCCGCCACCCCGGGTGCCGCCACCCGTCGCGCTCCCGGGCGCCGGGGTCACTTCTCGTTCCGTGGGTTTCACCGACGGCGTCGTGCTCGGGAAGAGGTTCGGCGTGTAGTCCGCCTGCCTCACCGCCAGCTGCCCCTGCCTCGCCAGGTCCATCGCGATGCCCAGGATGCGCGCCGCTTCCTCCGGCGCGTGGAAGCCCATCGAGTTCTCCGCCTCCACGAAGTCCACCATGAACTGCGCCCGCCGCTGCAGCTCCATCGCCGTCTTCAGGTCCGCGTCCGTCTTCCCCGCGCCCCTCGCCGCCTTCATGTCCCCAATCAGCGCGATCATCGCGTCCATCGCCCGGTTGCGCAGCTCGAAGGTCCGGTCCTGGATGGTCGTCACGCGTTGCGTCAGCTCCGTCTCCGTCCAGTTGTGGCACGTCTGGCAGGCCCGGTTCACGTTCAACAGCGGGCTGCGCACGTGGTGGTCGCTGATCTTCAGCGCTCCCTCGCGCTTGTAGGGCATGTGGCAGTCCGCGCACGCCACGCCCGAGCGCGCGTGGATGCCCTGGTTGTACATCTCGAACTCGGGGTGCTGCGCCTTGAGCACCGGCGCCCCCGTCTCCGCGTGCGTCCAGTCCTTGTGCCCGTTCTCCGCGTAGTACGTGAGGATGTTCTCGATCTTGATGCCGTTGGCCCACGGGTACGTCAGCCGCTTCTCCGGGCCCTTGAAGTAGTACTCCACGTGGCACTGCCCGCACACGTACGTGCGCATCTCCTGGCGCGTGGCCTGCTTGTTCACGTCGTAGTTCTGCACGCCCTGGCTCGCCTTCAACGCGCGAATCCCCTCCAGGAAGCCCGGCCGCGTCACCCGCAGCTGCATCGTCTGCGAGTCATGGCAGTCGATGCACGCCACCGGGTGCTCCACCCGCTTGCGCGCCTCGGGGTAGGGCATCGCGTTCACCTTCTCGAAGCCCTTGATGAGGTCTCCCTCGCCCTGCTTCTTGTAGGTCACGTACACCGAGGCGTGGCAGTGCAAGCACGCGCCCGGCTGCTTCGTGACGTGCTGGCGCTCGGTGAAGAGCTGGTCCTCCAGCACGTACGCGTGGCCGCGCTCCTCGCGGAAGTCCGTCGCGAAGGCGTAGCCCGCCCAGAACGTCTTCAGCCGCGGATCCTCCTCCAGCCGCGACTGCGCCGTCACCGCGCGGGGATCATTCGCCGTGGGCTCGCGCGGCACCGCCTCGCTGCCGCCGTACTTCGTGCGCGTCATGTCCACGGTGCGCTTGTAGTCGTCGTACTGGAGCGGGAAGTTCTTGCCCCAGATGGCCGGGTCCACCGTGTCGTCGGTGAGCTCGACGACCCGGTAGAAGGGATTCCGGGCCTCCTGCTTGCGCTCCATGATGTTCACCGCCAGCGCGGCGGCACCGGCGGCGGCGCCCGCGGCGAGCACCATGGCGGCGAGCAGGAGCGTCAATCGGCGGCGGGTAGGCGAAGCTTCCATACGATGCGGTTCCGTGGAGAGGGTTCAGGGTCCGTGTCCGACGTCACTGTGACAGCGGATGCAGGAGAGGTCGTCGCGCTCGTTGCTCGTGGTGGCCGCGTGCGCGTCGATGGCCTGGACGATGGGCTGGTGGCACGAGCGGCAGCGCTGCTCGGTGATGGCGCGGTTGTGCGGGGTGATTTGAATGGGCTCGTGGAAGCCCCCCGCGGTGAAGGCCACCGAGTGGTGCCAGCCATTGCGCGCCTTGGCCAGGTACTTGCCCACGAAGCCCGGCGGCGTGTGGCAGTCATTGCACACCGCCACGGTGTGGTGGCTGGAGTTGGTCCACTCGGCGTACTGATCATTCATCACGTGGCAGTTGGCGCACGCGGCGGGATCGTCCGTCATGTACGAGGCCCCCTTCGCGTAGGCGAAGGTGAAGCTCCCGATGCCGATCGCCACCCCGACGAGCGCGCTCAACCCCAGGCTCAGCCAGGCGAACGCCGAGGGTCCCCGGCGTCTGGGGCCAGGAGGGGACTCCGGTGCGGGAACTTCGTTGGCCACGGCTCAGTCTCCTTCTCCGATGATGGAGAGCGTGATGCCACATCCCCGCTCCGGACTGGACTCATTCGTGAGGTCCCGGGTGCTCAATGCCGCTGTCAGCACACCTTGCGTGACGCCAACCCCGGCACGCTGGAAAAACGCCCACCCCCCCAGGTCACGGACAGCCGGGTAGAGTCAGGGTCCTCTGTCCGACACTCCGCGGAGCCCCGCTTGAGCGAGAAGAGCCACGCCCCCATTCCCCTGGACGAGACGCTCGACTCCATTGGCACCGCGGGCGTGAAGCTGTTGCAGCGCCGGAGCGGCTACCGCTTCACGCTGGATGCCGTGCTGCTCGCCGCCTTCGCGGCCACCGAGGGCGGGGACGCCGGAGGCCCCTTGCTGGAGCTCGGCGCGGGCAGTGGCGTGGTGTCCTTCCTGCTGGTGCGCCAGTTCGGCCTCGGACCCGTGGACGCGCTGGAGCTGCAACCCGAGGTGCATGCGCGCCTGGTGCGCGCCGTGGCCCTCAATGACTGTGAGGGACGGGTGCGGCCGCTGCTCGGGGACCTGCGCGAGGCCCGCTCGCTGTTCCCCTCGGGGGCCTATGCGCACGTGGTGTCCAACCCGCCCTTCCGCACCGTGAATGCCGGCGTGCGTAGCCCGGATGCGGAGCGCGCCCTGTCCAAGCAGGAGCTCGCGTGTGACGCGCCCTCGGTGGTGGCGGCCGCCCGCCACGCGCTGGCTCCGGGTGGGCGGGTGAGCCTCGTGTACCCGGCGGCGCGGGTGGCGGAGGTGCTTGGGCTGCTCATGGCCTCGAAGCTGTACCCGGTGGCCCTGCGCTTCGTGCATGCGCGCGTGGACGCTCCCGCCACGCGCTTCCTCGTGCACGCGGTGCGTGACAGGCAGCGTGGGTTGGCCGTGCGTCCTCCGCTCATCGCTCACGGGGAGGGCCCCGGGGGTTATTCGCCCGAGGTGGCCGCGCTCATGGATGCTCCCCGGGCCGAGCGTCTCGAGCCCGGTTGATTCACGGTGGGGTGCTCAGGCGGCGTGCGGCGGCAGGACGACCCGGAACACGCTTCCCTTCCCCACCTCGCTCTCCACCTGGATCTCCCCTCCCAGCCGCTTCACGATTCCGTGGCAGATGGAGAGCCCCATCCCCATCCCCTCCCCCGCCGGCTTCGTGGTGAAGAACGGATCGAAGAGTCTGCGCTGATCCTCCGGGGGAATCCCGCAGCCCGTGTCCGCGACCTCCAGCATCACCCAGCCATCCTCGCGCCGGCGCGTGCGCAGGAGGAGCTCGTTCCGGCCCGTGTCTCCCGTCGTCATCGCCTGGCCCGCGTTGAGCAGCAGGTTGAGACAGACCTGCCCGAGCTGTGACTCGCTGCCCAGCACCCGGGGTACCTCCTCCAGCTCCTCGATGATCCGCGCGCGCGGCTCCAGCTCGTGCAGCGCCAGGTTCAAGGACCGCTTCGCCACCGCGCGCACGTCGACCGCTTCCAGCCGCTCGTCCCCGCCACCGCCCCGAGCGAAGAGCCTCAACTCCTTGACGATCTGGTTGACCCGCCGAGCCCCTTCCAGGCTCTCCGCGGCCACCTGTCCCAGCTCGGCCAGCTCCTCCTTCGCCCCGCCGTTGCCTTCCGAGCGCGCCAGCTCCGGCAGCTCCTTGGCCAGGAACGCCAGGTTCGCCGTCACGTAGGCCATGGGGTTGTTGATCTCATGGGCCACCCCGGTGGCCAGGGTGCCCACCGAGGCCAGCCGCTCCGTCAGCAGCGCGCTCTTGAGCCGGGCCGCGTCCTCCGCCCGGGCCAGCGCCACCGCGAGCTCCGCGTTCGTCCGCGTCAGGCTCGCCGAGAGCGTCTCGTTCACGTAGCTGAGCTGGATGAAGTCCGCGATGAGCAGCACCCCCACGCACAGCCCCAGGTTGATCATCGCCACCGAGAAGAGCCGGGGCGCCTGGAACACATACAGATCGGTGAGCAGATCCACCACGCCCGCGCCGAGCATGCAGAAGACGGCCGCCGCGAACACCGCATCCGACGGGCGCTTGCGGCGAAGCAGCGTGGCCATCGTCAGCCCCGTCACGTACAGCACGGTCCCGAAGATGTAGAGGGCGAAGAGCCGGTAGAGCACCACCGCCCCCCCGAGCGGACCGAGCCCATGCACCGCGAGGAGGGTGGCCGCGAACACCCCGCAGACCGCCCGGTGGACCTTCCCGCCGCGGGTGATGTGCCCGAGGCAGTAGTGCTGGGAGAACTCCATCATCGCCCAGACGAGGCCCCCCACCGTGAGGATGAGCACGGTGAACGTCAGGGGAGAGGATTGCCTCAAGGGCAGCAGCCCGGTCCGGGTGCCCAGATAGAGCGCCGCCCAGGTCACCACGAAGACGGTGGAGCGCTGCAGCGCCCGCCGCGAGGGATCGGCTTCCCGGCTCATGAACATGCCCAGCAGCAGCAGCATGAACGCGAAGAGGGCGAGCGCTCCGTTCTGGAAGAACTGGCGGATGTCGCTCGCGCGCAGGTAGTACGGCGTCAGCCGCTCCTGCGCCCCCAGCAGCATGCGCGCGTCCACCACGCCATCGCTTCCGGGCAGCATCCACTCGAAGCGCAGGGCGAGCACGTTGGAGCCCGGCCGCAGCTCCCGGCTGTCCACCCTCCAGGCCTCCAACCCATCCACCTCGCCCTTGAGTCCCCGGAAGGACTCGTCCGTCCGGCCCACTTCGTGTCCGTTCACGAAGAGCGTCACGCGGCTGGTGCGCATGCCTCCCAGCGTGAGGAGCAGGGGTTTGTCCCGGAGCAGTGGAGGAAGCTCGAAGCGCTTGCGCGCCCACGCCTGGCTCGCCCGGTACCCCTGCGCCGAGTACCCCCCGGGGAAGCGGATCTCCCCCCACCCCGAGTCGTCATACTCCGGCTCCGCCCACCCCACCCCGTCGCCCTCCTGGAGCTTCCACGTCCCGTTCAGGCGCAGCACGTAGGGCTCGGCGTGGGCGGGCAGGACGTACGCGTCGATGAAGAGCCAGCAGACGAGGAACGGGGCGGCCACCGCGAGCAGCAACGGGAGGCGTCGAGCCACTGTGTCGATGGGCACCAACAGCCACACCCCCGCGCAACGCGTGTACGGCCAGCCTACGAAGCAGCGGAATCCTACCAGGAACCCCCGCTTTCCCGTTCCTCCCGGGATGGGCGGGGCTCCCTCGGGGTTGAATCCGCCAACGCTTGACGGCTCAGCTCATGGAGAAGGCGGGGGGAACAGGTACTCGAGCACGTTGCCGAAGCGCGCGGCCCAGGAGGCCTCGTTGTGCCCGCCGCCCTCCACCTCGGTGTACTTCAGGTCGCTGTCGAGCACCCAGCCCTCGCGCACCAGCGCGTCGCGCAGCAGCCGCGTGTCGTCCACCGTCTCCTGGCTGCTGCTGCCCTCGTCGGTTCCGATGTCCACCCAGAGGCGCAGCGGCAGCTTCCCGGACAGCGCGTCCACCCTCGTCACGATGTCGTTGTTGCCCCAGAAGACCGAGGGCGAGAGGACGCCCAGACGGGTGAACGTGCCGGGGTGCTTCATGCCCAGGTACAGGGACACCAGGCCACCGAGCGACGAGCCGGCCAGGCCCGTGTACTCCGCCTCCGGCTTCGTGCGGTACTTGCCGTCGATCATCGGCTTGAGCTCGTTGATGATGAACTCGCCGTACGCGTCCGCCCGGCCGCCGTTGGCGCCGTCCACCTGGGGGTAGCGGGCATCGGGGACCTGCGTGTACTCGGGGCCGCGGTCCGAGGTGTTGTAGATGCCCACGATGATGAGCGGCTCCACCTTGCCGGCCAGGACGCGCTCCTGCGCCGTCTCGTCCACGCCCCACTCCCCGGCGAAGGCCGTGGTGGCGTCCATCAGGTTCTGCCCATCGTGCATGTACAGCACCGGGTAGCGGCGCTCGGTGGCCGTGTCGTAGTCCGGCGGCAGCCAGATGATGATGTCGCGCTTCTTCAGCAGCGTGTTGCCAGGCGTCACGTCGCGCAGGTACTCGATCTTCCCGGTGAGCACCGCCTCGGGCGGCTCCTCGGTGAAGAAGTCCGCCCAGCCCCCCACGGTGATGGAGACGCGCTCGAAGCCGCTCCCCGTCTTGTGGGTGCGATCGGCGATCTCCGCGCCCGTGGCCGTCTTCTCCACCTTCGTCCACTCGCCCCGCGTCACCTTGAACGCGAGCGACGTGTCCGGCGCGAAGGACAGCACGGTGGCGTAGCCGTTGTTCACCGCCTTGTAGAGCTTCGCGCCCGCCGGGTTCCATCCGCCCAGCTGCTCATGGTTGCCGGCCAGGTAGATGTCCTCGGTGTTGGGCGTCGTCTCCGGCACCGCGACCACGAAGGCGGTCCGCGGCTGGGTGTCTCCCCCGGCCGGGCCCCAGCGCTCCACGCCGAAGCTCACGTTCTCCTCGTTCTCGTGCGCCTCGAGCGTCCTCGCGGGCACCGCGCTCCCCGCCGTGTCGAGCGCCACCTGCTCGGACGGCGTGGTCATCCGCACGGTGTAGGTGAGCGGCTGGTGCTTGGGCACCCGCGTCTTGACGGAGAAGGTGGTGCCGCCCTGATAGACGAGCTCCAGGCCCTGCCCGGTGGGGCCCTTGAAGGCCGCGTCCTCGCCCGAGAGCAGGAGCGTGGCGTTCACGGGCGTCTCAAGCGGCACCGTCACGTCGAACTGGATGTCGGAGTAGTTCTGCTCGGGAGTCGTCGTCGGGGGTCTGGGGCAGCCGGTGAGGGCCGTCAGCGTGAGCAGGAGCAGGAGCGGAAGCCGCGTGGGAGTTCGGTGCGTCATGTGGATGGGGGACTGCGGGTGAGGGGAAAGAGTCATCGCACCTCCAAGGCGCGGCGCAGGACGTGGAAGACACTCTTCTTGTTGCCGAACTCGGCGAGCACCTGTTTGACGGGCTCGAAACCGCCGCGCTTCCAGAAGCGCTGGCCGGCGGCGTTGTGCTCGGACACGGCGAGGCGCAGGTAGGCGGCGTCGTGCCGGAGCAGCCATTGGGTGAGCGCGTCGAGCAGCCTGGCGCCCAGTCCCTGGTTGCGCCAGGCCGGCTCGAGCACCAGCAGGCCGAGGTACCACTCGTGGGGCTCGGGGTAGTCGCGGATGACGTCGATGGCGCCCACCAGGCGGCCCGAGCCATCGAAGACGCCCATGCCGAACTTGTCGCCGAGTGTCTTGCCCGGAGGCAGGTCCGTGAGCAGATCGCGGATCATCTGCGCGGGGTCGGGGGGTGAGCCGTAGTGGAGCTCGAGGTGCTCCAGGCAGCGCTCGCCCAGCTCGCGGATGATCGGCGCGTCCTCCTCCGAGACCCGCCGGACCCGGTACTTCCCGACCTCGAACAGGGTCTCTCCTCTCGGAGTCATCGTGCGCCACATGCGGGCGGCAACCCTAGCAGGTGGGACGGACCCGGCCCACCCGGGTTCGCCGGGGGTGTGGCCCTCCTCACGCCCCGAGCCCTGGCGGAGTGCGTCAGGGGTCCGTTCCGGCGCCGTTGGCCCGCCGGATGCTTGAGCGTGGGTGGCCATGTCTGGACCGCATGATCTCTTCGCCCGCTATACCTTCGGCCACCCCGAGCGGGCCGCCGCTGAACTGCGCGCCGTGCTGCCCGCGCACGTCGTCTCCGAGGTGGACTGGACGTCCCTGCGGCGAGAGCCCATCAGCGTGGTGGACCGCAGTCCACACAGCGGCGAGACGGGTGTTACATTCAGTGCTGGATGCGCAGCGAGCGGAGGAACTGATGAGAACCTGGGCCGAGGAGATGCTCGAGCAGGGAGTCCAGAAGGGTCTGGTCAGGGGCCGGGAAGAGGGCCGGGTGGAGGGGCGTGCCGAGTACATCCTGCGGACACTCACCGCGCGCGGCGTGCACGTGGATGAGGCGTCCCGCCAGCGCATCCTCACCTGCACGGACGTGACCACCCTCGACCGTTGGTTCGACCGGGCGTTGAACGCCACCACGCTCTCCGACGTCCTGGAAGACCTGGCGCAGTAGCTCAGTCCAGCTCAGCCCACGCGGGCCCGGGGCCGGCGCACCTTCACCGCGCCGCAGGCCCGTGCATGGCGCGCCAGGGCCTCGTCGAGCGCCGCGTCGTCCAGCTTCACGCCCTTCTCCCTCCACAACTTCTCCACACGCAGCACGCCCTCCTGCACGCGTGCCTCCAGCCTTCCCACCAGCTGGCCCCGGTGCAAAAGCGGGCACACGTACCAGCCCCAGCGGCGCTGCTCCTCGGGCTTGTACACCTCCCACACGTACTCGAAGCCGAAGAGCTGGTTCACCAGCCCTCGGTCCCACAGCAGGGGATCCAAGGGGCCGAGTATCCGCATCCGCTCGTCCGGCGCCGTCACGGACCGCGAGCGGAAGCCCGCGGGAGCCAGGTAGCGCCGGGGTGAGCCGGGCAGTGACACCTCTTCCAGCACCCCCTCGCGCACCATGGCGTCCGGCAGTGGCGAGGTGCGCACCGGAGACAGCGTGGACCAGTGCGGGCCGCTGGCGCGCGAGAGCAGGCCCGCGGCCTCCACGCGCTCGGTGAGGGCCCAGCGCGCGAAGCTCTCGTCATGGGTGTGGCCCGCGGGGGCTCGCGCCACGTCCGGGAGCGCCCGGTGCGGCACGTCGTAGCGCTTGCCACCGGGGCCCCGGCCACACACGACGATCTCACAGCGCGTCCACAGCACCTCGAGCGCCATGGAGGTGGCCTTGCCCGTGCCCTTCCACCCGCTCCAGTCGAGCGGCTGTACCGCGCCATGGTCGGTCAGCTCCGCGGCGGTGAGGGGGCCGCGGGCCTCGAGCTCCTCGAGCACGGCGCCCAGCACCTTCTCGGGCAGACGCTCCAGCCGCGTGGCGAGGCGCCACCACGGGGTCTCCAGCGAGCGCTCGCGGTAGTGGGGGAAGGCGCTGGCGGGCAGGATGCAGCGCTCCTTGGCCCAGTGCTCGAAGGCGTGGCCGGGGTAGAGGTGGCGGTACACGTCGCCCTTGGCGATGCCGTCCACGCGCGCGAGTGCCACGAGGTCCGCGTTGGTGCCGATGACATCGAGCGGATCCAACTGGATGTGGCGCAGGTGGCGCAGCAGCGCGCGCACGCCCTCGGCGCCCTGGGGCCAGGAGGACGTGGCCAGCCCGAGGTGGCTGACGAGCCAGGCGCGTGCCTCATCCGTGGGGAGCGTCATCGCGGGGGGAAGGGTCGTCCTGGGCATGGTGTCTGGGATTACGGTCCGGATCGGCGCAGCGAGTCCACGATGAAGGTCTTCAGCGCCCGCGCCGCCGCCGTGAGGTACTCCTCGCCCCGGTGCACCAGCGCCACCTGCCGCCTCGGGCCTCCCTTCTCCACCTCCACCACGTCGAAGCCTCGCGACGCATGGTCCCGGGCCATCAGCTTCGGTAACAGCGCCACCCCCAGGCCCCGCTCCACCATCCGCCTCAGCCCCTCGGCGTTGTCCATCTCCACCGCCACCCGCGGCTTCATCCCCCGCGCCTCGCACGCCGCCTCCAGCGCGTGCGTGCCCGCCATGCCCGGAATCACCACCAGCGGCTCCTCCACCACCTCCGCCAACGCCACCGCCCGCTTCAGCTTCGTCAGCCGATGCCCTCGCGGCACCGCCAGCACCAGCTCCTCCTCCCACAGCTTCTGCGCCACCAGGTCCACCCGCCTCATCGGCAGGTTCACGATGCACAGATCCAACTCGCCTCCCGCCACCCGCGCCTCCAGCTCCACGTGCGTCCCCTCGCTCAGCCTCGGCAGCACCTCCGGGTAGCGCTCCTTGAAGGCCCTCACCAGCTCCGGCAACAGGTACGTCCCCACCGAGTGCAGTGTCCCCAACGCCACCGTGCCCCTCGGCGTCGTCGTCAGCGCTCCCAGCTCCGCCGTCCCCGCCGCCAGGGCCTCCAGCGCCCGCCTCGCGTACGGCAGGAAGCGCTCCCCCGCGTCCGTCAGCACCGCCCCTCCCGGCGTCCTCACCAGCAGCCGCACCCCCAGCTCCGTCTCCAGCGCCTGCAGCTGTCTCGACAGCCCCGGCTGCGACACCCCGAGCTGCCTCGCCGCCACCGTGAGCCGGCCCTCCCGTGCCACCTGCACGAAGGCCCTGAGCTGTTCCGTGTTCATGCGCTTTCCGCATCCACTCTATGCGCCAGATGCGGTTTCCGCATGCTTCCCGGAGGCGTACTCCTTCCCCATGGACGTCTCCTCCGGGCTCCAGCCCGCCGCCCTCCCCGGCACCGCCCGGCGCATGGCCACCACCGCCGTGCTGCTCGGCCTCGTCGTCTCCGCCTTCGAGGCCACCGTCGTCACCAGCGCCATGCCCACCCTCACCCGGGAGCTCGGCGGCCAGCACCTCTACTCCTGGGTCTTCTCCTCCTACCTCTTCGCCTCCACCCTCGGCATCCTCCTCTTCGGCAAGCTCGCCGATCAGCTCGGCCGCAAGCCCGTCTTCTCCGCCGGCATGGGCCTCTTCCTCCTCGGCTCCGCCCTCTGCGGCTTCGCCCCCTCCGTCCCCGCCCTCATCGCCTTCCGGGTGGTGCAGGGGCTCGGCGCCGGGGCGCTCCAGCCCACCACCATGACCCTCAGCGCCGACCTCTACACCCTGCGCGAGCGCGCCGCCGTCCAGGGCCTCTTCACCGGGGCCTGGGGCGCCGCCACCGTCGTCGGACCCCTCATCGGCGGCTGGCTCGTCACCTCCGCCTCCTGGCGCCAGGCCTTCCTCGTCAACCTCCCCGTCGGCCTGCTCGCGCTCGCCCTGCTCCACGCCTCCTACCGCGACCCCGCACGCGCCTCCTCCTCCCGCGTCGACGTCCAGGGGCCCGTCCTCACCGGCGTCTCCCTCGGGCTGCTCCTCTTCGCCTTCGAGCGTGGCGGCTCCTCCGCCCTCCGCCTCTCCTTCGCCCTCGCCGCGGGGGTGGGGCTCGCCGCCGTCGTGCGCCAGCAGCGCTCCTCTCCCTCCCCGCTCGTCCCCCTGGAGCTCCTGCGCGATCGCACCGTGCTGTGTGGCGTGCTCGGCGGGGTGATTGGCGGCGCCCTCCTCTACACCACCACCGCGCTCGTCCCCCTGTGGATGACGGGACTCGGAGGCCACAGCCCCCTCCTGGCCGGGCTCGCCCTGGTGCCGCTGCTCGGCGGGTGGGCCTGTGGCTCCACCTTCGGCGTCCGCGTCTTCCTCCGGGGCGGCCTCCGCGCCAGCGCCGGGGGCGGCTTCGCCCTCTGTCTCACCGGCGCCTGCCTGCTCGCCCTCGCCGTCTCCCGGGACTGGGGCACCCCCGCCGCCTTCGTCAGCCTCGGGTTGATGGGACTGGGCCTCGGGCCCGCCGCCTCCACCTCCCTGCTCGGGCCCCAGACGCGCGCCCCCTGGCACCACCGCGGCATGGTCACCAGCGCCCTCTACGCCACCCGCATGCTCGGCGGCTCCTTCACCCTCGCCGCCCTGGAGCTCGTCCCCCCCGGCTTCTCCGTGCGCTTCGCCGTCCTCGCCTCCCTCGCCGGCACCGCCGCCCTGGGGCTCGCCCTCTTCGCCCCCGGCCACGTCGTCACCGAGGCCACCGCCACCTCCTGAGCCCGGCTCCCGCTCGCCTCCCCTCCGGGCTCCCGGGCGGCGCTTCCCCGGACAGCGGGATTCTTCGCTCCCAGGCCCCGGACGCGCCATGATGCGCCCCCATGGGAAGCACGAGGCATTCTTCCAAGCGGCTTGGAACCCCCCTGGCACTCCTGCTCGGAGCGCTGGTCGCGGGCCCGGCCGCGCGCGCCCAGGACGCGAGGACTCCAGAGCCCGCTCGGGAGCCCGCTCGGGACTTGGGCCCCGCGGCCCCCGCGAGCCCGGCCGAGGCCGCCCCCGCGCCCGCTTCCTCCCTGTCCGCTCCCGTCTCGGCCGTGGAGCCGGAGATCACCCACTGTGGCGACACGCAGGTGGGCACCGGCGAGGGCATGCTCCGGCCGCTCGGACAGGGCTTCTACGCCGATGGGCGCCGGGTGCGCCGGGGCTGCACGCTGCTGCTGCAGCGCCCGCTGAAGAACCGTCCACCGGTGCCCTTCGCGCCGGACTCCTTCCGTCCCATCGGCTGCGGCTACTTCCGCTACGCCACCAGCGTCTACTGGGGCCGGCCGCTGAGCGAGGAGGACCATGTGAACGAGCCCAACGGGCAGCGGGCCGACGTGCTCACGCGCATGGACCTGGCGGACGCGGAGACGTTCGAGGTGGACGCGGACTGCCGGCCGCGGGACGCGCGCTTCTTCTACCTCAACCACACCGAGCGCCCCGAGTTGCCCGCCTTCGTCGCGGTGCCGCGAGGGGATGGGCAGGGGTACGAGGAGCTGGGCTGCGGCTTCGTGCGCTACGAGGGCCGCGTCTTCTTCGGCACGCGGCTCGTGGAGGGGGTGCATGCGCCGTCCTTCACGCCGGTGCTGGGCCGGCTGCCGTACCTCGAGTGCGGCGCGGGCATGTACGGGAGGGACCGGACGAAGGTGTGGTGGCAGCACCAGCTGCTGCGCGGCGCGAAGGCGAAGACGTTCCGCGTGCCCAAGGAGGAGAACCCCGAGTTCCGCGTGGCCTGCAACGGCAAGCGCTCGTTCCAGCTCGCCTCCGTGGACAAGAAGCCCCATCCGTTGTGCCGCCCCAAGAAGGCCGTGAAGAAGCGCGGCGGCAGGTAGACGGCTCCGCGCGGGGTCATTTCCTCAAGCGTGGGTTCAAGCGCTCCGCGTACCACCACAGGGTCCT
Source organism: Archangium sp. (assembly GCF_036277355.1). Taxonomy (GTDB): domain Bacteria; phylum Myxococcota; class Myxococcia; order Myxococcales; family Myxococcaceae; genus Archangium. Next base: position 95,666 of record NZ_DASUNC010000163.1, read on the forward strand.
GTTCCAGTCCTCGGCCCTGTCCCGGGCGACGGAGCTGGCCGCCTTCTTCTGCGCCTGGAAGCGTGCGCGCAGGGCCTCGTCCAGCTCGGATCGGGTTTCGCTGCCGATGGACATGCCCAGCTCACACAGGACGTGGAGCTCGTCCCGGAGCGAGAAGAGCTTGTGCAGCTCCTCGTATTCGAGCTCCCCGGGTGCGGTCGCCAGTCCGTGCGCGTACTCCGCGGTTCGAGCGGGGAGATCCTCCAGCCCCCACTCCGGCAGGCTGTCGAGGAAGTGCTCGAGCAGCTTCTGGACCGCGGACGGATCCACCTGGGTGTCACGCGAGAGGGTGAACAGCCTCATCGCCCAGTCCGTGGCCTGATGGGGAAGGGGCGCTCCTCCCTCCATCTGCCTCTGGAGTGCGTTCAGTTCCCGCGCCACCTTGCTCATCGCCTCACCTGCGGCCTTCTGTCACTGCCGATCGGCTTCAGGGTGCCTCTGCGGAAATCGGGCGTGATGGCGCCCATCATCGCCTGAACGAGATGGAGCACCTGCGAGTTCTCCTCGGTGAGACTCATGCGGGACTGGTTCTTCCAGTCAGGGGGATGGACTGTGCGACATGGCCTCGTTCCATCTCCTACCAGGTGGGGATTTCGCGGATCGAACGGGCTCGAATCAGCTCGACGTCCAACCCGTGCGCTGCTTCCTCGATGAATTGGAGCGAGCCTCCCTTGTCTCGACTGAGGCTCAAGAAGTGAAGCCCAAACTCTCCCCATCGCCAGATACACGCATGGGAAGAGTGCTTCAATATGAATTCCAGACACATCGAGTCGATCGCATGTGGTGGAGAGCGGAACTCCACTTCTTGGCTCCCTTGAAAAAGTGATCTCAAAAGGGCTGGGGGTTGTGGCGGCGGGTTCCTTCCGTACCGTTTGAGCAACGCCTGCTTCTTCAGTGCATCTCGAAGTTTCTGGAGATTCTCCAGTTCCTTGCGCAGGTTGGAGTCGGGTGAATCAAAGGAGACGCAGCCGGGAGATGCCTCTTTCCGTACGATCTCGAATAAGGGGTGCTGAGCCAGGGGAATGGAGTCCAATCCTTGAGAGAGGATCGTCGAGGTTCGAAGAATGTGCTCGACCAAGGCCTGTCCTTCTGGAAAGCGATCAAAGCCAGAAGGACCCATGTGAGATGCCTTGTAGACGAGCAAGTAGCACTCAGCAGAGGAAAGGAAATTGCTCCAATACGATACTTCCGTTTTGAGGCGCTCATGCCCATCCGTGAAGAAGATACCCACAAGACACCTCAATGCTTTCCGGGATAGGTGATGATGATTTCGTCACCTTTTCTGTTGACTGAATGGATATGAGGCGACTCGTGGTGCGCGGGATGACCCGGACCGATCATGTCGGGATGCCCATCTGGATGATCCATGAAATGCGCGCTGCTATGAGGATCTCTTCGGCCCAGATTGGTGGCTCCATCCTTTTTGAGGCTACCGAAGTTGGGGCCCTTGCTTGTCGCGTTCAAGTCGTCAAATCCAATGACTTGACCGCCTCGGGAGATTCTCGGCACCTGGGCATGTTGCTGGGCAAGCCGCATCGCCTGTGAGCGTGAGTTCGCACGAACGACCTTGGGCCCGCATTTGGCCAGACCCAGAGGATCGGTGGCGGAGAGCGGATCCTCGGGGTAGCCATAGAGGCGGGGCCCAGCGGCGAGCCCCAGTGGGTCCTGGCTGATGTAGCGCCCGGCGTAGGCGTCGTAGTAGCGGAAGCGGTTGTAGAGGAGACCCGTCTCCTCGTCCTCGTACTGTCCCGGCCAGCGCCAGGGGCAGTGTTGGAGGGCCACGTCGGCCTTGCCTACACCAAATGCGTCCAGTTGCATCCGCCAGGCGAGCTGCCCCAGCTCGTCGTACATCTCGGTGGGAGCGCCCAGGTGGTCCGTCACCACGGCGTAGCGCCCCGTGGAGTCCTCCCTGGCCAATGGCGCGAAGCTCTCCGGCTCGAACAGCCAGGTGGTGACGTCTTCGGTGGAGGCCACCTCGTGCAGGGGGACGTGCCCGTCCCAGACGAAGCGCACCTCGCGCTCGGGGGCCGCCCGGCCCTCCGCCTCCGCGCCCAGCACCACCTTCCGCGTGCGCCGGGCCAGTGCGTCATATTCCAGGTGTACGCGCACCCCATCCGGCCGCTGCACCTCGGAGAGAAGGCCCGCTCCATTCCAGCCATAGCGCCAGGTGCCCTCGGGCGTGTGCTTCTCCGTCAGGTTGCCATCGGCGTCATGGGTGTACCGGGTGCCATCCGCTTCCTGCAGCCGTCCACCCGGGCCGTAGCGCCTGTCCTTCATCCCGGGGTGTCGGTAGAGGTTGCCCACCGCGTCCATGGCCCGGTGCTGGAGGCCGCCGTCGGGCCTTCGCTCTCCTACCATCCGTCCCCAGGCGTCATGAATGTACTCGGTGTGGCCGTGCGCCGCGTCCGACATGGCCGCCAGCTGCCCCTCGGGACGCCAGCGCCAGGTGCGTTGGGCCACCGTCCCGCCGCCCACCAGGGTGCGCCGCTCCGTGGGGAGGCCCGCCTCGTCATGCTTCCAGGTGGCCACCACCCCGCCCGGCATCCACCGCGACACCTCCAGCCCGCCCGCGTCCCGCTCCATGCGGACCGCCCACTCCGGCCTGCCGGGTGAGGTGTACGTCACCCCCCTTACCGTCCCGAGTGCGTCCCGCAGCAGCTTCTGGTGCGCGCCCAGGCTGCTTTCCACCTCCATACGGTGGCCAGAAGGCGAGTAGCGCGACGTCACCTCCCCCTCCGCCTGTTTCTCGGCCACCACCCGTCCCAGGGAGTCCCTCGTCAGGGCCACCTTCCCCGACTCGTTCTCCGCCTCCACCAGGGCCCCGTCCGCCCGGTAGCGGAAGGCGTGGAAGGTGCCGTCGCCGTACTCCACCCGTGTCAACCGGCCAGCCTCGTCGTAGGCGAAGTGCCGTGTCCGTCCGCTGGGCTGGGTGGTCTGCCTCAACTGCCCGGCCGCGTCGTACTGGTAGTGCCACGCGGCCCCGTCGAAGCCCTCCTCGCGCACCACCCGGCCCAGCTCGTCCCGGGTGAAGCGGTACAGCTCGCCCACCTCGTTCTTCACCTCGACCAGCCGGCCCTCGGCGTCGTGGCGCCAGCTCAGGCGGGTGCCAGCCTCCTCACGCCAGGCGGGCCAGTGGAAGCCCTCGTAGCCCAGGCGCACCCGGCGCAGCGGGCCCCTTTCCTCCAGGAGGTTGCCCTCCGCGTCGTAACGGCCCTCCCACAGCTCGTGGCCAGGCCCCTCCACCCGCACCGGCCTGTCCAGCAGATCGTACTGCATCCGCTGCCCGCCACCGCGCGCGTCCCGCAGGGAAACCCTCCGGCCCCGCCGGTCGTACTCCAGGCGCACCTGCCCTCCCGTGGGCAGGCGGACGCGGGTGAGGTTGCACTGCGCGTCGTACCCGTACTCCGTCCGCTCTCC
>NZ_DASUNC010000164.1:0-20143 GCF_036277355.1 Archangium sp.
CACTCCTATTCGGCGCCGGCCCAGGGCACGCAGGTCCGTCTGCGCGTCTACGACGTTGCCAAGAAGAAGCGGCTCCACTCCATCGACGCGGGGCATGACGGAGGGCCGGAGACCGAGTTGATGAGCGTCCAGGACATCGACAATGACGGCGTGCCCGAGATCGTCCACACCATCGCCGGTACCGGGGAGCGCACGTCGGTGCTCAAGTGGAGCAAGGGCAAGTTCGCCAAGGTGAAGGCTCCATGAGCTACGGCTATCAGGAGCCGACTCGCCTGTGCACCACCAAGGACGAGGTCAGGCGCGAGTCCAACTACGGTGCTCCGAAGACCAAGGACGAATTCGAGGGCGGCAACTCGTTCGAGAAGATCTCCAAGGTCTTCGGTAACCCCCTTCTCGAGAGCTTCTGCGCCAACCACATCGTTCCCGTGGAGTTGGTGGGCTTCGGGCCACAGAAGAACCAGGTTCGGAAGATCGACGTCAACCGCAAGCTGGCGCCTCTCTTCGCGGCGGCGTTCGAGAAGATCAAGGCAGCCAATCTGCCCTATGTACTGCATGCGGTCGGCGGCCACTATTTCCGTTACAAGCTGAACGACCAAGTCAAGGCCGTGCTCGTGAACCGCCCTGAATACGCCGAGCTGCGCAAGCAGCCTGGCTTCATGGGGAACTGGAACGTCGAGTGTGCCAGGCACGATCTCAAGAATCAGTCGTTCGATGAGCTCGTTCCGTGGAAGAAGGGCCACAGGCCCAAGAAGGAGCTGCTCTCCAATCATTCCTGGGGCAACGCCATCGACCTGAATGACCAGACGAACCCGTTCGACGCGACCAGGCGTTTCGACATGCCACGAAGAATCGTGGAGATCATGGCGAGCTTCGGGTTCCACTGGGGCGGCTACTACCACGACTACATGCACTTCGAGTACCTGCGCGCCACCGTGGCTGGGCTCCCCGACGAGGAGCCACCGCAGGTGTTCTTCCCCTTCAACGCGGAGCAGAAGCGCGAGTCGCCGCTCAAGTACTTCTTCCTCAACGAGAGCGGCAAGGGGGGCTACTTCCCGCTGGGACAGCAGCAGAACCTGCATGGGGGCGTGCATCTGGAGCCGGACTCGCCCAAGACCCTGGTGCCGGTCCAGGCGGCCATGCCCGGGTACATTGTGGCCGCGCGGCTCATGGCGCCGGGGACGGGCGGAGACAATGCGTTCCTCCGGGAGGCCACCGAGGGCCGTCACCTGGGCTTCGTGCTGATCCGCCACGAGTTGGCGGCCATCGAGGAGGGCAAGGAGTCCGAGCAGGTCCATCCGCTCTACAGCCTGTACATGCACCTGGCGTCCCCGAAGTGGGACAGGGCGAACGAGGAGTTCGAGAAGGCCCCCTGGCTCGCGTCCTTCTTGAAGATGCAGTTCGGCGGGGTGGTGAACCTGGAGCCGAGCAGCGCGGATGTTGGCAAGACCTTCTGGGCCCAGGAAAAGGTGGAGCCCGAGGCGGCCTCCTTCAAGGTCCAGGGCCGCGAGCAGCCCCTGCCCGCCAGGAGCGGCGAGCGCATCGTGGCCCTGGGCAAGCCGAGCCCCCAGGACGTCGAGGAAGCCATCCAGGCCTTCAAGGAAGGCTCCATCGTCACCTTCGACCGGCCGATCTTCCCCGTGGCCGCGGGAGAGACGATCGGCTTCGTCACCCAGGGCCATCCGGTCACCGCCCAGCCACCCAGGTACCTGCATTGGGAGCTGTTCTCCCTTTCGGGAGGGACAGGGGGGCTCGAGTTCCTCCTGGAGAAGTCTGGGAGGTTGAAGAGCCTGTTCAAGCAGGTCCAGGAGCACCGGCCGGACAACTTCCTGGAGATGCCTTCACCAAGCACGCCGGATGGCACCAACGAGGTCCAGAGCGTCCTCGGGCAGACCGGAGTCGAGCTCGTCAACGACCTGCTCAGCGACAGGTACGGTACGCCGCTGCGGAGGCACTTCAACGACGGCAAGACGTTCTTTCCGGCGGGCGGGTCGTCCGGGGGGGCCCAGACGCCACCGTTCACCTATCCCTTCGACCTCGAGCTCTCGAATCCGCACGAGTACAAGGGCGAGCCGGGGAGTGGGTCCTGCGTCCTCGAAGTCACCTACCAGAAGGCGGGGGTACCGCTCCCGGAGCCTCGGCGGGGACAGCGCCTCACGCTCACCCCGAACCAGGGCAAGGTCACCCTGACCGTACCCGCGGAGGCGGATGAGATCGTGCTCTGGTCGGAGCACTTCTTCCTGGATCAGCCCCTGGTGGTGAAGGCGGAGGAGGTGCGTCCGAAGCGGCTCGAGAGCCGAGAGGCCCTCTTCGAGAAGGCCGTGGCCCAGCGCTGGCGCAACCTCGTGCTCGATCACCTGAATGAGTGGACGCCGAAGGGCTTGAGCGAGCAGCTCGAGGCTCGCAAGAACGCGGGGCACATCGACCTGCCGGATGAGGACAATGCCTTCGAGGAGGTGAAGAAGCAGCTCCTGCCGCTGTGTTGGTGGTCCCGTCCGAAGACGGCTGAGGACAAGTTCGGTGAGGTCCCGGTGCTGGGACCGGACGCGAGCAAGAGTCTCTTCGGGGCGGACGGTCATCTGCTGCCAGATGACGCGAAGATCATCACCATGCACCCGGTTACGGCGCTGTGGCTCACCGACCTCTTGATCGAGAAGGGGGCCATTGCACTCAAGAAGGCATGGCCGCCGGGTACACTCAAGCGCGACGAGAGTACCCAACAGCCGCCTTTCCTGGGCGTGCTCTACAAGGATCCGCGGCCGCTGGTTGGAATGGAGATGCTTCCCGTGCTGGTGCAGCACGGCTACGGCACGACCGACGGCGCGGACGCGACCGATGTGTCCTTCTGGGTGCGCGCGCGAGATGGCGGCGGCCCGTCACAAGGGCCGATGCGGGTGTGCCGCACGCCCTATACCGAAGGAGTTGCCCTGGGGCGCTTCCGTTTCTCCTTCTGGGGACAGTGGGAGCTGTACGCCACCAACGGGGCCGACCAGCGCTTCGAGCCCGTGAAGACCGGGACGACGGTGTTCGAGATGTCCAAGCCCGAGTCCTCCGGGCAGACCTTCGCGCTTGGCACTGGCAAGCCCGATCCCAGCGGCAAGCTCCGGACCCTCGTCATGGGCAGCTTCATCGTCAGCGCGAACTGGCCTGCCGCGCTCGCTGGCTACATCGTGTTCGAGTACTGGCGGGTGCCCAAGAAGGGTGAGCCCGAGGCGAGGGTCTTCAGCAAGCTGGCGATCCCCGTCACCGCGCAGAGACCTCCTGAGCAACGGGTGGAGGGAGGGCTCCGGTTCAAGGGTGAGTTCATCGTGGGGGTGGAGAAGGCGAAGAGCAATCCCAAGGTCACGCCTAACTTCTCCTTCCAGGAGTTCGTGAGCCACAAGCGTCTGGGTCCGGTCTTCATGGGTGCCGCGACGGAATTCGTCCTGGCGGTTCCCCTGGTGCGTCGGCTCCAGGAACTGCGGGAGGTCTGCCGGCCCAGGAGCCGCACGGAGAAGGACATTCCCCTGACGGTGATGCGGCTCGAGGACTCCGGTGTCGAACTGCTCGTCATTCCCGTCTCGAATAAAGCCGAGGATCTCCAGGCCATCGTGGACAGGCTGCCGCGACTCTCCGACCAGCCCGACCTCCAGGTAGTGCGGGCGCAGGACGAGCCGGCGATCCGGATCACCTACGCGGCGAAGCCGGACTCCGGTCCTCTCAACCTCGAATTCGATCCAGGGCCCGCGTTGGGGCGGCTCGTCGCGCAAGCGCTCACCCAGGAGGGGGACAGCCTCCACGTCCGTCCCCACTTCATCGCGCCCAACGGCGGGCACACGCTGCTGGCCGGCAAGCCGGCCGTGGAGGGCGAGGCGAATCTCATCGAAGCCTCGGCGGAGGACATCAAGGCCGCCTGTGGCAATGACTTCCTCGAGCTCGCCGCGGACAAGGAATTGCCCCCCGTGAGCCGGTTCGAGTTCGGTGACCAGGTCATCAAGATGGGCCGGGGCAAGCTCATCACGGAGGTGCGCCTCCATGGCGATGCCCGTCAATGGGCCGCGGCCGGCCCCACGCTCAAGCTCACCGGAGGGGCCGAGTCGAAGAGCGCCATCGTGGGCTCCGTGGTCAGGGCGGATTGGGAGCTCATCAAGAAGAACGAGGTCGTCCCGGGCCGCTGGGGCGCGACGCTCGAGTTCTCCGCCAGCATCACCCAGCCCCAGAAGGTGGCGACGCCTCCGCCCCCGGTGAGCTGGAAGGTCGAGGTCAAACCGGGCCTCGATGAGCTCACGCTGGAGCCGCGGAAGTCGGAGCTCCGGTTCGTGGGCAAGGCCCGCTTCGTCCCCACCGATGTCGACCTCCAGATTGTCTGTGAGCGGATGGTCCGGGCGAGCGTGGGACAGGGAGTCTCCGTCCTCACCGAAGACCCGTCCGCGGACGGCGCCAGTGAGCAGCCGGAGGCGCTGTGGCAGGAGGACGCGGTCATCACCGGCTCCATCCGCTACACGGTCTCGGCCCGCGCGCACTTCGGGCGCTGTACGGAGACGGGGCTCTTCGAGGCCACCCTTCCCAAGGCCGCGCTCAAGAAGGACCAGGGTCCCTTCCGCTTCACCTGGCGCCCCCGGGTGGCCCGGGAAGGCGACCCGCTCATGATTCACGGCATCGCCGTCCAGGCGGCGTCCACCCCTGAGGTCACCTCCACGGAGCTGGGACTTGTCAAATGAGCACACAGGGCAGCGCAGGACAGACCGCCGCTCCGGTTCCGAGCGCCATCCGGGAGACCGAGTCGACCCGCTTGAGCGCGGGCTACCGCAACTCCATCTCCTTCGTGCTCGTCCCCCGGACCGCCATCACGTTCGACCCGATGGATGCCGCGACCACGAGGAACATCGCCGCCCCGGGCGAGCTGCTCATCGACGTCCCCATCCGGGGCAAGGGCAAGAACTTCAAGCCCGGAGACGTGGCGTGTGCGCTCACCTGGCTGGTGACGAGTGGGGAGAAGACAGCCTCGTACCCCGTGGATGGCGCGGTGATGAAGGTGGCGCCGGATGGGCGGTTCCATGTCGAGGTCGCGGGCAAGACTCCCGTCATCGACGTGGTGGCCCAGCGTCTGGTGGGCGAGGGGCTGGTGGGCTTCTCCCTCACGCCGGACTTTCCCCACGCCGAGACGGCCACCTTCCCTCCGTCCCTCCGCTTCAACAACACCTGTGCCATCAAGACGAAGGTGCCCAAGCCGGAGCAGATGCTCCTGGGGGCGCTCGTGACCTTCTCGCCCGACTTCGGGTGGACCTTCAAGAAGGCGGAGCTCGAGCTGCGCGTCATCGAGGTGGATGACGGCGCGACGGAGATCTCGGCCACGGTGCCCCGGAGCGCCTTCTCCCACCGGTGGGACGCAGGCAGCCTGTGGTCGGGCGACCAGTCGTGGGCCATCGGCTTCACGGGTGACTCCTGTGAGCAGCTCGCGGACGTGGGCGAGGAGGAAGCCGGAAGCTACGAGTTCGGCTGGCAGCTCTGGGGGGCGAGCCGGGCGGGGGGTCCCCAGACGCTGCTGCTCGAGCAGCGGGACTTCATCCGGCTCCCGAAGCCCAAGCTCGAGGAGTTCAAGATCGAATACGACAGGACCTGGCATGGGACCTGGGAGGTGAGCGGGAAGATCACGGGTGTGGCCCCGCGCGCCCATCTCATGCTCGACGTGGCGTTGGTGGAACCCGCGGCCGCCGCCGGGGCGCAGCCTCCGGACTACCGCGCCTCGCGGATCCAGATCGCCCTGGATGACGACGGCGTCTTCGAGGCCTACCTGGGAGACCGGCACCTGCCCTGGACGGCGGATCCGCTGGCCCCCGCCGAGCCCGCGCCGCCCCTGGTGGCCACGGCTTCCCAGGAGTCCCTCTGCCTCATCCCCGAAGCCGAGCCGCAGGCCTTCGCCATCCTCTCGTTCCCGGCCGCGGCGCGCGACGGAAAGCCGGGCCCGATGGCGGCCTACCTGGACTTCGACGAGGACACGTTCTCCGCCTTCAAGGGGCAGGGGCTGTCCTGGGATCCGGATGCCGATTGGATCTGCTCGCGGGAGGGCGTCTCGCTGATGCCGCGGCCCCCGAAGCCGAAGCGGCGCAACTCGGGGCTCACCACGAACCCGGCACCGCCGGTCGACGCGGGAGATCAGAAGTCGGTCATCACCTTCGAGGAGATGTGGCTCGACATCATCGCCTGGGAAGGCGTCGTCCCGTACATGTACCGGGATACCGAGGGCCATGTGACGGTGGGGGCGGGCAACATGCTCAGCCGCCTGGAGAAGAACGGCCCCGACGACGTGATGGCGGCCAAGGGTCTGCCCTTCCAGAACATGGATACCGGCAAGCCGGCAACGGAGGCGGAGATCGCGAAGGCCTTCGATGAGGTCCAGAAGCTGCCCAAGGCCATGCGGGCCACGGATTACGCGCTGAGGCCCACCATCGCGCTCACCGACCAGACCATCCGCGCGCTCGCCAAGAAGCGGCTCGACAACGAGTTCCTCCCCCACCTCGTGAACCACTTCCCCGACTTCCACAGCTATCCCCGCGCCGCCCGCCGCGGGCTGCTCGACATCGTCTACAACGTGGGGACGGGCAAGTTCCCGGGAAGGCCGAACAAGCCGGGCAAGGACTTCCTGTTCGACAGTCTCACCAAGGCCGCCAGGGCTCGGAACTGGGCCGTGGCCGCCGAGAACTGTCACACCTCGGGCACGCCCGAGAACCGCAATGCCTGGCGCAAGGCGCTCTTCCTGTACGCCGCCACCGTCGAGGCCAAGAAGACGTAGGCGTACACGCCGCGCCTACGGGTGCTGCTCCAACTCGCGCAGCTTGTCGATGATGACCTGCATGCGGTCGTGGTGCGAGCCCGCCCAGAACACCCGCTTGCAGTCGGGGCACTGCTGGAAGCGGGTGAACGTGGCGTGCACGTTCTCGGGCACGCGGCCGCGCACCTCCTCGGGCGAGGCCCCCGAGAGCGCGCCATTGCACGGGATGCACCGCGAGAAGGGCCGCATGTGCGCGGTGAGCTGGAAGCGCCGCACCACCTCCACCAACTGCTGGGAGGGGTCCGTCTCGCGCGGGAAGTACCCGTGAATCACCTCGGAGCGCTTGAGCACGCCCAGGTCCCGCGTGAGCAGGATGCGCCGCTCCTCGCGCGACAGCCGGGCGAGCACGTCATCCGCGTAGTCGTTGCGCCACAGCGTGTCGAAGCCGAGCATCCTCAGCAGGCCCGCGAGCCGGCCCAGCCCCACGTCCAACAGGAAGCGCGGCTCGGGCAGGGCAGGGGGCCCCACGCGCACCAGCGGTGTCACATCGATGGACGTGAACGCCGGGTAGACGGCCACCCGCTGCCCGTCCCCCACCCGGTGCGAGAAGTCCACCGCCTCTCCGTCCACCAGCACCACGTCCACCTCGGGGTGGGGCGGGCCGAGCGACTCGATGACATCCTTCACCGAGGGGGTGCCCTGGACGGTATGCGCGAACTCCACCCCCCGCCGCTCGGGCGCGAGGAAGTCATTGAGCGCGCCGTGGAAACGGACCTGGAGCCGCGTCATGGCCCGGCGGGCGGGTCGGCCGGGTTGGGACCCTTGTTGCGCAGGCGCCGGATGAGCCTGTCGAGCACCGGCGTGAGCGCGAACGTGATGGCGAAGCGCGGAATCTTGATGACCTGGCAGGCGAGGTACGCGCCGGTGAAGGTGCTCGCGGCCCCCACGGCGCCCTCCACCTTGAAGCCCGCGTCGATGAGCAGCATGAAGCCCACCAGGCACAGGCCGAAGATGGCGTAGTGCACCACCAGGGCCAGCGGGCCGTAGCGCATGATGAAGGCCTGCAGGCGCTCCATGAGCTTCGGTTTCGCCTGGGCCACGGCCGGGGCGTTGGGAGTCTCGTTCGGATTCGGCGTCACGGGTGGCTGAACAGTCTCCATCGTCCCCACCATGCCCCACTTCGAGGCTTCCAGCGAGTCAACCCGACGCCCGCCTGGCTGCTTTCCCGCGCGTGTTGTCAGGCTCCCTGCACCAGGGTAGACCTGAGGGTCCCATGATGCACCGCTTCCGTGTCCTGATCCTCGTGGGTCTCGCCACCCTCGCCGCCGACCAGGTGACCAAGTACCTGGCCGTGGCCCACCTCACGGAGGCGCTCGAGGGGCGCACCGGCTTCGCGCGGGTGACGGGCTTCGTCTCCGAGCAGAACCTGGACAACAGCCCGCCCGAGCCGGGCAAGTACCGGCGTCTGACGCCCTACCGCTTCATCGAGGACTACTGGCACTTCCGCTACGTGGAGAACCCGGGCGCCGCCTGGGGCCTCTTCGGCACCCTGCCCGAGTCCGTGCGCCGGCCCTTCTTCCACCTCGTCAGCCTGGTGGCGCTCGGCTTCATCGGCTTCATGTACGTGCGCCTCACCCCGGACCAGCGGCGGGTGCGCTGGGCCCTGGCGCTCGTGGCGGGTGGTGCGCTGGGCAACTTCGTGGACCGGCTCCTGCGCGGCTACGTCATCGACTTCATCGACTGGCACTGGCGCAACCAGCCCGGCATGCGCTGGCCCACCTTCAACGTGGCCGATGCCGCCATCTGCGTCGGTGTGGGTCTGCTCCTGCTGGACTCCTTCCTCGAGCGCAAGCCCGTGGAAACCGTGACGCCCGGGGGGCAGGTGGTATAAACGCCTCCCGTGCCCCGCAAATACATCCTCCTGCTGACGGTGGCGCTCGGCGTCATCGTCCTCGACCAGTGGACGAAGTACCTCGTCGTGCGCGAGCTCACCACGCGCTTCGATGACCGGCCCACGGTGGGCGAGCGTCTGTCGGCCATGTACGGCGAGCCGCCGCCCCAGGGCTTCGATGGGCTGCACTACCGCTCCAAGCGCTACATCGAGGTCTCCGAGTCCTTCTTCCGCCTGCGCTACGCGGAGAACCCGGGCGCGGCCTGGGGCCTGTTCCGGAGCCTTCCGCCCGCCACGCGCGGCCTGCTCTTCCACGTGGTGAGCATCGGCGCGGTGGTGCTCATCACCTGGTACTTCAGCAAGCTGAGCGGGAAGGATCCCCAGGAGCGCTGGGCCCTGTGGGGCCTGCCGCTGGTGCTGGGCGGGGCCATCGGCAACTACATCGACCGCATCGCCCGGGCCTTCGTCATCGATTTCCTCGAGGCCCATTGGTACGACAAGGCCGCCTGGCCGTCCTTCAACGTGGCCGACTCGGCCATCGTCGTGGGCGTGGGCCTGCTCCTGGTGGACGCCTTCGTGCGCAAGGAGACGCCCGACAAGGAGACGCCCAAGCAGGACAAGTCGGCCACGGCCCGCTCCTGACGGCCGGCCGCTCCCCCAGCGGGCGGTCCCGAGCGGGGGCCGCCACTCCCCACCCCCGCGGCGCCGTGAACGGGTAACCTGCGCGGCCTCGCGACCCCGAGGCTCCTGCCATGCTTCCCGTCCTCGTCCACTTCACCTTCACCTCCCTCTGGTCCCAGCTCGTCCTGTATGCCCTGGCGCTCGGCGTCGTGGGCTACATCGCCTCCAACGGCTGGCGCGGCGCCGAGGGCACCCCCAAGTCCCCCGGGGAGACGCCCGAGCCGCCCACCTCCAGTGAGCGCCTGCAGCGCGCGCTCGGCTATGGCGCCTTCGCCGCGGCCCTGGCGTGGTTCGGCCTGCGCTATGCGCTGCCCGCGTCCGCCATCCCCGGTGGCAAGGGCGAGGGCATCCCCATCCACACCTATGGTGTGCTGCTGGCCACCGGCTTCATGACGGCCCTGACGGTGGCGGCGCGGCTGGCACGCGAGGAGTGGCGCAAGCCCACGTGGGTGCCGGACGCCCAGGGCGGTGGCCAGTGGGTGGACACCGAGGGTCCGCGCAAGCAGGAGGCCATGATGGACTTCGGCTTCTACGCGCTGGTGGGGGGCCTGGTGGGCAGCCGCGTCCTCTTCGTCCTCGTCAACTGGAAGGACTACGCGCGCGACTGGACGCAGGTGTTCTCCCTGGGCGGCGGGCTCGTGTTCTACGGCGGCCTCATCGGCGCCGCGCTGGCGTCCATGCTCTTCGCCAAGCAGCACCGCATGGAGTTCATGCGGCTGGCGGACCTGGCCATCCCCACCGTGTCGCTGGGCCAGTGCCTGGGTCGCCTGGGGTGCTTCTCCGCCGGCTGCTGCTGGGGGGACGTCACCCACGCGGGCGCGCGCTTCGCCGTCCACTTCCCCGGCGCGGGGCTGGCCAAGGACCTCTTCGGGCGGCTCGGCGGCACCTCCAGCCTCGCCTTCCAGTCCCAGTCGCAGGACTCGCGCTACGTGGTGGAGGCCACCGGGGAGATTCTGCACCACATGGCCCCCGGCGCGGTGCGCATCTCCGACTGGGTGGCGCAGCACGGCACCACGCTGCCCATCTACCCCACCCAGATTTTCGAGTCCGTGGGCCAGCTCGTGCTCTTCCTGGCGCTGCTCTTCGCCCGGCGCTACCGGCGCTTCCACGGCCAGATTTTCGCCATGTGGCTGATGTGCTACGCGGTGCTGCGCACCACGGTGGAGCTGTTCCGCGGCGACACCGAGCGCGGCACCCTGCACGGCCTGCTCGAGTCCCTGGGCGCCTCCCGCCTGGCCGACTCGGTGCCCCTGGAGGCCTGGTTCAACATCTCCACCAGCCAGTTCATCTCCCTGTGCATGTTCACCTTTGGTGCGACTTTGCTGTACCGGCGGATCCGCCGGGCAAGCGAGGCGGCTGGCGTCGGCCCGACACCGAGCCCTGCCTGAGGTTGATCCCCGGTCCCGTCTTGAGGACACTCTAGGAACCCATGGCGTACGAGTCCTCGAAGTCGTCCACGAAGAACCAGGCCTTGAAGGCCGGAACCTCGGCGAAGTCGTCCGCCAAGCTGGCCGCGACCAGTGGTGACACCAAGTCCGGGATGCCCACGATGTCGGGCAGTGAGGTGGCGTTCCAGGAGTGTGACGCCATCGAGGCCGACATCGCCGCCCTCAAGGTGGCCTACGAGTTCTACTTCATGGGGAACGAGCGCCTGCCGCCGACGCGGGCGTACGAGGACCTCAAGAAGCGGCTGGAGCGGCTGAAGACGAGCTTCATCCGCAACACCGCGGCCAAGTTCCGCGTGCAGGCCATCGCCACCAAGTTCGCCACGTACGAGCGGCTGTGGCAGCGCACGCTGCAGGAAATCGAGAACGGCACCTACAAGCGGGACGTGGCCAAGGTGAAGCGCCGCACGCAGAAGCAGGCGGGCTCCGACAGGCCCAAGACGCTGGGCGCCATCGAGCTGCCGGACGAGGATTTCGATGTCGAGGAGGTGAAGCCCTCCAAGGTGCCGTCCATCGCGCCGCTCGTCCCGCCCGTGGAACCGGTGCCCTTCCGGGGTGGCGTGCCGTCGGTGGCGCCGCTGGTGCCCTCGGTGGCGCCGCTCGTCCCGCCCGTGGCGCCCGTGGCGGGCACGCCGGCCCGGGGCACCGCGATTCCGTCCATTCCCTCCGTGGCCCCGGTGGCGCCGCGCGTGGCTCCGGTGGTGCCTCCCGTGGCGCCCGCCGTGCCGCGCGTGGCTCCCGCGGTCCCGCCCGTGGCGGCCCGTCCCGCCGCCAAACCCGCGGGGGCGCGTCCTCCCGTGGCGGCCAGCGGCGGTGGGCTCTCCGACGACAAGCTCAAGTCCGTCTATGACGCCTACGTCGCCGCCAAGCGTCAGAACAAGGAGGACACCTCCAAGATGAACTACGACTCCATCGCCGCCACGCTGCGCAAGCAGGTGCCCGAGCTGATGAAGCAGCACAACGCCAGGTCGGTGGAGTTCAAGGTCGTCATCAAGGATGGCAAGGCCGTCCTCAAGGCCGTTCCCAAGTAGGGCGAGCGCGGATGAACCAGAACCTCGAGTCGCTCAAGGAGCGGGTGAGCCGCCTGTCGGTGATGATTTTCGACATCGACGGCACGCTCACCGATGGCCGCATCTTCTGGGTGCCCAACTCGGGCTGGACGCAGATGTACAGCGTGCGCGACGGCATGGGCATCAAGCGGCTGCAGGAGGCGGGGCTGGAGGTGGCGGCCATCTCCGGCGGCGACAGCCTGTCCGCGCAGATGCGGATGCAGTCGCTGGGCCTCAAGCACGTGCACTTCGGCAGCCAGGACAAGGTGGCGCACTTCGAGAAGCTGCTGGAGCTGTTGAAGGTGACGGCGGACCGGTGTGGGTACATGGGCGACGAGACGGTGGACCTGCCGCTGCTCAAGGCGGTGGGTTTCTCGGCGGCGCCGCCCGAGGCCCCGGACGAGGTGCGTTCGCAAGTGCACTATGTGGCGCAGCGGCCGGCGGGCTTCGGCGCGGCGCGTGAGGTGTGTGAGTTCATTCTTCGTCACCGGCAGGCGCCGTAGCGCCCTGGAGGACGGGGTAAGCGTCGGCTGTTGGAATCCGTTACATGCCGGGGAGATCCATCCGTCCCGGGGGGAGGTTGTCCCCTGGAGGAGGGCTCCCTAGTTTCCGCCACGCGAGAGGCCCTGCCGGGCGCTCGCGGGCAGGCAAACGCACCGGACTTCGAGGTGGGCGATGGCGGGTCGGACACGGCGCTGGGGGCTCGGGGTGGCGGCGATGGCGCTGTGCCTGGCGAGCGGTTGCGTGGGGCCTCCCGAGGACGCGGAGGCGCGGCTGGCGCAGCTGGAGGCCGAGGACAAGCAGATGGACGCGGCGCTCGACGCGGTGGAGACGCGGCTGCTGGGCAACCAGTCCAAGATGCACCTGTGGCAGGAGTTGGAGCGGCGGCACGAGCAGGTGTCGGCCATCCAGTGCCGCGTGGCGGATTCGCACCTCATGGCCATGGCCGAGCACTACGAGAAGCAGGAGGCCAAGGCGCGCCAGCTGCACAAGCGCCGCCGCATGGCCGCCGTGAACGCCGCGGTGATGACCGGGAGCCGTTGAGCGGCAACCCGGCACCCGGGTTCAGAGGTTGCGCAGCACCGCCTCGGCGCCAGGGCTCGAGGTCTCGGGGTGACACGTCCCGGGAAACGGGTTGTCCACCTCGAGGGCCTCGGAGAGGTCCGCGAACAGTGAGCGCGCGAGCCGGGCGTGGGACTCCTGGGACAGGGCACCGGACCAGTCGAGCTCGCGCAGGGCCTTCACTCCGCCGTGGGTCTCCCGGTAGCGGTGGGGGTTGGGGTTCTGCTCGTCCCCTTCCGGGTCGCAGAGGTACTGGAGATACCGTTTGGGGTGGCGCTGGCGGTCGGGCGTGGCCCAGTACTTCGCCTTGTCCGGCACTTCGAGGAACGGCGGCTCGTGGGTGATGAAGTCCTCGACGTCGAGGGCTCGGGCATCCACGGTGGAAGGGCGCTGTGCACCCGCACGGGTGAGCGCGCCGGGCTCGCCGTAGAAGTAGGCTTCCACCATGGGGCAGAGCAGGTGGAAGGAGCAGTGCTCGCGCAGGCGCTGGACGACCTGCTCCTGACGCCTGGCACTGGGCCATGCGTAGGTCTCGAGATGGTGCTTCACGGCCTCGCGCAGCTGGCCGACGACCACGTCCACCTGGTCGAGGTTCGGCAGCTCCACGTCATCCACGGCGATGACGAGGTCGGGGCGCTCTCCGGTCCGTCCCGGGTCCGTGGCGGCGACCATGGCCGCCGCGAGCCTGTCCACCTGGCTCGGGCGGGTTCCCCCCGTCCGGGGAACGAGCTTCAGGCGTGCGCTGGTGAAGGAGTCGCGGATGATGGGGGATGTGAACTCGGCGGAGGGGAAGTACCGCCGGAGCGAGGGCACCAGCCCGGCTCGTTCGCACTCGCCCGTGGTGATGAGGACGACCTTCTTCATCAGGAGGGCTCGGGCTCCCCAGGGGCGCCGAACTCGAGGTGCGCGTAGAGGTCTCCCAGTGAGAAGTGGGAGAGGTACTCGGGGTCGCGGAACTGGTTCAGGGGAACCGGGTTGGTCTTCTGGGACGGCTCCATTACATAGACCTGCTCGGGGCAGTCACGGAACTGGTCGAGCACGACGGGCGAGTGCGTGGCGAGCAGCACGGTGCTCTTCGTCTGGGCCGACCAGGTACGGAACGCCTCGATGAGCCGCTTGATGGCGAAGGGATGGAGCGCGTTCTCCACTTCATCGAGAGCGACCATGCCGCCTTCGGGGACAGAGGCCACCGCGCACAGGTGCAGCAGCGCGACGAGCAGGCCATTGGCCGCGAAGGTGATGGGATAGGTGGTGTCGGGCCTCGGGGCTACGACACGTGCGGCGACCGTCGTTCCGGCGGTTTCGAAGTCCAGGTCCGAGAAGTTGTCCGGGAAGAGGGTTCGCAGGCTCTCCATGACGAAGTTGATGCGGACGCGGTCGGCGCGCGTGTCCCGCCAGTTGCGCAGGACGGAGAAGACGTTGCGCCCATGGACGTCCAGCGCCTTCTCCGAGGAGAGCGGGGAGCCGTTCTCCCGGATGTGGGCGAGGTGGTAGTCCGCGTAGCAGCGGTAGCCTTGGAGAAGCGAGAGCAGTGGTTGAACTCTTGCCGCAGTGTCCGGGTTGTCCGCAGCCAGGCGGAGCAGACTTCGCTCGTCTGCGGGCATTGATGTCTTGTTGAATTGGACCGAGGTGACTCCGCGTTGGCCAAGCAATCTCCGACCTTCAATGAGTTCCTCAGCGTAGCTTCCACCGGAGCGGAACTCGCTGCTCTTGATGCCGATAGTCCAACTGATGTTGTTGCGTTCGACATGAAGATCGATGACTCCGCTGGGCCCGGTGTCGAAGTTCGCCAGGTTGGCAACGCCTCCTCTGTGGTCCAGTGCGCGCATCAAACCGTGCTCAAGGGTATGGCGTAGCAGCTGGGGCACATCCAGCAGTGTGCTCTTCCCGGCGCCGTTGGGACCCACGAGGGTGCAGACTCCTTGTGGCGCCCAATCTGTCCTTCGGAGGGCTCGGTAGTTCCTGACTGTAAGTCTCAGCGGCATCCGGACACCCTCGTCTCTCCGGTCACGCGGACGTGCTACCACGGATATAGCCACGGCTCCGCACTCTGGACGCGGGTCTCGTACACGGGTGCAACCCGGGGCCCGATATACCCTCACCCCGGCCCTCTCCCGGAGGGAGAGGGGGATGGGGAGGTGCTCGGAACCCTGGGGGGCGGCCGGGCGGGCGCCGGCTTCCGTGACGAGGGCGTCAATTCCGGGTAGAACTCCCGCCTCGTGAGAACCCGGATTGGAGCACTCGTCCTTGCTGTCGTGGCCGGGCTCGCCGGCTGCGGTATCCCTCCGCCCGAGGCGTGCGTCCAGGAGCCCACTCCGGTCCTGGATGCCCAGGGCGACGTCTTCCGCTGCATCGCCGCCGAGGACTGTCCCCGCTCCTCCCGTATTTCCCTGTGTGTCGACGACGCCGGTGGTGACGTGGCCTGCATCCGCTGCCTCGAGACCCGGTGTGTCACCATTGCCCCGGAGACCTGCTGATGCGGCGCGTGATGCTCGCCCTCGCCCTCGCGCTTGCCCCGGGTTGCTCCCGGGATGGCGCCACCGACCACATGCAGCGCGCCCGCGACGCCATCTTCGAGAAGCGTCCCGATGAGGCCCTCGTCGAGTACCGCAAGGCGCTCGACTCCCTGCGCATGGACGAGTCCGCCCAGGCCCAGGTGCTCAAGGCCCGCGCCCTCAAGGGCGCCGCCGACGTCTACTGGCTCGAGCTGCGCAAGGTGAAGGAGGCCGTGAGCGTCTACAAGGAGCTCATCAACCAGTGCCCCGAGTCTCCCGAGGCCCTCGAGGGCCGCGTGGTGCTCGCCGAGCTGCTGCGCGTGCACTACCGCGACCCGCGCGGCGCCATTGATCAACTCACCGCCGCCCTGGCCCGCAACCCGCCCCAGAGCGCCGAGCTGCACTACCAGGTGGCCAAGCTGTACTTCGAGCTGCAGGACTACCAGCAGTGCGTGCTCGAGTCGCGCAAGCTCGTCGAGCGCTTCGCCACCAGCGCCTTCGTGGACGATGCCATCTACCTGCAGGCCCAGGCGCTGCACATGCAGGCGCTCAAGGCCGAGCCCGGCGCACCCGAGATTCCGCGCTTCCGCCAGGAGGCCTCGCGCACGTACGCGGACCTCATCACCCGCTTCCCGGACTCGGAGCTCGCCCCCCACGCCGTCTTCGAGATGGGCAAGCTCAAGGCCGAGGCCGGTGACTACGAGAAGGCCATCGAGACGTGGGTGCAGGCCCTGAAGACGCACCCGGAGCCGGCCACCGTGCAGGACGCCATCGCCCGCGCCCGGCGCCGCATCGCCGCGACGACGCCGGAAGAGGTCGGCTCGCGCACCACGGCCTTCGAGCGCAACCGCCCGCCCCCGCGCAACTCCATCGAGGCCGTCGGCGGCTCGGCCGATGAACGCGACCACGGCGACTGACACTCGCCCTCCCTTCCTCCCTCTCCCCCTGGGAGAGGGCCGGGGTGAGGGGCTGTCTCCCCGCCTTTCCGTTGCATCCGCGTGCCCAGGTCGTTAGGCTCCTAACGAGATGGCGCTCGAACTGAAGAACCTCCCGGAGTACGAGACCCTCCAGCGGGATGCGAGGCGCTATCCGGAGTCGGACGCGTCGGCCGTGGAGGCGTGTCTGACGCTGCTGCGGATTTCGGACGACGTGGAGGCGGCCTATGGGGCGCACTTCGCGCGGCACGGGCTGTCCCAGGCGCGCTTCATCGTCCTCATGCAGCTGCAGCGGGAGGAGGAGGGCCTGCGTCCCGCCGAGCTGGCCGAGCGCACGGGCGTCACGCGCGCGACGATGACGGGGCTGCTGGACGGGCTGGAGAAGGAGGGGCTCATCCTGCGCCGGGCGCATGCCGAGGACGGGCGCATGTCGGTGGTGCGCGTGTCCGCCAAGGGGCGTCAGCGGTTGGAGGGCATCCTCCCGGACCACTACCGCCGCACCGCCGCCTTGATGAGCGGCCTGTCCGCCGCGGAGCGCCAGCAACTCACGGCCCTGCTCACGAAGGTGGCCGCCGGCATCCCCCATGTCCGGGACCCCTGAGGCTCTTTTTTTTGACCGAGTAGTTAGGAGGCTAATCACATGGAAGCAATCACGACGCGCATCGTTCCGGGCAATGGGGTGTGCACCCTCATCAACGTCTTCACCGTGGCGCCCGAGCGGCAGGCGGAGCTGGTGAAGCTGTTGGAGGAGGCGACGGAGGAGGTGATGCGGCACCTGCCGGGGTTCATCTCGGCGAACCTCCACCGGAGCCTGGATGGCACCCGGGTGACCAACTACGCGCAGTGGGCGAGCCGCGAGCACTTCGAGGCCATGCTGCGCAATCCGAAGGCCCAGGTGCACATGCGGGCCGCGGCGGCGCTGGTGGAGCAGTACGAGCCGCACCTGTACGAGGTGGCCTCCACGCACGCGCGTGCCTAGGCGCGCACGCCCTCCAGCACCGTCTCGAAGAGGGGCGCGGCCTGCGTGGGGTCATCCGCGTCCGCCACGAGCAGCAGGTGGATGCGGCCACCCTCCACTCGCGCGTCCACGCCCTCCAGCTTCACCTTCGCGTCCACGCCATCGAGGAACATCGGCGTGCCATCCGGCGCCAGCACGCCCACCGCCGAGCCCATCACCGCGCCATCCGCGTAGGCGTCCCGGGTGTCCTCGGCGGCGGCGGTGAAGACGATGCGGCCATCCGGCAGCGGCGCCGCGTCCGTGAAGGACAGGCGCACGGTGCCCGCCCGGCCCAGCTCCCAGCGCCGCACGATGCGCACCACGTCCGCCTCCAGCGGCGCGCCCGCCTCCAGTGCTCGCACCACGCGGCCCGCGTCCAGGTCCACCACCGCGTCCTTGCCCTCGTCCCCGTTGCCCCGGTTGAGCAGGCGCAGGCGCGCGCCCGACACCGCCGCCCCCTCCACGTTGAGCGGACCCAGCTCCCGCGCGAGCTGCGCGTACAGGCGGGTGAAGTCCACCTCGCGCACCGGGCCGCCCACGCTCCCGTCCGCCGCGAGCGGGATGAGGGCTCCCTTCTGCCTCACCGCCGTGCTCCCCGAGGGCACCGCCAGCAGCGCTCCATGTGGCGCACCCTGCAGGCCCTGCACGAGGCAGAGCGCCTCCATGTCGGGCTTCTGGGCCTTGCGGCTCCGGGGCTCCAGCGGCAGCTCGCCCGGCAACAGGCGCTGGAATGCACCGGGGGCCTCGCCCTCCAGCGGGAAGGTGGCCAGGAAGAGCGAGTCGTCCGCGACGACGTGCAGCCACTGGCCCGCGCGCACCAGGCCGCTCGCGGCCGATACGTGGGCATGGCCCCCGGCCGTCTCGGGTGCCTGCAGGGTCAGTTTCCGGCGCTGGGTGAGGCGGAGCATGCGGTTCCTCGGGTTGGCGACACCCTCACCCTAACCCCCTCCCAGGGGGAGAGGGGACTTCTCACCGGTCCTGTGTCCGCTCCTGGGTCCGGTGTCTCGCTGGTGGGGGGGGGCTCAGCCCTTCTGGCCCCAGCCGTGCTCCAGCGCCTGCTTGTCGCGCAGCAGCAGGTTCCACGTCTGCGGCTGCGAGGCCAGCAGCGTGAGCCAGGTGTCGATCTCCCCATCCATCGCCGGGTCCACGCCCTTGAGCTTCTGAAGCACCGGCACCGCGCCCGACAGGCCCAGCCGCGAGATGCTCTCCAGGATGGCGCCGCGCACTTCGCGCGAGCCCTCCGTGGCGAAGCGCTCCGTCAGCGCCTTCATCGTCCGCCCGGTCTCGCCCACCTGCACCGTGCCCAGCGCCTTCGCCGCCGCGGCCCGGACTTCGGGGTGCTCGGACTTCTCGAGCAGCTGCCGCACGGAGTCCACCGCCGGGGTCCGCGCCGCCTCGATGGAGGATGCGCTCAGCAGCCCCGCCGCCGTCTTCGGATCGCTCGCCTCCGACGCGAGCGCCACCGCCTGCTCCGCCACGCCCTGGAAGCGTCCGAAGTTGCGCGCGGCCTCGTCCGTCAGGTTGCCCACCACCGCCTCGCGCACCTCGGGCGCCGGGTCCTTCACCCACTGCCGGTACGCCTGCCGCGTGGACTCCGCCTTCGCCAGCACCTCGCTCGCCGGCTCGTCCGAGGCCCGCAGCGCTCGCACCATCACCGCCTTGCGCCCCGGGTCCGTTTCGCGCCCCGCCTTGTCCAGCACCCGCTCCAGCACCTCCCGGTTCCCCGTCAGGTTGAAGCGCATCACCCAGAGCGCCGTCAGCGCCTCCAGCACCTCCGGGTCCTGCTCCGCCTCCACCTTCGCCCACAGCTGCTCGGGGGGCAGGTTCTCCAGGATGCCGCGCAGCTGCTCCATCACGTAGCGGCGCCACGCCGGCGAGCCCTTGCCCTGGCGGTACTCCTCCACCAGGGAGTCCAGCTCGCACGGCACCGCCCGCAGCATGTCCTGGGGCGGGGGGCCCTTTGCCACGGGGGCCGGGGCTGGCGTGGCCGGAGCCTTCTGTCCGCCACCCGCGCTCGCGCCGTCCGAGGCCACGGGAGCCCGCGGCTCACCGGAGGGCGCGTTCCCCCTGCCCGAGAGCCACACCATCAGCCCCGCGAGCACGGCGATCAGCCCCGCGCCAACACCCACCCACTTCTTGTTCGCTCCCGTGCTCATCGCCTACCCCTCCGGGGCCTCGCAGCGGTGGTGGTTGGCCTTGCCGGGGAACACCCGGTCGAAGTCCACCTGCCCCCCGTCATACAGCGCCTTGAAGTCGGCGTAGTCCTGCCGGAAGCGCGCGTCCTGCCGCGCGAAGTCCTTCAGCAGCGGCAGCGCCCGCGCCCCCGCGGCCCGCACCGCGTAGCGGACGATGGCCCAGCGCACGCACTCGTTCTTCTCCTGGGGGAAGGACTCGCCGAAGGCCTCGAGCACCGCCTGCGTGTCCCGCCCCGAGGACATCACCAGCGCGGCCATCTCGCGCACGTCCGGGTCCGGGTCCTCGCGCTGGAGCTTCGCCAGCTGCTGCAGGGACTGCCCCTCGATGCGGGCGTCCGGGTAGGTGCCCATCTCGATGGCCAGGCCGCGCATGTCCGGCTCGGTGGAGTCGAGCGCCACCTCCAGCAGCTTGCCCATGTACGGGTCGAAGCGGCCGGTGCGCTGGAAGTCGTTGTCCATCACCCGGCCGATGGAGCGCACCGTGTGCATGGCCACGCCCGTGACGAGCGTGTCCTTCTTGGCCAGCGTGGTGAGGCGCTCCAGCATGGCCGGCTCGAAGCGGTGCTGCGTCTCCAGGGCCATGAGGGCGTTGGCCTGGTGGCCGGGGTCCTGGTGGCTCTCGGCCATGGAGGCCAGCCTGTCCAC
>NZ_DASUNC010000165.1:0-6140 GCF_036277355.1 Archangium sp.
TCCACGCCCAGCCACGCCACCAGCACCACGGACAGCCCGGCGGCCAGGAGCTTGGTGGTCGGCTCGGGCACCAGCCAGAGGGCCAGGTACGCCCCGAGCGTCCACATGCACGAGGCCACCAGCACCTGCGGGTCCAACTCCTTCCCCAGCGCCGCCTTCGTCTCCTCCAGCACCGAGCCGAAGGCCAGGGCGAGCGCCAACGTGCGCCGGTCGTCCGTCTTGAGGTAGGGCCCGTCGTCCAACAGGCGCAGGCAGTCGCCCCCGCCGCGTCCCCACGTGCACCACAGCAGGTAGCGCTCGCGCAGGGACTCGTCCGCCGCGGGCTTCAGCCGGCTGTCCGCGTCCTCGGGCACCAGCGTGAGCACCTGGCCCTTGTCCACCTCGGCCACCCACGTCCCGCTCAGCTGCTCCCACTCGGGGTGCTGCTCCAGCTGGCCCTTGAGCCACTCGCGTGCTGCCTCGCGCGGGCTCTTGCCCTCGTGTTGCACCTGGTGGGCGATGTGCCGCAGGGCGCGCTGGAAGTCCTCCCGGCTCACCGGCACCGGCCGCGTGGTGCCACGGCCCGGCTCCACCACCGCCACCTCGTACACCACCGCCCCCGAGAGTTCGGCGTCCGAGGCCGGGGTGTTGTCCTCCACGGGAGCCGGTGGCGGCGTGAGTGACAGCGCAGGTCCCCGGCCCGCGAACATGCCGCCCGAGGGGTGGCCCGTGGCACACGCCGAGAAGAGCAACGGGACGAGCACCAGCCACCAGCGGCGGCGTGGCCTCGCCGCCACGTGGGGATTCTCCAAAGGGGTGGACATGCCATGCCTCCCAACGAACCGTTGACCCTGGAAGCCAGGGGCTCGGGAGGACAGGGGGGCCTGCGTGGCCATGTCAATCCATGGGGTAGGGGCAGGGATGGGGGACGTAAAAGGAGGGGCCCCCCTACGGGAATGTCACCCCTTCCAGCGAAACACCCGGCGGCTCACCGTCCTGCCACAGCAGCAGCGTGAAGCGGCCCCGCGCCCGCGGCGCCTCGGCCTCCACCACCACGCGCTGCCGCTCCGCGCCCGGGAGGCCACTGGCCAGCTGCCCCAGGGCCTGGGTGCGCGTGCGCTGCAGCAGCCGGCCCTGCAGCCGCCGCACCGCGTCGTTGGCCGTCATCAGCGCCTTCGTCTTGGTGGCGGCCTCGGTGCGGTCGGTGAAGGTTTGGATGACACCGGCCAGCTCGCCCTCCTCCTCCCAGATGGGCGTGGCGCTCAGCTCCTAGGGTGGCCTCGCTGGAGCACGGCGGCCACCGCATCCACGGGTGGCGGGGTGTCATGGAGGAAAGGGATGGCCATGGTTCCTCCGGGAGAGAGTGGGCACGGCGGTCCGCCACGGCCACCCGTGCGTCCGGGCCACACACCAGGGGAGAGCAGACGATGGCGGGGAACGGCAACGAGCGGGACAAGAACGAGTACGAGGCGGAGGGTACGGGGGGGTCACACCCCATGAAGCGGCAGCCGTCCAGACGCGCCTCGGAGAAGTCGCAGTCCTCGATGGCTCCAAACTGGTACCACGGCAGGTTGCTGTATTCGGGCCAGTGCCCGAAGTCACACCCCGACAGCCGTCCCTTGAACCGGCAGCCCTCGAGTGACGATGTTATCCAGTCCTGGTGGTTCTTCAGTTCCTGCTTCACCTCGAAGGCGCAGTCGATGAACTGGACGACGCGGATGAACAGGTTCCGAGCAGCCACCTTCAGCACCAGGGTGCAGTTCTTCAGCGTCAGGTTGCGGCCCAGGAAGTAGAGGGTGCCTTTGTCCGTCAGTTCCAGCCGTTCATTCTCGAGGTGCTTGTCCTCGTAGAAGACTTTTTTGGCAAGCATCCGCCGCCCTTTCAGAAGGTGAGCATCCGGAAGAACTCGCCCGCCATTCGCCGGCCGTGCCGCGCCAGGTTCGACGCCGTTGTGGAAGGAAAGAGGTCTGGCTGCGTCAGGAGACGATGAAGTCGCACTTCGCGATGGCGGCCTTGAAGGCCTCTTCCGCGGTGCCCGACTTCTTCGCCTCGATGGGAGCGTAGAAGCTCAGGGCCATCGTTGAGCGCGGGTGCTTGTAGAGGTTCTCCGGGCTCTGGTCCAACAAGGAGAGCAGCGAACTGCCAAATCGTTCCGGCCAGGCGAGGTCGCGGAGTTCGGCAATGTGACGGATGGGATCCAGAATGGTGAAGCCAGGCCACTTGGGAAACCGGAGGGAGCGGGGGTCATTCCCGTGGAAGCGGCAGTGATCCAGACGCGCCTCGGAGAAGTCGCAGTCCTCGATGGAGCCCAGCTGGTACTTCGGCTCCGTTCCGTACTCGGGCCAGTGCCCGAAGTCACACCCAGACAACCGCCCCTTGAACCGGCAGCCCTTGAGTGACGATGTTATCCAGTCCTGGTGGTTGATCAACTCCTGCTTCACCTCGAAGGCGCAGTCGATGAACTGGACTTCGCGGATGAACAGGTTCCGAGCAGCCACCTTCAGCACCAGGGTGCAGTTCTTCAGCGTCAGGTTGCGGCCCAGGAAGTAGAGGGTGCCTTTGTCCGTCAGCTCCAGCCGCTCGTGCTCCAGGTGCTTGTCCTCGTAGAAGACCTTTTTGGCAAGCATTCGCCGCCCCTTCAGAAGGTGAGCATCCGGAAGAACTCGCCCGCCATGCGCCGGCCGTGCCGCGCGAGGTTCGATGCCGTCCCGGAGAGAATTTCATACCGGCGGTTTGTGGCATGGTCAATCACGTCGATGCCTTCGCTCAGGTTGAACTCGTAGAGATGGTCGAATTGGCTTTTCACCCTGCGTTGCACGAAGCGGCCCCGGGCCTCACGCTCCAGCAGGTGCGCCAGCCAGTATTCACCCTTCTTGAGCGCATCATTGATGGCTTGACGTTCATTCGGGGAGAGCCTGTGTGGCCCCCATTGCTGGGCGGCCTCGGTGACGGCCTTCTGAAGCCTGTCGCCCACCTCGTCTTCGACGGGGATGTCGTGGATGGACCTGCCACGAGGTAGGTGCCAGCGTTGCCCGTTGGGCAGAAGGACCTGCAGGTTTCCACCCCGGTGGCGGATGGCGACAATGCCCGAGGAGCCGCCCCCGGAGGATGTACCGCCGCCCCGTCCCTTCTTGAGCATCACCACCGCCAGCGGGCCATGTGGCGTGGCCGCCACTGTCTCCACCGCCGCCACCGCCCGCGCCAGCGCACCCTCCTCGGCCGCCATGGCTTCCACTCGCCCCAGCACCGCGGCCCCGCCCTGCGCCCGCCACTGGGCACTCGCCAGCCCGTAGCCCGGTAGCGCCCGGACCCGCGCCGCCACCTCCCCCACGGTGCGCCCCGTCAACGCGCCCACCGCCAGAAGCATCGCCCGCGCCGCGTCCGTGCCCAGCACCCGGGCGAAGCCCTCGCCCGCCTCGCGCAACTCCTCGAAGGTGGTGGCCTCGTGCGCCCGCGTGGCCATGGCCGTCCAGCCGTCCATCAGCCCCCACAGCGTGTCCACGCCCAGCCAGGCCACCAGCACGACGGACAGCCCGGCGGCCAAGAGCTTGGTGGTCGGCTCGGGCACCAGCCAGAGGGCCAGGTACGCCCCGAGCGTCCACATGCACGAGGCCACCAGCACCTGCGGGTCCAACTCGCGCCCCAACGCCGCCTTCGTCTCCTCCAGCACCGAGCCGAAGGCCAGGGCGAGCGCCAGCGTGCGCCGGTCGTCCGTCTTGAGGTAGGGCCCGTCATCCAGCAGCCGCAGGCAATCGCCTCCGCCTCGCCCCCAGGTGCACCACAGCAGGTACCTCTCGCGCAGGGCCTCGTCCGCCACGGGCTTCAGCCGGCTGTCCGCGTCCTCGGGCACCAGCGTGAGCACCTGGCCCTTGTCCACCTCGGCCACCCACGTCCCGCTCATCTGCTCCCACTCCGGGTGCTGCTCCAACTGGCCCTCGAGCCACTCGCGTGCGGCCTCGCGCGGGCTCTTGCCCTCGTGCTGCACCTGGTGGGCGATGTGCCGCAGGGCGCGCTGGAAGTCCTCCCGGCTCACCGGCACCGGCCGCGTGGTGCCACGGCCCGGCTCCACCACCGCCACCTCGTACACCACCGCCCCCGAGAGCCCGGCGTCCGAGGCCGGGGTGCTTTCCTCCACGGGAGCCGGTAGCGGGGTGAGTGCCAGCACAGGTCCCCGGCCCGCGAACATTCCGCCGGGAGGATGGCCCTTGGCACATGCCGAGAGCAACAGCACGAGCAACACCCACCAGCGGCGCGGCGGCAGACCTGCCGGGTGGGAATGCTTCAGACGGGGCGACATACCGCACCACTCCTTCCCGCCGGGCGGGCGGGTGCCAGGGGTTTCCGCGAGTACACGGAAACACGGGTACGGCGGTCAAGCCGACAGGTAGGGGGCGCGGTGGAGGATGCACTGGGTTGGCAGCGGGCACGCGCGCTACGGGAAGGTGACATTCCCCAGGGTGACGGTGCGCTTCTGCTCGGCGTCCCAGAGCGTGAGGGTGTACGTGCCCCGCGCCTCCGTCTGCGACGCGAGCACCTCCACCACCACCCGGCGCCCTGGCTGCTGCTCCTCGGCTACTGCATCAGCCGGAGGAATGGGCTCCGGCTGCCAGAGGGGCAGCGGCTTCAACACCTCGCCCTTGGGGCCGCGCAGCACCGCGCCCGCCGCCGTCCAGGGCCGCGTGCCGGGGTTTTCCAGCCACACTTCCACCGCCACCCGGCCCTCGGCGCGGTAGCTGCGGGCCTGGCTCACGCGCAGGGCGTTGCTCTTGGCTTCCGTGTAACTGCCCGTCAGGTCCTTGGAAACAATGCCTTTCTCTCCCAGCAGCCCCGAGGCGAGCGCGCCCCGGAGTCCCTCGGGGGCGCCGCGTTCGGCGCGCAGCTGGCGCACCTCCTGTTGGCACTGCCGCGTCTCGGCCTGGGCTGTCTTCTCGCCCTCCTGGAAGGACGCCACCGAACGGGGCTCGCGAAACACCTTCACCTGGGACAGGCCCAGCGCCGGGTGCGCCAGCAAGAGGAATCTGGCACACGCAGGGGCCGCACCGTCCGCGAAGCACACCTCCACCAGGAAGCGCTCCCCGGCCTTCAGCTTCTCCGGGGGCGTCAGGGTGACGCCGCGCTGGCCCACCGACACGTCCGCGAAGCGCTCCCGCTCCTCCAGGCGCACGGACCCTGGCCGGAGCGCCGTGTCGAAGCGCAGCGTGAGGGGCACGTCCGGGCTGATGCACACCACGGGCGGTGTCGCGGAGGGCTCGGCCTTCAGCATCAGCTGCGGGCTCGCCGTTTCACACGCGTCCGGTGGGGACGGCTCAGCGGCCTGGGGGGAGAGCGCGAGGAGGGCCAGCGCGAGCAGGCCCACGGGAGACGCGAGGAGCACGGGGAGTCAACCTCCAAGGGAAGGCGGGGCGGGGTGACGGGAGGCGTTGGCCTCTACCACACCTCCCCGCCGCTGTGCTGCCCCCCGCCTACTCGAAGCGCTCCACGGCCCGGACCTTCTGGAGGTCGATGAGCACGGCGGAGTCAGCGGGGCCGCCAACGTCCTCCCGGTAAGCGCCTGGCGTTTCATCCTCGCGGGCGACCAACTCCAGGCACACGGGGAACGTCGTTCCATCCCGCCGCATGGCCTGGGTGAAGCGGCCGTACACGCGCTCCGGCCCGAGGTAGAGCCGCCCGGTGAGCGTGGCATTGTTCAGCCCCTTGAAGTCCACAACCCGCATGGGCGTGGACTCGCGCACGGTGACACGCTGGCTGGTGCCGGGTTCGCGAGGACCGAAATCCGCTTTGCCCACCTTACCAACGTGGATGCCCAGCTCCTTCATCGTCTTCACGGCACCGGGCGGGCAGTCGGCGGGGCGGGGCGGGGGGCGCACCACCTGGGGCGTGCCGGTGCAGCCGGTGAGCAGCACGGTACACAAGCCCACCACGCACGTCTCCTGGCGGCCCGGCACACAGTGCAACGCCTTGCGCTGCGGCCGGGCGGCGGGCTTCTCGTCGGGCTTCGAGCGGGTGTCGTTCTCGCGGAGCATGGTGGCGGAAGTGAGCGCGGGGGAAGGGGCCGGGAATGCAGCCGCGCTCCTTTCAGCTTCGGACGGCTCGCCCGGCTCCGCCACTTCGCGGACGAGCGCGGCGTGCAGCGTGGGATGGCTCGTCCACCACCTGGCAGG
>NZ_DASUNC010000166.1:0-83607 GCF_036277355.1 Archangium sp.
TAACGCTGGCCGTCCTGGGTACGAAAGGCCTGAGTAACTGGCAGCCGCACTCCTTGGAGGGGGTGCCCACGCAAGGTCACCGTCACCTGCTCGGAGCTGGGGAGTGATGTCGGGGGTGCAGTATGTGGACGCCGTCCTCCCGCGAGGCAAGAGCTACGGGGACATCCCGGGGGAGGACCGGCTGGGCGACGAGCTGCAGGCGGCGGTGAAGGAGTTTGCGGCGAAGTGGTCCCAGGCGTTTCTGAGGGACGAGGAGCGTAGGGCCATCGACGCAGTGCGAAGCCGCGGTCTCGAGCACCGCGCGAATCTCCTGGAGCGCCAGGCGCGCGGGCGGTGGGTGGAGCTGCAGATGAAGCAGCGGTTCCCGAGCCTGTCGTGGAACAGCCGCGGTGTCGACATCACGGGCCCGGGGGGACAGAGTTACCACTACGAGATCCTGTCTGGCACGGAGTCGAACTTCGCGCTGCACGGGCGACGGATGGCGAGCACCTTCTTTCGTATGATCTTCTTCTGAGACCCGAGTGACTCCCAACATCCACTACGAAAAGCGAGAGATTGTCGGTGAGCGGCTGGAGCTGGCCAAGGGCCCGATCTACTGGCTCGGCCCCGACCTCACGGTGCGCGACTCCACTGTCATCATCAGTGCGGCTGGGCGGTCGCTGGTGCCTATGTCGGGCCAGTTCATCAACTGCACCATCCAGGCGAAGGGCCAGCTGACGGGCCTGCCTTGGGCACCGATGAAGCTGACGGGGTGCCGGTTCAAGGGTCGCTTTACCGGCAATGACTTCGGCTTCCGCGAGGACGTGGACGAGAGGTGGAAGGCCGGTGGAGTCGAGGACTGCGACTTCACGGAGGCGCAGCTCAACGGTTGCCGGTTCTTCAACTGCGACATGACGACGATTCGACTGCCGCGCTGGCCGTGCTTCACCTTCCTGGACGCACGCCGGCATGCCGCGGAGCTGGCGCGGTGTGAGTGGCCCGGCTCCTTCGACTCGGTGATCAGGACGGTGTGCGATCCGCCACAGGGCACGGTCGCGTCGGTCTGGCACGCGCCCACCATCGCCAAGAAGTCGGAGACGACAGTCGAGGAGCTGCGTGCCGCCCTGGAAACAGCCCCGGGGATCTTCATGTAGTGAGCCTGCCCCGGTCTTGTGGACACACCTCATCAGTCGGCTACACGGGAGGTCGTGTTCATGAAGCGAAGGGGGCGGGGGCGTTCATCCGCTCCCGCACGTAGGCGTCGTACTCCTCCTTCATCGGGAGGGACTCGTCCACCTTCAGCCGCCGGCGCTTTGTGCTCACCTTCCGGCCACTGCGCGGGTCCTCCCCCTCCTTCTCGTACTGCTCCCAGTAAATGCCCGAGCCCCGCCTCTGCCAGAGCGGCAGCTCGTTGAAGTTGATGCCTCTCTGGAAGAGCAGCTCGTTCTTGAAGCCCACCGACTTGCCGTGCAGCTCCCGCGAGGCCTGCGCCACGCTCTGCCCTTCCTTGCGCAGCGTCCAGTAGCACCAGCCGTGCAACGCGCAGCGCGTCGCGTCCGCCTGTCTCCAGCGGAAGTAGTCCACCACCTCCCTCTCGTTCACCCCCATCCACACCCGGCTGTCGAACACCGCCGGCACTCCCGCCACGTGCGTGAAGGTCGCGCTCGCCACGCCCGCCGAGATGGACACCAGCTTCTCCACCTCCCGGTCGAACAGCGACCAGTCCGGCCGGAAGAGCACCGAAATCTCATCGCTCTCCGTGTACGCGTAGACGCCCTGCAGCTCCTCCAGCAGCGCCGAGGCCGTGCGCACCATCTGCTGGTGCAGCGTCGCGTCGAAGGGCTTCTCGTAACGCGCCTCCGTGAAGCGCGAGAAGCCCCGCCCGTCCACCCTCAGCACGCACCACGCCCCCCTCAGCAGCCGCAGCGAGTGGAAGAACTCGCCCTCCCGCATCCGGGCCTCGAAATCATCCGGCTTCATGTCCCTCCCTCCATTCCCTCACGTCGAAGCCGCCCTCGGGGCGGACCCGCACGTGGAACAACGCATCGAATCCCTCGGCGCTCGAGGGCCACCGCAGCTTCCGGTACGTGATGTGGAGGGCCTTGTCCTCCACCCGCGCCCTCCCCACCCGCCCCGCGTTGCGCGCCAGGCACGTCTCCAGGTCCGACTCGAAGACGTAGCCCACCACCCGCGCCCCGTGCTCGCGGCCCAACGCGATGAGCGGCTCCCGGTCCTCCACGAGCGGATGGGTGTTGTCCACCACCACCGAGTCCCCTCGGGCCAGCGCCTCGGCGATGAGCCTGCGCTGCCGGGCCTCCCGCTTGCGCGCGTTGGGCCACAGGTCCTTGCTCACATGCACGTGCGAGCCCGCGAAGCGCTCCCGGTAGAAGCTGCTCTTTCCCGAGCCCTGCAATCCAATGAAGAGGACCAGTTCCATGACACGTCCCTCCCCGGACGGTGTGCACGCCCGGCCTCTGACGTCACCCCGAGGGAATCCTGCTCCTCCACCGGGCCGCTTCCTCCAGCTCACCCGAGGACTCCAGGATGGACGCGGCCCGCGCGTAGTTCGTCGCCGCTTCCGTCCGGCGCAGGTGGGACTCGTCCACCTGGGCCGCCGCCAGCAGGAAGGGCACCGCGCGCCGCGTCTCCCCTCCCTCCAGCCAGTGCTGCGCGATGAGCGCCGGGGCCGCTCGCCTCGCCTCCAACCGCTGCGCCAGGCGCCGGTGCAGCAGGCCCCCCATCGCCGAGGGAATCGAGTCCTTCACCGCCTCGAACACCAGGTCATGCGTGAAGTGCTCACCCCGGAAGATCTGCGCCGCCTCCAGCTCGCGCAGCGGCTCGGCGAAGGACAGGGGGCTCACCTCCAGCACCTCCCCGGCCAGCTCCAGGCTGAACTCCATGAGCGCCAGCGCCGCCACCTGCGCCAGCTGCAACGCCAGCGGGGACAGCCGCTCCAGGCGCTGCTGGATGAGCGGGCGCACCCGCCCCGGTGGAGGCAGCCGCTCCGGCCACCCCTGCTCCAGGCTCCCCGACTCCACCAGATGCTTGAGCGTCTCGGTGATGAAGAGGGGATTTCCCCCCGTGTAGCGCGTCATCTCCCGGGTGAGCGACTCCGCCCCGGGCAGCTCCAGGCTCTCCAGCAGCTCACCCACCGCCTCCGGCGGGAGCGGCTCCAGGGACATGAACATCGCCAGCCCCGCGGCCTCCAGCCGCTTCGTCATGGCGAGCGCCTCGCCCCCGAAGTCACCGCTGCGGCAGCAGTCGATGATGAGCGGGAAGGTGCCGGCCGAGTGGAAGCGCGCGTGGGCATAGGCCCCCACCTGCAGGCTCGCGGTGTCGGCGAACTGCAGGTCATCGGTGATGAAGCTGTCCACGCCCTCGGTGCAGCGGCGGAGCACCTCGCTGTAGGCGTCCAGGCAGCGCACGCGCTCCCCTTCGTCCCGCACGGGAGGAATCCGCTCCCCGGGCGCGGCGAGCTCGGGCATCACCCGCGCCAGCTCCCGGCGAATCCATGGCTCCAGGCCCAGCCGCAGCTCGGGCCGCCCGGCGAAGATCTCCCGGATGTTCCGCACGAACAGGGAGTAGGGCACCTCCGCGTCTCCGGGCCGGGCGGAGAACACCAGGTAGCGCCCCTTCGACGCCGCGAAGTCATGCGCCAGCCGCGTCTTGCCCACGCCCGGCTCGGCCAGCAGCAGCATGAGCTGCCTCGACCCCCACGCCGCCTCCATCCGCGCCCACTCGCGCGCGCGGCCCACCAGCACCGGCGGACGCAGCACGGAGAGCGGCAGCGTCCGCTCCAGCCTCTTCTCCACGGCGCGGGGCTTCACCTGTCCGCGCTCCACGTCCCGCGCCAGCGCCAGCGTGTCCGGGTGCGGCGCCGCGTCGTACTCCTCGAACAACATCTTCCGGCAGCGCTCGAAGAGGGTGAGCGCCGCCATCCGGTCTCCCTGCAGGTAGTGCAGCCGCATCAACCGCCGGTAGGCCTCCTCCGACAGGGGCGCCAACCCCAGCAGCCGCTCGGCGAAGTGCAGCGCCCCGGCCAGGTCTCCCTGCTGCTCGCGGGCCTCCACCTCGGCGATGGCGGCACGGCACCGCAAGGCCTCGAGCTGCTCGCGGGCCCGGAGCAGCCACGCCTCGAAGTCCGGGCAGTCATCGAAGTCCAGCGTGCCCAGCAGCGAGCCCGCCAGCGACAACGCCTGCGCGTGACGGCCCGCGAAGACATGGGCCTCCAGCTCCACCGCGTCGGTGCACACCCGCTCGGAGAGGGAGACCACGTCCCCGCCGAGCACCAGGTCCGTCCCGGTGGCCACCCGCAGCCGGCGCAGCAACTGGCGCATGTTGTTGCGCGCCGTGTCCTCGCCGGAGCCGGGCCACAGCATGCCCGCCAGCCTGTACTTGGGCGTGGGCCCCTCCAACGCCAGCCACGCCAGCACCGCCGCCACACGACGCTGCACCTCCAGGGGCTCCGCCAGCCCCAGGAGCCGCGCTCCCCCGAGCACTTC
Source organism: Archangium sp. (assembly GCF_036277355.1). GTDB lineage: Bacteria > Myxococcota > Myxococcia > Myxococcales > Myxococcaceae > Archangium. The sequence goes on from NZ_DASUNC010000166.1 coordinate 4,482, forward strand.
CAACCGCCAGTCCGTCACGACTTCCCCCCCGCCACTCCATGGAGCAGCCGAGCACCCCGGGCGCTCTCGAGGGAGCGTCCTCAGGTCCAGAATCCCGTCGGCTGCTCGAGGAGGGAGGCCCCGGCCTGACCAAACCACCCCTCAGCGGCAGCCGCATGCTGCCTGAAGGTGTAGATGTCACGGAAGCGCCTCTGCAACGACGAGCCCTCCTTGAGCGAGCTGGCCCCTCCCGCGCGATAGCAGGTTTCCACTACACCCGAGGCATTCTCCGTCACCCACGCCAGGGCGGCCGACAGGCGCGGGGCCAGCGGCACGGCGGACGCGGGCTCGTTCACGCACGCGGCCCAGAACTCATCCGCCGTGGCGTACAGGAGCGCGTGAGCGGCCCGCACGCTCGTGTCCACGCGGCCGAGCTCGAGCTGGAAGACGGGAGATTCGAGGAGCGGGACGCGCGCGTACATGCGCCGCTCCCTGCTCCACCACGGCCTGCCCCTGCGCGTTGAAGGCCCCGCCCATGATGACGTCCGGACCGGCCGAGTAGATGGCATCGAAGCGCTCGCGCGGCAGGAGCGCGAAGAGGTGCGGGCTCTCCATGCCGATCATCGTCGTCCAGCCGGCCGCCCCATCCGCGCGGGCGAGCGTCTCCAGCACCTCGCAGCCGGTCCGCGGGTCCACCTCGAAGCCACCGTGGCTCCGGGGCACGAAGGCGCGAAAGAACCCCGCCTGTTTGAATGGAGCGAGCAGGTCCAAGGGCAACCGCCGTCCCGACTCGATGTCCGCGGCCCGGGCGGCAATCACCGGAGCCAGGTCCCGCGCGGCCCGCACCACCTTCGTCGTCTCAGCGCTCTTCATGCGTCACTCCTCGTCGCGGGCGCGGGAGTCCCCCCATGCGCCTCGTCCGACGTGGAGCAACGAGTACCAACGGGGGTGTGACGGGGGCGTGACCGGGTAGCGCATGGGCGCCCTCAAGCCGCCTCGAGCACCCGGGACACGGCCGCCACGTAGCGCTGCCACGCCTGCGTCTCGGCCCTCAGGTGCGCCCGGCCCGCCGAGGTGAGCCGGTAGAACTTCGCCCGCCGGTTGTTCTCCGACAGGCCCCACTCCGCCTCCAAGAGGCCCCGCTTCTCCAGCCGGTGCAGCGCCGGGTAGAGCGCCCCCTCCTCCACCTTCAGCTCCTCCCCGCTCCGCTCCCTCACCACCTCCGCCACCGCGTACCCGTGCAACGGGCCCCACGACAGGCTCTTCAGAATCAGCACGTCCAGCGTGCCCTGCATCAACTCCAGCGAGTTGCCCGCCATGTCGCTCGTCCCCTCAGGTGCTCGGGGGAGCGACGCGCACGCTCCCCTCAGGTGTCGAGGGAAGAGTCCCCAGCATCCCCTAAGCCGTCAAGGGGAGCACCCGGACCCGGGGCGCGTCAGCCGGTGTACGAGGACTCCCCGAGGGGCCCTCGCCACTCCACCCGGTGGAGCGTCAGCGGCTCCTGCCGTCCGTGCTCCGGGAGCGGCGGCAGCGGCGTGACGGGTAAGGCGCGCTCCCGCCAGCGCTCGAAGGTGGCCTCGGTGAGGAGGATTTCCCCGGGCCGGGCGGCGGCGCACACCCGGCTGGCCACGTTGGTGGCATCTCCAATGGTGGCGTACTGCAGGTACTGCTCGGAGCCGATGTTCCCGGCCGCCACCCGGCCCGTGTTCAGGCCCACGTGGATGTTCAGCTCGGGCCGGCCCTCGGCCCGCCAGCGCGCGTTCAACCGCGCCAGCGCCCGCTGCATCTCCACCGCGGCGCGCACCGCCCGGTCCACGTCGTCCGGGTGCGCGACGGGCGCCCCCCACACCGCCATCAGCGCGTCGCCGATGTACTTCTCCAGCGTCCCCTCGTGCCGGAAGACGATGTCCGCCATCACCGGGAAGTACTCGTTGAGCAGGTCCACCACCTGCCGGGGCTCGAGCGTGGAGGACAGCGCGGTGAACTGGCTGATGTCCGAGAAGAGAATGGTCACCTCCGTCTCGATGACGCCCAGGTGGGCGCTGCGCGCGAGCTGCAGCTTCTTGAGGGTGGCCGGCGGGAAGAAGCGCAGGTACGTGGTGCGCATCACCGCCTCCTCCTCGAGCTGCTGGCGGAGCAGCGAGTTGTCGAGCGCGATGGCCGCCTGGTTGGCGAAGGCGGTGAGGAACTCCAGGTCCTCCTGGGTGAAGCCATGGGCCCGGGAGAGGTTGTCCAGGTAGAGCACCCCCATCACCGTGTCCCGGGGCTTGAGGGGCACGCACATGGACGCGCAGATGGACTGCTTCAGCACCGAGTCGGCGGAGCCCAGCCGCGGATCCCTCCGGGCATCCGAGAAGAGCGCCGCCACGCTGTGCTTGCGCACGTAGTCGACGATGTGCTGGCTGTAGAAGGGCCCCGCGGGCAGCTCGCCCGACGCACGGGCCACCCGCGGACGCAGCTGCCCACTGGTCGGCTCCACCAGCAGGATGGCCGCCCGGTCCACCTCCAATATCTGGAAGACGAGCTGGAGGACGCGGTCCAACACCTCGTCGATGGAGCCGGGTGAGGAGAGCAGCTGGCTCACCTTGAGGAGGATCTGCAGCTTGTTGTGGGCCCGGACGTCGCCGCTCACGGGCTTCATCTTCAGGGCGGTGTTCGACTCGGGATCGGCATATGGCCGCAGCAGCTCGCCCATGGTGGTGGGAGAGAAGCGCGTCTGCAGCGAGCGCACCTGGGTCGGCATCGGCTCCCGCGAGAACGAGGGGGAGGTGCGCACGAGCCGGAACGACACCTGGCCGCACCGGAAGCTCTCCCCCTCGCGCAGCTCGTGGCGCCGCACCTGGGCCGAGCCGATGAACGTCCCGTTCTTGCTGCCCAGGTCCTCCAGGACGATGCGCCCGCCCACCCGTTCCAGCCGCGCATGCCGCCGCGACAGGCTCTTGTGGACGACACAGACGGTGCACTCCGGCGTGCGCCCGATCGTGACGGGGCCCTCGGGAAGCACGAACGTCTGCTCATCCAGAGCGCCCGGGTTCATGATGAGCTGCATGGGGCCGGACCTTACCATTCCACGGGTGGACAGTCCGGGTTGTCAGCCCTCACGCCCCGTGGAAACCTGCTCACGGGAGCCAACGGGAGGTGTGGGCATGGACATCATCACCATCGACAAGCAGGGCGAGAAGGTCAAACTCGACGGCATCTCCGCGGCCCCCCCGAAGAAGGCGGACCGGGACGCGGCGAAGCGGGAGCTCGAGGCGCTGGGCGAGGAGCTCTTCGATCTGCAGGATCTCCTGTGGGGCGCGAAGATGAACTCGGTGCTCATCGTCCTGCAGGGCCGCGACACGGCCGGCAAGGACGGCACCATCAAGCACGTGGCGGGCTTCCTCAACCCGCGAGGCGTCAGCGTCACCTCCTTCGGCGTCCCCTCCGAGGAGGAGCGCGAGCACGACTTCCTCTGGCGCATCCACCGCCATGCGCCGCGCAAGGGCGAGCTCGCCATCTTCAACCGCTCCCACTACGAGGACGTGCTCGTCGTGCGCGTGCACGGGCTCGTCCCCGAGTCCCTCTGGAAGGAGCGCTACGGGCACATCCGCGACTTCGAGGAGATGCTCTCCGAGCACGGCACCCTCATCCTCAAGTACTTCCTCCACATCAGCCGCGAGGAGCAGGAGCAGCGCCTGGTGGACCGGGAGAAGGAGCCGCGCAAGGCGTGGAAGATCAACGCCGGAGACTGGGAGGACCGCGAGCACTGGGACGACTACACCCAGGCCTACGAGGAGGCCCTCTCGCGCACCTCGACGAAGAAGGCCCCGTGGACCCTCGTCCCCGCGGACTCGAAGTGGTACCGCAACCTCGTGGTGGCGCGCTCCCTCGTGGAGGCGCTCCGGCCCTACCGCCAGGCCTGGCAGGACCGGCTCGACGAGGTGGGTGTCCGCAAGAAGGCGGAGCTCGAGGCCTGGCGCAAGAGCCGCTAGCCCATGCCCGTCCAAGAGCTGTGGATCGAGAACTACCGCTCGGTGCGGGCGCTGCGCTTCCCGCTCGCCCCCGTGACGGTGGTGGTGGGCCCCAACGGCAGCGGCAAGACGAACGTCTACCGCGCGTTGCAGCTGCTGCTCGCCGGTGCCGAGGGGACCCTGGCGCGCACCCTGGCCGAGGAAGGCGGAATGCCCTCCGTGCTGTGGGCGGGCCCGCGTCCGAAGAGCGCGCCGAAGTCCGCCCCGCTGCGGCTCACCGTGGGCGTGCGGCTGGAGGACCTGGCCTACGAATTGTCCTGCGGGGTGGTGCCGCCCCCTCAAGGGCCCTTCTCGCTGGACCCGGACGTGAAGGAGGAGACGGTCTGGGTGCACGAGGGCAAGCGCCGGCACGTGGTGGCCGAGCGCAAGTCCCAGAGCGTCTTCGCGCGCGACGCGGAGGGCCACCGCACCACCTTCGCGGCCCAGCTGTGGAGCAGCGAGTCCGTGCTGGCCCAGCTCTCCGAGCCCCACCGCTTCCCGCTGCTGAGCGCGCTGCGCGCGGAGCTGCTCCGCTGGCGCTTCTACCACCACTTCCGGACCGACCCGGACTCGCCCCTGCGTCACGCGCAGGTGGGCGTGCGCACGCCCGCGCTCGCGCACGACGGGAGGGACCTGGCGGCGGCGCTGATGACCATCGACGACATCGGCGATGACCGCGCGCTGCACGCGGCCGTGGAGAGCGCCTTCCCCGGCTCACGGTTGGAGCTCGACAGCGAGGATGGGCGCTTCTCCTTCCGCATGCACATGCCCGGGCTGGTGCGCCCGCTGGAAGCCACGGAGCTGTCGGACGGGACGCTGCGCTACCTCTGTCTGCTCGCCGCGCTGCTGTCGCCCCGTCCCCCGCCCTTCCTCGCGCTCAACGAGCCGGAGACGAGCCTGCACCCCTCGCTGCTGGAGCCACTGGGACGCCTCATCGCCACCGCGAGCCGGCAGGGACAGGTGTTCGTCACCACGCACGCCCACGAGCTGGCCACCGCGCTGGAGAAGCACGCCCGGGCGTCCATCCTCCCGCTGCGCAAGGACTCGGGCGCCACGGAGCTCGTGGAGCCGGACGAGGCGGAGTGACGAGAAGGAAGAAGTGGCAGGCCGCCAGGGAGTTGAACCCCGCACGCCCGGATTTGGAGTCAGGGAGCCGGAAAAGACGCCAGGGACCCTGCGTCCTGACACGGTATTTTCCGGACTCGGAGACCGGGTGGCGGGCCTGTCGCGACCCAGGACACTCCTGTCCGAATCCAGGACACCCCGGATTGAGTTGTCTCAAACCATTGAAATCAGGTGATTCTTCCTACTCCGTGTAAACACGCTCTACATCCGGAAGGCAGGCGGGCGTGACATACTTGCTCCACAAAATTTAAACATGGGGCCGCAACCTTCGGAGTTCCAAGCATTTACGGGGTTGGCGCGTTCCCTGCTTTAGCGGGAGCCGTCCGATGGCACCCCGCCGTCGGTCAGGAGAGATCTCGTGATCCGCACCCGTTTCCTTGCCGCCGCGCTGCTCGCGCTTCCCCTCGCCGCGTGCGAGGTCGACAACTCGCAGCTGCCCGAGGGCGCCCCGAAGTCCGACGCGGCCGCCGATTCCCTCGGTGACGTGCGCGCCGCGCTCGCCGCGCTGCCCTCCGCCGAGGTCGTTGGCTCCAACGACGATGGCGTTCCCTTCATGCTCAAGGGCTCGCTGGACAACGTGAACGGCCTGCAGGGCATCGCCGCGGCCTTCCGCCTCGACACCGCCGACCTGGTGATGACGCGCACCAGCGTGGACGAGCAGGGCAACTCGCACATCCGCTACAGCCAGACCAAGAACGGCCTGCCCGTGATGGGCGGCGAGCTCATCATCCACAAGGATCCGAGCGGCAAGATCTTCATGGCCAACGGCTCGGCGCGTGACGGCGAGCTCGTCCCGGCCAAGGCGCGCGTCTCCGGCGAGGCCGCCAAGGCCGCCGCCCTGGACAACACGGTGGGCCGCCACATCGCCACCGAGGGGGATGCCCGCCTGGTGTACATCCGCTCCGAGCAGGACGGCCGTCTGCGGCTGGCCTGGGAGGTGGTGGTGACGGGCGAGGGCGCGGACCTGCCCATCCGTGACCACGTGTTCGTCAACGCGCTGACCGGCGCCATCGAGGACACCACCACGGAGATCCACTCCGCGAAGAACCGCGCGGTGTACTCGGCCAACAACGGCACCAGCCTGCCCGGTACCCTCAGGCGCTCCGAGGGTGGCGCGGCCACGGGCGACACCCACGTGGACGACAACTACGCTCACCTGGGCACCACCTACGACTGCTACAGCGTGAACTTCGCGCGTGACTCGTACAACGGCGCGGGCGCGCAGCTGCGCAGCACGGTGCACTACAGCACCAACTACACCAACGCCTTCTGGAACGGCAGCCAGATGGTGTACGGCGACAGCAACGGCGTGCAGTCCGCGCCGCTGGGCAAGTCGCTGGACGTGACGGTGCACGAGCTGACGCACGCGGTGACCAGCTCCGAGTCCAACCTCACCTACTCCAACGAGTCCGGCGCTCTCAACGAGGGCATGAGCGACATCTTCGGCGCCTACTGCGAGTCGTGGAAGCGCGGCTGGGTGGTGGACGCGGCGGTGTGGATGGTGGGCGATGACGTGTGGACGCCCAACACCCCGGGTGACGCGCTCCGCTACATGGCCAACCCCACGCAGGACGGCTCGTCCTACGACTACTACCCCACGCGCTACACGGGCACGTCCGACAACGGCGGCGTGCACTGGAACTCGGGCATCGCCAACCTGGCGTTCGTGCTGCTGAGCCAGGGCGGCACGCACCCGCGCGGCATGACCAGCACGGTGGTGACGGGCATCGGCATCCAGAAGGCCGGTCAGATCTTCTACCGCGCCAACCGCGACCTCTTCACGGCCTCCACCACCTTCGCCCAGGCGAAGACGTACACGGAGCAGGCCGCGACGGCGCTGGGCTACACCACGGCCGAGGTCGCCTCCGTGTCGGCGGCCTGGACGGCGGTGGGCGTGGGCGCCTCGACGCCTCCCCCGGCCTCCACGGCGCTGACCAACAACGTGGCGATCACCGGCATCTCCGGTGCCTCGGGCTCGCTGAAGTACTACCACCTGGACGTGCCGGCCAGCCGGGCGGTGACCTTCACGCTGAGCGGCGGCTCGGGTGACGCGGACATGTACGTGAAGTTCGGCTCGACGCCGAGCACCAGCTCGTACGACTGCCGCCCGTACCTCTCCGGCAACAACGAGACGTGCTCCTTCGCCGCGAAGACCACCTCCGGCCGCTACTACGTGATGCTGCGCGGCTACAGCTCCTACTCCAGCACCTCGCTCAAGGGCGCGTACTAGTCCCGAGCACGCTGAGCGGAACGTGAGTTGAACGGCCCCTGGGAGGCATGCCTCCCGGGGGCTTTGTTTCGCGGGCGACCCCGCTACTGAGGCGGAGCCCCCTGCTCCACGCAGAAGGAGCGCGCCGGATCCCGCCCGTTGACGTCCACGACGACCTCGGCCGAGGGCCTGCACCCGCGGAGCTGCTGGTCGCACTGATAGGGATGGAGACGCCCACAGTCCTCCGTCACCGTACAGGCCTTGATCCAATAGGCCGTCGCGTCCGGCGCGGGGGCCCGCAGCAGGACCGAGCCCTTCTGGCGGCAGCCATTCGGCGGAGGCTCCGGGATGAGGCAGGCCCCACCGGACCACTCTCCGACGAAGTTGAGGACACACACCCCGCCCCCACAGTCCGAGTCCCTCTTGCACCCGGCCCCGAGCGGCACGCCGCACTCGCCATCCGCCACGGGCGTCGTGGGCCGGATGGAGGACGGACACATCATCGGGGTCGAGACGAGGTGCCACCCCGCGCTCAAGGGAGTCCCCGTGGGTGAATCACCGCCCGACAGCGCCACGGGCACGCGAATCAAGGCGTTCTGGGAGTAGCCCTCGAAAGGCTCCGAGTCGTCCTTCCGCCCATTGCCATTCGCATCCCGGAACGCCCCGAGCCGCGCGATGCCATACCGCGCGCCGGAGGGCGTGGTGTAGAGGAGCTCGGGCCCGGGCTCGTCGAACAGGTGCATCTCGAAGGACCGGAAGAACGCCATGCGGCGGGTGGTCCCCGGCTGCGGCACCAGCCTGTCCGCCTTCGCCGCACCGCCCAGGCTCCACAGCACCATGAGGAAGACCTCGGCGTCCTCCTCATCGACATAATCCGAGGGGGCCACCACCCGTCCCCGCAGCGTGAACAGCGGCGTCCCCGAGTACGTCTCGTCGACGAGCGTCTCTCCGCAGGCGAGTGCCGCGCCCGCCAGCACGCAGACGAGCCCGCGAAGAAGAGAGGAAGCAGCCCTGCCCTCGGTGCTCACCGGCGCCATACGAGTCCTCCCGCGCCCCACCAGGTCAGTGGGGTCGCCAGCTCACGCTCATCCGACGCCACCCCGTTCTTCATCACGGCCCGCTGGAAGAGGCCGGTCACCGGCCCGCCCTCGAGGCGCAGTGCGAGCCCCGCCCCCAGGTGCCGCTCCACCGACAGGATTCCGCCAAAGGCCGCGCCCAGCGCCTGCCGGTCCGGAGACACCCGCTGCGTGTCGAAACTCTGCCGGTGGTACACGCCCTCGACGAAGAGCCCGAACGCCAGGCTCACGGGCTGCAAATCGACGAAACGCTGGAGCGTCAATCCGAGGCCGAGCTCGTCATGGGTGCGAGGCAGCAACCCGTCCAGCCCGGAGCTCTGGCTCCGCATGCCCCGCAGCCGCACGCCCACGGAGCCCCAATCGAAGTCGAGCCCATAGCCCACGCGGAGCTGCGGCGCGATGCCGTCTCCCGCGAGCATCTGCCCCTGGGCGCCCCCGAGCAGGTCGACATGATGGGTGTAGCGCTTCTCGCCACCGCGGCGGCGCACCAGCCGGTCATAGCGGACGGTCTCGAAGGGCAGCGAGGCCACGTCGGCCACGGCGCCCGCGGCCAGGGCCACCTGGTACTCGCGGTACTCATCGGCGCTGCGCTGCTGCACGAAGTAGTGGCCCGCGGGAAGGGACAGCTCCCGGCGATTGCCCTGTGGCGAGACCTCCGCCACCACGGGCCCGCCCCGCCGCCCCTCCAGGATGAGGTAGAGCGAGGAGGAGCCGAGCCGCAGCCGCCCCATCTTCCCCTGCGTCTCCGCCGGAGTGGACAGCACCAGCTCGCCGCGCCCCTTCACCTCCCACGAGTAGGTGGGGTGCTGCAGCGCCACCGTCTGGCCACTCGAGCGCAGTGTCTGGGTATATGCATAGCCATACGCCTCGGTCAGCGTGACCTTGCCATCGTCGTCATGGTCGGCCGCGCCGCGCAGCGCGTTCATCAGGTGGTGGGTGAAGAACGAGCCACGCAACTCATCGGACTCCTGACTCGACTCGCCCGCGGCACTCGAGGTGAGGATGGCCAGCCCCTCGGTGGCGATGTTGTTGTTCAGGGAGATGTCGAAGCTCTCGGCGGCGTTGACTCCCTTCACCCGGGTCACCGAGCCGGAGCGGCAGGCATCGAGCACCAGCAGACGCACGCCGGCCGGCGAGCCCGCCACCAGCGTCTTCAGCTCCTCGAGGGGCAGCTCCGTTCCCCCGAGATGGAGTGCGGTCGCATCCGCATGGCCCGAGTAGAAGACGACGAGCGCGGTGGGATGCCCCGCCCCCGCCTGCGCGCGGATGGCGGCGTTCACATCCTGCAGCGCGCGACGCACCGAGGCCGCGTCATCGCCGAGCAGCAACATCGTCCGCCGCGACGAGACGCCCCCGTGCTGGCGCAGCACGTCGGTGAAGGCCCGGGCGTCCTGCTCCGCGAAGAGCAGGCCCACCTCGTTGGGAGCGCCCTGGTCATGGCCGATGGCCACCACCCAGGTGTGCTCGGGGAGCGCTTGAGCCAGCGGGGACACGAGCACCGCCAGCACGAGGCCCAGGAGGAAGACGCATCCCCGGCTCATCCGCCCTTCTCCAGGATGAACGGCGTCATCGCGCAGCCCTCGGGGCACACGGGCTTCTCCCCGGCGCCGCCCGAGGTGCACTCCGGTGTGCCCACCTCGAGCGGGCAGTGCACCAGGTAGAGCATCTCGCGGCCTGGCTGCGCGTCGAGCGACACCGCGCCCGGGAGCGCGATGCCGTCCCCCTCCTCGAAGCGCGTCTGCATTCCGGGCTCCAGCGGCCACGCCGTATACAGCGCCCCGGACGCCTCGACGCCGAGCACCGTCACGTGGCCCTCCGCCGGCACGTCCACGCTGAAGCGGAGCCGGTCGCCCGGCGCGAACGTGTCGCCGCTCACCACTTCCTCGGCATGGTCGCCCACGAGGCGGAACACGTGCAGCCCGAGCGCCCCCTTCATCCGCGTCCCCTGCTGGCCGGGGACCACCACCAGCAGCACGACGGCCGCCGTGGCCACCATCGCCATCGGGGCGAGCAGGCGGCGTGCCCAGCCGAGCAGCCGCTCGGAGCTCGAAGCCCGGGCGGGCTCATCCAGCCCCTTGCGGATACGCCCCAGCATCACGCGCGGATCCACGCCGTCGATGGCGCCGAAGCCCGCCCGGCGCTCGGCCAGACGCGCGCCACAATCGGCACAGCCCGCCACATGGCGCTCGGTCCGCTGCGCCTCCTCCGGCGGGAGCTCGCCCGCGTGGAGACGATCCAACGTGAAATCGGAGGGGCACTCCGGCCCTCCCGCGCGCAACTTGACGAAGTCAGGCGGCTTCATGAGCGCCTCCTTCCCAATCCCAGGAAACCCGAGGTCTTTCGTTCCGGCGGTGGCGGAGCCGGGGGAGGAGGAGGCGTGCCCTCCGAGCCTCCCGCCGTCCGCGCGTTCACCCACTCCTGGAACCGCTCCAGCAGGTTGCCCACCGTGCGCTTGGACACGCCCAGCACCGAGGCCGCCTCCTCGTGTGACATGCCGTCGAGGAAGACGTACACGGCGGCGGCGGCCTGGCGCTCGTCGGCCTCCGAGAGCAACCGGCGCAGCAGCACGAGGTCATCGGGGCTCACCGGCCCGGTCCGCGAGCCGTCGTCCGCCATGGGCTCCACGTGCTCCTCGTGCAACCGGGTGCGGCGCGAGCGGTCCCGGATCTGGTTCAGGCAGTAGTTGGTGGTGATCTGATAGAGCCAGGTCGTCATCTGGCTCTGCTGCCGGAAGTTCCCGGCGGCGCGGAAGGCCCGGATGAAGATCTCCTGCGTGGCCTCTTCCGCGTCGGCTGGATTGCCCAGCAACCGCAACGCCCGGCGGTACACCCGCGGGCCGTGCTGGTTGAAGAGCAGGGAGATCTGCTGCGAGTCGTCTCGGCTCAAAGCGTTGGTCGGGGATGGGGGGGAGGGCACTCTACCAGACCCGATCCAGCCCAGCCGAGGCCCACCGCCGCTGGATTGTAACTGCAATAGGATCGTCATCGGCGCGGGCCTCCTGCTGGCACTCCCAAAACCTTGGACCCGTGGGCCGGATATCCGGGCAAGCCCCACGGTTGATTTTCCGGGCGGGCTGTTTCGCCTCGGGTGTAGGGCCGCCTGCACCCCGAGTGAGCCGGCGCCCGCCGCCGCGCATGTCCGGTCCTGAAGGGGCCCGTCCCAGAAGTGGGAACGCCCCAGGGCGCGGGCATGGCTGTCCCACATGGGAGGGGCCCCCGTGGGACTGGCGCGGGCATTGCGATACTCCCCCGCCATGGATTCCACCCCCCCCGCCTCCCCCGCCCTGAAGGCCCGTCCCGTCGACGAGGGCGAGCGCCTCGTCCTGCTCGACACCCTGCGGGGTTTCGCGCTGAGCGGCGTCTTCCTGGCCAACGTCCACCTGTGGTTCAGCGGGCTCATGTTCCGCCCGCTCGCCGAGGTGAAGACGTTCTACCGGGAGTCGTCAGGGCTGGACGCCGTCATCATCCATACCTTCGGTCCGCTGATCGGCGGCCGGTTCATCACCCTCTTCTCGGTCCTGTTCGGCCTGGGGTTCGTGGTGCAGCTCGAGCGCGCCGAGGGCCGCGGCACCTCCGTCGTCCCGCTCTACGCGCGGCGGCTGGTGGTGCTGCTGGGCGTCGGCCTCGCGCACCTGTTCCTGCTCTTCCAGGGCGACATCGTCAGCACGTACGCCGTGCTGGGCTTCACCCTGCTGCTGTTCCACAAGCGCACGGACCGCACCCTCCTCGTCTGGGCCGCCGTGCTCATCTTCCTCGCTCCCCTGCTCTGGCTCATCGTCCCGCGGGTGACAGAGCTGCTCGGCTCGCCAGCCACCGAGGAGGCCGCGAAGGCCGCCATGGAGCACAGCCTGGCCCTCCGCGCCCGGGTGCTGGAGGCGTTCTCGCACGGCTCCTGGCTCGACACGGTGCGCGTGGGCGGGGCGTACTACTGCGAAGACCTGTTCTGGAATCTCAGCGCCCTCCTGCCCGTCATCGCCGGCCGCTTCCTGCTGGGGCTGTGGGCGGGGCGCCGCCGCCTCTTCCATGACGCGCACCAGCACCTGCGCTTCTTCCGCCGGCTGCTCGGGTGGGGCCTGGGACTGGGCCTCGCCGCCAGCAGCGTGGCCATCGTCGTGTGGCTGCTCTCCATCCGGAACATCCTCCAACCCGGATCGCTCCCGTGGCTGCCGTTCGTCATGGGGCCCATGCGCCACCTGGGAGAGCTGGGCATGGCGTCGGCCTACGCGGCGGGCATCACCCTGCTCTTCCAGCGCGACAAGTGGCGCCGGTGGCTGACCGTGCTCGCCCCCGTGGGCCGCATGGGGCTGACGAACTACCTGCTGACGTCGGTGCTGGGCGTGCTCTTCTTCTACGGCTACGGGCTGGGGCTCATGGAGAAACTGAAGAGCCCCGCGGCGCAGTTCGCGCTGACCCTGGTGCTCTTCGCCCTGCAGATCGTCTTCAGCCACCTGTGGCTGGCGCGCTTCCGCTTCGGCCCCGTCGAGTGGGTGACGCGCTCGCTGACGTACGGCAAGGCCCAGCCCATGCGCCGGGCCTCCACGGCCGAGAAGAAGGAAATGGCGAACGCCTGAGCCGGCGGGTGGACGCACGCCTCGAAGCACCGGGCCCTCCCGCGTCAATGCCTGCTCAGGATTGACAATTCCCGCTGATGTCTTAATTATGTTCGCGTCATGAGGCCCGTCACCACCATCCTGGGTGTGCCGTCCAAGCGCGAGTTCGCGCCGATGGCGGACGTGCGTCTCGGCTCCCGCAACAAGGTTCTGCTCGACATTTGATCAGGCGGACCGGGTTCCCTGGTACGCGGGTTGGCTGGTTCCCGTGTACCGCAGGGGCTCTGTTCCGCCGCTGATCATCCCGGGCCTTCGTGTGTCCTCACACCGTCCCGAGCGTCCCTGAGCGGCCGCTCCCGGGCATGCGTGTGCGCGCCCGAAGCCTCCCGAGCGTCTGAATCCTCTCAACCAGTGTCTGTCTTCAACCCGCGGGTGCGTGCACCCGGCGGGAACGGGAGTCTTTTATGTCTCGCACCACTCGAATCGAGCGCTACCGCAACAATGGCGGGGTCATCCCGAAGGAGTTCATCCCGGCCATCGAGAAGGGCGTGGCCGGCGCCATGGAGAGAGGCGTGCTCGCGGGCTACCCGATGGTGGACGTGGAGGTGCATCTGGTCGATGGGAGCACGCACGTGCGCGACTCCACGCCGCAGGCGTTCACGATGGCCGGCTCGCTGGCCTTCCAGGAGCAGCCATGCGGGCCATGACGCGGTGCGCGGCGTACGCGCACCGCGTCAGAGCCGGACTCGCGTGGGAAATCCTCGCGGCCGTGGCAAAGCGATGACGTGGCGCGGGTAGACGGTCCGCATGTTCCTCCACGCGCTCGGACACTTCCACCCGGAGAACCTCATCACCAACGCGTTCCTCCAGGACATCGGCCTGGAGACGGACGACGCATGGATTGTCGAGCGGGTGGGCATCCGCACCCGGCACACGGTGCTGCCGCTCGACTACCTCCGCGAGACCCGCAACCGGGACGTGCGCGGAGCCCTCGAGGCCGCGCTGTACTCCAACGCGGAGACGGGCAGGCGCGCGGCGCTCATGGCCCTCCAGCGCGCGGGGCGCGACGTGAAGGACGTGGGAATGGTGGTGGCCGGAGGTTGCTCGCCCGACGAGTGCATTCCAGCCGAGGCCTGCCGCATCGCCGAGGCACTGGGCATCGAGGCCCCCTCGCTGGACCTCAACGCCGCCTGCTCGTCGTTCTGCGCGCAGCTGCACTTCCTCGCCGGGATGCGGCCGGAGCGGCTGCCAGACTTCATCCTCGTGGTGAATCCGGAGAACTCCACCCGCGTGGTGGACTACGCGGACCGCTCCAGCTGCGTGCTGTGGGGCGATGGCACCAGCGCCGCCCTGATCAGCCCGCGCATCCCCGGCCCCTGGCGCATCACGCACACCCTGCTCGGCGGAAGCCCCTCGGGCGCGGACAAGGTGAAGGTGCCCCGCGCCGGCCACTTCACCCAGCAGGGCTCCGCGGTGCAGGCCTTCGCCATCAAGCGCGCCAGCGAGACGTTCCTGGCGTTGCGCGCGCACTACCTCGCGGCCTCACCAGGACGCACCCCGGACGGACTGAGCCTCATCGGACACCAGGCCAACCTGCGCATGCTGGAGGCGGTGCAGCGGCGCACCGAGGTGCCCGACGCGCACCACTTCTACAATGTGGAGCACCGGGGCAACTGTGGGGCCTCGGGCGCGCCCACCGTGCTCTCGGAGAACTGGGACAACCCCCAGGTGGGCGACGCGGTGGCACTCGCGGTGGTGGGCAGTGGCCTCACCTGGGCTGGAGCCTTGCTGGAGCGCTCCGCTACGGCTGGAGCGTGAACGTGTAGATGGGCCAGGAGCTCGGGTCGTAGGCGACGCAGCTCCCGCGGTCCCAGTTCTTGAACCGCATCTCGAGGGTGCGCGCCCCCACCGGTGCCGTGATGGTGGCCGGCGCGGGCTCCCGCCTGTACCCGCTCGTGGTGGTCACATAGGCACTCTGGAAGGTGCCGTAGTCGAAGCGGTACTCGACGGTGATGAACCACGTGTCCATGCCGCTGTACGTCGCGCGGCACGTCTTCAGCCGGTCGAGCGCGTACTGGACGGTGAAGGGCTGGCCGGCGCGCAGCGTACCGGTGACCGTATAGGGGCCGCTCACCGGAAAGGAGATGACCGGGGTCTGCGCCGCGGCGGAGGTGGCGATCAGCAGGGGGAGGACGAACGCACAGAGTCTGGACGACAAGAGAAGCTCCTGGGGGGAAAGGACTGCCCGGGCATTCTCCAGGATGCGGTGGAGAAAATTCCAGGAATTTCCACTTTTCTCTTTTTCCCAGGAGACATGGGGCATCCGCGCGCCTCCGTGCAGAGGGCTCGCGCACGCCCCGTCCATGTCGAAGTCCCGCACCACTGGAGAATGACATCAAAGGCCGTGGGATGCCTGCCACTCGAGGCGCTCGTCGGCATCGTGCGCCAGCCGTTCGAGCACCTCGTCCAGGGAAAGGAACACCGCCCGTGAGCATACGCGGGTAGAGTCATCTTTGATGCCAATCCACGATGCACTCATCGAAGCCCAGAAGCTCCTCGGGAGGCTCTGGAAGGAGGAGCAATCCCCTGAGCGAGAAAGAATCCTGGAGTGTGCGGGCTACACCCTCTCGTTCATCTCCGCGACCGGCCAGCACTACCGGTTCGAGGACTTTCGCAAGAACCTGGCCTCAGATAGCCCGGCACGGGTCGAATCGCGCACTCTCGCCCCCAACGAACCAGGAGCCGCTGGTAGCGCGAACATCCGAGAGCTTCTGGCCAGAACCCATGGCTTCTTCAATCAGTTGCTGGCCGGGCCGAACTGTACCAATGACCATGAGCCGATTCGCATTCTCCTCGACGTGTTTCATTACATCGTCTTGAACGGCGAGTTCGTCGCTTTGGACGAACATATGCAGAGACTCGAAGCCGGCGCTCCGCCGCGCGTCATCGCCGCATTTGGAACGCAGGCAGAGGCAACAACCTGGCTGGAAAACACGTCCGAACCGCCCAGCAGGGCCTTGGTGTTGATTGGAGACCAGTACCACCAAGCCGTCTATCTCCGAGACATCAACCACCGCAAGGTCATGCCGTGGCCCGCAATGGAGTACTACCTCGCGGAGCTCGTCCAGGATGTACCCCCCATCCCCGTGGCCTCATTCGCCAGCCGCGAGATGGCCGAGGCCTGGCTGAAAGCGCAAGCCGAGCCGCCCGATCGCGAATGGGTGATGATCGCGGGTGCAGTCCACCTCGCGGTCAACCACGCCAACGTCCAACGCCGCGCCCTGTACCCCCTGTCGATGGCCGATGGATACACCATCAATCTCGAGGTTGAACCCGAGCCCTCACGGCCAGACTGAGAAGCACGGATGGGCTCGCGGACACGCGCCTCCAAAGGAGATGCCCCGGGTGGCCCATACGCCCCCTACCGATTCGTCAAGTGACCTGCTCCGGAGTGACCGCTCCGGTTGAGCAGTCCTTGTCCGGACGGGCAGGCTCCTCTACGGTGCGAGCCTCTTCCCGGAGGCCCCGTGCGCCCTCGCACATGGACAGCCCTGCTCTGGCTCCTTCTCGTCACCACCCTCGCCGCACAACCCGCACGGGCCACCGGGCCCGAGTCGCGGCGCGGCACGGTGCTCGTCGCGGGACGGCCGGAGGCACCCCCGGTGCTGTACGTGGACTCGGGCACGGTCACCCGCGTCCGCTTCGTGGACCTCGTGGAACCGCGCGCACTGCCAGGACCGGAGTGGCAGGGGCATGTCGAAGTCGCTCCGTTTGGAGAGCGCTCCCTCGTGCTCTCCCCCGTGAAGAACCTGCTGGAGGGGCAACGCCTGCTGCTGCCCGTGACGGGACGCACGGAGGCCGGAGAGCCCGTCTCGCTGACGCTGGCGCTCGTCACCCGGAAGGAGGTGGTGGACGCGGAGGCGTGGGTGGCCCGAGCCCACGTGCTTGCCGAGCCGGTGGCGGACGGAAACGAGGTGGACGCGGTCGCCCGCGAGCTGCTCGCGAGCCACGTACCAGGAGGCGGCAGTCCCAGGCTGTCGCTCCGTGTCCCGGACATGAAGACGGCCACCGTGCCGGCCAGCGGCTTCCGGGCCTGGGTCGAGTCCTCCCTCCAGTTGGAGGGATACCTCTTCGTCACCGTCACCCTCCAAGCCGACCGCCGTCACTCCAGGCCCTGGCGGCTCGTCCGGGTCCGGCTGGAGGCCGGGTGCCCTCGAGGCGAGGGGCTCCCCGTGCGCATCACCTCGGGTAGCTCTGGGCGATATCAGTTCCACACCTTCACCACGCCGATGCCCGAGGGGGCTGGCTGCGTGGGACTGACCCTGGAGGAAGACGGCCCCCGGACATTGCGCGTCAAGGAACTGAAGGTGAACCCATGAAGCGCCCCCTGCACCCGGACCAGCTGCGCCCGGGCCACCGCGTGCGTCACTACCGGGTGGTCCGCCGTCTGGGCTCCGGCGGTTTCTCCACCGTCCTCCTCGTGGAACACGGGGGCCACTTCTTCTCGATGAAGATGGCGGCGCGGCCGCCGAGCGCCGAGGACGAGTCGCGCGTGGACGAGCGGGCCGTCCGCGAGGCGGTGGTGCTGGGGCACTTCCGGCATCCCCACCTGCCGAAGGTCTACGCCACGGGACGCTGGCCCGACGCGGACTCGGGCTACTTCTTCGTCGTCACCGAGTACATCCCCGGGTGCACCTTCAACCGGTGGCGTTGGAAGACACACTCCTCGCTGCGCCGACAGGTGAAGGAGGTGGCCGAGGTGGCACGGGTGCTCGCGGAGCTGCACGAGCGCGGCGTGGTGCACCGGGACCTCAAAGCGGACAACCTCCTCATCCGGGAGGGGGACGAGAAGCTCTTCCTCACCGACTTCGGCTCGGCCTTCCTGCCCGGGGCCTACACGCTGACAGAGGTGTTGCCGCCCACCACGTTCCACAACCTGCCTCCCGAGTGCGCCACCTTCCTCATCAACGGCGAGTGGGAGCAGGGAGCGCATCTCTCCGCCACTCCCGCGATGGACCTCTACGGCCTGGGTGCCCTGCTCTACGAGGTGCTCACCGACTGCCATCCCTTCAGCCCCCGGCTGCCCCAGGCGAAGCTGCTGCTCGCCATCGAGTCAGTCGTCCCGAAAGAGCCCCTCCTGCTCGACCCGCGGGTGCCGCCAGTCCTCAATGACCTGACGATGCGGCTGCTGGCGAAGAAGCCGGAGCTGCGCCCTCCGAGCGCCCGGGCCGTCCACGAGGAACTGATGCGGATGCTGGAGGCGGAGGGAGACTCGGAGCCATGGACGCGCCCGTATGCCTTCGCGGCTCGGGATGAGGCGCCTCCTGCCCTTCCAGATGAGAACGGGGTGCCAGGAACGTCCTCTCCGGCCGGCCAGACGGCGGACGCACAGAAGGAGCCGAGGAAGCCGGGGCTCCGGTGGAGGGCACTCCTGGTACTCGCCGTCACCGCGGGGCTACTCGGGGTAGGGTGGAGTCTGGTCCGCGAGGAGTGCGTGTCTGCCTTCGAGCTGGCGTGCTCCGGCGCGGGTTCCACCGAGAAAGGAAACCACTCCTTGTTACCCTCCCGCAGAGCCGACGACACCCTCTCGCAGCCCCATCCCGCCAGCAGCCTGTGCACGTGGCTGGGTGCCTGTGCCGCCGCCGCGAACCTCCTGGGGTGCGCGAGCGCGCCCGTCCGCCCCGAAATGGAGCCCCTCCTCGCGCAGTGCCCACCCGAGGCCCGCCAGACGGCCAGCCGGCTGGGTCTCCGGTCCATCATGGAAGTCCAGCTGGTGAACGTGACGGAAGCGGGGCCAGACCACCACCTGGCCACGGTCAACATCAAGAGCGGGCCGGTGCAGGGCGAGCTCATCGTGAACGACGAGGACTACTTCAAGGTGACGGGTGAGGCGAAGGTGTTCCCGGACCGGGTCTACATCTACTTCGACAAGCTCCATCCCACGCCCGAGGGCCCACCCGTGCCCTTCTGCGGCGCGGCCCTGAACGACAACAGGAATCGCTTCGGGGTGGAGACATGGGCGGTCATGCCGCAGGAGGGCGCCCTGGTGGAGCCCACCAAGGTGGACCGGAGCCCCGATGCCGCCATCCTCAACTTCCCCATCGTGTTCACCTACATCCAGGGCCCCGACAACAAGTTCCGGCCCCGCGTCGTCATAGATGATTAGGTGCCGCCGCTCGACGTGACGCTCTCGGCTCTGGCCCCCTGCCGCTCCACTCACGTGCCGATTCGTGGCTGTCTGGGCGTGCTGTCATACTCCGAGCGGCCCCGCCAGGACCCTCGAGGTCCTGAGTTGTTTGGAGGACCTGGCCATGCATCTCCGAGCGTGTATCGCACTTCTACTCTATGTCTCAGCCTGCGCTACGTCAGCGCCCGGCCCAGGAGGGCCAGCAGCCCGGGACCCGAGGTTGGCCAACCTCCAGCGAGCGGCGACGCTGCCCTGGACGGACGGGGGGCGTTGCGCCGTACAGGAGGCTTCCGAGCCCTG
The DNA here is from genome assembly GCF_036277355.1 of Archangium sp. Lineage (GTDB taxonomy): Bacteria > Myxococcota > Myxococcia > Myxococcales > Myxococcaceae > Archangium. The sequence goes on from NZ_DASUNC010000166.1 coordinate 23,899, forward strand.
GCCCGTGCTGGCGGAGCGGTGCTTTCATGCCCTCGACCATGACCGGATCGAGTTTCACGACACCACGGGGCGATGCGCGGTGGCCTCTGCCGGTGCCGCTGCCCTGGGAGTCGGGCTCTGTGTCCTGGCGGCGCCGGAACTCGTCGTGGGAACGGTGATCATCGCGGGCGTGGTGTTAGTGGGCTTCGTCATCAAGGAGGCCCTGGATGCGTATGCTCTGGATATGGGCCTTCCCGAGGTACGGCCCGCGCCTGAAACGCGGCCCGTGCCTGAAACGCGGACCACTCCACAGAAACCCTCGCCTAAAAAAAGGCCCAAGCCGGAGCCGAAGGGGCCGGATCTACCTCCTGTGGAGCCACCCGAGACTTCGGCGCGAGATCGCCGCAGGTGCGAGCCCGCTCCAGTGCCGTACCACCTTGGCGGTAATAAACTGCACGACATGTGCGCCGACAGAATTCCGAACAACAGTTTTCCCGGCGGCGATGTGTTCGTGAATGGGAAGAACTTCGACGCGCTGCAACTGGCCACGCGCACGCTGTGGGAGGTCAAGACCGACAAGTTCGACACGTACACGGACGACCTACAGGTCATCGTGGTCAAAAGTCAGGTGCAGGAGTTGCGGCACGAGCGCGCCCTCGCTCTGGCTTGCGGATTTGACTACCACGTCGGCGTGCGCAGTGAAGCGCACAAAGAAGCGCTGGAAGAAGAGGCCCCGGATCTCATTGGCCTCATCGTTGTCATGGACTGGTGCTGAGATGACAGCCAAACGAAAAATCACCCTCATCGTCTACGCGCCCGCACTCGTGCGCGATGACAGTCGACCCATGACAGTGGTCCATGGGATGGAGCGTGCGTTCCCTGGCATGAGCCTGGGATGGACGACTTCACTGGACGGGCAGCGCACCCTTTTGGCGAATCGCGATACATGGCTGGCCCAACAGAGGATGGACCGGGAATTTCCGCTCCTCCACAACGGCGATGAGCGTGCGTTCGTCTCGGTGTATGGAACGGAAGCGTCGGCGACCAGTTCGCCGGGCGGTCAGGCCCAGCTGGAAATACACATCAAGCTCCCACTGAGCCCAGAAGGCATTGCAGCGGCAGCGGATGTGCTGGAGGCCGTGGCAGAAAACGCGCGCGCGTACTGGGGGCATGCCACGCCGTCCAAGGCGTCGCTGGATATCGCGCGCCAGACAAAGAACCGGCCAGACGACCTGGAGCCTCCTCCTCGCGGGCTGCCGATGATCAAGTCCCCTGGTGCCATGCGCTCGCCTGAGATTCCGCATCGCCTCGGGTGGCTGAACTACTGGTCGGGTGCGGCTGCGGAGGCCATCGGCTTTCCGGACCCGGCCCGCGACGCGGAGTTGCTGTCACGCACACGGCGTACCGCGACGGGAGGGTGGGTTGTCCGGCTCACCGATGCGCCGCTCGACTTGGACAACCCCACCCACCTGGACGCGCTTCAACGGGTCTACGAGCGCTTCCCGGAGATTGGCGGGCGAGTCCTCCCTTGAGAGCAGGTTTCGGCAGGGAGCCTCGCCAGGTACTCACCCGAGAGCGCCGGCTGGCAAGCGCCCGGCCCCCACCGCTGTCCTGCAGGCGGCCCGCGCGTGGCATAAACCTCCCCCATGTCTCGCGACGTCTCCTTCTTCGACTCCCTGGGCCGCCTCCTCTCCCTCGAGCGCGAGGCCGAGCGCGCCCGCATGGAAGCCCTCGCCGAAGGCATGTCCCTCCAGCAGCGCGCCGAGCAGGGCCTCTCCTTCCTCGACCTGGAGAGCATCGAGGAAGAAGTCGGCCTCGGCGGCCGCGTCCTCGTCACCCTCGCCCGCAAGGACCGCGCCCGCTTCCCCGCACGCCTCGACAACGGGGACCAGGTCGCGCCCCCCTCAAGTCCAGCATCCTCTCCCACGAGAAGTAGTAGCATGGGCGCTGCCGCGCTACCTATCGGTGCGGCGCGCATCCGGTCAGCGCCTACATCCATGAGAATCCTTCTCTATTGCTTGGGGCTTCTTTTCGCTGCGCCCGCGTTCGCCAGCCCATTGGAGAATGAGCTGTGCCATGCGCGGCCTCGGCCAGTCGAAGCGATGGAGAAGCCGGAGAAGCTCTGCCGTGCCTTCGTACGAGCCATGGAGAAGATGCCCGGCGAGGCGATGAATGAAGTGCAGGCAGTACTGTCTCCCGAGAGCATCACGCTCATGGGAACGATGACCATGGCATGGATTGGCAGTCAGGGCATTCCCGTGCTCGGCCAGGCCGTGGACGTGGCGCTGCTATCGCTGGGCGTCATGATGGCCGCAGCGCAAACGGCTGCGGTGAAGGACTCGCTGTGGCTCTACGTCAACTCCGCAACCCATGCGAGAGATGAGGCGGGCCTCGACGCAGCGGCGACGCACCTCGCACGAGCCGGGGCCACGGTGGGGGTGAGCGTCGTGACGTTCATCCTGATGAAGAAGGTATCCGGCAAGGTGCAGAACCGGCCGGGGCCACGCGACCATCCCGCCCTGCTACCCGAACCCATACCAGTAGCCGCGGGCGGGCATGTGGGCGCTCCCGTGGGCGCCGCTCCAGGTGTCGTCCCAGGGACAGGTGTGGCACCCGCGTTCGCCGCCGCAGGTGGACGCTCGGCGGGAGGAGGCGCTCCAACAGAGGGAGTGAAGCCCAAGAAGGTCAACCACAAAACCTTCAAGGAATGGATTGGAAAGGTGAAACGGCGGCCCGCCCGCGAGGGCTCGGAAGCCTACAAGTACCAGAGGAAGCATGCTGGGCCAGAGGAGATGGAGGTCTCCGGAGGTGGAGAGCAAGTCTGGGCGGACGGTGCCCGCCTGGAGGAGGCGAAACTGCTCGAGGTCAAGCACATTGGCGATGCCGAGCGAAGTCCATTCATTGCTGGCTCGAAGTGTGTCGAGAAAGCCCGAACCATGATTCTGAACGCACTCATGGACGAGTTCGCGCGTTACGCCGCAGTCATCAGGGATCCCAACACTCCAGCAGTGGGGCTCGAGGTGATTGTCAACGATAGCAGGGCTGTTCCGCTCTTCGAGCAACTCCTGAAGAAATTCAGCATTCCAGGTGAGGTTGTTGTTCGCCCTTGAAGCGAGGAGAAGGTGGATGAAGTTCTTCATCTTGGCGGAGAGTGGCGGATTGCCGCCTGTCTCTGAGTTCATCTCCAGCCTGAGCACGCGGTGGCCTGGAGCCACGGTGAGACAGATCTCCAATCCCGAGAGAAGCTATGTTTTGGAGTTCAGTGTTCCCATGACGGATTCAGCATTGGAGGGTTTGCTTGCTCGAACGGGTGACTCCATGACGTTCGAAGGTGCCTCTCTTCGAGACACCTCCGGATTCGTTCAATGGTGCCGCACTCTCGTCCCCCCTCACCTGCCACTGCTCTTCTGCGACGAGAGTATGAACGGCGAGGTAAAGGTGACTCCGGCAATGACGGCAGCGGAAATACTCGAAGCATTTCATGCAAGTGGAGGGTGAGGAGTGTCAGCGAGCTGGCGATCTGTGCGCCAGGGGTCTGGAGTCCCTTGATGCGCTTCTGGGGGTAGCCGGCACATGGCATAAACCTCCCCCATGTCTCGCGACGTCTCCTTCTTCGACTCCCTGGGCCGCCTCCTCTCCCTCGAGCGCGAGGCCGAGCGCGCCCGCATGGAAGCCCTCGCCGAGGGCATGTCCCTTCAGCAGCGCGCCGAGCAGGGCCTCTCCTTCCTCGACCTGGAGAGCATCGAGGAAGAGGTCGGCCTCGGCGGCCGCGTCCTCGTCACCCTCGCCCGCAAGGACCGCGCCCGCTTCCCCGCCCGTCTCGACAACGGAGACCAGGTCGCCGTCTTCCCCCGCCGCTCCGAAATCAAGGAGCCCGCTCGCGCCCTCGTCTCCCGCGCCACCGCCACCCGCGTCCAGCTCGCCTTCGACCGCGAGCCCCCTCCCTTCGTCCACGAAGGTCTCCTCCGCCTCGACCGCGTCCCCAACGACGTCACCTACGAGCGCGTCCGCGCCGGCCTCCAGCGCGTCAAGGCCCTCGACAAGGGCGCCGCACGCCGCAAGCGCGAGGTCCTCCTCGGCAACGAGCACCCCCGCTTCGACTCGCTGCGCGAATTCACCCCCACCCGCCCCCTCAACCCCGAGCAGCACGACGCCGTCTCCCGCGCGCTCGCCGCCGAGGACTTCTTCCTCGTCCACGGCCCTCCCGGCACCGGCAAGAGCACCGTGCTCGCCGAGGTCGCCGCCCAGGCCGTCTCCCGCGGCCAGCGTCTGCTGTGCACCGCCGCCAGCAACGCCGCCGTGGACCACCTCACCGACCTCTGTCTCGACAAGGGCCTGCGCGCCCTCCGCATCGGCCACCCCGCCCGCGTCACGCCCCGGCTCCAGCAGCACACGCTCGATCTCGTCGTCGAGGAGCACCCCGACCGCGTCCTCTCCCGCGAGCTCTTCGACGAGGCCTTCTCCCTGCTCGGCTACGCCCGCCGCCAGCGCAACCAGGGCCGCAGCCGCGAGCGCTTCGCCAACGCCCGCGCCTCCACCACCGAGGCCAAGAGCCTCCTCGACGAGGCCCGCGCCCTCGAGCGCAAGGCCCTGCGCGCCGTCCTCGAGCGCGCCCAGGTCGTCTGCGTCACCCTCGCCAGCCTCGAGTCCGGCGTCCTCTCCCACGAGGAGTTCGACCTCGCCCTGCTCGACGAGGCCACCCAGGCCACCGAGCCCCTCACCCTGCTCGGCGTCCTCCGCGCCCCTCGCGTCATCCTCGCCGGTGACCCCCAGCAGCTCCCGCCCACCGTCCTCTCCCCCGAGGCCGCCAAGCAGGGGCTCGCCGTCAGCCTCTTCGAGCGTCTGCTCGCCGACCACGGCGAGGGCGTCAAGCGCATGCTCCGCGAGCAGTACCGGATGAACACCGCCATCATGTCCTTCCCCTCGAAGGAGATGTACGGCGGCGAGCTGCGCGCCCACCCCAGCGTGGCGGACCGCACCCTCGCCGACGTGCTGCCCTCCACCGCCAGCGTGGACGCCCCGCCCGTCCTCTTCCTCGACACCGCCGGCAAGGGCTTCGACGAGGAGCAGGAGAAGGACACCGGCAGCCTCTTCAACCGCGGCGAGGCAGAGCTCGTCATCGCCCGCGTGAAGGAGTTGCTCGGCGCCGGCCTGGAGCCGCGCGAGCTCGCCGTCATCACCCCCTACCGCGCCCAGGCCCACGCCCTGCGCGAGCGCGTGGAGGCCCTCTCCCCCGACGTCGAGGTGGACACCGTCGACGCCTTCCAGGGCCGCGAGAAGGACGCCATCCTCGTCTCCCTCACCCGCTCCAACTCCGAGGGCCAGCTCGGCTTCCTCACCGACCTGCGCCGCATCAACGTCGCCCTCACCCGCGCCCGCAGGCACCTCTTCGTGGTGGGAGACTCGGCCACCCTCAGCGGCCACCCCTTCTACGCCCGCTTCATCGAGTCCACCCAGGAGGCCTCCTCCTACCGCTCCGCCTGGGAGTGGCCCGACCCCGCGGACGTCCCCTGACGTTTGACACGTCGCGCCCCCCCTCCTATCGTGAACAGATGTACAATAGGACACACCCGCGAGGGGGTGCGTTGTCCCCATCCGTGTTGCCGGGGCTCTTGCTGTGGCTGTCGATCGCAGGGTGCTCGGACCGCTCCAACCCGGACACGAAGCAAGAGAGCCCGGAGACCACGAGCCGGGAGGTGTCGGTGGAGGCGCTGGCGGGCGAGGTCGACTCGGCGAACCGCTATCCTTCAACGGTCCTCGTCGTCGCCCAGGAGCCCGTGACGGGAAAGGGCTTCAAGGGTTGCAGCGGCGTGCTGCTCTCCCCGCGGTGGGTGCTCACGGCGGGACACTGCGTGTGTCCGCAGCGGCCAGCGCGTGTGCCTGGAGATGAGAATGGGCGCATCGTCGATGGCACCACGTGTTCGGCGAGTGCCACCATCAAGGTCCTCTCCTACCTTCCGATGACGCCGGGTGAACCGTCGGAGGTGCGCGCGACAAGACATCAAGGCAAGGTTCACGCCCATCCCGAGCTCAAGCTCCTGCTGGATGCTGACGGAGGGATTGTCTCGAGCCATGCGGACCTCGCGCTCGTCTTCCTGGAGATTCCGGTGAAGGACGCGCCTGCGTCTCCAGCTCTCGCGAAGACTGAAGTCATCCCCGGTGAGCCCATCACCGTGGTGGGACACGGCCATGACGAGCTCCGAGGAAGCATGGGGGGAGATCGCCGATTCAACAGGACGCGGGTGGTGAAGCGCGCGGAAGCAGGCGGAGAGCGAATCCTGTTCGAACAGCCGAACCGGAGTGTCTACAAGGGCGAGAGCGGAGGCCCTTGCCTGCGGGAGACCCCTCAGGGGCAGGAGCTCATCGGGGTATCGAGCCGCAGCCTGGGCCAGGAGCCCTCCTTCATCGGCACCCATGCCTTCCAGGGTTGGATTCTCGAGCGGATGCAGAGCACGCCATGAGCGGGGGCCGCTGCCGGACACTCCTCGCCGTGCTCTCGCTGCCGGTGCTCGCCCTCGGGAGCGGCTGCGCCGGGGAGATCTCGTCGCAGGAGCGGACGCTGTTCCGGCGCACGTCTCTCGTCAGGCCAGGGAGCTCGCGGGATTTCGAGAACCGCTACCGGTCGACGCTCAGGCTCTTCGTCGCGGAGAAGGCAGCACAAGAACAGGGCTCGAGCGGAGAGTGCAGCGGCGTCCTCATCGCGCCGCGGGCCGTTCTGACGGCCGGACATTGTGTCTGCATCGTGAGGAAGCTCTCCGTGTCCGAACGCGAGGCACTCGGCAAGGAGGCGATTGCCGGGATGGCGCGCCGAGGGGATGTCGTTTCCAGGGCCGAGAGCCTTCGGGGCCAACGTCTTGACGCCGTCCTGGACAGCTCGAGGTGCGCGAGCAGCGCGAAGGTCAGGACGATCATCTACGAGCCGCGGGTTCCAGGAGAAGCGGAGGGCTCGCGGCAGGTGACTTACAGCGGCACGGTGAGGCCCCATCCCCGGCTCGAGCTCCTCTACGACGATGAAGGGAGCGTGGTCTGGAGTAGCGCGGACCTCGCGGTCATCCACCTGGACATGCCGGTGAAGGACTTTCCGGTGGTGGAGCGGACGACAGCAGAGGCGCGGGTGGGTGAGCCCATCGTCATGGCGGGTTATGGACCCGGTGAGCCCCTCGGATTGGCTGGGGAGCGTCATTCTGGCGAGAACCAGGTGAGTTGGCTCAGGACTCTGGACTCGGGGAGTGTCGAGTTCGTCGTTGCACAGCAGCGGATGCCCACCGGACACGTCGCCGCACACCTGGACGCAGGTGATAGCGGAGGTGGCTGCTGGCGCACGGGAAGCGATGGCAACCTGGTGCTCATCGGCATCGCGGGTGGGAATGCGAAGAACGGGAGGGGCGAGAGCCTCTCGGTCTTCACCAGCATCTATTCGCATGAGGAGTGGCTGAGCCAACAACTGGCGGAGCCGTGATTCATGATTCTGGATGCCTGGGACTCGAGACAATAAGAACCTCGACAGTCACCCCGGCCGACTACGCAAAAGGTGCAGTCCTACACGCACGTTTTGTCGCATCCCCCCGCAAAATTTGTCACTCCGGGAGGGGCTGGCAGGGTCTAAATCCCTGGATTCCTTGTGGACCGGCCATACCCGGGCATCGGCACGCCGCATGCTTGAGGAGGGAGCGGGGGAAGGCAGCCCTCAAAGGAGGCAGCCATGTCGCAGGTTCGTTCCGTCGTGTCCAAGGAAGCAGATGTGTGGGTCCTCCGGCTGGAGAAGGCCAACGGGAAGGTGCAGGAGTACCGCTGCACCTCCGAGGGCCAGGCGAAGCAGCTCGCCCAGATGCTCTCCGCCCCGGCGTCCATGGAGCCCGTCCAGCTGCAGGCCTGAGTCGAGCTCGCAGTTCCCAACGGCGGCCGGATGCGTCATGCGGCTCCGGCCGGAGTAGTCTCCCGGCCCGCAAGGAGCCGCCGTTGTCCTCTTCTTTCGAGTCGTTGACAGCCGATGCCCACGGCCTCGCCCTCCACGCGCGCCAGCGCAATCCCGGGGGCGACACCGCCGTGGTGTTCCTCCATGGCTGGCTGGACCATTCCCACAGCTTCGATCTCGTCGCCGAGCACCTGCCGGAGACGTGGCGGCTGGTGCTGCTCGACTTCCGCGGCATGGGCCGCAGCGCGCACCTGCCGGGCCATGCGCACTACCAGTTCGCCGAGCACCTGGTGGACGTGGAGGCCGTGCTGCGCGCCACCGGGCTGAAGGCGGCGCACTTCGTCGGCCACTCGCTCGGCGGCATCGTCGCCACCGCCTACGCCGCCGCGCGTCCCGAGCGCGTCCTCAGCCTCGGCCTCATCGAGAGCCTCGGCCCCACCGGCGGCCCTCCCGAGAACGCGCTCCCCCGCCTGCGCGGCTTCCTCGATGACCTGGAGCGCCCGCCCAACCGCAAGCGCTACCCCACCGTCGAGGCCGCCGCCGCCCGCCTGCGGGAGAACACCCCCTCCCTGCCCGAGAGCGTCGCGCTCCACCTGGCCCGCCATGGCACCCGGCCCGTGGACGGCGGCCTCGTCTTCACCTTCGATCCCGCCCACCGCCGCCGCTTCGCCTTCGGCTACGACGACGCGCAGTGGCTCGCCCTCTCCTCGGCCGTCACCTGCCCCGTGCGGTTGATCCTCGGCGGCGAGGGCTTCCGCTTCGATGAGGAGCGCGCCCGGGCGAGGATGGAGGCCCTGCGGCTGCCTCCCCCGCTCGTCATCCCCGGCGGGCACCACGTCCACCTGGAGCAGCCCGAGGCCGTGGCGCGCGCCCTGGTGGAGCACGTCCGCTCGGCCCGCTAGTCCGCCCCCGGCCCTCCGGCAACCCGGGAAAATCCCTTCCACCCTTCAGGGTACGCGGCTTCCCTCCGTTCGTATCCCACATCCACACCTCTCACCAAGTCCCTGTTTTCACTGGACTCCCCAGTCGACAGAGAGCTGGTCGCCCGTTTGCATTGGGGCCCTGCCGGATGGGCGCGAGGCGAGATCAGGTGATGAGAACGGGGCTGAGTGGTGGGCGGATCATCGGTCTGTCGCTGCTGGCGGCGCTTCTGGCCGCATGCCATGAGCCGGGGAATACCCGCTCGGTCATGGCCACGGCGGCAGTGGACTCGGACGCACTCGACTTCGGCGAGGTGCCGGTCGGGCAATGGCGCGAGAAGGTCGTGCGCATACGCAACGTGGGCTACGTGCCCTTCCGTGCGTTGGAGGCGCTGGGGCTCGAGGGCAATCCCTCGTACCAGGTCTCCTTCGAGGGCGAAGGCCGGGTGGAGCCGGGCGCCGAGAAGCTGGTGCGCGTGCGCTTCCACCCGCTGGCCGAGGGCCCCGTGGAGGAGCGGGTGCACGTCACCACGGATGCCAACTCGGGCCGGGAGCACACGGTGCGGGTGATGGGCCAGGGCGCACCCCTGCCCATCGACATCCAACCGCCCGTGCTGGACTTCGAGACGCTGGAGGTGGACAGCGAGCGCACGCTGCGCCTCACCATCACCAACCCGGTGGACCTGCCGCTCACCGTGACGGTGAAGGGCGCGGCGGCGGACGCGTTCCGCACGGACACCCTCACCGTGCCACCGCTCAGCACGCACCAGGTGGAGACGCGCTACCTGCCCACGGACCTGGGGGACATGCGCGCGCTGGTGGAGGTGAAGCCCTGCGCCACCTGCACCCCGTCCACGGCGGAGCTGGCGGGCCGCTCGGTGGCGAGCGCCTTCGTCTTCGAGCCCTCGCCGGTGCCCTTCGATTTGATTCCCGTGCACGAGCGCACGCAGTCCTTCACGCGCGCGCGCAACATCACCTGGCGGCCCGTCACCCTCCAGGAGCTGAGCACGGATGACCGGGCCTTCACGCCGCTGGCCGCCCCGCGCGCCACGGAGGTGAAGCCAGGCGAGGTGGTGAAGCTCCCGCTGGAGTTCGCGGCGCGCACCTCCGGGCCCACCCAGGCCCTGCTGACGGTGGGCTACGAGTCGGACAAGCGGCGCCAGACGCAGGTGGTGCTGGACGCGAGCGGCGGCCGGCCCCGGCTGGCGGTGGCCCCGCTGGCGCTGGACTTCGGCGAGCTGCCCGTGGGCGGCAAGGTGGGCAAGACGATCCGCCTGACCAACGGCGGCACCACCGGCAACCTGTACTTCAAGGGCGTGCGCGGCACGGGCGCCGCGGCGCACTTCTCGGTGGACGTGCCCCTGCGCGGCAAGGCGCCCCTGCCCTGGACGGCGGGCACCGCCTGGCCGGCGCTGGGCGCGGACGACATCCCCATCGCCCCGGGCGCGGACGCGTTGGACCTGACGGTGTACTTCGAGCCCGTGGCCGAGGGCCCCTGGACGGCCACGCTGGTGCTCGTCTCGGACGATCTGATCAACCCCGAGCGGGAGATCGTCCTCACCGGGCGCGCGCGGACCACGGGCCCGTGCGTCTTCGAGCTGCAACCGCAGCCGGTGCTGGACTTCGGCAACGTGGAGCCGGGCCGGGGCGCGGTGCTGGGCTTCCACTTCCGCAACCCGGGCCGCGAGGAGTGCGCGGTGAAGGACATCCACATCTCCCATGACGGCGGGGGTGCCTTCTTCATGCCCGGCGGGAAGCTGGCGGGCGGCGTGGTGCCGTACGACTCGGCCTTCAGCGCGATGATCGCCTTCCGGCCCCCGGCGACGGGCCAGTTCCAGGGCGAGCTGAAGCTGACGGTGAACAACCCGGCGACGCCCACGGTGACGCTGCCCCTGCGCGGCGTGTCGCAGGCGACCTGCCTGGTGGCCGCGCCGAACTTCGTGGACTTCGGGCCCATCCGCTACGACTGCCCGGCGAAGCCCCGGCGCACGCTCATCTCCAACCAGTGCGCCGCGCCCGTCGTCATGGACAACGCCTGGATGGGCGCGGGCACCAGCGGCCAGTTCCATCAGGTGACGCCGCTCGCCCTGCCGCGCATGCTGGCGCCCGGCGAGGGCGTGGAGGTGGAGTTCACCTATGCGCGCGACGTGCTGGGCCAGCACTACACGCCCTTCTTCGCGTCCGCCGAGAACGAGACGGCGCCGCTGCTCGTCCCGCTGCTGGCGGAGACGAACCACGAGGGCCTGCAGTTGGATCGCTTCATCCAGGGCACGGACAGCCAGTTGGACGTCCTCTTCGTGGTGTCCAACACCACCACCATGGACACCTTCCAGGCGCGGCTGAAGGCGGCCCTGCCCGGGTGGCTGGAGCGCGCGCGGACGGAGGGCGTGGACCTGCGCCTGGGCGTCACCAGCACGGGCCTGGGTGCCCGGGCGAGCGTGTGCGGCGGCCCGGCGGCGGGCGGTGAGGCCGGACGGCTCGCCCCGGTGGATGGGCGGCGCGCCCGGGCCATCTCCAGCACCGCGGCCACGGCGGCCGGGACGGTGCAGGCCAACATCGACGAGCTGGGGCTGTGCCACAACCTGGTCCAGGGCCTGGAGACGATGCGCCAGGCGCTCTCCTCGCCCCTGGCCACCAGCGCGGATGATCCGCGCACCCCGCTGCCCAACGACGGCAACCTGGGCTTCATCCGCTCCACGGCCCGGCTCGCGGTGGTGGTGGTGTCCGACGAGGACGACCACTCGGGCTTCGACCCGGAGAGCTACGTGCAGTTCCTCCAGGCCGTGAAGGGCACGGGCATGTCGCACCGCACCCAGCTCTACGCGCTGGTGCCCACCGACTCGCGCTGCACCACGGCGGGCGGCCCTGGGCCCCGGTTCTCGAGCGTGGCCCAGCGCACGGGCGGCGCGGTGGCCTCCATCTGCACCGGCGACTACGGCCCCTTCCTGGACAAGCTGCTCCAGCGCGCCGGCGAGCCCCAGGCGGACTTCTCCCTGAGCGCCACGCCCAACGGCACCACCGAGATGTCCGTGCGCGTCCAGGGCCGGCGGCTGCCCGACGACCAGTGGTTCCATGATCCGGCGCGCAACGCCGTCGTCTTCCGGTCCGCCGCGGTGCCCACCCTGGGCCAGATGATCGAGGTCCGCTACCGCAGCGCCTGCGTGATCACCCCCGCGGCCCCCTGAGGGGCGGGGGGAGCCTCCGGGGACCCCGTCAAGGGCGCGGGGTCCCTTCCGCTCGTGGCCTCGGGGGGGATATGGTGGGGTCCCCCGTGGAAACCTTCGGCCGTTACGAGCTGCTCCGAAAACTGGCGACTGGCGGAATGGGCCAGGTCTTCCTGGCCCGGCAGAAGGGGCCCGTGGGCTTCCAGAAGCTGCTCGTCGTCAAGCGGCTGCTGCCCCACCTGTCCGAGGACACGGACTTCATCAAGATGTTCCTGGATGAGGCCCGCATCGCCGGCATCCTCAACCACCCCAACATCGCCCAAATCTACGAGCTGGGGGACGTGGACGGCGTGCTGTACATCGCCATGGAGTACGTCCAGGGCGAGGCCGTCAGCCAGGTGAACGCCCGCGCCAACCACCGCAAGGGCGGGCTGCCCCTGGGGCTCAAGTGCCGCATCATCGCGGACGCCGCCGCGGGACTGGATCACGCGCACCAGGCGCGCTCGCCCTCGGGCCGCAAGCTGGGGTTGATCCACCGGGACGTGTCGCCGCAGAACGTGCTGGTGGGCTTCAACGGCAACGTGAAGCTCATCGACTTCGGCGTGGCCAAGGTGTCCGGGAAGCTGAGCCACACGGTAGTGGGCACCATCAAGGGCAAGCACGCGTACATGTCCCCGGAGCAGGCCCGCGACGAGGAGCTCGACGCGCGCTCGGACGTGTACGGCCTGGGCATCGTCTTCTACGAGCTGCTCACCAGCCAGCGGCTCTTCAAGCGCGAGTCGGACCTGGCCACCCTCAAGGCCGTGGTGGGCGCCAAGGTGATTCCGCCCTCCGAGGCCGTGCCCGGCATTCCGAAGTCGCTGGACGCCGTGGTGATGAAGGCGCTGGCCCGCAAGCGCGAGGAGCGCTTCCAGAGCGCCGGGGAGTTCCAGCTCGCGCTCGAGGACTTCCTGCTCGCCGAGCGGCTCCCGGGCACCCCGGCCCACCTCACCGCCTTCATGAAGGAGCTGTTCTCCGCGGAGCTCGAGGAGGATCGCTTCGCCAGCGAGCCCACCGTCATCCAGTACGATCCCCGGCTGTCGCGGGAGATCAGCTCGCCGTCCTCGACCAAGGTGGCACCCGCGCAGGCGCAGGGGCCCCAGGCGAAGCAGGCCCGTCCCGCGGGCGCCACGCCGTCGAAGGGCCGGGCACAGGCTTCCGCCACCCGGCGTCCCACCGCCCCCCGCGGGGATGGCGAGGAGACGGAGGAGACGTAGGCCCGCTCACGGGCGAGCGGACAGGCGGCCCGCGTGTGGCTCCATGGACATTGTGTGGGTCCGGAGGCAACTTCCGAGGGAAGATGGACCCGGGTGACGTGACACGTCAGACCGGAGTGCTAGACCGGCTCCATGGACACGGAGACGGGCGTCGGGGGATTGAGGGAAGTCATGGGACGTGAACGAGCCACCTACGCGGACCTGGAGGCCCTCCCGGAGCATGTGGTGGGGGAGCTGATCGACGGGGAGCTGTACGCCAGTCCCCGGCCCGCGAGCCCCCACGCGATGGCGTCCTCCGTGCTGGGGGTGAAGTTGGGCGTGGCATTCCATCGAGGAGGCCCCGGCGGGTGGGTCCTGCTGGATGAACCGGAGCTGCACCTGGGGGAGGACGTGCTGGTGCCGGACATTGCCGGCTGGCGCAGGGGGCGGATGCCGCGCATGCCTCGCACCGTGGGCTTCACGCTCGCACCGGATTGGGTGTGTGAAGTGCTCTCTCCCTCCACGGCCAGGCTGGACCGGAAGGCCAAGCTCCCCGTGTACGCGCGCGAGGGCGTCCGGCACGTGTGGTTCCTGGATCCGGACACACGCACGCTGGAGGTCCTCCGGCTGGACGGAGCGCACTACTCACCGATGGCCACCCACACCGGCACGGCCCGGGTGCGCGCCGAGCCCTTCGAGGCCCTGGAGTTGGAGCTCGCCGCCCTCTGGGACGAGGTGTAGCCGCGCGCCAGGAATAGGGATGACAGACCCGCGCTGGAGGAGCACCCTTCCGCCATGGCGAACACCCATCCCGGGACGAGCAGGTCCGACCATCCCATCGCCTACCTGACGGACGTGGAGGGCATCTGGGAGAAGCTGGACAGCTTCTGCCAGGGCAACCCGTACGTGCACCTCGAGGCCGGAGAGCGGCTGGTGGTGCGTCCCGGCGCCACCTTCGTCTACGGGGGAGACGCCGTGGACCGCGGGCCGGATGGGCTCCGCGTCGTGCGCACCCTGCTGGAGGCCCGGCGGCGGCAGCCCTCCCAGGTGGTGCTGCTGGCGGGCAACCGGGACATCAACAAGCTGCGCCTGCCGCGCGAGCTGAACGGCCATCCCCTCCCGAAAACCCCCGCCGACGTGCGCACCGCCCCCAGGCCGGTGCTGCTGCGGTGGATCTTCGACCACACCATGGGCGCGCGTGACGCCTTCGAGTTCCGCCGGGAAGAGCTGGAGCGCACCGGCACGCCCGTGAGCGACGAGGACGTGGTGGACAGCTTCCTCGAGGACGTCCGCCCCGGAGGGCTACTGCGCGACTACCTCTCCGTCTGCCAGCTCGCCCACCGCACCGGCAACACGCTCTTCGTCCACGGTGGAGTGCACGAGCGCAGCCTCGGGCAGGTGCCCACGGGCGAGCACGTGGAGGGCGTGGACGCCTGGGTCGAGGCCCTCAACCGCTGGTACCGCGAGCAGCTCTCGGCCTTCCGCGAGGAGCGCCTCGAGCCGGACGGCACTCCGGCCTGGGAGCCCCTCATCGCCTACCAGGCCCCCATTCCCGGCGAGCGCATCAACCTCGGCAGCGTGGTGTACGGGCGCATGGCCGACAGGCTCAACCACCCCGGGCTCCCCTCCCCCGCCCTCATCGAGACCCTCGCCCGCTCGGGCATCCACCGCGTGGTGGTGGGCCACACGCCGAGCGGCGACTGTCCCTCGGTGCTGCGCGAGGACTCCTTCGAGCTCGTCCTCGCGGACAACTCCTACGGCCGCGTGGAGGGGGCCTCGCGCGTCTTCCTCCGTGACGACAGCATCCGCGTGGAGGGCCAGGTGAAGCTGGATGACGGACGGCTGGAGCGGCTCCGCTTCCAGCTCCCGCTCGGCGACACCTCGAGCCCCATCGGCCGGCAGCTGCTCGACACCGGGCAGTTGGTGAAGGGGCCGCTCGAGAGCGGGGAGTGGCTGCTGTTCCGCGCGCTGCCGCGGTTCCAGGTCGAGCAGCTCCCGGTGGCCCCGAGCGCCCTCGAGGGCCGGGCGCTGGGCCCCGCGCGGG
Source organism: Archangium sp. (assembly GCF_036277355.1). Taxonomy (GTDB): domain Bacteria; phylum Myxococcota; class Myxococcia; order Myxococcales; family Myxococcaceae; genus Archangium. The sequence goes on from NZ_DASUNC010000166.1 coordinate 39,156, forward strand.
CGGCGGCTCAGGGCGTGTAGAGCCCGGCGCTCAGTCGACGAGCGCCTGATAGACGAGCTGCCGCAACTGGGAGCGCAGCGGATAGGTGCTCGAGGGGAGCAGCTGGGTCATGAAGACGACGGTCATCTCCTCGGCCGGGTCCACCCAGAAGGCGGTGCTCGCCATGCCGCCCCAGTGGTACTCGCCCGCGGTCGAGAGCGTGCGGTAGGCCACCGGATCCATGACCACGGCGAACCCGAGCCCGAAGCCGACGCCGTCGTAGCGCGTCTCGGCGAACAGCGGCCGGCCGAAGGCGGCGAGGTCCGCGCCTCCGGGCAGGTGGTTCCGGGTCATGTAGCGGAGCGTCCTCGGGGAGAGCAGCCGCACGCCGTCGAGCTCGCCGCCGTTCAGGAGCATCCAGGTGAAGCGCGTGTAGTCGCGCGTCGTCGACACCAGGCCGCCGCCCCCCGAGAACCACGTGGGCGGCTTCAGGATGCCCCTGCCGAACGCCTCGGAGCGGATGGTCCGGGTGCGCGAGGGGTCCGCCGTATACAGCGCGGCCAGACGGTGCAGCCGGTCCTCGGGGCACCAGAACGTGGTGTCCTTCATCCCGAGCGGACCGAGGATGCGCTCGTTGAAGAAGGCATCGAGCGTCTGCCCGGACACGACCTCGACGAGCCGGCCGAGCACGTCCGTGGCCACGGAGTAGTTCCACTCGGCACCGGGCTGGAACGCGAGCGGCAGCTCGGCCCAACCGCGCACGCACGCGGCGATGTCCATGCCTTCCGATGAGCCGAGCTCGAAGCCGCGGAGCCGGTACATCTCATCGGTGACGTGCACGCGGTGGAAGCCGTACGTGAGGCCCGCGGTGTGCGTGAGCAGGTGCCACACGCGGATGGGCTCGATGGCGGGCACGGTGACGGGCCGGGCCGCGGAGCCGCCGACGTAGACGCGCGGCTGGGAGAACTCGGGCAACCACCGGCTGACGGGATCGGACAGCTCGAACGCGCCCTCCTCCCACAGCATCATCGCCGCGACGGAGGTGATGGGCTTCGTCATCGAGTAGATGCGCCAGAGGGTGTCCGTCTCGACGGGGCGGCCGGCCTCCTTGTCCGCGAGCCCGTACGAGGACAGATGCGCGACCTTGCGGCGGCGGGAGACCATCACCTGCCAGCCCGCGAGCCGCCCGTCGTCCACATACCGCTGGAGATGCGTGTCGATGCGACGCAGCCGCCGCGCGTCCAGGCCGACCTCACCCGGGTCGACGTCGATGCCAAAGTCCGCCATCCGTTGATTCTCCCCCGGCGGGCCAGGAGCTCAGAGGCTCGCGAGGGCCACGCGGTACAGGGCCCGGTAGCCCATCCGCGGCGCGGGCTCGAAGCGCTCCGCCGAGAACAGCTCCTCCAGGAGGCGCTTGCCGTCCTCGGTCTCGTGCAGGCTCAGCAGCGCGCGCTCCAGCTGGCCCGCCACTTCCGACGCCACGCCCATCCCCACCGGCACTCCGTCGTTGGGCGCTTCCTCGGTGTAGGCGATGAGCTCGAACGCCCCGCCCTTCCCCGGCAGCACCACCTCCACGCCGTCCGCGTACGTCAGCCCCGTGGACTCCGGCGGACAGAAGATGCTCGCCACGTCCGCCTGGCCGCCCTGCACCGCCTCCAGGGCCGCCTTGTACGAGCCCGCGAACTGCTGCGCGGAGAACGTCTTCACCGGCTCGCGGCCCGTGGCCTTCAGGTACGCCACCGGCAGCAGGTAGCCGCCCACCGAGTCCCGGTCCACCCACGCCACCCGCGTGCCCTGCAACGTGTCCAGCGTCAGCCCGGAGCCCGCCCGCGCCACCAGCGCCGAGCGGTACGACGAGCGCCCGCGCCGCACCCCGCGCGCCAGCACCCGTACGCCCATGGCCTCCACGCGGGCGCACACGAAGGGCGGCGCCCACACCGCATCCGCCCGGCCCGCGAGCAGGTCCTTGGCGAGCGCCTCGTAGCTGGCCGCCACGCTCACCTCCACCTTGCGGCCCAGGGCCTTCTCGATGAACGCGGTCAGCCGCTCGGCCCGCTCGCGCGCCAGCGCATTGCCCAGCGAGGGCGGCAGACCGAAGCGGAAGGAGAATCGTGCCGGGTTGGGAGGAGAGGCGGACATGGTCGGGAGCCCGTGTCTACGCCTCGGCGTCCAGCCGCGCCACTTCGTCGTCCGCCAATCCGAATGTCGCCTGCAGCATGTGCAGAATCCGCTGCTCGGCGAGGCTCGGCTCCTGGCCTCCCGCGTGGGCGATCTTCGTCGCCAGCCGGTAGGCCTTCAGCCGCTGCGTGTGCGTCGTCAGCCCGTGCGCCATCACCTGCAACCGGGCCGGCAGGCCCTCGGCCGCCAGCGCCGACACCGCCTCGCTCACGAAGGACTGCGCCCGCTCGGGGCTCACGTTGTGGAAGAGCGGATCCGACGCGAAGCTCTCCACCAGCGCCCGCGCCTCCGCCTCCTTCAGGCGCCCGTCCGCCGCGCTCACCAGCACCATCACCTCGGCGAACAGCCGCTCCAGCGGCTCACCGAGCGCCTCCGACAGGCTGCCTCCGCCCTCGATGACGTCGATGATTTGGGCCACCTCGTCCTCGGAGATGCCCAGCGCGGCCTGGAACGTCTTGAGCAGCCCCAGCTCCGTGCGCGTGGCCCGGTGGTCCGAGAACGCGATGGACGCCGCCAGCCCGAAGGCCAGCATCCGGTTCTTGTGGTCCGGCAGCCGCGCCCGCAGCGAGGCCAGAATCTCCTCCAGGTCGTGCGCCTTGGACAGCCGCTGGGCGCTCGCCTCCACCAGGGCGTTGAGCTCGTCCGGCTTGGTGCCCTCGAACTCGGGGCGCTCGATGACGCGCCGCAACAACGTCTGCAACTCGAGCTGGGAGACCCGGCCATCCGCCATGGCCGCCAGCAGCATCACCTCCACCAGCGCCGCGTTCCGCTCCTTGCGCGCCTTCACCGCTTCCTTAGGCATCCGCCAGCCCTCCCTGGATTCGTGCTGCGGTCGTCGTCTGCGCCTGCGCTTCCCCTGCTGGAGTACCCTCGGATGCGAGCGAGGAGAAGTCGAAAACGCTCTTGTCCAGCAGGTGGCTCGGCCGCACGTTGCTCATGGCGGAGAGCACGCTCTGGCGGACGTTGGGAATCTCCTTGCCCAGCTCCTCCATCAGCTTCTGCATCCGCTTGCGCTGGAGGTTCTCCTGGGTGCCGCAGAGGTCGCACGGGATGATGGGGAACCGCCGGGCCTCGGCGTAGGCGGCGATCTCCTTCTCCGGCGCGTAGCACAGGGGGCGGATGACGGTGTTGCGCCCATCGTCGCTCTTGAGGATGGGCGGCATGGCCTTGAGCGAGCCGGCGAAGAAGAGGTTGAGCAGCAGGGTGTGGATGAGGTCGTCCCGGTGGTGGCCGAGGGCGATCTTGTTGCAGCCCAGCTCCACGGCCGCCGTGTAGAGGATGCCGCGGCGCATGCGGGAGCAGACGGCGCACTGCGTCTTCCCGGGAGGCGTCTTCTCCAGGACGATGGAGTAGGTGTCCTCCTTGAGCATCTTGTAGGCGAAGCCCTCGGACTTGAACCAGCCCTCGAGCTTGTCGGCGGGGAAGCCGGGGTGGCCCTGGTCGAGGTTCACCGCCAGCAGGTCGAACTTCACGGGGGCGCGGCGCTGGAGCTCCCGGAGGAGGTACAGCATGGTGTACGAGTCCTTGCCACCGGACACACCCACCATGATGCGGTCCCCCTCGGAGATGAGGGAGTAGTCCGAAATGGCACGGCCCATGTGGCCGAGCAGGCTCTTCTCGAGGCGAAGGACGTCGGGGTTCATCGGGGTTGTCATCCTAGCGGCGGCGGCGGAAAAAACACGCTACACGTACATACCTGGTCCGCTAGCCTGCTCTCCGCCATGCACAGCTTCCCACAAGGTGCGCAGGACATCATCGATTCAGAGGGGGCCCAGACGGCCGCCCGGAAGCTCGAAGGGGCCCGGGAGCTGGCCGTGGACGTGGAGGCGGATGCGATGCACGCCTTCCGCGCCCGCCTGTGCTTCCTCCAGGTGGCCACGGACGAGGAGGTGCTCCTCTTCGACACGCTCCAGCCCGGGGTGGAGCCCTCGTTGCTGGCGCCGGTGATGGAGGACCCGGACCGGACCAAGTTCTTCCATGCGGCCGGGGGAGACCTGCCCTACCTGGCCGAGGCGGGGGTGAGGGTGCGGGGGCTGTTCGACACGCACCGGGCGGCGACGCTGCTGGGCTGGCCCAAGGTGGGGCTGGCGGACCTGGCGCGCGAGCGGCTGGGCGTGGAGCTGCCGAAGGAGCACCAGCAGTCGGACTTCTCACTGAGGCCGCTGCCGCCGGGGATGCGGGACTACATCGCCAACGACGTGCGCTACCTGGTGGAGCTGGGCCGCCTGGTGAGGGAGGAGACGCGGAAGGCGGACATCCTCGAGGAGGTGCTGCTGGACTGCCAGCGCATGTGCGACGAGGCGGCGGCGAGGCCGGAGGTGGGGGCGGACTTCAAGCCGCGCCTGCCGAAGGCGGGGCTGACGCCGAACCAGCTGGTGCTGGCCAACGCGATTGCGCAGGCGCTGCACCGCAAGCGGCTGGAGTGGGCCGAGGCGGAGAACGTGCCCATGGGGCGGATGCTCTCCAACATGGCCATCTCGGACATCGCGGTGAAGCCGCCGGGCAACCCGAGGGAGCTGGCGAAGGCGGCGGGAGTCCGGGGCGCCTTCGTGAGGGCGCACGGGGAGGAGATCATCGCCCTGGTGCGCGAGTTGCTGGAGAAGTCGCGGCGGGGCGAGCTGAAACCAGAGCAGGAGCAGAAGGGGCCGAAGGACGCGAACCGGCGCAAGCGCGAGGAGGCGCTGAAGGGGTGGCGCGCGGAGAAGGCGTCGGCGCGGAAGGTGACGCCCTCGGTGGTGCTGCCCAACCCGGTGTTCGACGTGCTCGCGTCGCGGCCTCCGGCGAACCTGGACGAGCTGAGGACGGTGCCGTACATCGGGGAGAAGCGGGTGCAGCTGTACGGAGAGGACCTGCTGGCGCTGCTCGCCCAGCATCCCGTGCAGGGCTGAGCCATTCCCTCATCGCCCTGTCTCCCCCACTCGCGCATCCATCCCCTCTCCCTCCGGGAGAGGGACGGGGTGAGGGTATCCGGGCCCGTGCTCCCCACTGTCCACGGGTCATGAGGCCTTGCGCATGTCCAGGCGTCCCGCTCTTCGTGCAGTTCACGGAGCCGCCCGAGACGCGGCTCTTTCATGCGCTCTTCCTGGACAGCCCCGAGAACCTGCCCTGACGAGAGCCAAGGCCAGCGCGGTCTGATCCAACCCCGGGCGCGATCAAAGCGTCCGCCGCATGCGCCCGCGTGCAATAGAACCGGCGCGCAGGCGTTCTCCCGCCACTTCATCGAGGGAGTCCATGCACCTCCGCCTCCGCCACACCCCGTGGGCACTGCTCACGCTCACCCTGGCCTGTGCCACGCCGCAGCAGAGCACCACGCCCACCGCGCCTCCACCCCCGGCCGCCGAGGCCGAGACGCCGCGCCCGCCCACCTTCCGCCTGGGCACCCAGGTGAAGCCCACGAGCTACAAGGTGGAGCTCACGGTGGACGCGGACCAGGAGGGCTTCAGCGGCGTCGTGGAAATCCCCCTCGAGCTCTCCGAGCCCACGCGGCAGGTGTGGCTGCACGGCAAGGGCCTGACGGTGAAGGAGGCCACGCTCACGGCGGGAGGCCAGTCGCAGCCGGCGCGTGCGGTGACGGAAAACGACAACTTCATCGGATTCCTGCTGGAGCGCCCGGTGGGTCCGGGCACGGCGACGCTGCGCGTGGCGTACCAGGGGCTCGCGCTGGCGAAGGAGACGGTGGGCCTCTTCCGCCAGAAGGATGGAGACCACTGGTACGCGCTGACGCAGTTCCAGGCGAACTACGCGCGGCGGGCGATTCCGTGCTTCGACGAGCCGGGCTTCAAGGTGCCGTGGCAGCTCACGCTGAAGGTGCCGGAGAAGCAGCGGGCCTTCTCCAACACGCCGGTGGAGTCCGAGCAGAAGGGCCCGGACGGGTGGAAGACAGTGCGCTTCCGGCCCACGCCGCCGCTGCCTGGCGAGGTGGTGGCCTTCGCGGTGGGCCCCTTCGAGACGGTGGACGCGGCACCCGCCGGACAGAAGCGCACGCCGGTGCGCATCGTGGTGCCCAAGGGCCGCACGGCCGAGGCCGCCTATGCCGCCCAGGCCACGCCGCCGCTGCTGGGCCTGCTCGAGGACTACTTCGGCATGCCCTACCCCTACGAGAAGCTGGACGTGCTGGCCATTCCGCGGCCCGTGCTCTTCGGGGCCATGGAGAACCCGGGCCTCATCACCTTCCAGATGCCGCTGCTGCTCGCCCGGCCCGAGCACGACACGCTCTCGCGCCAGCGCGAGTTCGCGCTGACCCAGGCGCACGAGCTGGCCCACCAGTGGTTCGGCAACCTCGTCACCCTGGCCTGGTGGGATGACACCTGGCTCAACGAGTCCTTCGCGGACTGGCTCTCGCTCAAGGTGACGGGCCAGTGGCAGCCCTCGTGGAGCATGGACGCCGAGCGCGTGCGCAACCGGGCCCACGCGATGAAGGCGGACCGGCTCGTCACCACGCGCCGCATCCAGCAGCCCGTCGAGAGCGAGGGCGACATCCTCACCGCCTTCGACAGCGCCATCACCTACCACAAGGGCAACGCGGTGCTCGCCATGTTCGAGTCCTGGGTGGGCCCGGAGCGCTTCCGCGACGGCGTGCGCGCCCACATGCGCAACCACGCCCACGGCAACGCCACCGCGGCCGACTTCTTCCAGGCCCTCTCCGAGTCCTCGGGCACCGACCTGACGGCCGCCCTCTCCACCTTCCTGACCCAGCCCGGCGTCCCGCTCGTCTCCATGGGCCTGCGGTGCACCGCGGGCGCGCCCCCGAAGCTGACCCTGTCACAGCGCCGCTTCCTCCCCGTGGGCTCGCGGGGCGCGGGCACCGCGGAGCAGACGTGGCAGGTGCCCGTGTGCGTGCGCTACGGCACCGGCAAGCAGGAGGCGCGGGCCTGCACGCTGCTCACCGACAAGACGGGCGAGCTCGTGCTCACGGGCGCCACCGCCTGCCCCGAGTGGCTCGCCCCCAACGCGGACGCGCGCGGCTACTACCAGGCGAAGCTGGAAGGCGATCTGCTCCAGAAGCTGACGCGCGGGGGCGCGAAGCAGCTGTCCCTCACCGAGCGCATGGGGCTGCTCGGCGACGCGCAGGCGTTGATGGCCAGCAACGCGCTGCCGGTGGACGAGGCGCTCGGCGTGGTGACGAGCCTGCTGCCCACGGATGACCGCGACCTGCTCACCGTCGCGCTGAACATGGTGGGCTCGCTGCGGCGCGAGTTCATCCCCGAGGCGCTGAGGCCCAAGTACGCGGCCTTCGTGCGCCGCACGTTCGGGGACAAGGCGCGCGCGCTCGGCCTGCAGCCGCGCCCGGGCGAGGACGAGGCCACGCGCCTGCTGCGGCCCTCGGTGGTGCGCGTCGTGGCGCTCCTGGGCGAGGAGCCCTCCCTCCAGGCCAGCGCCCGCGAGCTGGCGCGCAGGTGGCTGGAGGATCGCCGTGCCGTCTCGCCGGAGATGGTGGAGGTGGTGCTGCCGCTCGCCGCGAGGAAGGGGGATGCCGCGCTCCACCAGCGCCTGCTCGCCGAGGCCCGGAAGACGCAGGACCCGGCCGAGCGCGGCAAGCTGTTCACCGCGCTGGGCTCCTTCCAGGATCCGGCGCTCGCCCGCGCCTCCACCGCCCTGATGCTCTCCGACGACTTCTCCACGCTCGAGGTCAGCATGGGCCTGGTCAACGGCATGATGGGCGAAGAGGGCACGCGCGAGCTGTTCTTCACCTACTTGAAGGACCACTTCGACGCGATCATGGCCCGGATGCCCGAGGAGATGGGTGGCCACATGCCGGCGCTCGGTGCCTCCTTCTGCGACGCCACGCACCGCCAGGACGTGGAGGCCTTCTTCCGGGAGCGCGCGGCCCGCTACGCCGGTGGCACGGAAATCCTCGGGCGGGCCCTGGAGCACGTGGACCTGTGCATCGCCCAGCGCGAGGCCCTCCAGCCCGGACTCGTGCGCTTCCTCTCGCGCCAGTAGCGGAAACCCCGCGTGTTCAGCGTCTCCACCGTTGGACTCACGCGGGGCGTCATCTTCTGTCACGAGTGACGAGCTCGCCCGTCATTCGTGAGGGCCTCGCCCATCAGCCCTGTTCCCTTGCATCCGGGCGGCCAACGCACGCGCCCGGGTGCTTTGCCGGAGTTTCACGAAGAGCGGGGCGGGAACTCCGGTGCGCGCCTGTGCGTCCTACTCGATGGCAGTAGGCGTGCGGAGCAGTGTCATGGAGCCGATTGAACATGTGGCTCGCGGGGCGAAGGTTCAGGTTGCGGCTGGGGGGAACGTGCGTAGCTTTGAAGCCGCTGTGGAGGTGGCGCGGGCATGTCTGGAGTCCGACTGGGTGGCGCGACGGCCGACATCCATCACTGCATCGCCGCGAGCCTGAGCTGTCAGGCCTCGTGCGAGGCGGCGATGGAGCAACTGGCCGCCAAGGGAATGCGCGCTGACAGCGAGCCGATGCGCCTGCTGCGCCAATGCGCGGAGTTGTGCGAGCTGAACGCCCGTGCCCTGCAAAAGGACAGCCGTCTGGCGCGGCGCACGGCGACGCTGTGCTTCGAGCTGAGCAACCAGGTGGCCCGTGCCGCGTGGCTGGACGGAGACCTGTCCGCCAACGTGCTGGCACGCGATGCACTGCAGCTGGCCCGGGCGTGCCGGCCGCTGCTCTTCACCTGACGGAGCAAGTCCCCTCTCCCCCTGGGAGAGGGCGAGGGTGAGGGTCTTCTTCCCGAGGAGGACCCCACCGTGCAGACACCGTTCTTCCTGGGCCCCATCGTGCTGCGGGACGGGGACCGGATGATCGGCACCACCGGTCTGCACGACCTGGACTTCCGGAGCAGGCGAGCGACCTTCGGCATGGTGATCGGCGAGCCGTCCGAGTGGCGCAAGGGCTACGGCGCGGAGGCCACGCGGATGACGCTGGACTACGGCTTCGGCACGCTGAACCTGAACCGGGTGCAGTTGGAGGTGCTGGAGCCCAACGTGGCGGGCATCCGCGCCTACGAGAAGGCGGGCTTCCGCCGCGAGGGCGTGATGCGGCAGCACCACTACGTGGACGGCGCGTACGTGGACACGTGGGTGATGGGCATTCTGCGCTCGGAGTGGAAGCCCGGCCCGGCATAAGGTGCGGCGCACGAGGAGCGCATGGCGGAGGGAGACACGGAGGATCTGCGGGACACGGTGCGGCGGCTGGAGGAGACGGTCGCCCGGCTGGAGGCGCGCATCGAGCAACTGGAGACGGAGGCCCCCGCCGTGGAGCCCGTCGAGCGCGTGCCCGAGACGGAGCGGACGCAGGACCTGGAGGCGCACCTCGGCACGTACTGGCTGAGCCGGGTGGGCATCGTGGCGCTCATCATCGGCTTCGCCTTCCTCATCATCTATCACTTCGGCGAGCTGGGGGTGCTGGCGCGGGTGGGCGCGGGCTACCTGCTGAGCGCGGGGCTGGCGGCGCTGGGCCTGTGGCTGTCCAAGCGGCACGAGCTCTTCGGGCGCATCGTCTTCGGTGGAGGCCTGGCGCTCGCCTACTTCGTCACGTACGCGCTGCACTTCGTGCCGGCGGTGCGGGTCATCGAGAGCGAGCCCCTGGCGCTGGTGCTGCTGGCGCTCAACGTGGTGGGCATCGTCGTCATCGCCCAGCGGATGCAGTCGGAGACGGTGGCGGGCATCGCGCTCTTCCTCGGGTTGCGCACGGGGATGCTCAGCGACATCACCTCCTTCACGCTCATGTCCACCACGATGCTGGCGGGCGGAGCGCTCTTCTTCCTGGTGAAGAACCGCTGGGTCTTCGTGCCACTGTCGAGCCTGGTGGCCGTGTACTCGACGCACGTCGTCTGGGCGATGCGCGAGGAGGCCCTCGCCCCGGGCCAGCCCGACAGCGAGCGGCTGGCGTTGAGCCTGTCCTTCCTGGCGCTCTACTACGTCATCTTCTCGGTGGCGCTGCTGGTGCACCCGCGCGAGATATCGAGGCGCGCGGCGCTGTCCTTCGCGCTGCTCAACTGGGTGGGGATGCTCGTCCTGGGCGCGGTGGAGGTGGGGCGCTGGGGCGAGCCGCACCTCTTCACCTTCTTCGTGGCGCTCGCGCTGGCGCAGGGCGTGGGGGCCGCGGTGGCGGGGTGGAGGAACTCGCACCCGGCGGTGCTCCAGGCCTTCCTCGCCACGAGCGGCCTCACGCTCGCGCTGGGCCTGCCCTGGGAGTACGAGGACTCGGCGCTGGTGCGGGCGTGGACGGCGGTGGGAGGGGTGGCGGGAGTCGCCGGGCGGGCCCTGGGCGCGGGTGCCCTGCAGGTGGTGGGCGTGGGCATCCTCTACGTGGCGCTCGTGGCCACGTGGCAGGTGCCGTCGTCCACGGGACGCGCGCTCCTGGACGCCGCCCTGCTGGTGGGCTTCGTGCTCGTCGAGCGGGCCGCGGTGGCGCGGACGGAGCGGCTGCCTCCGCCGCTCGAGGGGAGCCGCCGCGGCGCGCTCCAGTTCTCCTGCGCGGCCGGAGCGGGGCTCGCGCTGGTGTGGCTCGTGGGCGAGCGGATGCCCGAGGATCTCACCACGCTGGGCTGGGGCATGGCGGCCTTCGGGCTGTTCGCCCTGGGCTTCGCCGTGCGCGAGCGCTGGTACCGGTTCGTGGGCCTCGCGGTGCTGGCCTTCACCCTGGGGCGCCTGGTCTTCGTGGACCTGTCCGGGCTGCCACCGGACCAGCGCATCCTCACCTTCATCCTGCTCGGGCTGATGCTGCTGGCCGTGTCGTACGTGTACACGCGGCTGCGCGGGAACCGGAGCTGAGCGGGCCTGCTCCATCACCGCGATGCTCAGGGTGATCCGACAGCTCGCGAGCATCCATACCTCCAAGGAGAAGGGTCTCCCAGGGGAATGGAGGCCGGATGATGAGCCCGCGACGCCAGATCGACCAGGGAAGGCCACTCGGCTACCGTGTCAGGCAGGAGGCACCGTGAGCTCGCTCGTCGATCCCCTCATGCGCATGGCGTACCGGGGCGCCTACACACTGGCGCTCGGGTACTGGTTCGTGCGCCGCCCGGAGACGACGGGGACCCTCGTCGGCGTGTGGCACGGCCGCGAGGTGCTGCTGCTGCAGAACTCCTACAAGCGCGTCTTCAGCATGCCCGGCGGAGGCCAGCACCGGGGCGAGTCCCCGCGGGAGACGGGCGCACGCGAGCTGCGCGAGGAGGTGGGGCTGAGCGTCGCCCCGAGCGAGCTGCGCGAGGTCTTCGAGGCCCGGGGCACCGACGAGTACAAGCGCGACCGGTGCTTCTTCGTCGAGCTCACGGTCGAAGCGCCACCCAGCCTCGCCCTCGACAACCGCGAGGTGGTATGGGCCGCGTTCATCGACGTGGACACGGCGCTCCAGCTGCCCCTCGCGGAGATGGTGCGCGCCTACCTCGAGGACGCGGCCGCGCGGCGTGCCTGACCTGCCGGTCGCGCCCAACAGCTCGCCAGCACCTGAGCCGCGCCTGTTACCAGAGCTGGTGGGTCCTCCTACTCACCGGCGCCATCTGACGAGTCCTCTGTCTCGCACTCCCCCCAGGCCGCCAGGGCCGATGCCACATGGAGGAGGGAGTGGCGCTTCAACATCGGGTGATGCACCGCGAAGTAGTGCTCCCCGGCGATTGTCACGAATGAATAGGGATGTGCTGGGTGGCTCATCAACCATGCCTCCGCTTCCACGCGCGTGGCGAACGAAGGTGTCCCCAGGGGAATTCCCCTGGCGGTGAGCGATTCCAGCACCGGCTCCAGGGGATGATCGCGATACATTCCGCGCGTATTGTCCTCACGCATATACCAGAATTGGTAATACTCATCGCCGATGAGGATGCGGACCGGGCTCGGTGGCTCCGTGACGCTCTCCATCCAGGCATGGGCCTCCTCATGAGTGGCGAAGTGCGCGATGGCCACCGGGGCGTAGTCCAGCCGATTGACGACGAAGCCATCCGCTTCTTCGAGTTGCCCCGTCTCGGCGATGAAGTTGATGAGGGCGATGAGAACGCGCACCTGCTGCTTGTGTTCAGGCTCAGGCGTCTCGTCCAGGGTTTCGAGCAGCAATTGCATCGCCGGTTGCGCGAGCGTCCCTTCATGTTTGCCCAGACGTGTACTGACGAAGGGCCGTTCCGCTGGAAGCTCTCTCCTGAGGGAGTCTTCGAACCGGTAGACCTGGCCTGTCACGCGGACGAAGTCGTCGAGCATCCTCACATAGCTCCAGAGCTTCACTTCCTCGTGCCACCCCTTCGTCTCCGCTGCTCGCCACCGGGTCCCCATGAAAAGCACTACGTCCGCAAGCTGCTCATGGATTGTCACCTGCATGCCCCCCCGAGCTGGATTTCGGGGAGCATCCCCGGAGAGATTTCCGCCATGACCAGGAGTGGCGCCAGAACGAGGACCGCGCCTCCCGAGCCGGCGACCACGACAGCAAAGGACACACCGGCGATGACCACGACGGAGCCCACGACAAGCTCCGCACGATGCTTCTTGAGCCAGTCAATGGCAGGTTCTATCGCATCGAACCCGGCGGCGTACTCCTCTGTCCACTCACCGCGGCCCTTCGTGCATTCAACAAAAGCATCCATGCAGTTTTCCGGACACCACCATCCCCTGGCGATGCGCCACGGCTGTACCCGGGTGTCCTGGTATTTGCGGCGACCAATCGCAAAGGGCCTGCCACTCCTGAGACAGTCCATTTCGCACTGCGCACGCCGTCCCTCGCAATACGCCCTCAAGTCCGACGAGGAGACACGCACGATGTCTCGACGGACGTTCCTCATGCGCATGGTGTGCTGGAACTTCGCCAGATCAAACTCCTGCAATGGAACCCAGGCGTGCAGCACCTGCCCATCTGCCTGTTGCTCGAGAACAATCACGTACCTGGTCAGATCCTTGGGGGCCGTGGGTCCGACCGCTGCGGAGTGTGCCGCACCGCAGGAAACAAGCATGAGGGCAAGGCTCATCGCCATCGCTCTGTGTATGACCAAGGCTGTTCTCATGGGGGCAGCGTATCACCGCCCTGCGCACGGCTCCGGCATTGGCGTGAGGCGCGAGCAGGCTCCACGGCGCCACTTGGCCTCGGTTGGCCCTCGCGCCGGGTCCAAGCCGCACATGCGGTGGGCACTCCCAGGTGCTCCAGACTCGCTCGCACTCCTGCTACCCCCCCTCATGAAACCGATACTTATAGGGCCTGGAAGAGACCTATAGGTTGAAATAGACCCTATAGGTACTATCCATGAATTGAAGAAGGAGAATCGAATGAAGGAGGACGATCGAGTGCCAGCTATCTTCAACCCCCAAGACTCCATCTTTGTGGACGCCTCAGACGGCCATGGACCCGGCTTCTACTACCGTGTGGGGTTCGGCCCTGAGGAGTGGGATCATGGAAGCGTACCGGTCTTCAAGGACCAGATCTTCGACCCGCGTATCAGCAGAATCAATGGCCGCCAGCCAGCGAGCAAGCCAGTCAAGAGCGGGCGTCAGACGGCAACCTGCAACGAACTCTGGGAGGTCATTCGCGCCTACATCGATCTTGCGCGTCGGAACGATGTAGCAGTGCCAGAGGATCTGCAAGCGGCACTACCGCCAAGACCTTTCCGCCCGTAGACACATTTGCGGAAAACATAGAGGGGAGCCGGGTGGGCGCGGATGCCCTCCTGCGCCCCTCTTCACCTCACCGAGTCAGGCGGGATGCGTGTTTCTCAATTGGGCCTCGACTTTAGCCATTTTTGACCAGCTCCCTCTGACACCCCTCTGGGAAAGCGCTTCGTTCTTCCCTCTGGGGCGCCCAAAATGGCGAGAGTCGAGTCAGAGGGTGACGCCGTAGAGGGCGCCGTACTTGGACTCGAGGTAGGCGAGGAAGTCCACGTCGGTGAGGCCCTGGCCCGTCACCTTGCGCACCAGGTCCTCGGCGTGGAGGCGGTAGCCCTCGGCGTGGATGTTCGTACGCAGCCACTCGCGCAGGGGTTTGAGCTCACCACGGGCGAGGCCCTCCTCCAGCCCGGTCATGGCGCGCTGCGCGGCGCGGTAGAGGGACGCGGCGTAGAGGTTGCCCAGCGCGTACGTGGGGAAGTAGCCGAACTCGCCCCAGGACCAGTGGATGTCCTGCAACACGCCCTGCATGTCGTCCGGGGGCGTGACGCCCAGGAAGCGCCGCATGCGCTCGTTCCACGCCGAGGGCAGCTCGTCCAGCGGCAGCTCGTCGCGGATGAGCATCAGCTCCAGCTCGTAGCGCAGGACGATGTGCAGGTTGTACGTCACCTCGTCCGCCTCCACGCGGATGAGCGAGCGCGAGACACGGTTGAGCCCCGCGTGGAAGGTGTCCAGGTCCACGTCCGCGAGCGCCCGCGGGAAGGCCTCGCGCAGCACCGGGAAGTAGTGCGTCCAGAAGGGCCGGCCGCGCCCCACCTGGTTCTCCCACAGGCGCGACTGCGACTCGTGCAGGCCCATGGAGGGCCCGTTCGCCAGCGGCGTGCGGTGGTGGGCCGGGGAGAAGCCCTGCTCGTACAGGCCGTGTCCTCCCTCGTGCAGCGTGCTGAAGAGGGCCGAGAGCGTGCCCTCCTCCAGGCCCGTGGTGAGGCGCACGTCCAGGGGGTGCTGCGCGTTGGAGAAGGGGTGGATGCTCTTGTCCAACCGCCCCGCCTCCAGGTCGAAGCCCATGTCCCCCAGCAGCCGCAGCGAGAGGCGCCATTGCGTCTCGGGGTCGAAGCTCCGGCCCACGAAGAGGTCCTCCACCTTCCGCGGCGCCGCCTGGAGGGCCGCCACCAGGGGGATGAGCTTGTCGCGCAGCGCGCTGAGCACCGGGGTGAGGCGCGCCACGCGCATGCCGGGCTCGAAGCCCTCGAGCAGCGCGTCATAGCGCTCGCCGCCGTGCCCGTAGGCATCCGCCTGCTCGCGGCGCAGGGCCAGCAGCCGCCCCAGCGCGGGCTTGAAGACGGAGAAGCGGTTCTCCTTGCGGGCCTCGCGCCACGCCATGAGGCCCCGGCTCTGCGCCTCGGCGAGCGCCTGCACCAGCGCCTTGGGCACCTTCACCGCCCGGTCCCGCTCCTCGCGGAGCACGCGCGCCATGGCCCGCTGGTCGTCCGTGAGGCTCGGGTTGCCCACCGCCCAGGCGAGCAGCTCGCCCAGCCGGGGGTCCACCAGGCGCTCGTGGTGGAGGCCCTGCACCGTGGAGAGCTGGTGGGCCCTCGACTCCGCCGCCTTGGGAGGCAGGTAGGTCTCCTGGTCCCAGGTGGCCAGGGCGATCAGCCCACCGAGATCCCGAAGCTCGTGCATCCGGGCGAGCAGCGCGTCGAAGGTCTTGTCCATGGCGGATTCTTTAGTCCGAATCGCCCCGGACTTCCGCAACGCGCGGCATTCGGTTAATTGCCCCACCATGGCCAGCCAGCTTCAGTACTTCATGTCCCCCGACGACGAGGTCGCCTTCTTCCGCTTCCTCGAGCGCTTCGAGCTGGAGGTGTACCCCCGCCGCGTCCCCCCGGACTGGGAGGCCTTCCGCGCCAGCCAGGAAAACGTCCCCCGCCTGCCCGAGGAGGACCTGTACCTCGTGGCCGTCAGCGTGGGGCCCGCCATCGTGGACAAGGTGAAGCGCGGCCCGGACAAGGGCTTCTGGCGCATCGACGAGGTGCGCTCGCCCGTCATCTTCATGGAGCGCTGCCGGATGAACGAGGAGGGCGAGCTGCTCAGCGGCCAGATGTGGGCCGAGATGGAGGTGACGCCCCAGACGGGCCGCAAGGACGCCGCCTCGGACCAGTTCCGGCGCATCTACCGGGAGATTGAAGAGTACCTGAAGAAGACGTTCCGCAAGGGAGACCCCAAGGCCTTCCTCGTGGGCCCCAAGGCCGCGCGCCTCTACAAGGAGACGCGCCTGGTGCTGCGCGACTCGGCCCACCGCGGCGGCACCGTGGTGCCCTACAAGTGAATTAGACTCCGGCTCTCCCCGGCACCTGTGTGCCGGTGGTGTGACCCGGAGACGCGACCGTGCGACGATTCCCTTCCCTGCTGCTTCCCCTCTCGCTCGGCCTCGTCCTCGTGGCCGCCTCCTGCGACCCGGACGGGCCCGGCGGGGACTCTGGCAACGACGCAGGGGAGGAGACCCCCACGGACGCGGGGGATGACGCGGGGAGTGACACCGACGCGGGCACGGACGCGGGCTCCGACCCGGGCACCCCGGACGCGGGAACCGACGCGGGCACCGAGGAGCCGGGGGACCCTTGCGTCCTCGCCGATCCCCAGCCCTCCACCTGCGCCTACGGCTCGTACTGCAGCTCCCGCAGCAGCACCTGCCAGCACGTGCCCACGCCCACCTGCGAGAACTTCAACACGTTCCCCGTCTCGTGGGATCCGGCCACGGCGACCGGCCCGGTGACCTACGCCGCCGAGCTGCTCTCCTTCGCGACCGATGACACGCGCTGCGTTACCGCTCGGCCCATGTTGATCCGGACCCGCGTCCGGGCCTATTCGCCCTCGGGCGGGCTCCCCACGGACGCGGCCGGGCTCTCGAATGTCTTCAGCTATTACCGCGCGGACGGCTCGACCATCTCCGACGCCGGCCAGTACAGCAACATCGTGACCAGCGCCGACGGGAAGAACATCGAGTTCGTGGTGAGCACCTGCGTCCGGTCCGATCAGCCCTCCGTCAACCTCGGCTTCCACTTCGAGGGCGGCAACGGGCTCTGCCAGACCGCCTCACGGTAGACGGCCTTCACGGATTCAACCCGGGGCCCCTGGCCCCCTCACCCCGTCCCTCTCCCGGTGGGAGAGGGGTGATGGGCGGAGAGCATGGGCGCCGGGGGAGGCTCAGCTCCCCGTGGCGGCCAGCTGGCGCAGGATGGGCGCCGCGGAGAGGAACTTCAGCTCCGGGTGCTTCTCCTCGGCGTGCTGCAGCGCCCAGTCGTCCCGGAAGAGCACCAGCGGCAGCCCGTCCCGGTCCTGCACCGTCTGCCGGTTGCCTTCCCAGTCGAACGTCTTCGGATCGAAGTTCGGCCCCACCACCCACCGCGCGTGGCTGAAGGGCAGCCGGTCCAGCAGGATGCGCGCGCCGTACTCGTGCTCCACCCGGTACTGGAGCACCTCGAACTGCAGCGCTCCCACCACGCCCACGATGGGATCCTTCATGCCCATCCCGAGCTGCTGGAAGATCTGCACCGTGCCCTCCTCGGAGAGCTGCTCCAGGCCCTTCTCCATCTGCTTGCGGCGCAACGGGTCCTTCGAGCGCACCACGGCGAAGTACTCCGGGCTGAAGCGCGGCACGCTGTCGAACAACAGGTCCTCGCCCTCGCAGAGCGTGTCGCCGATGCGGAACAGGCCCGGGTCGAACAGGCCGATGACGTCCCCCGGCCACGCGTCCTCGATGGCCGTGCGCTCGGCCGCGAGGAACTGGCTCGGCTTGGCCAGGCGCACTTCCTTGCCCAGCCGCGAGTGGAACGCGCTCATCCCCTTGGTGTACCGGCCCGACACCACGCGCATGAAGGCGATGCGGTCGCGGTGCGCCGGGTCCATGTTCGCTTGAATCTTGAACACGAAGCCCGCGAACTTCGGGTGCGTGGGCTCGCGCGGCCCGTTCTTCGTCTGACGCGACGTGGGCGCCGGCGCCAGCTCCAGGAAGTGGTCCAGGAAGGGCCGCACGCCGAAGTTCGTCATGGCGCTGCCGAAGAACATGGGCGTCAGCTGGCCCTTCTCCACCTTCTCGCGGGTGAACTCGTCGCCGCCGATGTCCAGCAGCTCGATCTCCTCCTTGAGCGTGGACAGCTCGCGCTCGTTCAGCACGGTGAGGATGTCCGGCGAGTCGATGGGGATGGAGCGCTCCTGAACCTCGGACTCACCATGGCGGCCCTCGGCGGAGAAGACGTGCACCACCTTGGACTGCCGGTCGTACACGCCCCGGAACTCGGGCCCCATGCCAATGGGCCAGTTCATCGGGTAGGCGCGGATGCCGAGCACCTGCTCCAGCTCGTCCATGAGCTCCAGCGGGGCGCGGCCCCAGCGGTCGAGCTTGTTGACGAAGGTGAAGATGGGGATGCCGCGCATGCGGCAGACCTTGAAGAGCTTCTTGGTCTGCGGCTCGACGCCCTTGGCGGCGTCGATGAGCATGACGGCCGAGTCAGCCGCCGCGAGCGTGCGGTAGGTGTCCTCGGAGAAGTCCTGGTGGCCCGGGGTGTCGAGCAGGTTCACCGCGTGGCCGCGGTAGGGGAACTGGAGCACCGAGGAGGTGACGGAGATTCCACGCTCCTTCTCCAGCTCCATCCAGTCGCTGGTGGCGTGGCGGCTCGCACGGCGGGCCTTCACGCTGCCGGCCAGGTGGATGGCGCCGCCGTAGAGCAGCAGCTTCTCGGTAAGCGTCGTCTTACCGGCGTCGGGGTGGGAGATGATCGCGAAGGTTCGCCGGCGGGCGACTTCCTGGTCGAGCTCGGATGCCATATCGGGAAGGGAACTATCACGGGGCGTGCGTTTTTTCGCGGGCTTCCACATGGGGGAGCCGTCCCGCCGGAAGGCAGCCGGGCCAGCGGGCCCCCGCCTGGACCCCGGGTATGTGTCCACTTCCGCTCGGAGAGCGCTAGGGTGGGGGGTTCCTCCACCCCTTTCCCCAGGAGCCCCATGCAGCGCACCACCTACTCGACTGGAACCGCCTGGGAACCGCGTGTGGGCTATTGCCGGGCCGTCCGCGTGGGTCCGTTCATCACCGTCTCCGGCACCACCGCCACGGATGCGTCCGGCCAGGTGGTGGGCGAGGGAGACATCTACGCCCAGACCGTCCAGGCGCTGAGCAACATCCAGACGGCGCTCGAGGCCCTGGGTGGCCGGCTGGAGCACGTGGTCCGCACGCGCATGTACGTGACGGACATCTCCCTGTGGGGGGACGTGGGCCGGGCCCATGGCGAGTTCTTCGGCACCATCCGCCCCGCCACCAGCATGGTGGAGGTGAACCGCCTCATCGACCCGGTGATGCTCGTGGAGATCGAAGCCGACGCCCTCGTTCCCGGCTGAGCGGGGAAGTCAGCCCAGCAGCGTCAGCCTGGGCCGCCGCGCAGCCGTGCCAGTTCGGCGAGGGCCTCGGCCAATTGGCGCTCGGATTCCTCCCGGCGCCGTTTCTCCTTGGCGCTCACTACCCAACTCAGGCGCTCGTGCGGTTCTACCCCCACCCTGGCCACGAAGTGCATATCCCCTTCGGGTGGCGCCTCCTCGGAGACCGGAAACCCGGGCGGCAGTCCCTCGACGGTACGCGGTTGGGCAACGGGGCGATGGCACGTGGCGAGCGCCGAACGGGCGCCCACGTCGGCGCGGGGGCGCGCCCGGAGCGGTGGTCCGGGGCGTGGCGCGGGTCGCGGGCGACGGCGCGCACGCGGGGCCAGCGTGGGCGACGGGCGCGGGACCGTTGATGAGCGACTGGAGGTCCGGCGACGGTGGTCACGCTATTCCTCCGATCCGTCTCAGGGCGGCAGTTTCGCAAGTCCCGCCTGCGTTGGGCTCCGTTCCCTGTTTGACTTCGTTGCGGCCGAGGACCGGAATGAGCTCGAAGGAAGCTGCGGTCATGCGAGCCCTCCGATGCGGCCCTGAAGCTCCAACCCCAACGAGTTCTGACGCTCGACGAGCCAGGCGAGGAGTCCACGAAAGGCCGCGAACGGAGCACTCGATGCACGCAGCGAACGTTGATCCTGGTCCCAGACCACGTTGAGAAGCGTCGCCAGGTCGTCTTCAACGTCGTCATCCCGGTAGACGGACCTCTCTTCCCCAGGCTGAAGCTGCGCAACGAACCACGGGAGCACGCGTAGGCGAATCGGCGCGGCCGCAGATTTCGAGAGCCAGCGAGCGAACTTCCCGAGTCGTCTGCCCCCCTGGGGGGCGTTCTCCATCCACAGAGAGATGACGTCCCAGATGCGAAGCACGTGGTCCGCATGCCGATCGGACCACAGATTGCTCACCCAGTAGTCGATGCCGATCAGCGCATCCCATACCTCCTCATGCCAAGGCCACCGACGCTTGCCATCGACGTCAGAGAAAGCGCGCCTTGCGATTTCACGAAGAAGCGGCGCATAGGTCGCTGGCGTCTCTCCGGTGGCGAGAGCCCGACGGTGTAGGGCTGTCAGGAACTTCTCCGGCCAATCATGGGCCTCACTGTGGAGATCGATGAGCGCCGTCCAGAACTGCTCGGGGTTCTCGTTTGGTCGCAGTTGCAGCACCGCCGCAGCCACATTCTCGAGGACCCATATTTCGTCCTCGTGGGGATACTGTTGATCGCGTCGCTGCAGGTCGGCGCGCGGCCTCGCCGCGACGACCTCGAGCGCGACCCGCCAGAACTGGACAACGCTTGCCCGCTCCTCCGGGCTCTGCGCTTCATCGGGCGGGGGCATCCACTCGTGACTGCACCGCACGAGATGGAAGTCCATCAGCATGTAATCGGGCCACCGGCGACGAAGAGCATCGATTTCGACGAAGCGGTTCGCGTCGCCGAACCTGCTCCAGTCGACTGGCAGAGGAGCCAGCGAGCCGTCAACGAAGGACGACACCGACTGCTCACCCCAGCTCGCCACTTCACCTTGCAGTCGCTCGTGCAGTTGTTCATCAAGCGGCGGGACCAGGTGCTGCACGCTACGCAACACATCGACCCGGTCCCGCACATGCGCCCAGTCAAGCGCAAGCCGACGCAGTCGTCCGAAGTCGGCACCAAGCGTCGCCCGGGACTCCGCACATCGTGCGAACAGCAGACGAACCGTCGCGTACTTCTCCGCGAAGACCATCTCCGCCACGAGGCGACGCCACCGAACATCCTGCGGCTGACGTGCCCACAACATGGCGGCGGACTCAGCGACAAAGCAGTCCCAAGTCCACGTCGAGACAGCGTGCTTGGATCTGAACCCATCCCGCTCCGGGAGGTCGCCGCTCATGAGGGACTCAAGAGCCCCTTCGAGTTCCTGACGTCGAGTTGCATCTTGGGAGACCCATTCATCGTGCCAGAGCAGCACCGCGATGCCGCCCGTGATGGCGTTGACGTACTCGTCACCCAAACGCTCCTCGTCACCGGGAAGCGCCGGGCCTGCCTTGGCAAGCTCCCGAACGCGCACCCATGTCTGCCAGAGTTCATCTAGCTGAGCATCGGTCTGGACACGCCGCTCATCGAGGATCGTCCTGCAGCGTATCGGGAAGCCCGTGACGAGCATCCGATCGTTCATCGCTTGATGCTCGGTTGCTCTCTCGGCCTGTACTCGTTCGAGCGCGACGTTGACGATGATCAGCCCGTGCGCCGGATCCTCGCGCATCTGGTAGTTCGCGGGATCGAGCCACAGGTTGAGTTGGTCAGCCATCTCGATGAGCCGCTCGCCATCAGCCCTGCGCTTCTTCCACCAGTCTCGGGCCGAGGCGAAGAAGGCCTGCATCTCCTCGCTCTTGAGCAAGCGCTCCGTCGCTACATGGCGCAAGTCACGTTTTCGGTGCTCTAGACCGTGGAACTGCTGTGCGAGCTTGATGAACTCCTGCCCCAGCATGAACGCACCGATCATCAGGTGCGAGCGCCCTTGCACGAGCTTGTTGATCTCCCAAGAGTAGAGCTCAGGGCCTGACAGCAAGGCTCGCAGGGGGCCGTCGAAAAGGCTCGTCTGGCGCTTTCCGATGTCGCAGAGAACTCCGAGAGCCGCTACAGACCGGCTACGAGCAAGAACAGCGGAGATCTCTTCAGCGATGTCGTCGCCCGCGTCAAGGCGAAGGTAGAAATACTGCTCGAGCGCCATGAGGGAAGCCTCAACTGCGTCCGGTGGATTCCCCAGGCCTGAACTCCAACCGTAGACGGTTGCATCGCCCTCGAAGGTCAGGGCGTTCGAGCCCTCACTGAGCAGGGTCAGACTGCGCGCAGGCGCTGCGGCCATTGCCTGGTCGATTTCTGCTTCGGTGTGACCGTCTGCGACTGCCTGGGCACGCCACTCTCTCCGCTCTTGCTCGGCGCGCTCGCCAGCACGTGCTGTGGCGAAGTCGACGAGCCGCATGATCAACTCCAGCCCCTCCGCGAAGTTGCCTCGAAGACATACGAGAAATGGTCCCTGCGTGTAGAGCGCTGGCTGCCATTTGTGTCGGCTCACGAGATCAAGTTCGAACTCGTGCAGCCGACTGCTGCCCCAGTCCTCCTCGTGAGGTGGTTCGATTAGCGCTGCGAGGACAACCTCCCGCGCGACCGTCGGGCGTACCCGGAAGAGATGTTGAATAACTGGAGTGTCCAGAACAACGTCTTGGAAGGTTTCGTCGACGCGCGCGAGCGGACCGTCTGGCCAGGGGCCGCGCATGATCCCGGTGCTGAACATGCTGCGTGGTCGCGGTTGAGGCGGTGTCGACTCGTCTGCAGCCACTGCGGGCCGGGGAATGCGCTCCGCTGCAGTCCTTGCGAGATGGGCGACCTCGTCAGGCCGCTCGGGCGCTGCCATCAGGGCGCACTTGTAGAATCTCCCGCGCTCCTCGCGCTCTCCGTAGTCATCGCGAGAATCAATTGCGCTCTGGCCGAGCAAGATGGCTAGCTCGGCCGCTTCGCGTCGTCGGATGGAACCGGGCGGAACGAACTCCAGCCACATCTCGACGACCTTGGCGACCTCGGACGGGGCAACGCGAAGAGCCTCGACGCGATGGGCGTGCAGGACCGCGAGGACATCGAGCCAGTATGGCCAGTGCGGCCGGCGAAAGGCCGCACGCGCCGCGTTGGCGTCCATGCCGACAGCGCGAGCAATCGCCTGCATCTGCTCGTTGGGAACTGTAGCGAAGGCCAAGAAGCGCGTCAGGAGCCGCTGGAGAAGAACGCCATCCGCAGCGACGAGATCCGGGAAGAGGCTCTCGAGCAACGGCCCCGCGTTCATGGCGAAGGCAGGAGCCTCGAGGAGGAGGTCTCGAATGATGGTCAGGTTGCCCCTGTCGAAGGAGGACATCAGCCCCTTCCACTCGGCGACGCCGTTCTCACGCTCGAGCAGGTGAACTCCGAGGAGCCGGATCGCTCGATGCCACAGGGGCGACTCGTGGCGCCCTTGAAGAAAGCTCGCGAGGTCGGCCCGATGGTTGAGACGAAGTCCTGGAAGCGCGGATCCTGGTCCACGAGGTCGCTTGCCAGCGTGACCGTGCCTGCCGACGAGCACGAGCCCCACTTCCGCAGGCTGAACTTCGACGTGTTGTAGAACGCTTGCCCGGAGGCCGAGCAGAGCGCCGCGTACTGCTCGGTGATGCCGGTCTGGTCAAGCATCGCCTTCGTCTCGAGGACCTTCTTCAGAAGGGAGAGAGCTCGCACGGCGAGCGGCGGGTTGCCGGGGCTACGCATCCCCATCCTCCTGACGGCGTGGTGAGGTGGTCTGGGCCTGAATCCACGCGTCGATGTCGACCCGCCGGAATCTCCACTGGCCGCGGACCTTGAAGGCCGGAATCTCCCCCTTCTGCGCCATCGTGTAGACGGTCTTGTCCGCGACCTTCAGCAGCCTCGCGACCTCTTGGACCGTGAGTATCTCATCGCTCATCCGGAGGGGCTCCGCGCGGAGGAAGGCGAAGGCTTCCAGCCGTTTCCAGAGTGCGGCAGCGGATGGGGCGGCAGCAAGCCGACCGAGGCGGCTCGCGCCCGGAAGGACCTGCTCGCCTGCGCAGCAGCCACCTTGTCCTCGCGATCAAGGTTGTATAAGCTTTGCGGGTGGGCGTGCCCGAAAGCGACGACGACGAAATGCTGACGATCAAGGCGGCGGCCGAGGTGCTCGAGGTGAGCGAGCAGACCCTCCGGCGCTGGGACAAGGCCGGGAAGCTGCGGGCGAAACGACACCCGATGAACGGGTACCGGCTGTACCCTCGCCGCCAAGTTCTGGAGCTACGGAGGCGGATCCACTCAGGATCCGAGAACGCATCATGAAGGCGGACATCCTCAAGCTGCTGCTGCAGTCTCACGCGGAGGGCGACGAGTCGTCGTTCCGCAAGGCAGCGCTGCAGCTTGCGGCGGCCGAGAGCACCGCAGGCCACGTACGCGTCGCGGAGGAGATTCGGGCGATCATCGCCAAGATGCCCGCGACGAGCGTCCGCAAGAAGATGCCCGTCGTCGACATCGCCGCACCACGCGGTGATCTCGCGGACATCCTCGAGGGCGGCCACCGCGAGGAGCGCCTCCGCGACATCGTCTTGCGTCCCGAGGCAGAGGAGACGCTCAAGCGCGTGCTCTCCGAGAACCGGTCGCGCGCACGGCTCGAGCGGTTCGGCGTGTCGCCGCGTCGCCACCTGCTCTTCCACGGTGCTCCCGGCTGCGGCAAGACGCTCGCGGCCGCCGTGCTCGCCGGCGAGATGGGCCTGCCGTTGATGACGGTGCGCTTCGACGCGCTCTTCTCGCGCTTCCTCGGGGCCACCGCCGTGCAGCTCCGGGCGATCTTCGCGGAGATGCCGCGCCGCCCGGGCGTGTACCTCTTCGACGAGTTCGACTCGGTTGCCAAGGCCCGTGGCGACTCGCAGGACGTCGGCGAGATGAATCGCGTCGTCACCGCGTTCTTGCAGCTCGTCGACGCCGACATGAGCGGCAGCATCCTCGTCGCCGCGACCAACCACGTCGAGCTGCTGGACCGGGCCGTGTTCCGCCGCTTCGACGTGATCGTGCCCTTCGACAAGCCGACCCGCGAGCAGATCGCGGAGCTGATGAAGCTGCGGCTCTCGACGGTGGGCCTCCGCGATGATGCGGCCACACGTCTCGCGGCTCACGCAGAGGGCTGGAGCTTTGCGGACGTCACGCGCGCCTGTGATGATGCGGTCCGCACGATGGCCCTCGACGATCGTGAAGAGATCTCCGAGCGTGATGTTGTCCTGGCCCTCGAGGATCTCAAGCGACGCAACGTACCGGCCAGGAGCTGACCCATGGCCGACGCGCGGCTCCCGCTCCTCCGAGGTCGAATCACCTCGGTGGACACCTATGAAGCGCCTCAGCAAGGCGGCGGTGTTCCGCCCGCGATGCCCTCGCTCGATCCGAAGGCCCATCGCTCGGCGCTGATCCAGCAGCTTGACGCCATCACGCAGCAGGTGAACGCGCGCGCCGAGACCACGCGTGACGAGCTGGCCAAGCGCGAGATCGTCGCCGTGCGGCCAGCGGCGAACACGCAGCTCGCGGCGGACCAGCTCGACGAGTCGAAGGCGGACGCACGCCTCGTCGGCGTGATGCCCGAGACCGGGACGGTGCTGCTCGATGTGGCCAGCGCCGACCTCGGCTACCTGCGCGAGAAGATCGAGGCCTTCGCAGACGACTCCAAGGTCATTGCGAAGACGAAGAAGGACGGCTCGCCCAAGCTGGATGAACACGGCGTTCAGGTGACGGCGCGCGCCTCGGAGAAGGCCATCGCGCCGGTGGGCAGCATCGGTCTTGCGCGACTGGAGGATGTCGGCGTTGGCCAGCGTCAGGTCAACGCGATTCCCGCCGACCGTGCGTGCTGGTTCGAGATCGGCTGTCGTGGCGGGTATCGCTCCTCCGAGCAGGACACCCTCAACAGCCGCGCGCAGATCGCTCGTCAGCTCCACCGCCTCGGCGTGAGCCAGAAGCTCGACGAGTTCCTCGGCCCCGAGCAGGTCTACTTCTTCGTGCGCGTGACGCGGGCGCAGCTCGCTGCGCTACAGGCGGCGACCGACTGCATCTACGACGTCGAGCTCGCGCCGCAGCCTCTGCGCGATCTCAAGCTGCTCGACGGCCTCGAGACGAAGGACATCGCGAACTTCGAGCTCACCAAGCCGCACGAGGATGCCCCGTCGGTCGTGGTCCTCGACACCGGTGTCGCCACAGGCCACCCGCTGCTCAAGTCGGCGATCCTGACGGCGACCACCGCTGGCCCCGAGATTCCATCGCCCGAGGACACCCACGGCCACGGCACGATGATGGCGGGCCTCGCGCTGTACCACGACGTCGGCGCCGCCATCGAACGTGGGAGCGCCGAGGCGCCACACTGGCTCCAGAGCAGTCGGCTGCTGATCGCGCCCGGCTATGGCACCTCGTCCGACGAGAACTACGAGAAGTGGCCAGTCCTGACCGAGCAAGCGGTTCACGCCGCCGAGAAGGCCGACGACCGCGCGCGCAACCGCGCCTTCGTCCTCGCGATCACGCGCACGATGCAAGACCCGCCGCTCGACGGGATCGCGCCGACGTTGTGGAGTCAGGCCGTCGACCAGATCGCCTTCAGCAAGGGACAGGGGCGCCTCATGATCGTCTCGGCGGGCAACGCGCGTGACGAGCAGTGGCTCGCGTTGGCCGAGCAGCATCCGCTCTTGCAGCTCTCCGAGAAGATTCACCAGCCCGCGCAGGCCGTGAATGCGCTGACCGTCGGCGCATTCACCGCGCGTGTCGAGCTGCCGAACGACAAGGACTACGCGGAGGCTCGCGTCGTCGCGACGAAGCCGGGCGGCATCTCGCCGTACACGAGCACCGGGCTCGTCGGAAACGAGTGGCCCATCAAGCCCGACGTCGTGTTCGAGGGCGGCAACCTCGCGATCAGCGGCACGCTCCCTAACGACACCGTGCCGACGCTGTCGGCGCTCACCACGAGCATTCGGCACACGCACGGCAGGCCCGTCGCGCTGATGTCTATGACGAGCGAAGCCGCTGCACGCGCAGGTCACCTCGCGGCGCACATCTGGAGGCTCGAGCCCAAGCTTCGTCCCGAGACGGTACGTGGCCTCATCGTCCACTCGGCGAGTTGGTCGAAGGCGATGCTCGACGACTTCCCCGGCATGAACGATCGGCTCCTCGCGTGCGGCTACGGCGCGCCCAACGAACGGCTCGCGGCGGAGTGCGCGCAGGGCGTGGCGACGATCGTCGTCGAGGACTCGATGCCGAACGCGGTCATCGAGGAGGAGCCGAAGAAGAAGCCCCCGAAGCGCGCTACGACCAAGACGACGGAGCCGAAGGTCCGGCGCAAGGTGAAGCTGTACAAGCTGCCGATACCCGAGAGCCTGCTGACCGACGCGGACCCCGACGTCGAGTTGCGCGTCACGCTCTCGTACTTCACCGAGCCCAACAAGTTCGGGCGGCGCACGTACCACGGGCTCGATCTCAAGTGGGATATGCAAGGCCCGCAGGAGTCCGACGACGCGTTCATCCAGCGCATCAACGTCTTGAAGCGCGCGATGGACGCTAAGGGGAAGCGCGTGAAGCCCGCCAAGACCAAGTCGTTCGATTGGGACATCGGCATCCAGGCTCGGAGCCGAGGCACCGTCCAGAGCGATCGATGGCGCGGGAAGATGTCTGCGCTGGTCGGCGACAAGCTGATCGCGATCGTGCCGGTGCTCGGCTGGTGGGAGCAGCGGAAGGCGCTGCGGATGCAGGAGATGAAGTTCTCCCTCGTCGTCTCCGTGTTCGGGCCTGGCGTCTACGCCGCCATCAAGCCAAGGGTCGAGATCGAGCCGCGCATCACGCTCGAGGTGTGAGGCCCGCCCACGCCGCCCGCTGCTCGGCCCACGCCCCTGCGTGGGCCACCGCCCGCAGGGTCCGCTCGGCCATCGGCGCAGCAGGGCTCTGGCCGTCGCACTCGGCATGACAACCCGGGTAGCCGGTTCGCGTGCGGGATTTGACGATCTAACGCGACTGCGTCACTCCCCTCGGAAGCCGGTAGGCGCGCTCCGAGGGGAGATGCCCTGATTCTGACGCAGTAGTGCGAAAGTGCATCTTTCTCCGTGGGGCGCAGCTGCTCCATGGGACGCGCCTCGGAGAGGTCAGCCCAGCAGCTTGCGCTTGGCCGCCGTGAACTCCTCTTCCGTCAGGTGGCCCCGCTCCTTCAACGCCGCGAGCCGCTCCAACTCCTGGGCCAGGCTCTGCGGCGGTGCGGGCGCATCCTCGGGCGCCGCGCCGCCCACCGCGATGATGGCCGCGCTGATGCTGGAGGCCACCACGCCAATCAGCCCGATGCCCATCAGCATCAGCACCGTGGCGACGAGCCGGGCCAGGCCCGTCCGCGGGGTGATGTCGCCGTAGCCTACCGTGGTGGTGGTGACGATGGCCCACCAGAGCGCGTCACCGAAGTGGCTGAGCGCGGGGTTGGTATCACGCTCCAGCAGCCACACGACCGAGGCCAGACTCAGCACCACCGAGGCGGAGATGACCAGCGTGTGCCCCAGCTTGTTGCGGTTGATGAGCACATCCACGAAGGCCAGCCCGCGCAGGCGCCGGAGCGCGGTGAGGGCGCGCAGCAGCCGCAGCACCCGCGCCAGCCTCAGCACCTGGGCGATGCGCAGGAAGGCGAACGCCTCGAAGTAGAGCGGCACGAGGCCCGGCAGCTCGTACCAGTGCCGCTTCCACCACGCCTTGCGGTCCTCCGCCCTCGCCCACCCCACGACGAAATCGCCGAGGAAGAGCAGGACGAAGAGCAGGTCCACCGCCGCGAGCACCTGGAAGCGGGGATCCGGCCAGTGGATGCCCTCCAGCTCGACCCAGAGGATGGGCCCGAGGCTGGCCACCGCCAGCACCACCATCAACAGGTTCCACGCGGCCTGGCCGCGTGCACCGCCCCCCTCCGTCGCTTCCGGAAGGGCTTCGAGCGCCTCATGCCGTTCCATGAGCCTCGACGCTACGCGACAGGTGGCCTCGCGGAAACCCCTGTCTGGAGGGGCCGTGTCAGCCCGGCTTGCCGCGCAGCCGGGCCAGCTCGGCGAGGGCCTCGGCCAGTTGGCGCTCGGACGCCTCCCGGCGCCGCGTCTCCTCGACGCGCAGACGAGCCTCCTCAGCGCGCAGGCGTGCTTCCTTGGCGCGTAGACGTCTCTGCTCCGCGAGCTGCTGCTCGAGCTCAACGCGCACCTGCGCATCCCGGGTGCGCTGAACTTCGAGCGAGGCGATCATCTCATCCGCCTCCAGCAGTGGCACCCCATCGCGAAGGAAACGCAGCCGCTCGCCCTCTACCCGCAGGTCCAGACCCAACACCTCGGACGCGAAGCGACCCTGCTGCGGCAGGGCCGCGCGATAACGCCGCCGGCCCGCCGACAACCTCCACCCGGTGAGCCGCAAACGCCCGCGATCGAAGAGGAAATACTCGCGGATGCCGAGCCGGGCGAAGCGCTCCACGTTGCGCTCCAGGTCCTTGCGCCGATCGCCCGCCACATGAATCTCCAGGGCGAAGTCGAGCCCCTTGCCCTCGGCGCTCACCACCCAGCTCATGCGCTCGTGCGTTTCCACCCCCATGACGGCGATGACATCGGGAGCGAACATGCGCTCGCCCGGGTAGTACACGGGCAGCTCACAGGCCAGGTACACCTTGCGGCCCGTGCGCGTGAAGAACCCTCCCAGCACCTGGCGTATCCGAACCTTGGCATTGAAGTGCGCATCCCCTTCGGGCGGAGCCTCCTCGGAGACCGGAAACTCGGACGGCAATCCGTCAACGATACGCGCCCGTTCCTCGGGAGACAGCCGCTCCCATACCTCCTACGGCGGCGCGCGCGGATCATCCGGATCGATGCGGTAGGGCCCGATACTCATGATAAGCGCTCGGCGGAAGGCAGCTGGTCGTCGGATGGGGATGGCATCGGGGTGGCCCCTCGTGCAGGGACCGGGCAGCCGGACCCGAATCCCCTGCACCTGACCTCCGAGACGATATCCATCCCACGTGACTTCACAAGTCACGCGGGGTCGCGCTTCGGGATTCAACCCGGGTGACGGGCACCCTCACCCCGTCCCTCTCCCGAGGGGAGAGGGGAAGTGGGCAGGGGAAATGGGCAGGGGAAATGGGCTCGGACTGCATCAGGAAAGTCAGGGAGGGAGGCGCTCAACTACTCGCGGAGGTGTAGTGGCCGATCGAGTGCAGCCACACCCGCCGCGACAGGAAGGCGAAGAGCATGGAGCCCACCACCGCCCAGACGAGCGACATCCACGGCAGCCGTCCCAGCATGGCCTGCGCGGGGAAGGTGGTCATCACCGCCAGCGGAATGACGAAGGTGAAGACGAAGGCCAGCAGCCCGCGGAACACCGAGGCCGGCCAGCGCGCCGCGTCGAAGATGGACGTGAAGAAGTACGTGAGGTTGTCCACCTTCACCACGTAGAAGGCCGCGCTCACCGTCAATATCCACAGCGAGTAGAGCAGCAGCACGCTCGTGCCCAGCAGCACCAGTGAGGCCAGCACGCCCACGAGCGAGGGAGCGCGGCCAATGAGGTGGAAGCCGTAGGCGAACAACCCCAGGCCCGCGAGCACGTTGATGGAGCGCCACGGCAGGAAGCGCGCGGTGGACACCAGGAACTGCGCGTCCGCGGGCTTGAGCAGCACGAAGTCCAGCGTCCCCTTGCGGATGTGCTCCACCACGCCGGTGAGGCTCGGGTTGATGGCGCCCTCCAGGATTCCCTGCAGCAGGGTGAACCACCCGATGACCAGCAGCGCCTCGCCGAAGCTCCACCCGGCGATGGACTGCCGCTCGCGGTAGACGACGAACAGCGGGGCCAGCGCGGTGGCCGTCCAGAAGAGGGAGATGATGCCCTCGATGACGAAGTCGCCCCGGTATTGCATCGCCAGCAGGCTCGAGGCCCGCAGCTGCACGCCGAGCAGACCCAGGTAGCGCCTCAGCATCTCCCTCACCCTCCAAAGGCCGCGAAGCGCTTCAGGCCCCGGTTCCAGAGTCCCAGGCTGATGGCCAGCATCAACCCCACCCACAGCCACTGGCGCCCCAGCAGCCCCAGCGCCGCCCCGAAATCGTGCGCGTTCGTCATCAACTCCACCGGCAGGCCGATCTGATAGCGGAAGGGCAGCCAGTCGAGGATCTTCCGCCACAGGGGCGGGAAGAGGTCCACCGGATAGAGGTAGCCCGAGCACACGAAGAAGAGCGCCAGCCACACGTCCATCAGCTTGGTGCTGCTCTCCATGTAGAGACTCAGCGTGCCGATGGCCACGTTCACCAGGAAGGTGATGAGCCAGCCGCCGAAGAGCGACACGAGGAAGAAGGCCCAGCCCCACGCCGTCTGGGGCACCGAGCGCCAGCCCACCGTGGACACGGCGAAGAGGGCCACCGGCACCACCACGAACAGCCGCATGGGCATGGCGCCGATGTTCTCCGCCGCGTAGCCCCACAACGGCGAGATGGGCCGCAGCAGGCGCATGGCCAGCGTGCCCTGGCGGACCTCGTAGTTGATCATCCACGCCGCCCACGCCCCCGTCATCTGGCGCACCACGAAGGCCGCCAGGAAGTAGCGCACGAAGTCCTGCGAGCCGTACGGGCCCACGGGCGCCTCGCGCGCCACCGCCGTCCACAGCGCCATCATGATGAGCGGCATGGTGGTGGACAGCACCCAGACGAACATCTCCGCCCGGTAGGCCACCGCCTCGGAGACGCCGATGCGCAACAACGTGGGCAGCGCCCGCAGTGTGCTCCGCGCGCTCATGTGCCCACCTGCTCCCGGCGCGCCTTGCTCTCGGCGAACAGCTCGCTCATGACCTCCTCCAGCGGCGCGTTCTCCACCGTCAGGTCCTGCACCGGCAGGCTGGAGAGGGCCCGGCTCACCGTGGCGTTGACGGCGTCCTGCGGCACCTGCAGCACCGCCGTGGCGTTGTCGTGCGTCACCACCTTGCCCAGGGCCGCCAGGCTGTCCGCCGCCACCGCCTGCTCGAGGCGCAGCACCACCCGCTTCTCCGGCCGCACCCGCTGCACCAGCGCGTCCAGGCCCCCGTCGTACGACAGCAGGCCCTTGTCGATGACGATGACGCGCGGGCACAGCGCCGCCACGTCGTCCATGTAGTGGCTGGTGAGGATGAGCGTGGCCCCGTTGCGCTCGTTGTAGGACTTGATGAAGGTCCGCATGGTGGCCTGCATGGACACGTCCAGGCCGATGGTGGGCTCGTCCAGGAAGAGCACCCGGGGCCGGTGGATGAGGGCCGCCGCCAGCTCGCACTTCATCCGCTCGCCCAGCGACAGCTGCCGCGCCGGCTTGCCGATGAGCTCCTCCAGCTCCAACAACGTCACCAGCTCGTCCAGCGTCTGCTTGTATTGGGCGCGGGGGACGTCGTAGATGGCGCGATTGAGCTCGAACGTCTCGGCCGGCGGCAGGTCCCACAGGAGCTGCTGCTTCTGCCCCATCACCAGCATGATCTTCTTGAGGAACGCATCCTCGCGGTGGCGGGGAACATGACCATCCACCCGCACTTCACCGCTCGACGGGTGGAGCAACCCGGAGAGCACCTTGAGGGTGGTGGTCTTCCCGGCCCCGTTGGGACCGAGGAAGCCCACGCGCTCGCCGGGCTTTATCTCGAAGGAGATGCCATCCACCGCCTTCACGGACGTATAGGTCCGGTGGATGACGGAGCGGAGGGCGGCCTTGAGGCCAGGCGGGCGCTTGTGGACCTGGTAGTGCTTGCGCAGGTCTCGGACGGAAATCATTTGGGACGGGGTTTAACGCGGTTGCCCGGCAGAGGCGACCCCTCGTTGGAAGGCAGGGTTGGATGAGTGGCGCTTACGGCAAGGACCTGGAGCGGTGGATACCGCGGCTCATCGCCGTCTGGCGCGAGGCCCGGAAGCGAGGGGATGGCCCCGAGACGCGCCTGACCCCCCAGGAGGTGAAGGAGGTGGGCGCGGGGGTGAAGCAGCTCTCGCTCGGGCTGACGCGCGACCGGAAGCTGGCCGGCGCGAAGTACATGGACGACCCGAAGCTGCTGGGCGCCTACCTGCTCTTCTACTGGCCCGTCTCCTACGCCCAGGCCCGCGAGGCGCTCGGGGAGCTGCCCAACCGGCCACGCACCGTGCTGGACCTGGGGAGCGGACCGGGCCCCATGGCCTTCGCCGCGCTGGACGCGGGGGCCGCCGAAGTGACGGCCGCGGACCGGAGCAAGCCTGCGTTGACGCTCGCCCGGGCGCTCGCCGCGGAGGCGGGCGAGGCACTGGCCACCCGGGAGTGGGATCCCACGCGCAAGGCGGCCCCGCCCGAGGGCAAGTACGACCTCATCACCATGGGCCATGTGCTCAACGAGCTGTACGGCTCGGGGGACGAGGCGGTGAAGCCGCGGGCGGCGCTGCTGGAGCAGGTGCTGGCGCAGGTGAAGCCGGGCGGGAGCCTGCTGGTGCTGGAGCCGGCGCTGCGCGAGACGTCGCGGCTGCTGCTGAAGGTGCGGGACGAGATGGTGGAGAAGGGCTACGCCATCCGCGCGCCGTGCATGTACCGGGGGGCGTGCCCGGCGCTGGTGAAGGAGAGCGACTGGTGCCACGCGGAGCGCGACTGGCCGATGCCCAAGGTGGTGGAGGAGATCGCCCGGGCGGCGGGGCTGCACAAGGAGTCGCTGAAGATGAGCTACCTGATGCTGGCGCCCAAGGGCGAGGGCTGGCCGGAGCCGAGGCCGGAGCGGCTGTTCCGCATCGTGTCCGAGTCGCTCGAGGGCAAGGGGCGGCAGCGCTTCATCGGCTGCGGGCCCGAGGGCCGCATGGGACTGGCGATGCAGGAGAAGCACCGCACGGAGAAGAACGAGCGCTTCTTCAAGCTGCACCGGGGGGACGTCATCTCGGTGACGAACACGGAGGCGAAGGGAGACGGGCTCGCGCTGGACGACACGTCCGAGGTGAAGGTGGTGGCCTACGCGGGCAAGGGAGTCCCCCCTGCCCCGCCCCCCTCGCCCCCCACTCCGCCCCCCACCCCTCTCCCCTCGGGAGAGGGAAAGGGTGAGGGTACCTGAGCCCCGGGTTCCCCCAGGAAGAGGGCCCGTGGCGCCAGGGCCCTACTTGAGAGGAGTGGAGAACCCGCCGTCGAGCAGCAGGCCGCGCATGAAGCGGAAGGCGAGCACGCTCTCGCGGGCGGAGACAACGAGGGCCTGGGCGAGCACGCTGGCCTCGACGCGCAGCAGCGTCAGGGAGCCCGGCGAGGGAGCATCGGTGCGAGCGGCATTCAGGAGGGACGTGACGTTCATGGGAGCCGACTCTTCACCCTCCATGAGGAGCCCGCGTTGCACCCGGGTCAACTCCTGGTGACATCGTACCGGGAGGCGTCGCCCGCGCCTTCTCCACGGGCCTCGGCAGCCGGACGGTGAAGCACGAGCCCCTTCCGGGCTCCGACTCGGCCTCGATGCGGCCCCCGTGCCCGGTGACGATGCCATAGGCGACGGCCAGACCCAGGCCCGTCCCCTCGCCCACGGGCTTGGTCGTGAAGAATGGCTGGAAGAGCCGGCCCAGGGTCTCCTGGGACATGCCCGCGCCGTTGTCTCGCACCCGCACGAGCACCTCGTCGGGCCCGGCGGAGGTGCTGACCTTCACCACGCCGCCCTGGGAGGGCAGCGACTGCGCGGCATTGACGATGAGGTTCACGAGCACCTGGCCAATCTGCCGGGGCTGGCCCACGAGAGGTGGGAGCTCGCCGAGCTCCAGCTCCACGCCGCAGCGGTGCTTCAGCTCGCCCTGGGAGAGGCGGATGGCGGAGGAGACCTCGTGATTGAGATCGAACTCGACGGGCGCTTCCGGGTCGTTGCGCGCGAAGCGGCGCAGGTCCGCCACGATGGCATTGACGCGGCGGATGCCGTCGAGCGTCGCGGGCAGCACGTCGTCCACGTACTCGCGCAGCTCCTCCGGGAGCTGGGGCTGCGCCGCCAGGTCCTTGCTGAGCGACCGGATGTTGCTGGTCACGAAGGCCATGGGGTTGTTGATCTCATGCGCGATACCGGCCGCCAGCATGCCCAGGCTGGACAACTTCTCCTGCGCCACGAGCTGGGCCTGCATCCGCAGCAGCCGCTGGTGACTCTCGCGCGAGGCGTCCAGTGCCGCGGCGAGCTGCTGGCAGCGCGCCTCTCCGATGCAGAAGAAGAGGACGGCCATGACGCAGAACATGGCGATGAACGAGGGCTCGAGCCCCGTGCGCAGCGCCAGCCCGGCCGACACCGCGAGGAAGACGGCCAGCCCGGAGCGGTGCATGGCGGCGTGGCTCTCCCGCTCCCGGAACCCACTGAGGAAGAACGCCTGGAAGAGCACGTTGAACCAGGCCAGCAGGTTCCAGTGAAGGACCTCGGACATGGCCGTGCTGATGAGCAGGTTGGTGCCCATGATGAGCCACCCCCCGAGCACTTCCCGCTTCGTCCGGTTCATCCAGTGGGCCAACAGGATGTTGAGCCCGGCGCGGGCGACGAACAGCGCGCAGAGCACCCCCACGGTCACCCACTGCCCCCAAGCACTCGCCACCAGGATGACCTGGAAGATGAGCGAGGACAGCACGGCCCAGAGAATGAGCCGGTGGTTCACGGGATTGGCGTGGGCCTCACTGCCGACGCCCGTCCCGGAGAGGGCAGGCGGTTGACGCATGTCCATGTCGCGCTCGCGACCGCTGCGCCACGTGCCCCCCTGGCGTCCGGTGCGACTCCTCTTTCGCTCTCCGGAGAGGAGCGTAGGACATGGGCGGAGATGGCAGCAGACCCGCCGTGCCAGGAGCGCTCGACCGCCCCCGGGACTGTGCGCTGGAGCACACCCGGAATGTTCAGATCGCCAGGCCGAACGAGAGGTACGGGCCGGGCAGCACGTCCTGGTGGACGACGCCATCCACATGGCCCGCGTCGTTCAACACCAGCATGCGCATGCCACCGCGCAGGGCCAGCATGCGCCAGTCGCCGAAGTACCACGCCAGTCCCCCCGCCGCGTCGAGCTGGCGGTAGGGCCACGGGGTGAGCTGCACCCGGGCCTCCAGGGACAGCGCGCTCACCAGGTACAGCTCGGACGAGAGCCCCACGCTGGGGCCGACGAAGGTGACATCCGGCGCCTTCGCGATGGACAGGCCCCCCTCCAGCCGCACCCGCCCCGCCTGGCCCTTCAACACGGCCATCGACAGGTGCAGCGCCGTCACGGAGATGTCGTCCGTCACGCCGAGCCCATCCTCCGCTCGCAGGGAGAGCGCGCTCGCACGTACGAAGCCTCCGAATTGCTCCCCCTCCAGGCCCAGATGGAGGCCCACCCCCGCGCCCTGGCGCATGGCATTGGCCTCGATTCCCAGGGTGAAGTTCCTGTGCCGGCGGGACGCGAACGTGTCCTCGTGCCCGGAGGAGCGCGGTCGACTGGGCGTCACATACCCGGGCGTCACATAGGTGGTGGGGGGCTCCACGTAGTCCTGCGGCGGCGGATACGACTCCACCGGGGGGGCATCAGGCACGTCGCCGCCGGAGCCCGAGTCCTCCGTCACGGGAGAGGCATCGTGCACGGGGCCGCTGGAGCTCACGGGGGAGGCGTCATGGGTCCGCGAGCCCGACGCCTCCTCGTCCGAGGACGTCGAGCTCTTGCCGAAGCGGGCCTCCGCGGAGGCGGACGTGAGCAACGCCCCGGCGAGCAGGGCACACGACAGGACATGGCGGGGCGAGGACATGAGGGATTCCCGGTTCTGAACGACTCATGCCCCCGGACGCACCCGGCCCGGCGATATTCAACCCTTCAAGTCCTTCGCCAGCTCCTCGTAGAGGTGGATGGCGCTGCGCACCGCTTTCTCATAGTCGCCCAGGTGCAGGCTCTCGTTTTCCGAGTGCGCGTTCGTGTACGGGTCCTCCACGCCGATGAGCAGCGCCGGCACGCCGCCCAGCTCCTTGGCGAACGGCTCCACGAAGGGAATCGACGCACCGCATCCAATGGCCACCGGCTCCGCCCCGTAGCCCTTGCGCAGCGCGCGGAACGCCGCCTGGAAGGCCGGGTGCGAGATATCCGTGAACCACGGGCCCGCGGGCGGGTCCTGCTTGATGTGAAGCTCCAGGCCCCAGGGCACCACCTTCTTCAGGTGCTCCACCAGCCGCCGCTGTACGTCCTGCGCGTCCATGTCCGGCACGACGCGGATGCCCACGCGCGCCCACGCCACGTCGCAGATGATGTTGCGCGCGTCCTTGCGGCTGCTGGCCTGGATGGCGTTGATGGCCAGCGCCGGCTGCCGCCAGTTCATCTCCCACGGGTGGCGCCCACCCAACATCTGCGCCCCCGGCACCATGCCCACCTGCTTCTTGAAGTACTCCGCGTCACCCGGCAGCGCCTGGATGCTCTTGCGCTCGGCCTCGCTCAGCGGACGCACCCTGTCGTAGATGCCCTCGATGGCGATGCTCCCGTCCGGATTCGTCAACGTCGCCAGCATCCGGCACAGCGCCATCACCGGGTCCGGCACCGGCCCGCCCCACATGCCCGAGTGCACCGCCTGCCGCAGCGCGCGCACCTCCACGTCCACCGTCACCAGTCCGCGCAGCGCCGTGGTGATGGACGGCAGCCCCGTCTCGAAGTTCGACGTGTCCGTCAGCACGATGGCGTCCGCCTTCAGCAGCGCCTTGTGCTTCTGCAGGAACGTGCCGAGGTGTTCGCTGCCCACCTCTTCCTCGCCCTCGATGACGACCTTCACGTTGAGCGGCAGACCTCCCGTGCCCTTCAGCCACGCGTCCACCGCGGAGGTGTGCACCACGATGCCCGCCTTGTCGTCCGCCGAGCCCCGGCCGTACAGCCGCCCGTCCCGCTCCCGCGGCTCGAACGGCGGGCTCTTCCACGCCGCCTCGTCTCCCGCCGGCTGTACGTCATGGTGGGCATACAGCAGCAGCGTGGGTTTGCCGGGGGCCTTCAAAATCTCGCCATACACATACGGATGTGCGCCTTGTATCTCCAAAAGCTGCACATTTTCGAACCCACGCGACTTCAACAGCCTCGCTGTGGCTTCCGCGCTCGCGCGCACGTGAGCGGGATCGAATCCGTCAAAGGACACACTGGGAATGCGGATCAACTGCTTCAAATCTTCGAGATAGCTGTTCTTCTGCGCGTCGAAATGGGCCAGGGCCTTGTCGGTGGACATGCTCCCTCACTTACTCGAAAAGCAGGCGGCGCGGGCCGCATCCGTCGACTTCCCGTCCATCCTCTTTCACACTGCGTTCAGCGATGCACGGCGTTTCAGGTTGTGCGGGCATTCGACTGGCGTATGCTTTATCATTCACACGCATGACCACCCCGACGCTGCTGCTGGTCGATGACGATCGTTTCGTCCGCCACCTCCTGAAGGACGCCATCCACGAGAGTGGGCTGGACGTGAGGCTGCTGGAGGCCTCGGATGGACAGGAGGGGCTCGAGGTGGCGGCGCGTGAGCGGCCCTCGGTGATGCTGCTGGATCTCTTCATGCCCCGGCGCAGCGGGCTGGAGGTGCTGGCCGCCATCAAGGAGTCGTCTCCCGATACACGGGTGCTCATCATCAGCAGCATGGATGCCGAGCCCGTGGTGGAGCAGGCGATGTCCGCCGGAGCCGTGGGCTTCGTGGGCAAGCCCTTCCACCCGCTGGAGATCGCCCTGGCCGTCCGGCAGGCTCTGGCCCACTGAGCCCCTCTCGAGGTGACCGCGTGTCGACGAATTACTGGATCGGAGATTCCATCGGTCGCGTGCTGGGGCCCCTGACGCTCCAGTCGCTGCGTGAGCTGATCGGCTCGGGGCGGCTCAAGGCCGTCACCCGCGCCTCGCGTGACGGCTCCTCGTGGGAGCCCATCGAGCAGTTCAACGAGGTGAAGGACCTCCTGAGCTCGCTCAAGAGCAACCCGGCCGCCGAGCAGCAGCAGGCCGAGCGGCTGCGCCAGCAGCTGCGGCAGATGCAGGGCATGCCGGCCCACCAGCTCTTCGGCCTGAAGCCGGACGCGCCGGTGGAGGAGCTGCGTGGCGCCTTCTTCCGCCTGGCGAAGCGCTACTCGCCGGAGCACCAGGGGCCGGACACCCACCCCGAGCTGCGCAAGGTGCACGCCGAGGTCTTCGAGCTGCTCTCCAGCCGCATGCGCGAGGCGGAGGCCCACGCCCCTCGCGCGGCCCCGGGCGCCCGGACGGGCACGCCCCACGCCGGGGTGCGCGCCGTCCAGCAGCAGCAGGCCCCGGTCTACACGTACTCGGCCGACGAGTTCGTCGGGCTGCAGCAGACGCGCAACGACCGGCTCCAGGTGGACGTCAAGGTGACGCCCCGCACCCTGGGCATCTTCACCGACCACCGCATCATCAACCTCCAGGCCGGCGGCCTCTTCATCCCCACCGACAAGCCGCTGCAGCTGGGCACGCGCGTGGAGCTGGTGCTCCACTTCGAGCAGCAGCAGAAGCAGATCAAGCTGCGCAGCTCCGTCATCTGGGAGTACACGCTGGATGACGGCAAGCAGCCGCGGGGCTACGGCCTGGGCCTGGCGGACCTGCGAGCCGAGGAGCGCACGTTCCTCGACGAGTTCCTCCGCAGCGGCGGCCGCCCCGTGGCGCCTACAACAAGCCGCTGAGGAAGATGGCGGCCAGCATCAGGTAGCCGGCCGCCACCACCACCACGGCCTTCAGTTCCAGCCCGTCCGGATTCGTCACGTTGGCGAAGCGCATGTGCAATTCCCCCGTCATGCCCTACGCTTCGGTCTACGGAGCACGGCGGAAGTGATTGCATCCGGGAGGAAGTGAAGTGTCCGACATGGCGGAGTACCGGCCGCTCGAGGGGCTCCCCGCTCCCATCCTGGTGGTCCGCGACAACCACGTGCTCTACGCCAACCCGGCGCTGCTGCGGTTGCTGGGCATCGGCCTGGAGGAGGTGCGGACCACCGAGCTCCTGAAGCTGCTGACCCGCTACGCGCCCGCGGATCAGTCATGGCTGGAGCCCATTCACGCGAACTACGCGGGCGGGCAGGGCTTCCCCGACACGGTATGGGTCCGCATCCGCGAGGCGGGAGGCCAGGAGCGCACCTGGTGCATGCGCCGGGGCGAGGGGCCGCGGCCCGGAGAACTGCTGCTGATGCTGTTCGACGCCGAGGGCGAGGCCAACACGCGGCGGCTCACCGAGGCACTCGTACAGGCGGCCGGTGAGCTGGTGCGCTGCCGGGACGAGCAGACGGTGCTGGAGACGGCCGTGGAGGCCATCCACCAGCAGGGCTTCTTCGTGACGGTGCTGTTGCTCGAGGGGGAGATGCTCGTCCATGGGCCGATGCGGCAGGACCCCGCCCAGGTGGCCGCCGGCGAGCTGCTCTACGGGCAGCCCATCCAGGAGGTGCGCTTTGCGCGCTCCAGCGTGCCCCACCTCGCGGAGGTGCTCACCCGGCGCAAGGCGGCCTTCCACCCGGAGCTCCTGCGGGCGATGGAGAACTTCTATCCCTCGGAGCTGCTGGCGCAGATGCGGCGTGCCCACCCCATCGTCCGGGGCCTGGACGCGCCCATCTTCGTGGAGGGACAGCCCTACGGGGTGCTGTCCGTCCAGGGCGAGACGCTGACGCCCACGAGCGCGGCCACGCTGG
Organism: Archangium sp.; assembly: GCF_036277355.1. Classification (GTDB taxonomy): domain Bacteria; phylum Myxococcota; class Myxococcia; order Myxococcales; family Myxococcaceae; genus Archangium. The sequence continues at coordinate 79,376 of NZ_DASUNC010000166.1, forward strand.
AGCTGTTCGCGCGGCAGGTGGGCGGGGCGCTGGAGAACGTGCGCCACCACCGGCTGGCCGCCCTGCGGCTGGCCGAGCTGTCCCGGCTGCAGTCGGAGCTGGTGGCGCAGGAGCGGCTGACGGTGCTCGGCGAGGCCGCGGGCGTGGTGGCCCACGAGGTGCGCAACCCGCTGGGCTCCATCCTCAACGCGGTGGCGGTGCTCAAGCGGGACAAGCTGGGCCCCGTGGGCACGAGCGCGGTGGAGATGTTGGAGGAGGAGGCCACGCGGCTGGACGCGATGGTGAGGGACCTGCTGGACGTGGTGCGTCCGCTGGAGCCCCGGCCGCGCCCGCTCAGCCTGGGAGAGCTGGCCCGGCGCACGCTGGAGCTCTTCCACGAGCGGCGCCAGCTGGGCACCGTGAAGGTGACGGTGGACGAGACGCCCGGCCTGCCCGTGATTCAAGCGGACGAGTCCCTGCTGCAACTGGCGCTGGAGAACCTGTTGCGCAACGCGGTGCAGTCCTCGCCCACGGGAGGACAGGTGCGCGTGGCGGTGGAGGGTGTGCCGGAGGGCCTCTGCCTCATCGTGGAGGACCAGGGCCCCGGCGTGTCCTCGGGGGACGCCCAGCGCATCTTCGAGCCCTTCTTCACCACGCGCACCACGGGCACGGGCCTGGGCCTGGCCGTGGTGCGGCGGGTGGTGCTCGCCCACGGGGGCACGGTGTCGGTGGGCCAGCGGCACGGAGGCGGCGCGCGTTTCGAGCTGAGGCTGCCGCTCCAGCTGGAGCCGAAGCCCCTTCCGCTCGCCCGTTAGAGCGGGCACAGCAGGAGGCGGCAGCGCAGGCCTCCGTTGCGCACCGGGAGATTCCGGCCCTCGGGCAGGCCCAGCGCGCGGACGAGGCCCGGGTCCTCCGGGAGCAGCACCGCGGCGCGCCAGCCCGGGAAGGCCCGCCGGAAGGTGGCGCCCATGGCTCGGTACAGCCCCGGCAGGTCCTCCGCCTCCCCCACCCGCTTGCCGTAGGGAGGATTCACCACCACCAGCCCGGGCCCGAGCCCCGCGGGAGCCGCCAGCGTGCGCACGTCCTGGCGCTCCAGCGTGAGCGTCACCCCGGCCCGCCGCGCGTTGCGCCGCGCCGTGCCCAGCGAGCCCGCGTTGATGTCGTAGCCCCGCAGCGCCGAGCGCGGTGAGGGCAGGGCCTCCGTCTCCGCCCTCGCCTTGCGCGCGCTCCAGGCCGCCGCGTCGAAGCCGGGGAAGCGCTCGAAGGCGAAGGCGCGCTGGAGCCCCGGCGCCCGCCGCTGGGACATCCACGCGCCCTCGATGAGGAAGGTGCCCGAGCCGCACATCGGGTCCACCAGCGGCTCCACCCCGTCATACCCGGCCAGCACCAGGATGCCCGCGGCGAGCGTCTCGCGCAGGGGCGCCCGGCTCACCTCCTGCCTGTACCCGCGCCGGTGCATGGGCTCGCCGCTGGTGTCCGCGCTCACCGTGCAGGTGTCGCCCTCCACGCGGACCAGCAGGGTGAGGCCCTCGGAGGACTCCTCGTCCAGCGGGCCCGCGCGCTCCACCGAGGGCAGTCCCCAGGCCCGTGCCGCGGCGGCCAGCACCGCGTCCGGCCCCTTGAAGCGCGCGCGGTGCAGCACCACCGAGAGCCTCGGCGCCGTCCGCCCGTCCCACACCGGGCCCAGGGGCAGCCCCGCCAGGCCCTTGGCGAGGGCCCCGGCGTCCGCGGCGGCGAAGCGACCCAGGCGCAGCCACACACGGCTCGCCGTGCGCAGGCGCAGGTTGGCCTCCTGGTACAGCCCCGGCGCGCCCGTGAGCTCCACGCCGCCGTCCACCGGACGGGACGAGAAACCCAGGGCCTCGGCCTCGGCGTGCACGGCGGGCTCCAGCCCCGGCAGCGCCGGGACGAAGACGTGCTCCCTCTGTTGGACGTTCGTCACCTGAAGCGGCATTGTCCGCGGCTGACGCCCGGCCGCAATGCTTTCCTCGAAGGAACGTCCACCGGGCTGGTAGGAAACAGGCCATGAGCGCAGCCGTGACGACCGCCCGGAACCGCCCCAGGGAGTACGAGGTAACGGTGAGCGAGGTGCGCCTGGAGACGCACGACACCGCCACCCTGTCCCTGGACTTCGGCCCGGAGCGCCCCGAGTACAAGGCCGGCCAGTTCCTCAACCTGGACCCGCACCAGTTCCCCGCCCTGGGCCGCTTCGCCGCCTACCTCCAGGAGCACAAGGGCCGCAAGGAGCCCGCGCGCTCGTACTCGCTGGCCTCCGCGCCACACGAGCCCCGGGTGGCCATCACCGTGAAGGACGAGGACTACATCCCCGGCTTCACCCGCTACCCGCCCCTGCTCTCGCCCTACCTCGTCCACGCGCCGCTGAAGGGCTCGCGCATGAAGGTGCTGGGCTTCATGGGGCCCTACGTCCTGCCGGACGACGTGGAGGAGCGCACGGACCACCTCGTCCACGTCGTCGCCGGCTCGGGCGCGGTGCCCAACTTCTCCATCATCAAGGACGCCCTGCACCGGGGGCTCAAGCCGCGCCACACCGTCATCTGCTCCAACAAGACGTGGGGCGACATCCTCTACCGCGAGGCCTTCGAGGCGCTCGAGCGCGCGCACCCGGACAAGCTGCGCGTGGTGCACACCCTCACCCGGGAGACGGACGAGTCGCGCTTCGGCGCCGCCGTGCGCAAGGGCCGGGTGGGCGAGGCGCTGCTGGAGGAGCTCATCCCGGACCGGGCCACGTGCCTCGTCTACGTGTGCGGCCCGGCCATCACCCCGTGGGACCGGCGCAAGGCGCTGGAGACGCGCACCCCCGCCACGCCGCGCTTCATGGAGACGGTGCTCGGCCACCTCCACACGCTCGGCCTGGAGGACAAGCGCATCAAACGGGAGTCGTACGGGTAGGCTCGGGAGGCGGGGTTCTCAGCCCGGGACGCAGTACCAGGGGTCATCCGGATAGTGCCGCCCACAGGTCAGCCCCGGCCCGCAGGTCTCGGGAGACTCTGGCTCACAGGGCTTGCGGCACCCGAAGTCGTGGCAGAAGTACCCAGCGGGGCAAGAGGCATCCTTGTCACAGATTCGTCTGCATTCCGTCCGGAGTTCCCAGGGACGCTGCGGAGGTTCGAGCACCCGACAGAGATGCTTCTCTGGACACGGAACCTTCCGGCAGTCCTCACCCTGCATCCGGGCACACACAGAAACGCCCTTTCCGCGTGGAAGACACTCCAGACCGTCGGGACAGGAGCGGCCCTCACATGTGGGTAGACATGAGGGTGGCCCTTGAGGACCTTCCGCGCAAAAGAAGCCATCAGGGCAACTGGACGGGTCCTCCAACCGGCACGGACGGCCGCACCGCCCCTGACAAAGCAGGCCCTGCTCACAGCCATCGCGCTGGACCGCGGGGAGCACCTTACACCGCTCGCCCTCCTTCCTCTGTCCCACGAGCGAACAGGTACGAACAATCGCCCTACCATCAACGGTCTTGAGGGGCACACAAGAGAAGCCTTCGTCACATTGCTGGTCTGTTTCGCACGTGCTGTCCAGACACATATGTAGCGCCGAAGCCCTCTTGATGAGGCATCCCAGCGGTGGCTCGCAGTCCGCGTCCGTATGACAGTCCCTTCGGTAGGTCAGCAGGGATTGCCGGACATCGTGGGCCAGTACCGGAATGAGCTTCGACGCCTGCCGCTCGCCAAGGCTCGTCCGCGGCATGGCAATGGAGAGCAGCCATGCAAGTGGAAGCAGGAGAAGCGTACAGGCCAAGGTCATCAGGAGCACGCGCCGCAGCATGAGGCGTCCCATCAAGAATCAATCACCTACCACTCCTCTTCGACCTCATGAGGAAGAGGACACTGCTCAGGACAATCTCCTGAATGGTCGACCGCAGTGCCACAGCGAAGCACCCACTGTTCGTCCGTCAAGGGGCACGACCTGAGATCCAATGTCTCTCTGAGGATGTTCTTGTGGAAGGTCTTCTGCACGTAACCTTCCTTGCCCCAGGTGGACGGGCAGGCCGTCCCCAGGACGAGCAACGGCATCCAGGCCAGCAGTCTTCCGGTCATGAGCCCCCTCCGCAGTCAGCGGGCCCGCATCTGAGCATGGCCGCGCCTCGCGGACAACGGCTGCCACCGCGCCGCATGACCTGCTAGGTTCACCCGCCGGAGGAACTTCCGGAGTGACCCTCGTCCTTCCGCGCCGTGCCCTGTGTCTGCTGCCCCTGGTGGGCGCCACTTCCGCCGCGGCCCAGC
>NZ_DASUNC010000167.1:0-102636 GCF_036277355.1 Archangium sp.
CATCTTCACCCACAGGTAGCGCGGGTTCTCCAGGGGCCACTGCCCCGCGCCCAACTGGCGCACGAGGTTGGGGTGGTTCAGGCGCGCGCCCAGCGCCATCTCCCGCCAGGCGCGCTCGGCCCGCTCGGGGCCCTGGTCCAGCGGCAGCACCTTGAGGGCGGACACGTAGCCGCTTTGGCTGCGCACCCGGTACACCGTGGCGAAGCCGCCACGGCCCAGCACCCCCTCCACCACGTCCCCACCAATCCGGGTGCCCACCGGCAGCGGCGGCGCCTCATCGGGCGGAAGCAGGGCGGCCACCACGCCGCGGACAATGGGGTGCTCGGGACTGGGGACTGGCGGATGTGTGGACACGCGGGGCCTACCTCGTGGGACCTCCACTTATCAGGTCACGCGGCCCGGTTGGGGCCGCTCGAGCCTGGACGCTCAACCTCCAGGGGGACCGCCGGAAGGTTCGGTTGTAGCTGCTACCTCCCCATTCGCGCGGGGCTCCCCCGCCTCAACGCACTGCGACGACAGCCCCGGCTCCGAGGTCTCATCGGACCGGGGTGTTTCTTCGTCACGCCGAATGCGTGTCGAGGAGCCAGCGGAGCAGCCCGCGGGCCTCGAGGCTCTGCCGCACCCTCCGGGCAAGCACCAGGTGGTCGGGGCTGTTGCTGCGTAGCAGCTCCGGCGTGAGGACGATGATGCTGCCCTTGTCCTCCACCTCCTCCACCCGCACCGGCTCCATTGGCACGTCTCCTCATCCAGCTACGTCACTCCTCCGCACGCCCACCAATCTCCGGGAACCTCTCATAGGCTCGCTTGAGGGCCTCGAGGTGGGCGGGGTTGTCCACATCGAGCGGCGCCGCGGTGAGCCTCACCACCCACCCTCCCGACGCCGTGCGCCGGGCCCGCGTCAGCAGCTCCGCGTCGCGGGAGGGGTCCGGAAAGCCGATGGCCTCGGCAGCTGCCGCAGACCAGTAGTTGATCCACCCGAGGTACTGGGGGACCGTGGCGGAGCGGATGTTCCACGGGAGCTTGAGCATTGGCAGCCCGTGAGGAGGCCGTTCCGGCCCACCCGACTTCGGGCCCGTCTGCTCCGCGATGAGCAACCTCACGGGGCCGGGCGCCACGACGCCCCACCGGGCGCGCACGCCCTCAGCGACGTTCTCCAGCATGTCCACGGCCGCAGCGACAACGGGCTCGTCCTGGGGGAGCGTCGCGTGAACCGTCAGCAGCGGCTCCCCCCCCGGACTCGAAATTGCGCTCCCCCGTCGGCCTCCCATCGTCACCGGGTAGCTCTCGTCGCCATTGCACAGCAAGCCAAACTTGCCACTCGCGGTCGCTTTAGCCAGCCACGCCGCGCGTTGCGGAAGCGCGACGGGCCGCCCCGAGTCCGAGAGCCGCCACGCCAAGCGCAACCCGGGCACCGCTCGCTCCATCCCTTCAACGGCCGCGAGCGGGCGCCCGTCGTCAACGGCGAGTGCTGGCGCGTAAACGTGAAGATGCAACTCGGCTCGACCGGTCATCATTTGCACTCTGTCACGACGATATCGAAGCTGCGGTCTTCCTTCAGGAGCGCGGCCTTGTGAGCCTCGCTGATCACCCCAACCTTGAAGGCATAGCCACAAGCCACCGCGATGTCCCGGAACTCGGTCAACTCTTCAATCTCCCTCTCGACCGTCACCTTCTTCAGGAAGTCGGTGTACCCGTCGAAGTACTCGACCTTGATCTCCCACAGCACCCGCACTCCCACCTGAAGCGCGTCGAAGTTCTTGCCGGCTACCTGTGCATCCTTCCCGGGCCAGCGGTTGGGCGGATACCCGTCGGCGCACGTGTTGTGCGCCTTGTTACCGCCCTGATGAGGGACCGGAATGGCCTCGCACTTGCGGTCGCGCTCTCTGTCGGTGGGCTCGGGGGCCGGTCCTGGCGGCCAGTCCTCTCCCTCGGGCTTCGACTTGGGACGCCGCTTCTTCTTGAGCTCCGGTGGAGCGCGCTTCGCCTCTGTCACCGGCACTGCTTCCGGCACGGGCCGTGTCTCTGGAACGGGCCGTGTCTCCGGCACGGGCAGCGTTGGCGGCGGCTGCACCTGGGGACGCCCCCGCTTCTCGTAGGACTCCAGCGCCTCTGAAATGGCGAAGCCCACCACCACCACGCCCACGACGATGACCGCGCCCACGGCCAGCTCCGGCGCCGCGAGGACACAGAGCCCGATGCCCAAGGCCCCGGCGCCGGCGGAGGCGACCGAGCACCGCCCCGTGGTGTCCCTGAACCGCACCCGCTCGTGGTCGAGCACCTGGTAGCACCGCTCCGCCAGCACGGGCCAGGGTTGGGAGGCATCCTGCACGACACAGCGCCCCCCGTCCGTCCAGGGCAGCTTCGCCGCTCGCCGGAGGTTGGCCACCGCCACATCCTCGCCCCGGGCGTCGGACCAGTCCGCCGCCGCCACCTGGGGCCCGAGACTCCGCCGCCAGCTGCGCGACGCGCCCGTGAGCGTCCCTCCCATCGGGTAGCCCGTCGCGCATGCCGTCTGCAGCCCAATGAGCACCAGCGCAACGAAGCGCGAGGCCCACCGCGGCCTGTCCCGCGAGCTCCGCCAATCCTCGAGCTGCGTACCCTCCGCCCTCCCCCGCCCCAGGACTCCGGTATTCGTTCGCCACGGCGCTGGCCTTTCCCCAGGTGAAACAACCCTGAAGGATAGGATGCGGGAGACCCAACCATACAGGAGGGAGGCCCTCGCGCAGGGATGAGAACTGACACGCCCCTCTTGTGACTGCGCCCGCTCCGCACGCTCGCGGCGTAGCCCGTGGGGGCCGCCGCCTTACCGGACGCACAGCGGAAAGCGCATGTAATCCCATGCGCTCTGGTTAGCGCGCGCTGCCCGCCGGGGCCCCGAGGCGCTGCTCATAGGCATCCAGCGTCCGCCGCCAGGCGGGCCGTGCCTCACAGCGCTCGCGGTAGGCGGAGACCCGGGGGAAGCCGTCGAGCACGCCCGCGTGGCGCACCTCGCGCAGCACCGTGGTCATCAGGATGTCCGCCACGGTGAACGCCTCGCCGGTGAGATACGGACGCTCCCGAAGCCAGTCCTCGAGCGCTGTCAGCTGGCGCTCGGCCCACTTCACCAGCTCGGGACGCCGCTGCGCGCCGGTGGGATCGGCGGCAGCGTGAGCATTCCAGCATTGTCGACGCCGTGTCCGGCCGCTGTCGAGCGCATCGGCGGAAGAGAGGGGACGTCAGAAGCCGCGCATCCAGCCGCCGTCGATGACGACGGACTGCCCGGTGATGTAGCCCGCCTGCTCCGAGGCGAGGAACGTCACCAGTGCGCCCAGCTCCTCGGGCTTGCCCAGGCGGCGCGCCGGAATCGCAGACGTAATCTTGTCCTCGGGCACGCCCAGCTCCTTGAGCCGCTCCGTCGCGTGGTAGCCCGGCTGCACGCCGTTGATGGTGACACCGTGCTCGGCCACCTCGTTGCTCACCGTCTTCACCAGCCCCATGAGCCCCGCGCGCAGGCCGTTGGAGATGGTCAGCAGCGGCATCGCCTCGCGCGCGGCCACCGACGTCACCAGGATGATGCGGCCCCAGCGCCGCTCCTTCATCCCCGGCAGTGCCGCCTGCAGGCCCTCCACCACGCTCATCCACAGGCTCTGGAAGCCGTCCTGCCACTGCTCGGCGGTGAGCTTCTCGATGCTCCCCTTGGGCGGCCCGCCCGTGTTCGCCACGAGGATGTCCACGCCGCCCATCGCGCCCATCACCTTCTCCACCAGCTCCTTCGTCGTGCCCGGCTTCGTCAGGTCCGCCGTCACGCCGAGCTCGGCGCCCATGCGCTGAGCGGCGTCGCGGATGCGCGCCTCGTCGCGCGAGCAGATGGCCACGCGCGCGCCCTCCTTCACCAGCTGCGCGCCAATGGCGTACCCCAGTCCAGCCGAGGCGCCCAGCACCAGCGCCCTCCTACCTCGCAGTCCCAAATCCATCCGAATGCTCCTTCACGAAGGGCACCAGCCGCTCGCGAATGAGCGTGCGCGCCCTGTCCAGGTCCACGTCTTCCGCCCGCGTGAGGCCCTCGCTCAGCTCGGCGACGATGCCGCCCGCGATGGCCCCCACCTCGTACGCCAGACGGTACGGCGTCAGGCTGAAGCTCACCAGCGTGTAGCGGCTCAGGAACTCGCCCGGGAAGGACTTGAGCAGCTCCTTCTCCACCGCCTTCTCCAAGAGGAAGCGCGGGTCCGCCGTCTTGTGCTGCATCTCCACGAAGTTCTCCACCGCCATGTCCGCGATGGCATCCGCGTTCGGCTTGCGCAGCCGGAAGAACTCCACGAAGGCGTCCTCCCACCGCGTGTGCTTCCCGAGGCACGCATCCAGCGCCACGCAGTCCTCGAAGCCGCAGTTCATCCCCTGCCCGAAGAAGGGCACGATGGCGTGCGCCGCGTCCCCGAGCAGCAGCGCCCGGCTCCCCACGTGCCACGGCTCGCTCTTCACCGTCACCATCGTCCCGGTGGGGTTGTGGAAGAAGTCGTGCGTCAGGCCGGGCATCAGCGCCAGCGCGTCCGGGAACTGCTCCTCGAAGAAGCCCACCAGCTGCGCCGGCGTCCCCAGCGACTCGAAGCTCACCGGGCCCTGGAAGGGCAGGAAGAGCGTGCACGTGAAGCTGCCATCCAGGTTCGGCAGGGCGATCAGCATGTACGAGCCGCGCGGCCAGATGTGCAGCGCGTGCTTCTCCATCTGGAAGGCGCCGCCCGGGCCGGGGGGAATCGTCAGCTCCTTGTACCCGTGGCTCAGCTGCTCCTGGGCCGCGCGGTAGCCCGGCGCCTGCGCCATCTCGCGCCGCACCGCCGAGCCCGAGCCGTCCGTGCCGAGCACCACCGGCGTGTATACCTCGCGCGAGGGGCCGCCCGCCCTGTCCACGATGTCGAGCACGCCCTTCTGGAAGTCCACGCGCTGCACGCGCTGCTCGAACTGGATGCGCACCCGGCCCGTCGCTTCCGCGTGGGTCATCAGGAACTTGTTCAGCCACGCGCGCGAGATGCTGTTGATGTGCTGGGACTCGTCCTTGCCGTAGGCCTGATAGGCGAGCCCGCCGGAGACGGGGTGGATCATCCGGCCGCGCATGGGGATGGCGTGGCGCAGCGCCTCCTCCTCCAGCCCCACCTGCCGCAGCGCGTACAACCCGCGGGCGGAGATGGCGAGGTTGATGGAGCGGCCCGCGCCAATCTCCTCGCGGCGCATGTCCGGGCGCCATTCCAGGACGTCCACCTGGAAGCCACGCCGCGCCAGGTACATCGAGAGGAGCGAGCCCACCAGCCCCGCTCCCACCACCGTCACACGTTGCGTCCGGTCAATCTCGTGCATGACGTTCGAGCACTCCCGCGAAGCGGTATACGTCAAGGAAGCTCACATAGAGCGGAGCCGGCGCGGCGCGGATGATGTCCGGTGAACGGAAGTCGCAGAGGACGCCCTGCGCCGTCAGCTTCTCGAGCAGCTCCCGGGGCTCCTGGGTGAAGCGCAGCGACAGGTGGGCCCCGCGCTGCTTCGGGTCCCTCGGCGTGGTGATGCGCACGAAGCCGGGCGGGAGCCGGTCCAGGAGGAACTCCAGGTAGCCGGTGAGCAGCTCGCTCTTGCGGCGCAGGGCCGGCATGGTGGCGCGATCGAAGATCTCCATGGACGCGCGCAGTGCCGCCATCTGGAAGATGGGCGGATTGGACAGCTGCCAGCCCTCGGCGCCCGGAATGGGCTCGAAGTCGGGCCCCATCTGGAAGCGCGTCTGCTTGTCGTGGCCCCACCACCCCTGGAAGCGGGGCAGCGTCTTGTCACGCGCGTGGCGCTCGTGGACGAAGACACCACCGAGCGTGCCCGGGCCGCCATTGAGGTACTTGTACGAGCACCACACGGCGAAGTCCGGCCCGTCATCATGCAGCGAGAGGTGGAGGTTGCCCGCCGCGTGCGCCAGGTCGAAGCCCACCTTGCAGCCCTGCCGGTGCGCGGCGCGGGTGATGGCGGCCATGTCGAAGGCCTGCCCGGTGAGGTAGTTCACGTTGCCCAGCAGCACCAGGGCGATCTCCTTCCCGTGCCGCTCGATCGTCTCGAGGATGTCCTCGGAGCGCAGCGTCTCCTCGCCGGGGCGCGGGGTGAGCGGAAGCACGGCCTCCTCCGGGGTGTACCCGTGGAAGCGCACCTGCGAGGCCACCGCGTACTGATCCGAGGGGAAGGCGCCTCCCTCCATGAGGATTTTGCGGCGCTCGCCCGAGGGCCGGTAGAAGGACACCAGCATCAGGTGGAGGTTCACCGAGAGGGTGTTCATCACCACCACCTCGAGCGGGTGGGCGCCCACCAGCCGGGCCGTCTGCTCGGTGAGGAACTCGTGGTAGGGCATCCACGGATGCGAGCCGCGGAAGTGGCCCTCCACGCCGTGCTGCTCCCACGCCTCCAGCGCCTCCAGCACGTAGGGCTTCGCCTTGCGCGGCTGGAGTCCCAGCGAGTTGCCCACGAGGTAGATGACGGGCTCGCCGTGGTGGCGGGGAAAGAGGAACTCGTCGCGGAAGTGACGGAGCGGATCCTCCGCGTCCATCCGCCGGGCGAACGCCTCACTGGCCTCGTACCGCACCGCTTCACCGCTCATCTACGTGAACTCCTCATACGAGCGCCCGAGCCACGCGAGCGCGTTGCGGCACAACAGCTTCTCCCGGGTGGTGGCGTCGAAGTCCGCGAGGGACTCCACGAGCGTGCCCGGCCGGTCCTCGCCGAGCGGGAACGGGTAGTCACTGCCGAGGGCCACCTTGTCCGGGCCGAACAGCTTCACGATGAAGCGCAGCATGTCCGGGTCGTGCACCAGCGAGTCCACCCAGAAGCGGCCCAGGGCGTCGCGGGGCGGCACGGGGTTGTCCACCGCGACGAGGTCCGGCCGCACCTGGAAGCCGTGCTCGATGCGGCCGAAGGTGCCCGGGAAGGCGCCGCCGCCGTGCGCGAAGGCGAGCCGCAGCTTCGGCAGCTTCTCCAGCGTGCCCGCGAAGAGGAGCGAGCAGAGGGCCAGCGCCACCTCGGCGGGCATGCCCACGAGCCAGGGCATCCAGTACTTCTTCATCCGCGCCTCGCCCAGCATGTCCCAGGGGTGGACGAAGAGGGCGGCGCCCAGGTCCGCCGCGGCCTCGAAGAAGGGGAAGAGCTCCGGCTCGCCCAGGTTGAGGCCGTTGACGTGCGAGCCCACCTGCACGCCCGCCATCCCCAGCTCGCGCATGCAGCGCTCCAGCTCGCGCACGGCCAGCTCGGGGGACTGCAGGGGTACCGTGCCCAGCCCCACGAAGCGCTTGGGGTGCGCCTTCACCACCGAGGCCAGCTGGTCATTGAGGAAGCGAGACAGATCCAACCCGTGCTCCGGCTTCGTCCAGTACCCGAACATCACCGGCACCGTGGACAGCACCTGCACGCTGACGCCGTGCGCATCACACTCCTCGATGCGCTTCACCGGGTCCCAGCAGTTGCTCTCGATTTCACGGAAGAACTTCCCGTCATCGCGCACCATGCGCGCCCGGCACGGGGCGTGGTGCTCCAGCGTCATGAAGCCGCCGTAACCGTAGCGCTCGGCGAAGCGCGGCAGCTCGGGCGGCAGCAGGTGCGTGTGGATGTCGATCTTCATGAGGCCTTGCGCTGCTCGCGAGTCACGCGGAAGCCGCACTGCTTGCAGGTGCAGTGCTCCGGGTTGCCATAGAAGCGCTCGAAGATGGGCGGCAGCTGGGTGACGATGTTGGTGACCTGGAGGTACTCGTCATACAGCCTGGTGTTGCACTGGGGGCAGAACCACGCGAAGCCATCCAGCTCGCCCTCGCGGCGCTTGCGCTCGATGACCAGGCCCACCGTGCCCGCGGGCCGCTGCGGCGAGTGCGGCACGTTGGGGGGCAAGAGGAAGATCTCCCCCTCGCGGATGGGGATGTCCTGCGGCTTGCCGTCCTCCATGACGCGCAGGGTGATGTCCCCCTCCACCTGGTAGAAGAACTCCTCGCTCTCGTCGATGTGGAAGTCGGTGCGCGAGTTGGGCCCGCCCACCACCATCACGATGAAGTCCCGGTCCTGCCACACCATCTGGTTGCCCACGGGGGGCTTGAGCAGGTGGCGGTGCTCGTCGATCCACTTCTTGAAGTTGAGGGGTTGCAGCCGGCTCATCTCAGTCTCCGATGGTGGCGATGCACTTCAATTCGATGGCGATGGGGGTGGGCAACGCGGTGATGCCGAGCGTCGTCCGGCACGGCGGGGTGGGCACGTCCTTGAAGTACTCGGCCCACAGGCGGTTGTACGTGGGGAAGTCCTTCTTCATGTCCGTGAGGTACACCGTCACGTCCACGAGCTTGTCCCACGAGGAGCCCGCCTCCTCCAGGATGTAGCGCACGTTGCGGAACACCGAGTGCGTCTGCGTCTCGATGTCGTAGGAGACGATGTGGCCCTGGGCATCCAGCTCGACGCCGGGGATCTTCTTGCTCCCGCGCTCGCGCGGACCCACGCCGGAGAGGAACAGCAGGTTGCCCACGCGCCGGGCGTGGGGATAGAGGCCCACCGGCTCGGGAGCCTTCTGGGAGTCGACTCGATCGGAGTTGCTCATAGCTTCACGCACACGTTCTTGGGCTCGGTGAAGAAGCGCAGCGCGTCCAGGCCGCCCTCGCGTCCCACGCCCGATTCCTTCACGCCGCCGAACGGCGTGCGCAGGTCGCGCAGCATCCAGCAGTTCACCCAGACGATGCCGCTCTCCAGCTTCGCGGCCAAGCGGTGCGCCCGGGTGACGTCGCGCGTCCACACGCTCGCCGCCAGCCCGTAGCGCGTGCTGTTGGCCCAGGCGAGCACCTCCTCCTCCTTCTCGAAGGAGGTGATGGTGGCCACCGGTCCGAAAATCTCTTCCTGGTTGGTCGCGCACGCGTGGCCCAGGCCCTCGATGAGCGTGGGCTCCACGAACCAGCCGTTGCGGCAGCGGCCCGGCACCTCGGCGCGCTTGCCTCCGGTGAGGACGCGGCCGCCTTCCTTGCGCGCCACCTCGATGCAGCCCATCACCTTCTCGAAGTGCTGCGGGGACACCAGCGCGCCCTGGTCCGTCGAGGGCTCCAGTGGGTCGCCCACCTTCAGCGCCTTCGTGCGCTCCACCAGCGCCGCCTTGAAGCGCTCGTAGATGGGGGCCTGCACGAAGATGCGCGAGCCGCAGAGACAGATTTGACCCTGGTTGGAGAACGACGAGCGCACCGTGGTGGCCAGGGCCTCGTCGAAGTCGCAGTCGGCGAAGATGACGTTGGGATTCTTGCCGCCCATCTCCAGCGAGAGCTTCTTGAAGAGCGGCGCGGCGGTGCGGGCGATTTCGGCGCCGGTGCGCGTGCTGCCGGTGAAGGAGATGGCGCTGATCTCCGGGTGGCGGCTCATGGCGGAGCCCACCCTGGCGCCGTAGCCGTGGACGATGTTGAGCACGCCGGGAGGCAGGCCGGCCTCGCGGCACACCTGGGCGAGCAGGTACGCCGTCATGGGCGTCACCTCGGAGGGCTTGGCCACCACGCAGTTGCCGATGGCGAGCGCGGGCGCGAGCTTCCAGGTGAGCAGGTAGAGGGGCAGGTTCCACGGCGAGATGCAGCCCACCACGCCCAGGGGCGAGCGCAGCGTGTAGTTGAGCGCCCCGCCGTCCATGACGTGGGCCTCGGTGGAGAACTGCGTCACCGCGTCCGCGAAGAACTCGAAGTTCTGGATGCTGCGGGGAATGTCCACCGTGGAGGCCAGCGTGAGCGGCTTGCCGGTGTCGATGGCCTCGGCGCGGGCGAAGGCGTCCAGCCGCGAGCGGAGGGTGTCCGCGACGCGGCGCAGCAATCGAGCCCGCTCGCTGGCCGGGGTGGCGGCCCAGGCGGGAAACGCGTTCCGGGCGGCCTCCACGGCGCGCTGGATGTCCTTCTCGTCCGAGTCCGGCACCTGGACCGCGGGCTCTCCGGTGGCCGGGTCCGGCTTGTCGAACCAGACCTGGGAGCTCGGGGCGACCAGCTCTCCGCCGATGTAGTTGAGGACCTTCTCCATGCGCGCATCCTCCTCGGGCAAGCCGGGGCCCGGAATACCACGGGCCCCACACCCCGGCTACCGGGGCGGGGGCGCCGGAGCGTTCAGTTCTGGAGTCCTTCCCAAGCGAGGAGCCGGTCGCCCCAGCCGCCCTCGCTCACAACTGGAGCGTTGGGGGTGCTGATGGTAGACGCGAGAGCGGCTGTCCCTCTTGTGCCTGGAGTCTCCTGCATGATGACCACTCTGCGGATTGATAACTTCCGCTCCTTCCGCAAGCTCACCGTGGAAGGGTTGACCCGGGTCAGCCTGCTGGTCGGCACGAACAACGCGGGGAAGACCTCGGTGCTCGAAGCCGCCGAGTTGGTGCTGGGCGGGACAAGCCCCTCCATTCTCGAACGCAGTGCGCGCAGCCGAGGCGAGTACGTTCCCATCCGGGATTTTAGCGGCGGCTACATCGAGGTGAACCATCTCTTCCATGGCCACACTCTCGAACCCGAAAAATCTTTCAAGATCGAGGCGGTCGTGGGAGAGCATCCTCGGTTCATCAACTGTAGGGTTATTCCCCGCCCCTCCGGAAAGATGGAGGGCGACGAGATTGCACCGCCTGTTGAGTTTCTCAGGTCTGGCTCCCCGAACCTCGCCCTCTCGATTTCAGGAGATGGAATGAGTCCGGAGGTCCACACCTTTCCATTGGCTGGCTACAACGTCATGTCTCGTCTACTGCGTCATGCAGTGGCGAAGCCTGCTGGTAACGACTGGAAGGTCCGGTTCATGGGAACGGCCGCACCACCCGTTTCGGAACTCCAGCTGCTATGGGATGACATTGTACTGACCCCGGAAGAAGCAAAAGTCACGAGCGCGCTCCAGATCATCGAGCCAGACATCGAACGTCTCGCGGCCCTGTCCGGGCCGAGGTCGGAAAGGGGGGGAAGCATGTTCGTCAAGCTCAGAGGCTCTGACGAACGCATCCCACTGGGAAGCATGGGAGAGGGAATCAAACGGCTCCTCGCCTTGAGCATGAACCTCGTGAGCTCAGCGGGCGGTTACCTGCTCATCGATGAAATCGACACGGGGCTGCACCATTCCGTCATGACGCAGATGTGGCGGCTCGTCGTGGAAGTGGCGCGACGAATGGACGTCCAGGTGCTGGCCACGACCCACAGCCTCGATTGCGTCAGGGCGCTGGCATCCCTTTACGAGGAGTCCCCCGATGTCCGGGACCTCATCTCGCTGCATCGCATCGAGCGCGGCGCCGAGGCGAGTGTCCCCTACTCCGCCGATGAAATCCTCGCGGCCTCCCAGCACCAGATGGAACTCCGGTGAGCAAGCCCCTTCCCAAGAGTCCCTACCGGTTGATGGTCGAAGGTCCGGATGACCAGTGGACCATCATCAATCTCCTCGGCCGTCATGGGTACGACTGGCAGGATGACCGCACGACACGTCCCTACGTCGAAGCCGCTGGAGGCGTCGAGAAACTGCTCGTGAAGGCCACGCTCTCCACGGCGCTCAAGACGTACGAACGGCTCGGGCTCGTCATCGACGCGGACCTGACCCCCACCCACCGGTGGCAGCAGCTCAAGGACCTCTTCAGGGAGTTGGGCGTCACCCTGCCAGCGACCCCCTCTCCAGATGGCACGGTCACCGCCGGAATCCGCCCCAACTCGCGCGTCGGCATCTGGCTCATGCCAGACAACTCACAGCCCGGGCGGGTCGAGGAGTTCATCGAGAAGCTGATTCCCCACGGGGATACAGTCTGGCCGCATGCTCAGGCCACGACCACCCAGGCCCTGGCGCTGGGCGCCAGGTTGAGTCAGCGCGACCATCTCAAGGGCGCCATCCATGCCTGGCTCGCGTGGCAGAGGGACCCGGGTCTACCCTTCGGCACAGCGCTGACCACCGAAGTGCTCGGCCATGATTCACCAGAGGCCCTGCGCTTCGTCGGCTGGTTCAAGCAGTGCTTCACCTGACCAGCCGATTACCGCGGTTCAGCGCTTACGCCGGTACTCCGTCTCCACCGCCTTGGCCTCCTGGCCGTCGGGGGTGATGTTGTAGTGGGTGATGATCAACCGGTCCGCCTCAGGCTGTTGAACCTCCGTGCGCCAGCCCCACGGCGGCCCGGAGGGAGCGTCGTAGCTGCCCAGCACTCCGAAGCCCCGGCCCTCGTTCGCCCCCTTGAAGGACATGATGCTCGTGCCGGTGTGGAAGCTGTCCACCCACGCCATCTCGAAGCGGTCCGGATCCAGGTGGTAGCCGAGAATCGCCATGCCCGAGAGCGGCTTGCCCTGGATCGAGCCCTCGTACTCGTACACCATGAACCGTCCTCCCGCCGCGGGACGCAGCGTGCCACGCCAGGGCGACTCATCCTCGAGCTTGCCCGGCTCGAACCACGTCTTCGTCATCCCCTCCCACTCCCCGGCGAGCTGAGCCAACCGGTGGTGCAGACCGCCTTCCTTGCTGGACTCCTCGAACGTCCGCTTCGCCATGCGTGAGCCTCCTGTGGGAGCGGAACCTAGGCGTCTTTCACCGGACCGCGCCAGAAACGCGGCTTGCGCTCGCGGCGGCGGCATCGGTAAACGGGCCCCTCCCCCCCACTTCGGAGATGGCGATGAGCGCACGCATGCACGAGGAGCTGGCCCGGCTGTTGGATCAGGCACGGCTGGAGGCTCGCGCGGTCCCTCCCCTCACCCGGGCCCACCCCACCCTCTCGCTCCCGGACGGCTATGCCATCCAGGCCGAGGGCCGCCGCCTGCGCACCGCTCGCGGCGAGCACGTGGTGGGCCTGAAGATGGGCTTCACCTCCGAGGCCAAGCGCAAGCAGATGAACCTGGACCTGCCCATCTACGGCTTCATCACCGACCGCATGGCGGTCCCCGCCGGCGGCACGCTCCGGATGCAGGGCTCCATCCACCCCCGCATCGAGCCGGAGATCGCCTTCCGCACCTCGCGCGAGCTGCGCGGCCGCATCACCCGCGAACAGGCGCTCGACGCCTGCTCCACCGTGTTCGCGGCCATGGAGATCCTCGACTCGCGCTTCGTCGACTTCAAATACTTCTCCCTGCCGGACGTGGTGGCGGACAACACCTCCGCCTCGCACTACGTCTTGAGCACCCTCGAGCGCCCGCCGCGCGAGCTGGACCTCCCCAACCTCCAGATGGTCATGGAGGTGAATGGCGAGCGCGTCCAGGCGGCGCGCTCGGATGCCATCTCGGGAGACCCCGTGGTCTCCATCCTCCAGCTGTGCGAGCTGCTCGACCAGCACGGGCAGTCACTGCCCGCCGGCAGCATCGTGCTCTCCGGAGCCGCCACCGCGGCCCAGCCGCTCCGGGCCGGGGACCGCGTCCGCCTCACCGTCGAGGGGCTGGGCGAGCTCTCCGTCTCCGTCGCGCCCTGAGCACGTCCAGCAGCCAACGTCTCGACCCCCACTCCTCTCGAAGGTCGGTTATGATGTGGTGCGTCAACCCACCTTGACGCCAGACAAGCCACACGGGCGCGTGAGACAAGTGCGGCAAGGGGGAGGAATGCCATGCACGTCGTCACGCTGGGAGTTCCCCAAACCGTCCGCGAGGAATGGGAGCGCAGGCTGCGCGAGGAGGGCATGCGTCACGCGGTGGAGTGCCAGGTCCAGCACGCACGGGGCCTGGAGGAGCTGCCCGAGCTGATTCCTCCCGGGCTGCTGGTGCTCTGGGACGCGGGCGGGCCGGTGCAGGACACGCTCACGCTCTGCCAGCGGCTGCACGCGCGCCGGGAGCCGCTGCGCTCGCAGCTGGTGGTGCTGACCCCGCGCGGCCCGGACGAGTTGCACACCCTCGAGCAGGCCGGCGCCGACGAGTGCCTGCCGCCTCCGGGGGAGCGCTGGGGCGCGCGGCTGATCGCCCTGGAGCGGCGGCTGCGCGCATGGGAGCCCTCGGCCTTGATGGTGGCGGGTAGCAACCGCATGCGGACGGAGGCCACGCTCCAGGCGCTGCTGGAGTTCACCCTGGCCGAGCCCGGCCCCGACTTCTTCCAGGTGATGGTGCGGCAGTTGGCCCAGGCGCTCGGCATCACGTGCGCGCTGGTGGGCGAGCTGGATGGGGACTCGGTGCGCAAGCTGGCCTGCTTCAACCTGGGCGACTTCTGCGAGCTGCCGCCCTACGCGCTGGCCGGGACGCCGTGTGAGATCACCGTGGACCAGGCCATCTGCCACTACCCGGACGGGGTGGCCGCGCGCTTCCCCGAGGACACGATGCTGCGCGAGCAGGGCCTGCGCAGCTACCTGGGCGCGGCGCTGAGGGACTCCAGTGGCCAGCCCATCGGCGTGCTGGCCATCCTGCATGATCGGCCGCTCGAGGCGCGGCAGCTGGACTACGCGCTCATCAACGCCTTCGCGGTGCGCGCGGGCTTCGAGCTGGAGCGCCGTCGCCGGCGTGACGAGCTGGAGCGCTCGCGCGACCTGCTGCAGAAGACGCTCGACACCGTGCCGGAGCCGCTGCTGGTGAAGGACCGGGGGTACCGGTGGATCGCCATGAACAGCGCCTTCTGCCGGCTCATGGGGCGTCCGCTGGAGGATCTGCTCGGCAGGACGGACCGCGACCTCATGCCCAAGGCCGAGGCGGACACGTTGCGCCGGCAGGACGAGCAGGTCTTCACCACCGGCCAACCCCACGAGGCCGAGGACACCTTCACCGACGCGTCCGGCCAGACGCGCGTGCTCCTCACCCGGAAGACGCTCTTCATGGGCGGAGGCCGCTCCCTGCTGATGGTGCTCAGCCGGGACATCACGGATCGCAAGCGGCTGGAGTCGCAGCTGCGGCTGGCGGACCGGATGGCGTCGGCGGGCACGCTGGCCACGGGCCTGGCGCATGAAATCAACAACCCGCTCACCTTCGTCTCGGCCAACCTCACCTTCCTGGAGGAGCAGCTGACGGGGATGATGGTGCTGCCCGAGGCGCTGCCCGAGATGCGCGAGGTGCTCTCGGAGACGCGCGAGGGCGTGGGGCGCATCCGCGAGCTGGTGCAGGACTTGAAGTCCTTCGCGCGGGCCGACGACGAGCGCGTGGGGCCGGTGGACGTGCACCGGGTGGTGGAGAGCGCGTTGAGGCTGATGCGCAGTGCGATGCGGCACCGCACGCAGGTGGTGCGCGCGTTCGGCGAGGTGCCGCCCGTGCGCGGCAACGAGGCGCGGCTGGGACAGGTGCTCGTCAACCTGCTGGTGAACGCGCTGCAGGCGCTCCCGGCGCGCACCGCCGACGACAACCGCATCCAGGTGTCCACGTGGCGCGAGGGGCCCCACCACGTGGTGCTCCAGGTGGAGGACAACGGGCAGGGCATTCCCCTGGAGATCCAGCGGCGCATCTTCGAGCCCTTCTTCACCACCAAGCCGGTGGGCGTGGGCACCGGCCTGGGGCTGGCCATCTGCAACAGCATCGTGCAGGGCATGGGCGGAAGAATCGAGGTGCGCAGCCAGCCGGGCCAGGGCACCGCCTTCCAGCTGAAGCTGCCCGTGGACGGCATGACGCCCCCGCTGCGGGGCAAGGAGGCCGTACTCCCGCTGTAGCGCTCAGGGAGAGCGGCACGTCCGCTCGTCCGGGCGCGGCTCACATTCGCGCATCAGCCCGCAGCTCGCCGCATCTCCGCCCTGACAGGCCCGGGGACAGCAGCCGAAGAGGGCCCGCCGCGTGGGTCCTCTCGCGGGGCCCGCGCCCGTCCCTACTTGCGAGGCGCCGCCCGGTTCTTGTCGATGATGGCCACCAGGATGAGGACGAACGAGACCAGCCGGATGATGTACGCCGTGAGCTGGTTCTCGCTGCTGTCCCGCAGGTACAAGCCCACCATGCGGTGCACCGCCATCAACCAGAAGGAGGCGGCGAAGAAGGCGAAGAAGCGGTCGCGCGTCTTCCTCCAGAACCGGAGGAAGAACAACCCGGCGACCAGCGCCAGCGCAGCCGCCATGCCGGAGAGGAACTCGTTCATTCGGAATCCCACACCAGTCCGAAGACCAGCAGCGCGAGCGACAGCAGCCCGGACAGGTTGCGGAACAGCAGCAGATCCCTCCCGGGAAACACAATCAGGTCCGCCACCAGCAGGATGTTGTTCACCGCCAGCCCCACGAAACACAGGCTGCTCCACAGCAGCAGGGGGACCCGGTTCTGCGCATACCCGCGCAGAAGCAGCACCGCGCAGGCGAGGCTGGTCACCGCACACAGCAGGAAGACCGCATCAGCCATTGTCATCGTCAGCGTCCTTTCGGAGCCGGAAGGCGTCGGCGAAAGTCCGGATCTTGTCGACCGGCTTGGAGAAGATGAGGTTGATGACCGTCACGCGGCGCTCCGAGTACGCTGCGGCGAGCCCGGACACCGCCTCTCCCATCTGGGGACTCTCCGGCGCGTAGCGGTATTCCGCCTCGCTGCCCTGGACCCTGGCCAGGATCGCCGCGCGAGCCATGTCCTTCAGCCGGTCCCCGGCCGACAAGGGGGAGATCCGCAGTTCCCGGGCCACGGACTCCGCGGTCCAGGAACGCTCCGGGTGCTGATGCAGCAGCAAGAGGATCTCCAGCTGCTCGACCGAATCAATGTGTTCGGCAATCAGCCGACGCACTGCTTCGGGAAGATCGCCCGCGCGCAAACGTCATCCCTTTCTCCCCACCTCGGAAAACGGCCCCTTCTACGACGGAAGGTCCTGTTCTGGAAGCTAGGACTGCAGCGGCATGCACACGTGGAACGTACTGCCCTCGCCCTCTACTCCCCGGGACTCCGCCCAGATGCGCCCGCCGTGCTGCTCGATGATGCCCTGGGAGATGGTCAACCCCAGGCCCAGGCCACCATACCTCGCGCCGTGCGCCTGACCGAAGCGTTCGAAGATGACTGGCAATTTTTCAGCCGGGATGCCGATGCCCTGGTCTCGTACCTGGAGCAGGACGTTGCCCGCCTCGGACCAGGCGCGCAGCTCCACCGCGCCGCCCTGGGGCGAGTAGCGGATGGCGTTGGCCACCAGGTTGGTCACCACCTGCTCGATGCGCCCCGGGTCTCCCCGCATGGGCAGCGTCTCGGGCGTCTCCAGCCGCAGCCGGTGCTCGGTGGAGAGCGCCTGCAGCCGCTCACAGGTGGTGCGCAGCAGGGGCACCAGGTCGAACTCCTCCACCTCCAGCGACAGCCGCCCGGTGAGCAGCCGGCTCACGTCCAGCAGGTCCGACACCAGCTTCGTCATCCGGTCCACCTGCCGGTCCAACCCCTCGAGCGCCCGGCGCGGCCCGTCCGTCAGCTCGGCGCCGAACTTGCGCTGGGCCAGCTGCACCTGCATCTTCGCCGCGGCCAGCGGCGTGCGCAGCTCGTGCGAGGCCGCGGCCAGGAAGGCGTCCTTGGCCACACTCGCCCGGGCCAGCTCCTCCTCGGCCCGCTTCTGGTTGTCGATGTCCGTGGCGGTGATGATCCACCCGGTGATGCGGCCACGCTCGTTGCGCTCCGCCACGGCGCGGCCCAGGTGCCAGCGGAACGCCTGGGTGCGCTGGCAGCGCAGGCGGAACTGCACCTCGAAGGGCTGGCCGGTGCCCACCGACTGGCACCAGGCGGCGTACACGCCCTCCCGGTCCTCCGGGTGCATCACCTCCGAGCGCCATAAGTCCTCCACCGCCTCGGAGGGCAGGCCGGACAGCTCCGTCCAGGCGCGGTTGCCATAGCGCAGCCGGCCATCCGGGCCGGCGGCGAACACGCACAGGGGCATGGCGTCGCCCAGCAGGCGGTAGCGGTAGGCGCTCTCGCGCTCCATGGCCTCGCGCTCGCGCTGGCGCAGCAGGGCTTCCTGGCGCTTGAGCTTCTCCTCCTTGAGGAACAGCTCGACGAAGACGGACACCTTCGAGCGGAGGATTTCCGGCGCGAAGGGCTTGAGGACGTAGTCCACCGCGCCCTGGGCGTAGCCGCGGAACACGTGCGAGGCGTCCCGGCTGCGCGCGGTGAGGAAGATGATGGGGATGAAGCGCGAGCGCTCGCGCTCCTTGATGAGCCGGGCCGTCTCGAAGCCGTCCAGGCCCGGCATCTGCACGTCCAGCAGGATGAGGGCGAAGTCCTCGCGCAGCAGGTGCAGCAGGGCCTCTTCGCCCGAGTGCGCCTTCACCACCTCACCCAGGTCGCCGAGCGTGGCTTCCAGGGTGAGGAGGTTGGGAGCGTGATCATCGACGACCAGGATGCGGGCCCGCGGCACCTCCGGCTGAACCGGCAGACCACCGCTGTTCCCCCCCTCGGACCACGTCATCGCTGTCATCTCGCTCCCGCGCAAGGCTCCACCCAACGGCGAATCAACTCCAGAAGCCGCTCGGTGTCGACCGGCTTGGACAGATAATCGGACGCGCCTGCTTCCAGGCATTTCTCGCGGTCGTCCTTCAACGCCCGCGCGGTGATGGCGATGACCGGCAGAGACGCCCACCGGGAATCCGCGCGGATGGCGCGCATGGCCTGGTAGCCGTCCATCTCGGGCATCATCACGTCCAGCAGAACCACATCCAGTTCCGGATTCTTCTCCATCAAGTCCATGGCCGCCCGTCCGTCCTGGGCGAAGGTCACCTGCATGCCATGGTTCTCCAGGACACTGGTGAGGGCGAAGATGTTTCGGGCGTCATCGTCCACCAGGAGAACCTTGCGGCCCGTGAGCGAGCGGGAGAGCTCCTTCATCTCCTCGGCGGAGGCGCGGGACTGATCTCCCACCTTGCGCAGGAAGCGGCCCACCTCGGCGAGCACGGCCTCGGGCGAGCGGGCGGCCGCCTCGAGCAGCACGGCCTCGGCCGAGCGCCGCAGGCGCCGCTCGTCATCCGGGAGGAGCTGCGAGCCGCTATAGAGGAGCACGGGGGGCAGGCGGGCGGGCCGGCGCACCAGCTCCACCAGCAGCTTCATGCCCCGGCCGCCGGGCGAGGCCAGGTCCAGGGCGAGCGCGTCCACCTCGCCGCGGTCCAGGGCCTCCACGGCCCGGTGGGACTCGAGCTGGCGCATCTCCAGGGACTCGCCCATGTCGATGAGCTGCTGCACGCACTCACGCAGCTCGGGCTTGGGGTCCACCAGCAGCAGCTTGCGCGGGTGGCCGTTGGCCTTGAGCTCCAGGTGGCTGAAGGCGCCCTGGATGGCCTCGGGGGTGAAGGGCCGGTCGAGGTAGACGAAGCCGCCGCCGCACGAGGCGCCGCGCAGCCGGTCCACGCTCACCACCTGGACGGGGATGCGGCGGGTGCGCGTGTCGCGCTTGAGCTGATCCAACACGCTCCAGCCGTCGATGACGGGCAGGCCGAGCTGCAGGACGATGGCGTACGGCTTGAGCCGCTGGGCGAGTGAGAGCGCCACGTCGCCGCGCGTGGCCACCAGGGCCTTGAGGCCGCTCTGGTGGGCCGTGGCCACGAGGCCCCGGGCGAACTCCAGGTCATCCACCGCGACGAGCAGCACCCGGTCATCGGGGCCGAGGTCGTCGCGGTCATCCACCAGCGGATGGGGGGCCGCGGTGCCGTGCACCTCGTCGCGCGGCAGCAGCTCGCGCAGCATGGGGGTGTAGCCCACGTCCGTGTCGCTGGCCGGCTCGCCGCCCCGCTCGGGGCCGCTGTAGCTGCGCGGCAGGTAGAGGGTGAAGGTGCTGCCCGCCCCGCGCGAGCTGCGCACGCGGATTTCACCGCCGAGCAGACGCGCCAGCTCACGGCTGATGGAGAGCCCCAGGCCGGTGCCGCCGTACTTGCGGCTGGTGGTGCCATCCGCCTGCTGGAAGGCCTCGAAGATGAGCTTCTGCTTGTCCTCGGGGATGCCGATGCCCGTGTCGATGACGGAGAAGGCGAGCACCTGGTCGGCCTCCACCAGCTCCGGCGCGGCGAAGCGCTCCTCGGTGTCCGCCATGCGGATGCGCAGCGTCACCTGGCCCGTGCTGGTGAACTTGAAGGCGTTGGACAGCAGGTTCTTCAGAATCTGCTGCAGGCGCTTGGGGTCCGTGAAGACGGTGGCGGGCACTTCCGAGCCCACCTCGGTGAGGAAGCCCAGGTGCTTCTGCTCGGCCACGGGGCCGAAGGTGCGGCGGGCGAACTCCACCAGCTCCGCCACGGCGGAGTCGCGCGGCTCCACCTGCATCTTCCCGGCCTCCACCTTGGACAGGTCGAGGATTTCATTGATGAGGGACAGCAGGTCCCCACCCGAGGAGTAGATGGTCTCCGCGTACTCCACCTGCTTGCGGCCCAGCGTGCCGTCGGAGTTGTCCGCGAGCAGCTTGGCGAGCACCAGCATGCTGTTGAGCGGCGTGCGCAGCTCGTGGGACATGTTGGCGAGGAACTCGCTCTTGTACTTGGAGATGAGCGAGAGCTGCTCGGCCTTCTCCTCCAGGGAGGAGCGCGCCTGCTCCACTTCGCGGTTCTTCTCCTCCACCTTGATGTTCTGCTGCTCGAGCAGCTTGGCCTTCTCCTCCAGCTCGAGGGCCTGGGCCTCCAGCGCCGAGTTGGAGCGCTTGAGCTCCTCCTGCTGCTGGGTGAGCTCGCGCGACTGGCTCTGGAGCTCGTTGGCGAGGCTCTGCGACTGACGCAGCAGCTCCTCGGTGCGCATGTTGGCCATGATCATGTTGAGCACCACGCCGATGCTCTCGGTGAGCTGGTCCAGGAAGATTTGATGGATGGTGCTGAACGGGTGGAAGGAGGCCAGCTCGATGACGGCCTTGACCTCGCCCTCGAAGAGGACGGGCAGGACGATGATGTTGAGGGGGCTGGCCTCACCCAGGCCGGAGGTGATGCGGATGTAGTCGGACGGCACGTGGGTGAGGAGGATGGTCTTCTTCTCCAGGGCGCACTGGCCCACCACGCCCTCGCCGAGGCGGAAGCGGTTGCCCACGTTCTTGCGCTCGCGGTAGGCGTAGCTGGAGGTGAGCTTGGCCACGGGGTGGCCGTCCTCGAGGTCCATGAGGAAGAAGGCGCCGTGGTGCGCGGAGACCAGGGGCGTCAGCTCGGACATGATGAGCCGGGAGACGGCCTCCAGGTTCTTCTGTCCCTGCATCATGCCGGAGAACTTGGCGAGGTTCGTCTTGAGCCAGTCCTGCTCGGTGTTCTTCTGCGTCGTCTCCTTGAGGTTGACGATCATCTGGTTGATGTTGTCCTTCAGGGCGGCCAGCTCGCCGCCCGCATCCACCGAGATGAACCGCGTCAGGTCACCCTTCGTCACGGCGGTGGCCACCTCGGAGATGGCGCGCACCTGGGACGTCAGGTTGCCGGCGAGCTGATTCACGTTGTCGGTCAGCTGCCTCCAGGCGCCGCGGGCACCGGGCACCTTGGCCTGGCCCCCCAGCTTGCCCTCGATACCCACCTCACGGGCCACCGTGGACACCTGCTGCGCGAAGGTGCCCAGCGTGTCCGTCATGCTGTTGATGGTGTCCGCCAGCGCGGCCACCTCGCCCTTCGCGTCCACGACGAGCTTCTGGGTCAGGTCACCGTTGGCGACCGCGGTCACCACCTTGACGATGCCGCGCACCTGCGTGGTCAGGTTGCGGGCCATCAGGTTCACGTTGTCCGTGAGGTCCTTCCACGTGCCGGCGACGCCGGGCACCCGCGCCTGGCCACCCAGCTTGCCCTCGGTACCGACCTCGCGCGCGACGCGGGTCACCTCGGAAGCGAACGCGTTGAGCTGATCCACCATCGTGTTGATGGTGTCCTTCAGCTCGAGGATTTCCCCCTTCGCGTCGACGGTGATCTTCTTGGACAGGTCTCCGTTGGCCACCGCCGTCGTCACCTTGGCGATGTTGCGCACCTGGTTGGTGAGGTTGGAGGCCATCGAGTTCACGCTGTCGGTCAGGTCCTTCCAGACGCCCGACACGCCCTGCACCTCGGCCTGGCCGCCCAGCTTTCCTTCCGTACCCACTTCCTTCGCGACGCGCGTCACCTCGGCGGCGAACGACCGGAGCTGATCCACCATCGTGTTGATGGTGTTCTTGAGCTCCAGGATTTCTCCCTTCACGTCCACGGTGATCTTCTTGGACAGGTCACCGTTGGCCACCGCCGTGGTCACCAGGGCGATGTTGCGCACCTGGGCGGTCAGGTTGGAGGCCATGAAGTTCACGTTGTCGGTGAGGTCCTTCCAGGTACCGGAGACGCCTGGCACGTCGGCCTGACCGCCCAGCTTTCCTTCCGTACCCACTTCCTTCGCGACGCGGGTCACCTCACCGGCGAACGAGCGGAGCTGCTCGACCATCGTGTTGATGGTGTTCTTCAGCTCGAGCACCTCGCCCCGGGCATCGACCGTGATCTTCTTGGACAGGTCACCGCGGGCGACGGCCGTGCTCACCTCGGCGATGTTTCGCACCTGGGCGGTGAGGTTGTTGGCCAGCAGGTTCACGTTGTCGGTGAGGTCCTTCCACGTCCCGGCCACACCGGGCACATCCGCCTGGGCGCCCAGCTTGCCTTCCACGCCCACCGTCTTGGCGACGCTGGTCACCTGGTCGGCGAAGATGCCGAGCGTCTTGGTCATGCTGTTGAGCGTGTCGGCCAGCGCGGCCACCTCGCCCTTGGCATCCACCACGAGGCGCTGGGACAGGTCCCCGTTGGCGACCGCCGTCACGACCTTGACGATGCCTCGCACCTGGGTGGTCAGGTTGGAGGCCATCAGGTTCACGTTGTCCGTGAGGTCCTTCCACACGCCGGAGACGCCGGGCACGTCGGCCTGGCCACCCAGCTTGCCCTCGGTACCGACTTCCTTCGCGACGCGCGTCACTTCGCCCGCGAACGAACGGAGCTGATCCACCATCGTGTTGACGGTGTTCTTCAGCTCGAGCACCTCGCCGCGCGCGTCGACGGTGATTTTCCGCGACAGGTCACCGCGGGCCACGGACGTGGTCACCTCGGCGATGTTACGCACCTGGGCGGTCAGGTTGTTGGCCAGCTGGTTCACGCTGTCGGTGAGGTCCTTCCACGTCCCGGCGACTCCCGGCACACGCGCCTGGCCTCCCAGCTTTCCTTCCGTACCGACTTCGCGCGCGACGCGCGTCACTTCGGCGGCGAACGAGCTGAGCTGATCCACCATCGCGTTCACCGTGGTGCCGATGCGGAGGAACTCGCCCTTCACCGGCTGCCCCGGCAGGTCCAGCGCCATCTTCTGCGTCAGGTCACCGCGGGCCACCGCGCCCAGCACGCGCGCCACCTCGGTGGTGGGCTGCACCAGGTCCGCGATGAGCGAGTTGATGGAGCCGATGCTCGACGCCCACCCGCCGCTCACCGGGCCGA
Organism: Archangium sp.; assembly: GCF_036277355.1. Lineage (GTDB taxonomy): Bacteria > Myxococcota > Myxococcia > Myxococcales > Myxococcaceae > Archangium. Next base: position 23,171 of record NZ_DASUNC010000167.1, read on the forward strand.
GCGACGCGCGCTCCGCCATCTGTCCCTCGCGGCCCACCACGCGCTCCACGCGCACCAGCTCGTCCTGCATCCGCTGGTTCATCGCCACCATCGCGTTGAAGGCGTGGGCGATGTCCTCCATCGCCTGGGGCTGCGCCTCGGGCGGCAGCCGCACGGAGAAGTCTCCGTGGGTGACGGCTCGCAAGGACTCCAGCAGGGTCTCGAGCGCCTCGAGCGTCGCGACCCGCCGGGGACGGGCGTGCGCGTGGCGGGCGAGCGTGGTCGGCTTGCGGGTCTTCTTCCCAGTCTGGGTACGGCTGGAATGGCTGGTGCGACGATTCAAAGGCCTGCTCCAGTGCTGAGGTTTGGCGATCTCCCAACCCGAGGAGCCTTCGCGTTCGTTCCGGGTAGGGGAATGCCCCTCAGAGGGCAGGCGCCCAGCCGAGCGCACACGTGTCCCGTGATTCCCCGCCCCGGCACCCGGAAGGTGCTGGCGTGGGAATGGAAGTGCTACAGCGGTGCCGCCGCCCGCGCGTCCCCGTTCGGCAGATGCAGCAGCTTCTCCACCGGCAGCGCGCACAGCAGGTCCAGGCGCTGGGACAGCTCCCGCCCCACCTGGAGGAAGAGCTGCTCGCGCGCCGCGTCGCTCCCCGCGAAGGCCACCGGGTCCGGCTCGTCCCAGTACGCCGCTCGCGGTTGTCCCGGCCACACCGCCCAGGCCTCGTGCGCCTTGTCACAGAGCGTGATGACCAGGTCGAAGTGCTCGCCCCGGAACTCCTCCCAGGACTTGCTGCGCGCGTCCCGTGGATCCAACCGGAAGCGCTCTCGCAGCACCTGGAGCGCCAGCGGGTGGACTTCACCCCTCGGCAGCACACCCGCACTGAAGGTCTCGAAGCGCCCGTGCCCCACCCGGCGCAGCAGGTACTCGGCCATGATGCTCCGGGCCGCATTGCCCATGCTCAGGAAGAGGACTCGGATGGGACGCTCGGGGGTCATGGCGCGACTGACGGTGCGCGGTGCCTCCGGACATGCCAAGGGGGTCCGGTGATTCGGCTTGCTCGGCGGGTAGACCCTCACCCTGGCCCTCTCCCAGAGGGAGAGGGAAGACGGCGGTCAGCGCGGGGTCAGCGTCAGGTGTGATTTGGAGAGGGGCCGGCCCCGCGCGTCCTCGAAGGTCGCTCGCACCTCCAGCGGCCCGGCGAGCCAGCCCTCCTGCACCGGCGTGCTCAGCGGCAGGAGGACGTCCACTCCCGCCTCGACCTCCTGCTCCGTCCCCTCCGGCGGGAAGAAGCGCAGCGGCTCACCCTCCGGTGAGGTCGCCTCCACCGTCAGCCTCGCCGCCTCCGGCGCCGTGTAGCTGAACTGCACCGCGCTCCCCTCTCCGCACACCAGACGCCCGCCAGGCCGGGCTTCGCCCGTCACCTGTCCGTCCCCGCCCACGCAGAACACCCGGATGCCCCAGGCCGACGTGCCCGTCTCTCCGCCTCGCGCCTGCCACTCGGACGTCTCGCGCGTCCGCAGTTGTGGCACCACCACCAGCATGGCCACACCGGCCAGCGCCAGCCCCGCCATCGCCGGCACCAGGAAGCGCGGGAAGAAGCGCTCGCGCCCGGTCCGCACCGGTGCACGGGCCGGCGTCGTGGCGGCGCCCAGCCGCGCCATCAGCTCCTTCTCCAGCAGCGCCTCCCGGCTCGCGGGCAACGCGCGCTTCTCCAGCACCGACTCCACCCGGCCCAGCTTGTCGTAGGCCTCGTGGCACTCGTCACACCCCGCGGCGTGCGCGCGCAACCGGTGGAAGCCCTCCCCGTCCAGCTCGCCCCGGAAGAGCGCCTCCAGCGCCTGCTTCGCCTGCCGGTCCCCACACCTCGTCATGACTGGCCTCGCCGCTTGAAGAAGCTCCACCCCCTCACTTCCATCCCTTCCAGGTACCCGCGCGCCTGCAGGAACTCGAGCAGCCGCGTCTTCAACCCCAGCTCCCTCCGCCGCACCTGGATGCGCGTCAGCCCCAGCCGCTCCGCCGCGCCCTCCTGCGCCATCTCCTCCTCGCCGAAGCGCAGCTCGAACAGCCCCCGCTCCTCCGCCGACAGTCCTTCCTTGAAGGCCGCCAGCAACCCCTCCACCTCCCGGTCCTCCAAGGTCTGCGCCAGGCCCTCGACTTCCTCGGGCGCCGCGCCCGTCTCCTCGAAGGGCTCCAACCCCACCGCCACCTCGCGCTGCCGCGTCTGCTCCAACAGCACGTTGCGCGCGATGCCCACCAGGAAGTGCCCGTACGGCCGCACCCCGTCGTACGCCGCCCGCGTCCGTGGCTCGAAGGCCCGCGCGAACGTCTCCAGCACCGTGTTCTCCAGCTCCAGCGCGCCCCTCATCTGCCCGAATCCCCGCCCCCGCCACGCCATGGCCCGCAGCATCCTCGCCAACGTCTCCGCGTGCGCCCGGTACACCCGTGCCAGGGTCTCCGGCTCACCGTCCCGGAAGCGTTGCAATGTCCGCGCATCCCACTCCATCCCTCGGCGACTTACCGTGCCCCGCCCACCCCCGTCACCCTTCGCTCATGCTGTCATTGCGAATTGACCGCTCGGGTGGATCGCCAGGGTTCGACAATCGTCACCGGGAGGGCCTCGGCCGCCCGCCCCCCTGACGGGGTGGGGGGCTGTGGGAACCCTGAACCCACTCCCCGCTGGAAATGACCGGGTGCGTCATCGGAAGCGTCCGCCAGAATGGGAGTCCCCCTCGGAGGCGCGGATGACAGGGTGGCGTGAGCCGACACGTTTGGAAGTGACGACGCTGGGGCTGCTGCTCGTCCTGGCCCTGTCGTCCACCGGATGCGCGTCACTGACGCCGCCGCCCGGCCGGGGAATGAAACTGCATTACTCGCACGGCGAGGCCGCCGCGCCACTCGAGCCCGTGGGGCCACAGTGGCTGCACCACGGCCAGGGATTGAGGGGGAGCACGGAGGGGACCGCGAGGGGGAGCACCCTGGCGGCCCACCTGGCGTTTCGTGGTGCACTGAGTGACGTGGCCGGCACCACCCGCCGCCTCTCCGGGGAACTCTCCAAGCTGGAGAAGAGCCATTGGGGCATCGCCGGTAAGGGCGCTGGTCTCTTCCTGCCCCATGTCGGGTATGGCCAGAGCCAGCTGCGATGGATGGAAGCCGAGCTCGCCGCCGCCACCCGGCTGGCCGACGCCGCCTCGGAGGTGGAGGACGAGGACATGCGGTTGGCCTTGCTGCGCCTGGCGGGCCCCCGGCTCGAGGCGGCCATGCTGGGCTCACTGGTGCTGGCGGCCTGGGTCGACGTGCTCCACCTGCTCGATGTGGCGTTCAAGCACGGCTACAACTCGTTGGAGACGCTGTTCGTGGAGATGGACCGCTGGCAGAAGATGCTGGAGCCGGCCATGACCGCACTGGCCTCGCAAGAGCCAGGGCAGTTGAAGGCAGCGGCCCAGGACATGCCCCTGCTGATGGGCCACCTGTCCGGCGAGTTCAACGCGACGGCGCAGCGCCTCCACTCGGGGCTGAGGAATATCCAGAAGGTGATGGCGCTGGCGCAGCTCGTGGAGATGGTGACGATGGTGTCGGCGATGAAGTTCTCGCTGCCTCGGCTGGGACCATCGGCGCCCGCGACCCTGGGGATGGGCATGATGATGGGAGGCGACGGGGTGATGATGGGCACACGCATCGTCGTCTCAGCCGAATGGGTGGAGATGATGCGGCGGCTGGTGCGGGCGGGCGTCATCTCACTGCCTGCCGTGAGTGCGGCGGTACGGATTCAGGCCGGACAGGTGTTGATGGCCGAGGCGCACGACGAGCTGCCGCACGGCGTGCGCGAGGCGCTGGGCGATGGGCCCGAGGTGCGGGGCATGCGGGTGACGGACAGAGCGGGGGCTGGCATGGCCGAGCCACCGGGGCACCACGTCCTGCCCAAGGAGTTCCGCGAGTGGTTCGAGAAGCGCGGCTTCACCGGTGAGATGAGCATCGACCATTTCTGCGTCAGGCTGGAGCAGGCCCACCACCAGGCCATCCACGGGGGTGGGAACTGGAAGCTGGGGCGCACCTGGCCCGGTGAATGGAACCGGATGATCATGGAGACGCTGCGGAAAGCCGAAGCCAGGGCCGGCCGGATGTTGACGCCAACCGAGGTCCTGGGAACAGTCGCGAAGCGCATGACGGATTACGGCATCCAGATGGATTTCATCCGATGGAGAGGACCATGAGCAGCGGACGTGCCTGGCAGGGCAATGTGAAGGCACGCCTGTATGAGCGGGTTCGTGAACGGGGTTACGACTCGCTCACCGCCTTCGCGGATGCGCGTCCTGCCGTCCCGCTGCACTTGCTGGCCGAGGAGCTCGGCAAGGATGACGTCGCCGGGGTACAGGTGTTGAGCGGTCTGCTCGCCGAGGCGGAGCGGCGCAAACAGGTCACACGATTCGTACGCGATGTCTTCACACGCCTGTGGTCCCAGAGTGTTCCCGACGGGTGGCCGACGGTGCTGGACGACGCCAACCGTTTCAAGGTCGCCGAGGCGCTCGGCTCGTGGATTGCCTACACCCCGGAAACCCATAAGGAGCGTGCCGACCGGGTCAGTGATTCACTCCTCGCCACGCCACCGCCGCCCGGTTGGCGTCCGCTCGGCCCCGACGACACATTGCTGCTCACCCTCCTGCCCGACGAGGAAGCCTGAACGTCACGGGTAGGGGGATGAGCCCGATTGCGCCACACCCGCCCAGGTCCTCCCCCTGGAGCCACCCGGGTGGGAGCAACTCCCGCTCCATGACGCCCAGGGTCATCTGCGCAACACACCCCCTGGTGGGTCCCAGCCCCCTGGGAGGGCGGGTGGATTCCCCACATGCAACCGTGGCACCTTGAGCGCCCTCGTCGTTCCCCCCGGAGACCCCCCGCGTATGCGACCGCTCCGATGCGCTCCGGCAGCCCTGCTGTGGCTCGCGCTCCTCGCCGGCTCCACCGCGAGCGCCGCTCCCGCACGGGCCGCCTACGCGCTCATCATCGCCAACAACACCGGCACCGAGCCCAAGCAGGCGCCCCTGCGCTACGCCGATGACGACGGCGCGCGCTACTACGAGCTCTTCTCCTCGCGCACGAAGGAGACGCTCTTCCTCTCCGTGCTGGACGCGGACACGCAGGCGCTCCACCCGGGGCTCGCCGCCCGCACGCGTCCGCCCACCCGGGCCGCCCTCAAGGAGGCCCTGCGCCAGCTCAACGCGCGCATGGCCGAGGACAAGGCCCGCGGCGACTCGCCCGTGCTGTATTTCGTCTTCACCGGCCACGGCAAGCGCGGGCCCGCCGGCGAGGGCGCCGTGAGCCTGCTGGACGGGCCCTTCACCCGCACGGACCTCTACTCCCAGGTCATCGCCCCCAGCACCGCCGCCTTCGTCCACCTCATCGTGGACGCGTGTGACTCGTACTTCTTCGTCAACTCGCGCGGCGCGCTGCCCGTGGCGCCCGCCCAGGTGCAGGCGGTGAAGGGGCTGCTGGCCACGCGCGAGCTGGCGCGCTACCCCAACGTGGGCGCCGTGCTCTCCACCACCCGCGAGCAGGAGAGCCACGAGTGGAGCGCCATCCGCTCGGGCGTCTTCAGCCACCAGGTGCTCTCCGCGCTCTCCGGCGCCGCGGACGTCAACGCGGACGGGCGGGTGGAGTACTCGGAGCTGAGCGCCTTCGTCGCCGCCGCCAACCAGGGGGTGGAGGACGTGCGCGGCCGGCTCGAGGTCTCCATCCAACCGCCCGCGCTGGACCGGGCGGCGGCGCTGGTGGACCTGGGGGACGAGGCGCGCCTGGGCTTCCTCCTGTTGCCCGCGGGCCTGGAGGGCCGGCTGTGGGTGGAGGACGCGCGCGGCCTGCGGGTGGCCGAGCTCCACAAGGAGCGCGAGCGCTCGGTGGTGCTGGGGCTGCCTCCCTCGCAGGGCTACTTCCTGAGGGGCGCGGGGCGCGAGGCCTCCTTCCGCTTCGCCCGCGCGGGCGCGGTGGTGGATGGCGGAGTCCTCTCGTGGCGCGACAACGCCCTGGCCGCGCGAGGCGCCATGGAGGACGCCCTGCGTGACAGGCTCTTCTCCGTGCCCTTCGGCCCGCGCTTCTACAACGGCTACATGGCCAGCCTCGGGCAGACGCCCGTGGCGCCCGAGCAACAGCCCGATCTCTCGCCATGAGCCTTCTCTCCTTCGCGCTGGCGTTGTCGCTGGCGCAGGCCCCGTGCAGAGGCGGCGAGCGGTGGGTGCTGCTCCCCTTCCAACCGGTGGCGCTGTCCACGGCCGAGGCCCGGCAGGTGGAGGACGCCGTGCGCCGGGCGGCGGAGGGCACCTCCGGCGTGTGCCTGGAGCCGCGCGCGGACACGGTGGCGAAGGTGCGCGCCCAGGGTGGACGGTTGCCGGGCTGCGTGGACGCGGCGTGCCGGGGAGCGCAGGCGAAGGCGCTCGGCGCGCAGCGGCTGGTGCGAGGCGTCGCGCTCGGCGTGGGCGGTGGGCGCAGCGTGGCGCTCACGCTGGTGGATCGCGAGGGCCTCGAGTCCCACACCCTCGTCGAGCTCTCCGGAGAGGGACTGCCGCCCGGCCAGGAGGAGGCGCGGGCGCGTGAGGCCTTCCAGGAGTTGTGGAAGACGCGCCTGCCGGCTGGCGCGGTGAAACGCCCGGGCGGGGTGTGGCCCACGGTGCTGCTGGCGGCGGGTGGCGTGGCGCTGGCGGCCGGAGTGGGCTTCGGGCTGGCGGCGCGCAACACGGAGGCGGTGCTCTCCCAGGGCAACGCGGGCTGCACGGGCGAGGGCGAGGCCTTCCGCTCCTGCTTCACCGGGCGCCTGCGCGAGGGCCAGCGGCAGGCGCGCACGGCCAACGTGCTGATGGGGACGGGCGCGCTGCTGGGGGCCGGAGGCGCCGTCTTCTTCGTCTGGGAGCTGCCATGAGACAGGGGCTGACGTGGCTGGGACTGGCCGTGCTCCTCGGAGTGGCGGCCTGCACCTTCCAACCCAACCTCTCCCGCTTCCCCGCGTGTGACGCACAGGGGGCCTGTGCCTCGGGCTGGACGTGTCTGGCTTCCGAGGGCGTCTGCCTCCCGGACTGCGGCGAGCGCGGGCCCTGCACCGGCGAGGATCCCTCGGGCATGGGCATGGACGGGGGCACGGACGGGGGCACGGAAGCGGAGGGTGGCAACCCCGACGCGGGCCCGGCGCGGCTCATGCTCGTGCCGGATGCGCCCGGGCCCGGCACGGAGACGGTGAGCTACTTCCACCGCTTCCAGGTCAGCGGCGGCACGCCTCCATACACCTTCTCCACCACGGGCGAGCTGCCCGCGGGCCTGTCCTTCGACACCGCGCGAGGAGAGCTCTCCGGCAAGCCGCTCACCGCCGGGGAGTCCACCTTCACCGTCGAGGTGGTGGACCAGGGCGCCGAGCCCCAGCGCCGCGGCCAGGAATTCTCCCTGCGCATCCGGCCCCTCCTGCACCTGGCCGGGCCGGACGTCCTCGCGTACTTCGAGAGCGGCAAGGACTATGTGGAGCTCCTCTCGGCCACCGGAGGCAAGCCGCCCTACACCTTCGAGCTCTCCAGTGGCGCACTGCCCCCGGGCATCGTCCTGCGCGTCAACGGCAGGCTCGACGGCGCGGCCTACGCGGGCAGTGGCACGCCTCCCTTCGAGGTCCGCGTCACCGACTCCGACGAGCCTCCGCAGAGCCGGGTGCGCCGCCTCCAGCTCACCTCCATCTCGTGCTCGGGCTCCGAGGTCTGCATCAAGAGCAGCGCCCTCCCGGATGCGCGCGCCGGCTCGGCGTATACCCATACCCTCCAGAGCACCCCCAGCTCCGTCACCTGGACGTGGAGGAAGACGGAGAACGGCGCCCTCCCACCGGGCCTCACCTTGAATGCCGGAACGGGCGTCGTCTCGGGCACGCCCACCCAGGCGGGCGTGTACGAATTCAATGTCACCGCCACGGCCGGGGGCCTGTTGCCGCCCTCGCCCTCGACCCTCACCCTGCGGCTGACGGTGTATTGAGCGCGGGAGATCCAATCCCCTGTCCTCGCATCAATACCTGGACAGGTGCGCCCCTCCGATTCGAGTGAGAAGCAACGAGCGGCCTTCCGCCAGTGGCTGCCACTGTCGGGTGGCGTGTTGCTCGCGGGGCTGATGGTCTGGAGCCTCACCCCCGCCGAACCGCCCTGCGCCTACGTGGTGGGACAGGACGGCCCGGCCACCGTGGCCACGCCCGCCCGCGTCGTCTTCACCGCGCCAGGGGAGGCGGCCACGTCCTGGACGTGCTCCAGCGAGGGCGTGAGTGTCCCCGCCCTCCCCGTGCACGTCTCCCCGTCGATGTTCGAGAACCCGGACACGCTCGTGGAGGCGACGTCCATCACGCTCCACCTGTCGAGCACCCCGGTGACCCGGGAGGGCCACGTCCTGACGCTCGAGGGGGACAAGCTCCTCGTCCTCCCGCGGCCCGGGCTCCCCGCCGCACGCCCCGAGGGGGACATCACCGAGCCATTCCTCACCGTCGACTTCGGCGGCGGCGAGACGACGGCCCGCTACCTCCCGGCCCCGGTAGCACCCGGAGAATGATTTTCGAATCTGGATCCAATCCGGAACTCCCGCATCAACAGTGCCCCGCCCGGCCGCGGGCACCTGGCGCGTGCAGCTCAAGGGCTACCTCCACCCAGCTCCGGTGCGCCTCCGTCCCCGAGCCCAGCACTCCGATGACTTCACGCCGGGTATACATGGCCTCGCTCCCTGGCCCTCTCCCAGGGGAAGAGGGGACTCGTCAGGTGACGTCAGTCTCCCCGTGGATGCTGGTTCCCACGCTCCACGGCGGACACACTCCCGCCTCTTCCCGAAACGGCCCGTCCCTCATGAACACCCCCTCCGCACCGCTGCCTCCCATGCCCCCGGGCCACTGGCTCTGGGGCCACCTGCCCGAGCGCGCGAGCAACCCGCTCGGCCTTTACCTCGACAGCCAGCGGCGGCTGGGAGACGTGGTGCGCTACCGCATGGGCTACATCTACGTGGAGCAGCTCACGCACCCCGAGCACGTCAAACACGTGCTCGCCGACGCGAGCGCCCGCTACACGAAGGGCACCGTCTTCGACAAGACACGTCCCCTGGTGGGCAACGGCCTGCTCACCGCCGAGGGGGACTTCTGGAAGCGCCAGCGCCGGCTCGCCCAGCCCGCCTTCCACCGCGAGCGGCTGGCGGCGCTCGGCACGCGGATGACGGACACCATCGCCGAGCTGCTGCCGGCCTGGGAGCGCGCGGCGGACGGGGGCACGCCGCTGCCGGTGTTCCAGGAGTTGATGCGGCTCACCCTCACCGTGGCGGTGCGCGCCCTCTTCGGCGTGGACGTGGCCGGGCACACCACCACCGTGGGCGAGGCCTTCACCACCGCGCTCGAGGTCACCAACGCGCGCATCATCTCTCCCCTGCCCTACCTGCCCTGGCTCTACCGGCTGCCCACGCGGAGCAACCGCGCCTTCCGCCGGGCGGTGGACACGTTGGATGGAATCGTCCGCGGCCTCATCTCCCAGCGCCGCGCGGCCGGGACGCAGGCGGAGGATCTGCTCGGCATGCTCATGGCCGCCAGCGACGCGGACACCGGGGACACCTTCGATGACGCGCAGCTGCGCGACGAGGTGATGACGCTGCTGCTGGCCGGCCACGAGACGACGGCCACCTCGCTGGCGTGGACGTTCCACCTGCTGGCACGACACCCGGAGGTGGAGGCCACGCTGCACGCGGAGGTGGACGCGGCGCTCGGCGGGCGGATGCCCACGGTGGCGGACCTGCCGAGGCTGCGCTACGTGGGCTGCGTCTTCGAGGAGGCCATGCGCCTCTACCCGCCCATCTGGGCCATTCCCCGCGTGCCCCTGGAGGACGACGTGGTGGACGGCTACCGGATTCCCAAGGGGGACATCGTCATCCTCGTCCCCTACGTCACCCACCGTCACCCGGACTTCTGGCCCGAGCCGGAGCGCTTCGACCCGGCGCGCTTCCTCCCGGAGAACAGCAAGGACCGGCCGCGCTGGGCCTACCTGCCCTTTGGTGGCGGGCAGCGCCAGTGCATCGGCAACAACTTCGCGATGATGGAGGCCCAGCTGCTCCTCACGCTGGTGGCGCAGCGCTTCCGGCTGCGCGAGGTGCCCGGCGTGCCCGTGGTGCCCGAGGCCCACGTCAGCCTCCGTCCCCGCGGCCCCATGCCCATGCGGGTGGAGCGCCGCGAGGAGCTCCCTCGGGTGCGCGTGGCCTGAGGCCACCGCCCCTCAGAGGACGCAGGTGCCGCAGTCGAGCAGGCAGCTGTCCGCGGTGATGCCGAAGCCGCAGCTCTCGCCCTTCTGGCACACGCCGTCACCGCAGCGGTGCACGTCCTGGGCGCGGATGCGGGTGGTGAGCGGCTTGTACTGCACGCCGTTGTAGGTGCACTGCGTGTAGTACGTGCCGCTGGCGTCCAGCGTGCAGTACTGCTCGCACTGGCCGATGCGCTTCACCTGCTCGCAGGCCGGGTTGGACTGCGCTCCGAAGCCCTTCAGGCCACACGGACGGTCGGTGCTCTCGTCCGAGGCCAGCGCGTTGCGGTCATTGCCGGCGAAGAGCCCCTCGTTGGTGAAGACGTTGCCGAAGAAGCACGACTCCTTGCGGGAGAAGGTGGACAGCTCCTCGGAGGAGAAGGGGATGGTGCTGCCCGTCGCGTCACGCCCCAGCACGGAGATGGAGACGTTGAGGCCGTAGTTGTTGGCGTGGGCCCCCAGGCACGAGGAGATGACCTGCTGCTCCTCCACGGTGGCCGGCGCGCCACTCGCCCAGTTGGGCGCCAGTCCCAGCAGGCCCGTCCAGGAGTACACGGTGCCCGTCAGCGAGCTGGTGAAGGTGCGCGTCTGGCCCGCGGGCACCGCGCAGCGGACCATGTAGCGCATCAGCCGGTCGTTGTTGGCCGGATCGCCGTTGAACCAGGTGGAGAAGTTCGTGGTGGACAGGCCGTTGAGCGACAGCCCGTTGAGCGACAGGCCGTTGAGCGACAGGCCGTTGAGCGACAGCCCGTTCTCCTCCCGGAGCGCCTGCTCCAGGGTCCGCAACTCCGAGCCCTGCTCGTCCGCGGGCAGCTCCGCCACCCCGCAGCCCGTGGCGCCCACCAGCGCCGACGTGAGCACCCACGCCACCACGCTCCGACCCGCCACGCGCCCGGCCATCCCGTTCCGCAGACCTTCGAAAGACGTGAAACCCATGGCTCACACCTCCGGCTCTCGGCCACCTGGGGCTCACCGGGTGGCAAAAGTGAGGGTGGGGATGCGGGATTTTCCCGGCATCGGCTGGAACTCCAGGAAAGCCGTAGAGGTCTGCCTGTCGACAGCCACTCCGTCCAACGCTCGACGGTGGGCGTCTCAGAACGTGAGAGGATCAACACCCGCCGGAGCGGGCACACAGAGGCCTACAGGCTCTCCATGGAAAGTCATTTCCCCATCTGGGAAAGATGGCGCCCCGCCGGTGCCTGTCCGTTCGTCACCGTGAGAACTTCGGATGACGCTCCTCGGCGCCCGCGAAGGCGAGCAGCGCGCCCGCGGTGGCATGGGCGTCCTCCATGCGGCCATCGGGCTGCTGGTGACGCTCGAGCAGGCACAGGAGGGCCTCGTGGGCCCCGCCCCCCGCCTCGTCCACGCACTGGAGACAGAAGGCCAGCTCCGCGCCCAGGTCCACGTTGCCCTGCTCCACCACCCAGGGGGTGGCCACCAGCAACTCCTCCGTCCAGGCCGTGGCGTCCGGGTGCCGCGGCGCGGTGCGCAGGTAGCGGGTGTCCAGCAGGTACAGGTGCGTGAGCCAGTAGAGGTCCGCCACGCGGGAGAGCTCGCGCATGGCCCGTGCGGGGATGGACAGGCGCACGTCCAGGCCGCGCGTGGCGGCCATCTCCCCCAGCAGCCACGCATGGAGGCCGTGGCCCTCGCCATCCAGGTGCTCCAGGTAGGCCCGGAGGAGGTACGGCGTCAGCGGGGCATGGGGCAGGCCGCGCTCGCGGCGCACGTACCAGGCGTCCACCCGCGCCATGCCCACGTCCGGGGAGAGCCCGTCGGGGAGCACCAGCGGCACCTCGGCCAGCGCGGCCACCGCCGCCTCCAGCGTGGGCCCCAGTCCCCGGCGTGCGAAGACCCCGGGCGCATGGCCCTCCAGCATGTGGAGCGTCAGCGCGCGCAGGGCCCGCGCCTCGTCGTCCGCTCCCTCCGTCAGCGAGAGGAAGGCCCCGAGCGCGCGGTCCACCGCCTCCGTCCGCGGGGAGGGCGGGTGCGCGGGAGGCCCTCGCAGGTGGAAGAGCGCCGAGACATCCCGGAGGAAGGCGGGGCTGCCGGGGGCATCCGGCACCGCGTCCCCCAGCACCGCGGTGGCGGCCCGGGCGGCGTGAAGGGCCCGCGTGTAGCGCTCGCGGAAGGTGGGCCCCTCCACCTCCACGCGGTAACGGTCCAACCGCCGGGCCCCCGCTTGGGCGGCGAGCGCGGCCTGGTGCCCGCTCTTGAAGGTGAGGACGAGCGGCGCGTCCGGGAGGGGCTCCACGGGGCGGGCGGGCTGCGAAGCGGCGCGGGTGAGCTCCGGCAGCACGGCCTCGGGCGCGCGCGAGAAGGCGCGGGTGACGGAGAGGGCCTCCTTGGTGCGCACGGAGGCCACGCGGCCGCCGAGCTGCGCCTGGAGCACGTCATCGCCCGAGACGAACACCGCCGGCACCCCGGCCTCCGCGGCCAGCGCCAGCACCAAGTCCGCCTCGGACAGCGCCCGTCCAGCGCACGTCCACTCGCCCAGCAGGTTCACGGTGTGCGCGGCGAAGCCCACCGGGCCCGCCGCCGCGTGCATGCCCAGACAGGCCACCGCCTCCACGTCCTCGAAGAGGTGGGGCGCGTACGCGTCCGGGACGAGGAAGTACGGCTCGGCCGCGGGGTGCAGCGCATCGAGGAGCAGGTTGGACTCACCGGAGCCGGACAGGTGGCTGTCGCTCACCCGCACCCGCGGGTAGCCCGCGGCGAGCAGGCCCTCCACCGCGGCATTCACCTCGGCCGTCAGCAGGGCGCGGGCGCGCGCGTACTCCGCCGTCCCGGCGCTGAGCGCGTCGGGCGCGTCCACACCGGCCACACCATCGAGATCCACGACGAGCAGCGCCCGGCGCACACGCATGCGGCGCCTCCTACTTGCGAGCGGCCGGACCGCCGGACTTGATCCACCGCGCCAGGGCGAGCGCCGTGGGCTCGTCGACGAGCGAGGCGTAGGTGGGCATGGTGGTACCGGGAGCGAACTGCTCGGGGTTGCGGATCCACTTCACCAGCTCCTGCTCGGACTTGCTGGCGGACTGGACGAGGCGCTCGTGGTAGCGGGCGCCCGGGGCATGGCACAGGGTGCAGCCCAACCGGGCGAAGAGGGCGGCAGGGTCCACGTCCTTGCGGGGCTCGGTCTGGGCGGGCACGGTGGTGGACAGCAGGGAGCCGCCCACCAGCAGGGTGCCATACAGGGTGCTCAGCAGCAGTCGGCGCATCGGCTCATGCCCTCCACGGAAATCCAGGATGCCGCAACTGGCTGTCCAAGGGTAGACACCCCGGCCGTCCGCCTGTCCTCCAGGCGGGCCGGACAGCAAGGACTGGAGGACACCGGGGGAGGAAGCCGGGGATTTTCGTGACGCCCCCCGCTTGCCCGGGGGGTATATAAGGACGGCGGCGGGCGATGTCCGCCATGCAACACCCCTTCTGCCTCACTCCCGAGTACGTCCATGAAGACCGAGTACGTGCGCCACGGATCCGCGCGGATGTTCGAGAACGACTTCCTCGAAGCCGCCTCGAAGATCCACCCTGTCACTCCGTTCGCCTTCTACATCCCGATCATCACGGGCCTGCTGGGCTGGGCGCTCTGGAGCGGGACGACGCGCCTGGGCATGGTGGCCCTGTTCGCGCCGCTGGGGTACCTCACGTGGTGCTTCATGGAGTACACGCTGCACCGCAACCTCTTCCACTGGGAGGGGAACGGGCCGCTCACCCGGCGCTTCCACGCCATCATCCACGGCTACCACCACACGTACCCGGATGATCCGCAGCGGCTGGTGATGCCCCTGGGCGCGAGCATCCCGCTGGCCATCGTGATCGGCGGACTGCTGTGGCTGGTGGGCCGGCCGGACGCGACGATTCCGTACTTCTTCGGCATCGTCGTGGGCTACCTCGCCTACGACTACCTGCACTGGGCGGTGCACTACAAGAAGCCGTGGACCCAGTGGGGCAAGACGATGCGCGCGCACCACATGGCGCACCACTTCGCCTGCCCGGACAAGAACTTCGGCATCAGCCACATGTGGATTGATCGGCTGGTGGGCTCGATGCAGGTGCGCGGGCAGGCGGCGCGCGAGACCGCGGCGAAGCAGGACACCGGCGCGGCGGAGTAGTCCCCCGCGCCGGGCCTGCTTTCGGGACCAGCCTCAGGGGTGCGCGGCCGAGGCCGAGGCCCACTGCCAGGCGGAGCCCCGGTGCAGGGCGGCGTAGAGGCGGTCGCGCAGCTCGTTGCACTCGGCGTGGGTCAACGAGCGGTCGAGCGCGCGCAGCACCACGCGCAGCAGCACGTTCTTCTGCCCGGGAGCGATGCCGAGCCGCCGGATGGCGGCGGGCGGCAGGGACTCGTAGGGCGTCTCCGACAGCACCTCGACGGACTCCACCACGCCGGCCTGTTCGCCGAGCGCGGCGCGCGCCCTGTCTCCGAGCTCCTCGTGGGTGGCGTCGCCCTCGAGCACGAGGGAGAGGTCGCGGCGGACGGCGGGCATGGAGGAGACCTCGCGGTACGGCTCCAGGTCGAGCAGCTGCGAGGCGATGCGTGGGTCCTCGGCGCGCAGCAGGCGGATGTCGTCCAGGCCCTTGCGCAACATGAGGATGCGATCCATCCCGAGCCCCATGGCGAGCCCCGAGACGCGCGAGGGGTCCAGGCCGCAGTCGGCGAGGAGCTCGGGGTGGGCCAGGCCGCACTCGCCGATCTCCACCCACTGGCCGTCGTGGCGGACGTCCAGCTGGAGCCCATCGGTGGTGTAGGGGTGCTGGGAGGGAGTGGTGCGCAGCGCGTGGCCGGGGAGCAGGGCGCGCACCACGGTCTCCACCATGTGGAGCAGCTCGCGGACGCCGAGGGGCGCGCCGTGGCGGATGCGCCAGAGGTCCATCTGGTGGGGCTCGCCGGTGTGGAGCCGGTCGATGCAGTCGCGGCGGTAGACGAGCCCGGGACAGGCGAGCAACACGTCTCCGGGAGCGCGGGGAGAGGCGGCGAGCTGACGCAACAGGGGAGGAATCATCGCCGAGGTCTGGGTGCGCAGCAGGGCGGTGTCACAGACGTAGCGGGTGTAGCGGGCGTCGCGGGCGGCCCCGCCGGGCGGGTAGCGCAGCCGGTCGTAGTTGTCGGAGACGGAGACGATGGGGCTCTGCCGGTGCAGGAGGACCTCGCAGCGCCAGGTGTCGCGGAGGGCGGCGAGCACGTCCTCGACGAGACGCTGCATGGCATGAGGGCCGGCGGAGGGATCGGTCAGGTCACGGATGGAAAGGGCACGGCGGACGGCGTCGGTGCTGAGGATGCAGACGGACATGGAAGGGCTCTCGGGCTGGAGTGGAAGGAGGCGGCGTCAGGAGACGCCGGGACGCTCGGACACCCCCCGAACCCCTGGTCCAGGCGAGCGTCACGCCGAGAGGCGATCCGCGAAGGGAGAACGGGCTAGCGACGCAGCACGGCCTCCCGGCGCCTGGTGGGGCTCGGGGGGCGGCTAAATCGACGCTGGCACGTCAGGAGAATCATCGTTCCATAGAGATAAACGCGGTCCGGCCCAAAAGCAATCCGGGGCCGCGGGGAATGCCCGCTCACACCTCGACGAACCGCGTGCCGGTGATGCGCTCGGCCTCCAGGGCCTGCTTGAGGTCCTCGGAGACGATGAGCGAGCCCGTCCAACCCCAGGGGCGGAAGATGCGGGCATCGCCCACCTTCGCCGGGTCGATGCGCAGGCCCGCGATGTACTTGTACTCGCCCAGCTTCTCGGGCTGCTCGTCCTCGGGCTTGAAGTACTGCACCTCTTCACACCGGGCATCGTCGATGCAGCGCAGGGTGCGCAGCGTGTTGAGGATGAAGAAGGAGCCGGCGTGACCCTCCACCTCCACGGGGATGAACTGCACGTCCTGGACACCCAGGCGCTCGAAGAGTTGGACGAAGCGGCCGTGGACCACGGGGATGGAGAAGGCCGCCCAACAGAAGCCCAATTCCACCCCATCGGGCTTCACTGGAAAGCGGATGGGCCCCTGGCGTTCGAGCCATCTACCCTTGAAAAACTGCCAGGGATCGATTCGCTGTCCCTGCTCATCCCTGGGACTGCTCAAGTGCCAGCGCCCTGGATGGTAGACGTCATCCCTTAGCTCATGGAATCCGGACATGTCTCTCACCAGGCGAGGCCACATGGGCCGGAGAGGAACTCGCCACTATTCAAGGCACACGACTCTTACGCCTCGACGAACCGCGTGCCGGTGATGTGCTCGGCATCCATGGCCTGCTTGAGGTCCTCAGAGATGAGGAGAGCCATCGGCCACCCCCAGGGTCGGAAGATGCGGGCTCCTTCGACTTTCGACGGATCGATGCGCAGGCCCGCGACGAACCGGTACTCGCCCACCTTCTCGGGCTCGCCGTCCTCCGGCTTCCAGTACTGCACCTCCTCACACCGGGCGTCGTCGATGCATCGGATGACGCGCAGGGTATTGAGGATGAAATAGGGCCCGGCATGTCCCTCGACCTGGATGGGGATGAACTGCACCTCCTGGATGCCCAGTCGCTCGAAGAGCTGGATGACACGGCCGTGGACCACGGGAGTCAGGAAGGCATCCAAGGTGAACTCCAGCGCCAGTCCATCGGGCTTCACGGGGAAACGGATGGTCCCGTGGGGCTCGAGCTGTTGGCTCTTGGTGAACTGCCAGGGCTCGATCTTCTCGCCGTGTTCATCGATGGGATGGCGCAGGTGCCAACGTCCCGCGATGCGCATGTCATCCTTGAGGAGATAGTGCACGCTTTGCCCTCCGGCTTCAGTCGTGAGACTTCGTCACCAATCGATGAAGCCGGGACCCGGGAGTGCATATGTCCTCCGCGAGCTTTCCAAGTGCCTGCAGCAGCTTGGCCTTGCATCGAGGAACGGGCCCGCAGTCGCGTAGCTCGCTGTTGAGTTTCTCGAACACCGCTTCATGGTACGCCTCGGGGTGAGGGCCTTTGTGGCCCTTGAGGTAGACGAGGTTTTCCGCCGCGTCCAGGCTCATCCCCGCCAACTCGAAGAGTTGCTCGAACCTGGGCGTCCATGGGCCACCGGAACGCTCCGAGATGTCGTTCTTGTTCGTGGCCAGGTGGTGCCAGTGGTAGCCCTCCTGGCTCTCGGTGCCATCCGTGCAGGCGCTTCCCACCGCGGAGGCCGCCGCCGTGCCCGCCGCTACTCCCGTCACGATGACGGTGCCATCCGCCATCATCTGCACCGTCGATGCGCTCCCCATCGACATCCCCTCGGGCAGCGCGAACCGGGGCGCTCGCAGCAACGCCCCGAGCCCTCCACTCGGCACCTCGGGCAACCCCTTGGCCACGCCCAGGCTCGCCACCACCATCAACACCCTCAGCCCCGTGCCTCCCATTGCCTTGCCGAAGCGCTCCGCCACCGCCTCCAACTCCTCCACCGTCCTCGCCGCCTGCGCCTCCTGGTACAGCCTCACGCACGCGTTGGCGAACCGGCTCAACTCCACCGCCCCCACCAACAGCGTCAGCCTCAGCGTCCACGTTGCCACCCACGCCTTGGTGAACAGCGGCTCGGGCACCAGCCAGGCACTGAAATACACCAGCACCGACAGCGCCACGCTGGAGAGGAAGACGCGCGAGCTGAACAACTCCCTCGCCGCTTCCCGCACTCCCTCGCCCATGTAGCGGGGCGACAGCTTCAACGCCATGAGCAGCCGGCTCGTGTCCAGTCCCCAGGGCAGCGCCACCTCGGGCGGACCCAACCGTGACACGAACTCCTCCCGCAGCCTCCTCTCCCATTCTTCCGGCTCCGTCGACGTGCTCACCAGCCGGAAGCGGCGTCCCTCTTGTCGCGGCAAGGACTCATGGAAGGCCGCGAGCACCTCCCGCGCCTCCTCCACCCTCACCCGCTCCAGGCCAAGGTCAAGCGCGACCGGCTCGAACGCGAGTTGCAGTGCACCGCCCGGCAACGGGCGCGTCCGCACCACCGTGGGCCGCGCTGCACTCCGTCCCTCCGGAGGCGGCACCTCCGGGGACGTCGCACACGAAGCCAACCACAGAAACCACAAGGCCACGGCCATGCGCGGCCAGGAGCAGTCACTCATTCCCCTACTCTTCTACACCTCGATGAAGCGCGTGCCGGAGATGCGCTCGGCCTCCAGGGCCTGCTTGAGCTCCTCGGAGATGATGAGCGAGCCCGTCCAACCCCAGGGGCGGAAGATGCGGGCATCGCCCACCTTCTCCGGGTCAATGCGCATCCCCATGACGAACCGGTACTCGCCCACCTTTTCCGGCTGACCATCCTCTGGCTTCCAGTACTGCACTTCCTCGCACCGGGCATCATCGATACAGCGGAGGGTGCACAAGGTGTTGAGGATGAAGAAGGGCCCGGTGTGGCCGTCCACCTGGGCGGGGATGAACTGCACGTCCCGGATGCCCAGCCGGTCGAAGAGCTGGACGAAGCGGCCGTGGACCACGGGGATGGAGACTGCGGCCCAACTGAATTCCAGAGGCATGCCCTCGGGCTTCATGTGGAAACGGATCGTGCCATGCAGATCGAGTTGCCGGCCCTTGAAGAACTGCCAGGGATTGATTCGCTGCCCTTGCTCATCCAACGGGCCTCGCAAGTGCCAGCGGCCTGGATGGTAAAGGTCATCCTCCAACTCGAAATACCTGCGCATGCGTCTCGTTTCGTCCTCAGTCCAGGGAACGCGTCGCCAGCCGGTGGAGTCGGGACCCTGGGGTACATATCTCATCCGCGAGTTCCTTGAGAGCCCTCGCGAGCTTGCTCCTGCACTGAGGAACGTCTTCGCAGTCTCTGACCGCAGCTCGGAGCTTGCTGTATACCTCCCGATGATACGCCTCGGGGTGAGGACCCTTGTGGCCCTTGAGGTAGACGAGGTTCTCCGCCGCGTCCAGGCTCATCCCCACCGACTCGAAGAGTTGCTCGAACCTGGGCGTCCATGGGCCACCGAACCGCTCCGAGATGTCGTTCTTGTTCGTGGCCAGGTGGTGCCAGTGGTAGCCCTCCTGGCTCTTGGAGCCATCCGTGCAGGCGCTTCCCACCGCGGAGGCTGCCGCCGTACCCGCCGCCATTCCCGTCACGACGACGGTGCCATCGGCCACCATCTGCACCGTCGATGCGCTCCCCATCGACATCCCCTCGGGCAGCGCGAACCGAGGTGCGCGCAGCAGAGCCCCGAGCCCTCCACTCGGCACCTCGGGCAACCCCTTGGCCACTCCCAGACTCGCCACCACCATCAACACCCTCAACCCAGTGCCGCCCATTGCCTTGCCGAAGCGCTCCGCCACCGCCTCCAACTCCTCCACCGTCCTGGCCGCCTGCGCCTCCTGGTACAGCCTCACGCACGCATGCGCGAACCGGCTCAACTCCACCGCCCCCACCAACAGCGTCAGCCTCAGCGTCCACGTTGCCACCCACGCCTTGGTGAACAGCGGCTCGGGCACCAGCCAGGCACTGAAGTACACCAGCACCGACAGCGCCACGCTGGAGAGGAAGACGCGCGAGCTGAACAACTCCCTCGCCGCTTCCCGCACTCCCTCGCCCATGTAGCGGGGCGACAGCTTCAACGCCATGAGCAGCCGGCTCGTCTCCAGCCCCCAGGGCAGCGCCACCTCGGGCGGGCCGAACCGGGACACGAAGTCCTCCCGCATCCGTTGCTCCCATTCTTCCAGCCCCGACTCCGTCGACGTGCTCACCAGCCGGAAGCGCCGTCCCTCTTCTCGCGGGAAGGATGCACGGAAAGCCGCGAGCACCTCCCGCGCCTCCTCCACCCTCACCCGCTCCAGGCCAAGGTCAGGCGCTACCGGCTCGAACGCGAGTTGCAGTGCACCACCCGGCAACGGGCGCGTCCGCACCACCGTGGGCCTAGCCGCACTCCGTCCCTCCGGAGGTGGCACCTCCGGGGACGTCGCACACGACACCACCAACAGGAACCACACGGCCACGGCCATGCGCGGCCAGGAGCAGTCACTCATGCTCCGGCAGCATGCATGGCCCTCGGACCTCGGGCTACCGCGTACCGAAGAGCCGGTCTCCCGCGTCTCCCAGGCCCGGCAGGATGTAGCCGTGCTCGTTCAGCTTCTCGTCCACCGCGGCCGTGTAGACGTGCACGTCCGGGTGATGCTCGCGCAGGTTCGCCAGGCCCTCGGGGCACGCCAGCAGACACACGAAACGCAGGCTCCCCGGCTTGCTGCGCTTCACCCGATTCAGCGCCGCCACCGCCGAGTTCCCCGTCGCCAGCATCGGGTCACACATGATGACGTCACGGTCCGCCAGCTGGTTCGGCACCTTGTAGTAGTACTCCACCGCCGCCAGCGTCTTCGGGTCCCGGTACAGACCGATGTGTCCCACGCGCGCGCTCGGCACCAGTTGCAGCATCCCGTCCAGGATGCCCTGCCCCGCGCGCAGGATCGCCACCAGCACCAGCTTCTTTCCGTCCAGCACCGGAGCCATCGTCTCCATCATCGGCGTCTCGATGGTCTCCTCGCGCACCTTCAGATCCCTCATCGCCTCGTAGGCGAGCAGCAGGGAGATCTCCTGCAGCAGCGCGCGGAACGAGGCCGTGCTCGTGTCCTTGCGCCGCATCAGGGTCAGCTTGTGCTTCACCAGCGGGTGGTCCACCACGGTGCAGTTGTCAGGGTACGTCACGGCTCCCTCCTCGTTGCTCGAGTAATAGAAAGAAGACCCTCACCCCCGGCCCTCTCCCAGAGGGAGAGGGAGGGCACTTCAGAACACCGTCCCGTCACTCTCGATACGGATGGGCGGCGTGCCTCCCGGACGCTTCTCCGCGGCGATCTTCCGGCCCGCGCTCCACGTCCCGCCCTGCAGCACCTTCGCCAGCGGCAACTGCTCCGCCGTCATCCCCAACCGCTCGCGCACCCGCTTCGCCACCTCGTCCAGCAGCGCCACCGTCAGTGCACGCCACTCCACGATCGGCTCCGCGCCCGGTGCGTACGCGTCCGTCAGCAGCCGCCCGTCCCTCGGCACCAGCAGGCCCAGGTCCACCAGCAGGCCTCCGTTGCGGTACTCGGGCAGTCCGGTGAGCACGTCCAGGTCCGTCACCGTGATGCCGCCTTCCTCCAGCGGCTCCAGCAACGAGTACGTCAGCCACTGGGACAGTTTGTGGAAGGGCACCAGTGACTCCGGGCTCCCCTCGCGTCCCAGCATCGCGTGCGGCCACACGTCGCCCAGGTTCACCCCGTCCAACGTGATGCGCCCCGGCCAGATGGGCCCCAGTGACTCCAGCACCCGGCCCAGCACCTCGGCCGCGGGCACTCGCGAGCCCCACGCCGACACCTGGTCATACAGCGCGCCGGGCCTCGGCAGCGCCCGTCCCAACCCCTGCAGCAGCGCGAGCCGTCCCTCCAGCCCCGCCAGCGGGTTGGACTCCGTCACCTGGAAGCCCCGCGCCAGAGACTCGAGCGTCAGCCGCTGCAACCCCTCGGCGTCCGCCCGCAACGGCTGGCTCGGGTCCAAGGAGAACGCCCCCGCGAGGAACATGCGGAAGCTGGCCACGGCCAGGCCCTCGGAGCGCGCATACGTGCCACCGCCGGCCTCCACGTACTTCCACGTGGGCCCGCTGCCCGCGTCCAGCAGCACGCTCGTGATGGCCAGGTCCAGCTTCGCCCGGGCCCGCTCGGCGCGCGGCAGCGAGGCCAGCCGCGCATCCAGCTCCGCGTTGCGCCGCACGCCGCCCACGTCGAAGTGTCCCCACCGGCTGTGCACCGGAATGTCCAGCGTGGGGTACGACTCGCGCGTCACGGCCAGCACGTAGTCCGCCACGGCGGGCAGCCGGTCCATGTCCACGCGGAAGTGCTTCAACTGCCCGGCGGTGCCCAGCTCCAGCAGGGCCCGGCAGCGCTCGCGGATCGCGCGAGGGCTGCGCAGGTACGCCACCACGGAGGAGGGCTCACGCATCGAGTGACCTGCCCTTCACCTCCGCGAGCTCCTCCTTCGAGGCCACCTTGCCCGTGGTGAAGTAGCCGGCGGCCTTCTTCGCCTCCATCTCCACCTTGGCGTCCGCGGGAACCAGCTCCTCCGGGATGGGCACGCGCTCGAGAATCTCGATGCCCGAGCGGACGATGGCGTCGTGCTTCATGTCGCTCATGGACACGAAGCGGTGGATGCGGGTGATGCCCAGCCAGTGCAGCACGTCCGGCATCAGCTCCTGGAAGCGCATGTCCTGCACGCCGGCCACGCACTCGGTGCGGTGGAAGTAGGTGGCCGCCGAGTCCCCGCCCTCCTGGCGCTTGCGCGCGTTGTACACGAGGAACTTCGTCACCTCGCCCAGCGCGCGGCCCTCCTTGCGCGAGTACGCGATGACGCCCGCTCCGCCCTGCTGGGCCGTCTGGATGCACACCTCGATGCCATGCGTGAGGTACGGCCGGCACGTGCAGATGTCGCTGC
The DNA here is from genome assembly GCF_036277355.1 of Archangium sp. Lineage (GTDB taxonomy): Bacteria > Myxococcota > Myxococcia > Myxococcales > Myxococcaceae > Archangium. The sequence goes on from NZ_DASUNC010000167.1 coordinate 45,799, forward strand.
CGAACACGTCCGAGCCGTTGCACTCGTCGTGCACGCGCACCGCCAGCGGGACGTCCGGGTTGGAGATGGTGTCCATGTCCCCGAAGAAGTAGAGCGTGAGCCCGCCAATGGGCGGCAGGAACACCTCCAGGTCCGAGCGGGTGATGAGCTCGGGGAACATGCCGCCCGTCTGCTCGAAGAGGCCGCGGCGCAGCTGCGCCTCCGTGAGGCCGAAGCGCCTGGCGACGCCGGGCAGGTACCACACCGGCTCCACCGCGGCCTTCACCACGCTCACGTCACCGTTGGCGCAGAGGATGTGCCCGTCCGGCTTGAGGCGGCCGGCGGTGATGGCATCGCGCAGCTCGGGCATGTTGATGTGCGCGCGGGTGATGGCGATGGTGGGCCGGATGTCCACGCCCTGCTCCAACCAGGCGCGGAAGGCCTGCGGCGCCACCGCGCCCCACGGATCCATCGACACGATGCGCTCGGGGTCCGCCCAGGCCTTGTGGGGGCCAATCTGCACCGCGGGCGCGGTGTTGGTGAGATCCGGCCGGTGGTCCTGCGTCAGCTGCCCGGCGGCCACGGCCACGGCCCGGTAGATGGCGTACGAGCCCGAGTGCGTGCCGATGACGTTGCGCTGCGAGGGATCCGTCAGCGTGGCGATGACGGGGCCACGGCGCATCGGCTCCGGGTCTGCCCAACGGATGGGGGTGACCTGGGCGTCGCTGTCCGGATGCGAGGTGAGACGGATGTGATTGACGGGTTTCTTATCAGCCATGGGAATTCGATCCTCTCAGCTCATCCAGCTGCCATCGGTCCGCGAGGTCCACTTGCGGGTGACCTTCTTCAAGTCCGTCCAGAAACCGAGGCTGGACGCCCCCGTGATGTCACCGTGGCCGAACTTGGACTCACCGGTACCACCAAACGAAAAGGGCTCGCGAGGCACGGGCACGCCCACGTTCACGCCCACCATGCCCACGCGCGCGCCCTCGACCACCGCCTGCGCCACCGCGCCATTGGTGGTGAAGATGGACGCCGCGTTGCCATAGGGCGAGGCGTTCTCCACCTCGAGCGCCGCCGACAGCGTGGGCACGCGGACGATGGACAGCACCGGGCCGAACAGCTCCCGCTGCGCCGCCTCCATCTCCGGGCGCACCCCATCCAGAATCGTGGGCCCGAGCCAGTAGCCGCCCGCCCACTTCTCCCCGGCCGGCTTCTTCCCGCGCCCATCCAGCAGCACCCGCGCGCCCGCGCGCTCCGCGGCGGCGATGGCCGTCTCCAGGCGGGTGAGGCTCGCGCGGTCGATGAGGGCGCCCATGCCGGGCCCCACCTCCAGCCGCGAGGCGCGCTCACGCACCTGCTCGATGATCCGCTGCACGTCTCCCACCGCGAGCAGCACGCTGGCCGCCATGCAGCGCTGGCCGGCGCACCCGGTGAAGGAGTCCACCACGGACTGCGCGGTGAGCGCCTCGTCCGCGTCGGGCACGACGATGAGGTGGTTCTTCGCCCCGCCGAGCGCCAGCACGCGCTTGCCCTGCGCGCTGCCCTCCGCGTACACGCGCCGCGCCACCGCGGACGAGCCGACGAAGCCCACCGCGCGCACGTCCGGGTGGGCCACCAGGGCCTCCACCGTCTCGCGGCCTCCGTGCACCACGGAGAAGACTCCGCGCGGAATGCCCGCCTCCACCATCAGCTCGCCGAGCGCGCACGCCGTCAGCGGCACCTTCTCCGAGGGCTTGAGGATGAAGGCATTGCCCACCGTCACCGCGATGGGGAACATCCACATCGGCACCATGGCCGGGAAGTTGAACGGGGTAATCCCCGCCACCACGCCGAGCGGCTCGCGCCGGAACTCGCACGAGACACCGCGGCTCACCTCCATCGCGCCGCCGCTGTCCAGGTTCTGCAGCGAGAGCGCGAAGTCACACACCTCCAGGCCCTTGAGCAGGCCCGCGCGCGCCTCGGCCACCGTCTTGCCCGCCTCGCTCGCCGCCAGATGTGACAGGCGATCCAGGTTCGACTCGAGCAGGGTGCGGAAGCGGCTCATGAGCGTGGTGCGCTCGCGCAGGGGCGTGGCGCGCCAGCCGGGCGCCGCGGCCCGGGCCGCCTCCACCGCCTGGGCCACCCCCTCCGCGGGCGTCAGCGGCACGCGGCCAATGACTCCTCCGGTATATGGACTGTGGACGTCGAGCAGAGAGGCGTCTCGCGGCACCAGCCACTCGCCTCCCACGAGGTTGCGGCAGGTGGTGACGCTCTCGGGCAACTGGACGAAGGACACTCGCGCTCCCCCACTGTGACGACTGTGTGAATCCGAAGCATAACAACTGCTTGGCCAAACCCGGTAATCCGAGGGGAGCAAGCAGGCCCGGAAAGAAGGTCTGTTTCCCAACATTCGGCCCCTACGACGCGCCGCGCAGTGACAGCGGCGGGCCCCTGCGTCCCGGAGCGCTCGCACGGTGGGCTGCCGTTGAGCGCCGTCAGTTCAACGCGGCCGCACCGGCCCCGCCGTCTCCCACGTCCGCCACCAGCTCGCGCACCTGCTCGAGCTCCACCGGCTTGACGAGGTGCGCATCGAAGCCCGCCTCGCGCGCGTGCTGCCGGTCCGACGCCTGCCCATAACCCGTCACGGCCACCAGCCTCGGGCCCGCGCCGCCCGAGCGCTCGCGAATCCTGCGCGCCACCTCGTACCCATCCATCCCCGGCAGGCCGATGTCGAGGAAGACGACCTCGGGAGCCTCGGCGCCCAGGCGCTCCAGCGCCGCCATGCCGTCGTGCACCACCGTCACCCGGTGCCCATCCATCTCCAGCACCTCGCCCAGCAGCTCCGCGGCGTCCACGTTGTCGTCCACCACGAGCACGCGGCGTCCCCCGGTGGATGCCTCTCCCTCGGCTGGAGCCTCCACCGGCGCCACCGGCACGCGCGCCTCGGGCAGCAGCGGCAGGCGCACCGTGAAGACACTGCCCTTGCCCACGCCCTCGCTCGCGGCCTCCACACGGCCGCCGTGCATCTCCACCAGCTGCTTCACCAGCGTCAGCCCCAGGCCCAGGCCTCCCTGCGCCCGGTCCAGCGTGCGCGCCACCTGCATGAAGGGCTCGAAGAGGTGCGGCAGCGCCTCGGCCGGAATGCCCATGCCCGTGTCCGCCACCCGCACCACCGCCTCGCCGCCCTCGCGCGCCAGCGTCAGGGTGATGCGGCCCCCGGGCTCCGAGTACTTCGCCGCGTTGTGCAGCAGGTTGGTGAACACCTGCACCAGCCGCACCGGGTCCGCCTCCGTCCACACCGGCCCGTCCGGCAGCTCCACGCGCAACGTGTGCCCCCTCGAGTCCGCGAAGGGCCGCGCCGCCTCCACCGCCCTGCCCACCGAGGCCACCAGGTCCATCGGGTGCGTGCGCAGCTGAATCTTGCCCCGCGTCACCCGCGACACGTCGAGCAGGTCATCCACCAGCCGCCGCATGTGGTGCACCTGGCGCTCCACCACCTCGCGCTCCCGCTCCGTGCCCAGGCCCGCCTGCTGCTTGCGCTCCATGAGCTGCACGGCGGTGAGCACCGGCGCCAGGGGGTTGCGCAGCTCGTGCGCCAGCATGGCCAGGAAGTCGTCCTTGCGCCGGTCCGCCTCGCGCAGCTGCTCCTCCACGCGGGCCCGCTCGGCGAGCGCCACGCGCAGCCCGTCCGCGCTCCGCTCCGCCTCCCCGCGCGCCCGTACCTGCGCGAGCATCATCAAGAAGAAGACCAGGCTCACCAGCGTGCCCAGCCCCGAGAAGGGCAGCAGCACCATGGGCCGCGTGGCCGTCGCGTCGAAGGCCGGCAGCGAGGAGAAGGTCAGCGTCCAGGGCCGCCCCGCCACCAGCAGCGTGGTGGTGGTGGTGAACATCGGCTCGTACGCCAGCGCCTCGGGGCCGTGCGAGCGGTGCAGCAGCCGCGCCTCGTCCACCTCCAGGCCGTCGTAGAGCTGGAAGGCCACGCGCGGATGCCGCTCGGTGCCGAAGATGCCGTTGAGCAGATCATCCGCGCGGAAGGGGCAGTAGACGAAACCCAGGAGCCGCTCGCGCCGCTCCTCCAGCGTGGCCGGCACGTGCCCTCCCTCGTAGACGGGCAGGTACAGGAGGAAACCCGCCTGCTTGTCCTCGTGGATCTCCTGCTTGAGCGTCACCTTCCCGGTGAGCGCGGGCTGGCCCGTGTCCCGGGCGCGCGCCATCGCCTCGCGGCGGATGGGCTCGGAGTACATGTTGTAGCCCATGGCCGCCAGGTTCCTCAGGTCGCGCGGCTCCAGCAGGGTGATGGAGTGCAGCTCGTCCCCGGGCACCTCGGGCCAGGCCTGGAAGCCCGGCAGGCCCAGGGTGGCCCGCGCCCGGCGCTCGACCCGGGTGCGCTCCTCGCGCGAGAAGCGCCGCGTGAAGCCGAGCCCCTGGATGCCCGGGTACTGGGACTGGAGATCGAAGAGGTGCACGTACGCGGAGAACTCCGCCGGCGTCACCTCCTGCTGGGTGGCGAACAGGCCCTCGGTGCCCTGGAGGAGCGCGACGTACGTGTCCAGCCGGCGCTGGATGCGGTCGGACGTCGTCTGCACCAGGTTCTCGAAGCGCGCCTCGTCCCGCGCGCGCGCGGACAACCCCAGCAGCACACAGACACAGGCCGTGAGCAGCAGGCTGAGGGCGAGCACGCCCACGGGCACCAGGTGCCGGGGCAGGCGATGGAACGGTGAATGGCGGAGGAGCTTCATCAAGGCGATCAGGTAGACCAGCGTCCGCTGCCATCCCCGCTCACGTGCGGACCTGACTGGCCCGCCAGCCGGGGATGGACGGACCCGGTGCTCGGTGCACAACCCTTGTAGAAGCCCGCTCCATCCCCGGTGCGAACCGCCTGGCGGAAGTCACCCGGCCCGCGACGGGACTCTCTCCAGGGAGTGGATGGCCAACGCCTTCCTGCCCCGCCGGGCCACTTGCATTGCCCGGGGTCTGGACGCTCTCTACCTTGGGGCCCAGCCATGCCGGGTGCCGGGATGCTGGGGGAAGACCATGCCGGGAAACACCGGTCGCACTGGCGATGGAGACGGCTCGGGCTCCGGGTTCGAGGACTCGGACTTCGGGGATGACCTGCTCCAGGCCGTCTCCCAGGAGTCCGCCCTGCTGCGCATCCCCGCGCTCGGCGAGCGGTTGGGCGGGAAGGACGGCCAGCGGTTCGAGATTCTCGAGCCGCTCGGCGGTGGCTCCATGGGCCGGGTGTTCCGCGCCTGGGACGCGCGGCTGCGGCGCGAGGTGGCGCTCAAATTCCTGCTCCCCGGCACGCCCCTGGACGAGCGCCAGCTGTTCTCCCTGCTGCGGCAGGAGGCCCTGGCCATCGCGCAGCTCGCCCACCCGAACATCGTCCGCCTCTTCGACACGTCCGAGTGGGTGGGCGCCGCCTGGGAGCCGCGCGTCCCCTTCCTCATCATGGAGTGCCTGCGGGGCGAGTCCCTCTCGGCGCTGCTGCAACGCGAGCCCCGGTTGGAGCCCCGGCGCGCCCTCGCCCTCCTGGCGGGCATCGCCGCGGGGCTGGCCCACGCTCACGAGCACCACGTCATCCACCGCGACCTCAAGCCGAGCAACGTCTTCCTCACGAAGCAGGGCGAGGTGAAGCTGCTCGACTTCGGCCTGGCGTGGCTGCTGGAGGAGGGCAGCGCGCCGGGCTTCGAGGACCTGCCCAACGCCGGCACGCCGGCCTACATGGCGCCGGAGCAATGGCGGAGCGAGCGGCAGGACGAGCGCACGGACATCTGGTCCACCGGCATCGTGCTGTACGAGATGCTCACCGGGGGCACGCCCTACCCGAGCGCCAGCCTGCAGGAGCTGCGGGCCCGGGTGCTCTCGGCCGAGCCCGTCCCATCCGTGCGCGAGCACCACCCGGAGCTGCCCCGGGAGGTGGAGCCGCTCTTGCGCACGATGCTGGCCAAGGCGCCCGAGCGGCGCTTCCAGACGGGGCAGGAGCTCGTCGAGGAGCTGCGCGAGGTGAGGGAGTCGCTCGGGATGCGCTGGCAGGCCCCGCGCCGCGTGAGGCCCGAGCGGCGGCAGGTGACGCTGGTGGCGTGCCGGCTGACGGGACTGGCCATGCCCGGGCAGGTGCTGGACGCCGAGGACATCGGCGAGCTGGAGGAGGCCTTCCACCAACGGAGCGCGGAGCTCGTCCAGCGGTACGGGGGCTCCATCGTCCTGGCCATGGGTGACGAGGTGCTGGCCTGCTTCGGCTACCCGCTGGTGCGCGAGAACGACTCGGAGCACGCGGTGCAGGCGGGGCTGGCGCTGGCCCGCGAGCTGCCCGCCGCGCTCCAGCGCAAGCTGCCCCGGCTCGCCTCGGACGTGCTGGCGGTGAAGGTGGGCCTGCACACGGACCAGGTGACGCTGAGCGAGCCCACGCGCGAGCACGGCAACCGGACGCTCGTGCTCCAGGGCGAGGCCCCGAAGGTGGTCACCTGGCTGGCGGCCCAGGCCGGGCCCCACACCGTGACCGCCAGCGAGGCCACCTGGGCGCTGGTGCGCGGGAGGTTCGAGGCCGAGCCGCTCGGCACCTTCGTCTACGAGGGCCTGTCGGGGACGTCGCGCCTGGGGCTGTACCGCGTGCTGAGCGAGCGGCCCGCGTCGTACCGCTTCGAGAAGGCCATCGTCACCGGGGGCCTCACGCCGCTGGTGGGACGCGAGCAGGAGCTGCAACGGCTGCTCACGTATTGGGAGAGGGCGCGGCGGGGCCAGGACGGCTTCGTGCTCGTCACCGGCGAGCCGGGGGTCGGCAAGTCCCGGCTCATCCAGGAGCTGCACGCGCGCGTCTGCCAGGACTTCTGCATCCACTTCCAATGCCAGTGCTGGCCGCAGTCCAGCACCAGTGCCTTCCAACCCATCATCGAGGTGCTGCGCCGCCTCTTCGCCTCTCACGCGGTATGGCCGGAGTCCCTGGGGCTCTCCGCGGAGCACGTGTCCTTGTTGGGGCAATTGCTGTCCCTGCCCGAGTCCGAGGAGCGGCCTCCGCTCCAGCTCTCGCCGGAGCGGCGCAAGGAGCGCACCCTGGAGGCGCTGGCGTCGCTGCTGTCGAGCGTGGCCCGGGAGCACCCGGTGCTCGCCGTGGTGGAGGATCTGCACTGGGCGGACCCCTCCACGCTGGAGCTGCTCGAGTACCTCGTGGAGCGCGTGGAGCCCCAGCGCATCCTCTTCGTCCTCAGCGCCCGGCCCGACTTCCACCCGCCCTGGCCCATCCACCCGCGGCTGCACCGGCTCGTGCTGGAGCGGCTGTCTCCGGAGCACACCGCGGCCCTGGTGCGCGAGGCGGCGGGAGGCCGCGGCCTGCCCCCCGAGGTGGTCCAGCAACTGGTGGCCCGGACGGATGGCGTCCCCCTCTTCGTGGAGGAGCTGACACACATGGTGCTGGAGCGCGGCACCCCGGACGCCATCCCCATCACCCTGCACGAGCTGCTGCTGGCGCGGTTGGATCTCCTGCCTCCCCGGCAGAAATCACTGGCCCAGGAGTGCGCGGCCATCGGGCGCAGCTTCTCGCACGCGCTGCTGGCCACGTTGACCCGGCGGAGCCCAGCGGCGCTCCAGCGCGACCTGGAGGGACTGATCGAGGCCGGACTCCTGCAGCCCCTCCACGAGCGGGCGGGGCCAGGCTACCGGTTCCGTCATGCCCTCATGCAGGACGCGGCCTGTCAGTCGCTGCCGCGAAGCGCGCGCCGCAAGCTGCACCACCGCATCACCGAGGCCCTGCTGGAGCAGTCCCCCGAGGTGCGCCAGACGCAGCCGGAGCTGCTCGCCCACCACTACACCGAGGCCGGTGAGGACGCGCCAGCCATCCGCTACTGGTTCCAGGCCGGACAGCGCGCCAGCGTGCGCTCGGCCAACCAGGAAGCGGTGAGCCACTTCCAGCAGGCCCTGCGGCTGTTGCGCCTGCAGCCGGACACACCGGAGCGGATGCAGGAGGAGCTGCGGCTGCTCATCGCCCTGGGCATCCCGCTGGCCCAGGTGCAGGGCTACCGCTCGCCGGAGGTGGAGCGCACGTACGCTCGGGCGCGCGAGCTCATCCACCAGGTGGGCGAGGCACTGCCGCGGCTGCAACTGTCCTACTGGGGGCTCTTCGTCTACTCGTTCTCGCGCGCCGAGTACGGCGTGGCGCACGAGCTCGCGGGACAGCTCGTGGCACAGGGCGAGCGCCACCAGGACATGGAGCTGCTCGCGCTGGGACACCGGATGATGGCGGCCACCTTCTACATCTGGGGAGAGCTGGCCGCCGCGCGGGAGCACGTGGAGCGGGGACTGGCCTGCCCGGACCTGCCGCTCGAGGCGCACCGGGCCATCGCCGAGAAACAGTGGATCAACCCACGCGCCACGACGCTGGCCTTCGGGGCCATGGTGTATTCGGCGCTCGGCCGCGAGCAGGAGGCCTGGCGCTCCAGCCAGGAGGCGCTGGAGCTGGCACGGCGCATCGGCCACCCGCACACGACGGCCACCGTGCTGAACTACATCTGCGTGGCCTGCCAGCTGCGCCGCGAGGCCCGGTGTGCCCTGGAGTGGTCCGCCCAGGCGATCTCCCTCGCGCACGAGCACGGCTTCCGGGCCTCGGAGATCTGGGCCACGCTCATCCACGGCTGGGCCCTGGCCGAGCTGGGACAGGCGCACGCGGGGCTGAAGCTCATCCGTGAGGGCATCGCGGCCTGGAGGGGACCGGGGATCAGCGCCGGCCTGTTCCACCACGACCTCGGCCTGCTGGCGGAGCTGCACCTGAAGCTGGGACAGCCGCACGAGGCGCTGGCGCTCCTCAACGAGGCGCTGGAGCGGGCACCCACGGAGGGCCAGCACTTCTACGAGGCGGAGCTGCACCGGCTGCGAGGCGAGGCGCTGCGGGAGCTCGGCCACGAGCTGGACGCGCGCGAGTGCTTCCTGCGCGCCATCCAGGTGGCCCACGAGCAGGGGGCCCGCGCCTTCGAGCAACGGGCCCGGGAGGCACTGGGGGCCGTCCCCCCGGAGCACCATGCCCACTAATGGGAGCCAGAAGCGTCTGGTGGGGGGCCCAGGCGCGACGTATCCCAGACGAACTCCTCCGTGGGAATCAACTTCATGTTCGTCAGCGCATGGCGTTGGACGAAAGAGGCGAAACGCTCGGAGACGAAGATGAAACCCTGGATGCCCCGGGGGCGGAACACGTCCTCGCCCGCCCAGGTGCCCGGCATCAGCGAGAGGCCATGGATGGAATTCACTGCGATGGAGCGGCACTCGGCGCAGGTCATGGGCTCGCGAATGCGCAAGCGGCTGCGCGCCTCATCGACGGCGGCTCGGCCGAAACAGGGACTGGCAACGAAGTAACGAGGCACCTCGAGAGGTTGCGGATTCTTGCGCCTGACGCGCACGCGCGTCACCTCCACCGGGTGGAAGCCTTGCAACCCGGTCAGCCCGTCTGCCCGGAAGGCCTCGGCCATGCGCTCGGAGATGAGGATGTCATAGGCCGGCCCGTCCATGAAGTCGCCGAAGGCCTTGCCATACAGTTCCACTTCGCCTTGGTAGGGCGGCAGCCACAGCCGCATGCCGAGGATGGTTCCGCACACCGGGCACCGAGGGGCCGCTGCGAAATTGGCAGGAGAAGCCCTGTCGAACATCGTGTCGTGGGCTCCCCACGCCTCGTGCTCGAGCACGAAGAAGCGCGGGGTGGACGGTTGCTCAGTAGCCATCGCGGGTGCGGCCGAGCATAGGCGCAACACAGCCTCTGTGAGCCCCCCTTCAGGGGGCCTCCCCATCAGAAGGGCCGCTGGAGCCGGTGGTCCAGACGTCCCGCCGCGTGGACCTCCACCCCATCCAGGCCGGGCTGGAACCTGCCCTCGAAGCGCCCCCGGCGCAGGCCCCTGTCCAGCCGGAACACCGCGTTGTTCAGCCAGCCGCCCTCGAGGAGGAACTCCGCCATCTGCTGGGACTCCCAGCCCAGCCGCAGCTTCACCTTCTCGAACTCCTCCGGTCCGGCCGCCAGCAACCCGAGCACGTTGTTCCAGACACGGTCGCGGTAGTACCGCAGCCCCGCGCTGGTGAGCAGCTCGTCGAGCTGTCCGCCCATCCTGCTCAAGAGCCTCATGGCCCCCCGGAACTCCCGGCCCAGAATCTCCTGGATCTTCGGGTTGGTGCGCACGAGGACGTTGTTCATCTGGTCATGGTCGAACTTCCACCGCGCCATCTGCTCCGCGACCCGGCGGTCCCGCGTCTCCGGATCCTTCAACTCCTGCCGTAGGCGCCGCAGATCCTCCCGGACGATCTCATGAATGCCCTGGGCCAGGTCGAAGTTGATGTGCGCGTTGATGCCGAGCAGCATGCACAGAAGGATGCTCGGCCGGCGCCGGGCGGCCTGCTCCATCGCCATCCCCCAGGCCGCGCAGATGGGCTTGTTGTCGGGGGAGCACGCACGCGAGCGCGTGAGGGACTCGAAGTAGAGCGCCGCGAACCGGCCCGCGAGCCTGTCCACCCAGGCGGGGTCGAAGAAGATGGGGCCCGTCTGCTCGAAGTCCCCCGTCCCATGGACCGCCGCGTTCACCTGCGTGGTCATCACGAAGTAGGCGCGCAGGAAGATGGCGCGGCCATCATTGCGCGCGTAGAGCTGCTCCAGCTCCTTCTTCATGCAGAGCAGCGCCTCGCCCGTGTTCCGGGGCTTGTGCTGTCCGTCCTTGCAATCAGAGCCGCAAGCGAGCGTCGAAGCGGTGAAGGTATCGGCCATGGCCACTCTCCCTCTCGGTGCCGTCGTCCAGGAGGGATGGAGAGGGAGAGCGCCAGGTGTGACGCGGGCCGCCATCGCCCGCCTGCCCGCTCAGTCGCGGCGGTACATCGTCACCACGCACGCACCGCCGAGGCCCAGGTTGTGCTGCAGCGCCACGCGGGCGCCCTCGACCTGGCGCTGCTCGGCCTGGCCCCGAAGCTGCCAGACGAGCTCCGTGCACTGCGCGAGCCCCGTGGCACCCAGCGGGTGGCCCTTGGAGAGCAGCCCGCCCGAGGGGTTGGTGACGAACTTCCCGCCGTAGGTGTTGTCCCCGTCCCAGATGAACTTCTCCGCCTCGCCCTCCTTGCACAGGGCGAGCGCCTCGTAGGTGAGCAGCTCGTTGGCGGTGAAGCAGTCGTGCAGCTCGACGACGTCCACGTCCTCGGGGCCGAGGCCCGACTTCTCGTACACCTGCTTCGCGGCGAGGGCCGCCATGTCGAAGCCGACCATCTTGATCATGCTGTCGCCGAAGCTGGAGGGCAGGTCCGTGGTCATCGACTGGGCGGCGATGTACACGGGGTTGGAGTGCCCCAGCTTCCGGGCGAACTCATCCGAGCAGACGATGGCCGCGGCGGCGCCGCACGTGGGCGGGCAGCACTGGTAGCGGGTGAGCGGATCGAAGACCTCGTCCGAGGCGAGGATCTCCTCCACCGAGAGCGTCTGGGTGAAGAGCGCGAAGGGGTTCTTGCTCGCGTGCTTGCGGGCCTTCTCCGAAATCTTGGCGAAGGTCTCGCGCTTCGTGCCGTACTTCCAGCGGTACTCACGGCCGGCGCCGCCGAACATCTGCGCGGCGAAGGGCGACTGGTTCATGCCCTGGGCGCGGTTCATGGTGTCCACGTGGCGCTCGAGCGGATTGGCGCGGTCGTCGAACTTGGAGGCGAGCGCGCCCTTCTCCATCTTCTCGAAGCCGAGCGCGAGGACGCACTCGGCCATGCCGCCCTCGACGGCCTGGCGCGCGAGGTAGAGCGCGGTGGAGCCGGTGGAGCAGTTGTTGTTCACGTTGATGACGGGGATACCGGTGAGGCCCACCGAGTACACGGCGCGCTGGCCACAGGTGCTGTCACCGAAGACGTAACCGGTATAGGCCTGCTGGATGTCGCCATAGGAGATGCCCGCGTCCTTGATGGCCGCCTGGGCCGCCTTGGAGGCCATGACGTCGTACTCCTCGCTGGCGCCCGGCTTGGCGAACTTCACCATCCCCACTCCGATGACATTGACTCGACGTCCCATGGTTGTTGTTCCTTTTCGTGTGGGTTCACGTGACCGTCAGATGAGCTGCTTGAGGAAGCCCAGGCGCGAGGCCACCCGGACATCTCCGTCCACCCGCAGCTTGCCGTGCTGGTAGAGCCGCTGCACGGCCTGCGGATCCTGCACCAGGGCCGCCAGGTCCTCGTCCGAGAGGCGAAGCGTCAGGTCCGCCTTGCCGGCCTTCCCCTCGCGCACGCCGGGAGTGTCCCTGCCATCCACCACCCAGGAGCCCTGGGGCTCGGTGACGTGGAACTGGATGACGGCGCCCAGCTCGCGGGCCAGCTCGGGCTTCTGCGCCAGCCGCTCGCCGAGCGCCTTGAAGATGGCGGGAGCACGGCCGTTGCCCGTCTTCTCGCTGCCCGAGGCCGGAGCCGGAGCCGCGGCCGCCTTCGCGGGAGCATCCCCCGCGGGGCCCACCTTCGCGAGGAAGCCGAGCTTCTGCGAGGCCATGACGTTGCCGGTGATCTTGAGCTTGCCGCCGAAGTAGAGCTTCTGCGGATCGGCCTTGCCGGAGGTCATGGCGAGGAAGTCCGCGTCGGTGAGCTCCAGCGAGCAGTCGGCCTTGCCCTGCGCGCCCTCCTGCACCGAGCCCGCGCCGTTCTTCAGGTCCAGGGTCCAGGTGCTGTCCGGCTGGGTGAGCTTGAAGAGGTAGACGTTGGCCACCTTGGCGACGAGCTCGGGGTGCTGGGCCACGTAGGCGCGGATGGCGCCGAACACCTTCGCGCTGGCGGAGCTTCCACCGGCCGCGGCGGGAGCGCTCGCCTGCGCGGCGGGCTTCGCCTGGGCCGAGGGAACCTCCTTGTGGAGCTCCACGGCGGCGTTGCTGATGACGACCTTGTCGCGCTCGACGACCTTGCAGCGGATGATGACGCGCTCGCCGTCCTTCCACATCTCGGTGCGGAGCGTCTCGCCGGGCAGCACGGTGTCGGCGAAGCGCACGCGGATGCTCTTGAAGAGGCGCGGGTCGCCATTGGCGAAGGCCTTGATGACGTGGCGGCCCACGTAGCCGAAGGTGCACAGGCCGTGGAGGATGGGCTTCTGGAAGCCGAAGTTCCGGGCGAACTCGGGGTCGGCGTGCAGCGGGTTCCAGTCTCCGGACAGCCGGTAGAGGAGCGCCTGGTTCTCGTGCGTCTTCTCGGTGATGACGGCGTCGGGCGCGCGCTCCGGAGGAGGAATGTCCGTCACCGGCCCACGCTCGCCGCCCCAGCCGCCCGCGCCACGGACGAAGGTGGTGATCTCATTGCGCACGAGCGGCTCGCCCGTCTGCGCGTCGTAGCTGGTGACCTCGGTGACGACGAGCGCGTTCTTGCCCTTGTCGAAGATGTCCTTGATGCGGCCCTTGTGGCGCAGCGTGGCCTTGGCGGGCAGCGGGCGGAGCAGCTCCGTGTACTGCTCGCCGTGGAGGACGCGGTCCAGGCCGTAGTTGAGGCCCGGGGCCTGCTTGCCCTCGGCGGACATCTTCAGGACGGAGTTGAGGGCGGGGATGACACCGTAGGTGGGCAGCGGGCGGAAGCCCTCGCCGTGGAGCTCGTAGACGTACTGGAGCTCCTTCGTGTCGAGCGGATCCTGCGCGGCGCCCACGCCCAGGGCGTAGAGCGAGAGGTCGCGCTCGTCATAGGCGGAGCGCGTCTCGGGGAACTCGTAGCCGAGCGCGGCGTCGACGTCGATGAGCTCGTTACCGCCCTTGCTCTGGGAGGTGAGGTTGTCCATGACGGGCTGCATGCCGCCCGCCACGTCGGTGGGGTGGGTGGCGCCGGTGAAGTCGGTGATGGACTCCCAGGACTTCTGGACGGCCTCGGGAGTGATGGCGCGGCCGAGCTTGAACACCTTGCCGCGCGTGCGCTCCCAGCGCAGCTTGGCCATGAAGCCGCCGCCGACCTCGAAGAGGGCACCGGTCTCCTGACAGTCCTCGTGGCAGAGCCAGGCGGCGAGCGGACTGACGTACTCGGGGCGGAGCGCATCGACGACCTCCTTGGGGAGGACGGTCTCGGTCATGCGGCTGCCGGCGATGGGGGCGATGGCGTTGACGAGGATGTTCTTCTTGCGGCCCTCGATGGCGAGGGTGTTGGCGAAGCCGACGAGGCCGAGCTTGGCCATGCTGTAGTTGGCTTGGCCGAAGTTGCCGTAGATGCCGGCGGCGGAGGCGGTGAAGAGGATGCGGCCGTAGCCCTGGTCGCGCAGGTGGGGCCAGGCGGCCTGGGTGACGCGGAAGGCGCCGAGCACGTGGACGCGGTAGATGAGCTCCCAGTCCTGCTCGGTCATCTTCTGGAAGCTGGTGTCGCGGAGGATGCCGGCGTTGTTGATGACGATGTCCACGCGCTTCCACGTATCGAGCGCGGACTGGACGATCTTCGCGCCGTCCTCGACGGAGTCGTAGTTGGCGATGGCCTCGCCACCAGCGGCCTTGATTTCAGCGACCACCTTGTCGGCGGCCTCGGAGCCGCGGCCGCCGCCGGTGCTGGAACCGCCGAGGTCATTGACGACCACCTTCGCTCCACGGCTCGCGAGCAGCAGCGCGTGAGAGCGGCCCAGGCCGTTACCGGCACCGGTGACGATGGCGACCTTCCCGTCGAAACGAAGCTCGTTGCCCATTCAGTCTCCTTGCGGAGCGGGAGCAGACGACGAGCCGGTCACTTTGACAAGTGAGTCAATCCAGCACCCCACCAGAAGCCAGGCACCGCAAACAACCCCAGGACGCCATGTTCCCAGGTTCCCCAAGAACCCCTCTCCCCTCGGGAGAGGGACGGGGTGAGGGTGCCACGGCCCCCGGGTTTTGACTCCGTGTGCGCCCCAGTGGCTCCCGGGTTTCGCCGAGCGACACGACGCTCCGCGTTACGGATGCGCGGAGCGCTCACTGTCGAGGTGCTTCATCTGTTCCGCGCCGTACCGTTCACCCGAGATGGTCACGATGGAATCGAGGGCGGCGAGGTCCGCCTTCGACAAGGTCCGCGACAGCGCCCCGAGCGAGTCCTCGAGCTGAGCCACGGTCTTCGCGCCCACGACGGGAACGAAGCCGGGCTGGCGCGCGAGCACCCAGGCGATGGCGAGCTGTCCAGGCGTCCGTGACTGCCCGGGACTGAGCAGGCGTGCGGAGGAGCGTTCCTCCCGCCCGCGAGTGCAATTCACGCGTGAGAGCGGGAGCAGAGCCCCCACCCCGTCGCCCCATGGAAGAGGGCACCTCCGGGTCCCCACCCTGAAGACAGGAGGCGGGCACCTCGACTCGGCCCGCCAGCATGCGGCACGGAGGGAAGGGACATGCGGGGAACCTGGACGAAGACGGCGCTCTTCACGCTGGTGGCGATGCTGGGAGTCTCGGGTTGCGGTGGCCCGATGGAGGAGGAGGACCCCCTCGACGAGCAGGAGGAGCTGACGCTGGACGACGGAGACGGCGTGAGCGCGCAGTGGGACGACTCCTCCTGCAAGAGCGTGAAGGCGGACCCGAAGCTGCTCTGGCCGCCGAACCACAAGCTCCACACCGTCACGCTGAGCGGGAAGGACGAGTACGGAAAGTCCTTCAAGGTGACCATCAAGAAGGTGCTGCAGGACGAGCCCGTGGATGGCCTGGGTGACGGTGACACGGCACCGGACGCGAAGTGGGTGGGCGACTACCGGGATCGGGTGCAGGTGCGAGCGGAGCGCAGCGGCCGGGAAGACGGGCGCGTGTACTGCATCACCTTCACGGCGAAGGACAGCAAGGGCAGGACGTGCACGGGCACGGTGGAGGTCGGCGTCCCGCACGACATGGGCGGACATTCGGAGCCGATCAACTCCGGGTGCAGGTACAACTCGTTCGGCCACTGAAGTGGGAGCACCTCACGGGCCCACGAAACACCAGCGGCCGGCACCTGGGTGACAGGGGCCGGCCGCCGGGGCACGACAGTTCAGCGGTCTGTCAGTTCAACCAGCGGCGGCGGCGCAGCAGGCCGAGGAGCGCCAGGCCGAGCACGCTGGCCGGGGCGCCCGTGCCGGTGGAGGAGCAGCCGCCCGGCTCCGGCGTGGAGGTGGACAGCGTGGCCGTGGCCTCCACGGTGGCGTTGTGCGAGGCCCCGCGGGCATCCGTCACGGTGAGACGGAAGCTGTAGGTACCGGTCGCGGGCACGTCCACGTTCAGCACCGCCTGGTTGGCGTTGCTGAACTGCACGGACGGGCCGTTGATCTGCTCCCACCTGTAGGTGAGCGCGTCCCCCTCCCCATCGCTGGAGGCCGAGCCATCGAGCGTCATGGACTCCTGGCTGCCGGAGAGGAGGATGCGGGCGCGGGCCACGGGCGCCTGGTTGTCGGCGGGCGAGACGGTGACCGTCACCGTCGAGGGCTCGCTGGAGAGCGAGCCATCCCGCACCACCAGCCGGAAGACGAGGTCGGTGTTGGACCTCACGGCCGGAGCGGTGAAGGACGGCGTGGCGGTGTCCGCCCCCGCCAGCGTCACCCACGGACCCCCCACCTGCGTCCACTGGTACGTCAGGGTGCCGCCATCGGCGTCCGCGCTCGTGCTGCCGTCGAGGTTGACGGTGGCATTGGACACCGCGGAGAGCGCGGTCCCCGCCCTGGCCACGGGCGCGCGGTTGACGTTGCGCACGGTCACCGACACGTCACGGGTGGCCGAGGCCTTGCCGTCGCTCACCGTCACGCGGAAGGTGAGCACGCGGTCCGAGGGCACCTCGCCGGTGGCGAAGGTGGCCGTCGCCGTGTTGGCGCCGGAGAGCGTGACCGACGGGCCGGTCAGCTGCGTCCAGGCGTAGGTCAGCGCATCGCCGTCCGGGTCCGAGGCGATGGCCACGAGGGAGGCGGTGCTCCGCTCGTCCACCGTCACCGGAGACGCCGTCACCACCGGCGCGCGGTTCACGTCGTTGACCACCACGTCCACCGTGTCGCTGGCGGACAGCTTGCCGTCGCTCACCGTCAGCATGAAGGAGAGCGTCTCGCCGGAAGCCGTCTCCGGCGCGATGAAGCTGGCGGACGCCGTGCTGGCACCGGTCAGCGCCACCGGGGTACCGGACACCTGCACCCAGGCGTAGCTGAGAGCGTCACCGTCCACGTCGCTCGCGGAGCCGCTCAGCGTGTAGACGCTCCGCTCGTTCGCGGTGCCATCCACACCCGCGTTCACCGTGGGCGCGCGGTTGACGGTGACGTTGCGCACCGTCACCGCCACGTCGGAGCTGGCGGTGGTGAAGCCATCGAACACCTCCACGCGGAAGGTGAGCACGCTGTCGGCGCTCACCTCGCCCGCGGAGAAGGTGACCCGGGCCGTGTCGGCCCCGGAGAGCACCACCGGCGTGCCGGTCAGCTGCGTCCAGCTATAGGTCAGCCTGTCACCATCCGCGTCCGAGGCGATGGCCTCGAGCGTGGCGGTGCTGAGCTCGTCCACCGTCACCGCGGGCACCGTCACCACCGGCGCGCGGTTCACCGTGTCCACCACCACGTTCACCGTATCGCTGGCGCTGCTCTGGCCGTCGCTCACCGTCAGGCGGAAGGAGAGCGTCTCACCGGACACCGTCTCCGGCGCGGTGAAGGTGGCCCGGGCCGAGGTGGCACCGGACAGCGCCACCGGCGTGCCGGACACCTGCACCCAGCTGTAGCTCAGCGTGTCGCCGTCCTCGTCGCTGGCGGAGCCGGAGAGCGTATAGGACGCGCGCTCGTTGACGACGCCGTCCACGCCCGCGTTCACCGTGGGCGCGCGGTTGACCTGGCGCACGTTCACCACCACGTCCTGGGTGGCCGTGGCGCCGCGGCCGTCGCTCACCGTCACGCGGAAGGTGAGCACGCTGTCGGCGCTCACCTCGCCCGTGGAGAAGGTGGCCCGGGCCGTGTTGGCCCCGGAGAGCGTCACCGCCGTGCCGGACACCTGCGTCCAGCTGTAGCTCAGCGTGTCCCCGTCCGCGTCCGAGGCGGTGGCCTCGAGCGTGGCGGTGCTGCGCTCGTCCACCGTCACCGAGGACGCCGTCACCACTGGCGCGCGGTTCACGTCATTCACCGTCACGCTCACCATGTCGCTGCTGGTCACCTTGCCGTCGCTCACCGTCAGGCGGAAGGTGAGCGTCTCACCGGACGCCGTGTCCGGCGCGGTGAAGGTGGCGGAGGCCGAGGTGGCACCGCTCAGCGCCACCGGCGTGCCGGACACCTGCACCCAGCTGTAGCTCAGCGTGTCCCCGTCCGGGTCGCTCGCGGAGCCGGAGAGCGTGTAGGACTCGCGCTCGTTCACGGAGCCATCCACGCCCGCGTTCACGGCCGGCGCGCGGTTGACCTGGCGCACGTTCACCACCACGTCCTGGGTGGCCGTGGCCCGGCCGTCGCTCACCGTCACGCGGAAGGTGAGCACGCTGTCGGCGCTCACCTCGCCCGTGGAGAAGGTGGCCCGGGCCGTGTTGGCCCCGGAGAGCGTCACCGCCGTACCGGTCAGCTGCGTCCAGCTGTAGCTCAGCGTGTCCCCGTCCGCGTCCGAGGCGGTGGCCTCGAGCGTGGCGGTGCTGCGCTCATCCACCGTCACCGAGGACGCCGTCACCACCGGCGCGCGGTTCACGTCGTGGATGGCCACGTCCACCGTGTCGCTGACGCTGCTCTGCCCGTCGCTCACCGTCAGGCGGAAGGTGAGCACCTCGTCGAACGCGACCTCCGGCGTGGCGAAGGTGGCGGACGCCTTGTCGTAGTTGCTCAGCGCCACCGGCGTGCCGGACACCTGCGTCCAGAGGAAGCTGAGGGTGTCGCCGTCCGCGTCGCTCGCGGAGCCGGAGAGCGTGTAGCCGCCGCGCTCGCTGGCCGAGCCATCCAGGCCCGCGTTCACCGTGGGCGCGCGGTTGACGTTCAGCACGCGCACCGTCACGGTGTCGCTGGCGGTGAGGGTGCCGTCGCTGACGGTCAGCCGCAGCACCACGTCGCTGTCACCCGTCACCTCGGGGGCCGTGAAGGACGGGGTGGCCGTGTCCTCGCCCGTGAGCGTCACCGCCGGGCCGGACACCTGCGCCCAGCTGTAGCTCACGCTGTCCCCATCCACGTCCGACGCGCTGCCGGACAGCGTCACGCGCGAGCGCTCGTTCGCCGTCAGGTCCGTGCCCGCGTTGGCCACGGGCGGACGGTTCATGCACACGCCGTCCTCGCCGACGATGCTCGTGAAGGGCGTGCCGATGATGCCGGTGAAGGCCAGGTCATCCAGCAACCAGCCCGTGCGCGCCGCGGCGTCGTCGGAGCCGATGCGGAAGCGGATTTGAACCGTCTGGCCCGCGTAGGCGGTCCCCAGGTCCAGCGTCGCGGGCGCCAGCGTGGGGAAGCCCGCCGAGGTCCCCACGAAGCCGCGGCGGCCCTTCAACGGGTTCTTGCCCGTCGTGGTGTTGATGATCGTACCGGTGTACAGCGAGTCACCGATGTCCACCCACGTCGCCCCTCCATCGCTGGAGAGCTCGATGACGGCACCGTCGTAGTAGCCGGTGGCGTCGAACTCGAGGTCATACGCGTGACGGAAGGAGAGGACGAGCGGCTCCGTGGCGCTCACCTCCAGCGGCGGGGTGACGAGGCGGATGTCGCCCGGGGCGCCCAGGTTCGGGCCGAAGAAGGCCCGGTTGAGGTCGGCGATGAACTCGACGACCTGGAAGGAGCCCGGGGTCAGCGTGGTGTCGGACTCGAAGCCCCACGGCAGCGTCCGGCCCTCCACCGTCTCCGTGGCGGTGGTGGCGGGCGCCTCGTCGTACTGCGTCTCGAGGCCGAACGCGTGGACCTTGTCCCCCGGAATCGCCTGGGCCTCGTCACGGAAGGCGAGGCTGAAGTTGACGACCTGTCCCTTCGTCGCGCCGCGCAGCGTCACGGGCACGGACACCTCGGCCTGCCCGCCCACGGGAATCACCGGGAAGCGCATGGAGCCGCCGTTGCCCACCGTCACGCCCGCGGAGGGAGAGAACACGGTGACGCTGGTGTTGCTGGCCTCCTTCGAGCCCGAGTTGCGCACGGTGACGATGATGCGGCCCGTCTCCCCGTTGTCCAGGACGCCGTCCTTGTCGCAGGAGCCGGTCGCCAGGTCATCGGCGAACACGGCGGAGACGAGCTCCAGGTTCGTCCCGACGCTGAAGCTCTCCACCACGCCGGCGTGGTTGGTGGAGTAGCGGTCCGGAGCCACCGCGCCCACGCCCGCGCCGCGCCGGGCGAAGGCCGCCCAGAAGCGCTCGCCGTCGGCCGGGTCGTTGGCGTTGGCCGCCGCGATGATGGCGTCACGCGCCTCCAGGTAGGTGGGCGCCACGGGCGTCATCTTGAACCCGTTCACCAGGTAGCTCTTCATGCGGCGCTGCGCCTCCTCGAACGGATGCGCGCGCAGGAGCGACACGTAGCACTCCCACAGCATGGTGGCCCACACCTCACCGGAGTTGTGGACCTGGGAGTTGACGCCGCCCGGGGAGATGGGCGCCGAGGTGGGCAGCGCCACGCCATCGGAGATGTGGCGGAACATCAGCGCGTTCCGGGCCATGTCCGCCGAGTACGTCACGCGGCGGATGCCGAAGAAGGCGGAGTCCGGGGAGCTGCCACGCGTGGCGAACTCGGCCGCGGCGTAGGCCCCGTTCCAGTTCGCGTTGGAGGCCACCAGGGCGTCCTCCGCGCGCGTCACCATCAGCAGCGCGGTGAAGTCACCCCAGCCCTCCCCCATGGCGCGGCCCTGGTTGTTGACCAGACCGGCCGCGTTGCCGATGAGGCGGTTGCTGATGTAGTGGCCCCACTCGTGCGCCACGATGATGTTGTCCACCGTGCCGTCCAGGTACGGAGCCGCCGCGCGGTACAGCCGCACGTTGACGCCGGTGGCCTCGCGCAGCACCTTGCCCTCCGCCATCGTGAGGCGCAGCGAGGGAATGGTGATGGTGGTGGAGGTGCCGCCCATGTTCGAGCGCAGACCGTCCACGTTGTCCACGAGGATGACGCCGATGGCCCCCGCGTTCTGCGCGTTCGTCATCTTGACGGTGAAGTCGCAGTTGCCACGGTCGATCAGGGCGATCTTCCCGGCCACCTCCGCCGCGTTGGACAGCGCGGTGCACGCGTCGGTGCTGGTGGCCACGCCGTCCTGCGCCCCCACCACGTCCCCGGTGGTGTCGAAGGACTGCGGACCGAAGCCCCCGGCGATACCCGCCGCGAAGTCACGCGCGATGCTCTCGGGCGCGTTCACCGTCACGCGCGCGTCGCGGCCGGAGAAGCGGTACATCTGCATGCGCGGGGACCTGCCGTCCGCCGGCGTGGACATGTTCGCGTTGTTGAGGCCGCTGTAGTCCTGCGCCTGCGCGCGGATGGCGTCGCCGCCCAGGCCTCCGCGGCCGTAGTTGTCCGTCTGCGCGTTGCCGGACGCCTCGTCGAAGCCCGAGTCGTAGAACCAGTCGTGCAGCCAGTTGTTCAGGAAGAACAGGCTGGTGGTGGCCGCGGCGATCTGCTCCGCATCGGCGTTCGGCTCGATGTCGAAGCGCATGGTCCGGTCGAACACGCCCGGCGCGGTGACGGAGGGACGCAGGTCTCCCGCGTTGTAGTTGTCCGGCGCGACGAGGTCCGCGTACGCGTCCACGTTGTTACCGGTGGTCTCCGTGGCGCCGTCCGGCAGCCAGGGATCGTTCTGGCTGAAGGGAGCGTTCCGCAGGGTGACCAGCGAGGGCGGCACGAACGCCGGGAAGAAGCCGCTCGGCGTGCCCGTGGGGTGCGGCGTGGCCTGGGTGCCCGAGGGGCCGTCATGCGGGGTGTACGGCGGCGTGGCGTCCGCGAAGACGCGGTAGCTGTACTCCGCGTCCGCCGTCAGGTTGTTGCGCAGCAGCAGCCGGCCATCCGCCGCGGACACGACGTACGCGTAGTAGTCCGACTCCTTGCTGTCCGCGCGTCCCGTGTTGAGCTCCACGTAGTACGCGGGCACGAGTCCGCCCGGCAGCGAGTAGAGCACCTGCTTGGCCCGGGCCGGCAGCAGGAACTGCTCCGTCAGCGGGCGCGCGTAGGACACCGGCTCGTAGTGCGAGTAGCGGCCGGTCTCCAGCTTCGTGTCCACCGGCGCGAGCAGGCTCTTGTCCAGCGCGTGCCCCGTCAGGTCCTGGTAGGCCAGGGCGATGACCTCGGAGGCCGTCAGCTGGAAGCGCACGCGCGAGGCGGGCACGTCCGCGGAGACATGCTTGGAGAGGGTGCCGGAGACGGCCACCAGGTCATTGCTCCGGTTGAGCAGCAGGCGGAGCGACTGCCGGAAGACCTCGATGCCCGCGGCCTCCTGGGCGATCGTCACCACCTTGACGCCCTGCTCGTTCTGGCTGACGGACTGCACCCGCGCCCCCGCCGACTCGAGGGAGCTCAGGCCGTAGAGGCTGGCGTGCTCGGAGAGCTGCGCCAGGGCGGCCTCCCCCGGCGCCATGCGCGCGAAGGGCGCCATCAACCGCGCCGGGGGACTGCCCTTGTTGACCCAGAGGAACGTGGGCGAACCCGTCCGCTCGTCCTGATGGGCAACGCGCGCACCCGGCTCCTCCACCGGCCTGAAGCTCGGGCCCGTGGGTTTCACGTCCTGCAGTGCATCGTAGTTCGGCAACGACCGGGCCGCGGCGCCTGTACCCGACAACACCAGCGCCAGCCCTGACAGCGTGGCAACCAACCTTCTCACGTGGGGGAGCTCCCTTTGCGTACGACAGCGGGACGGGGAGCGTCTCCGAGACTTCTCGCGACCTGAGAATCCACCCCGGCATCCACGCCGGAGCGCCCGGTCACCTCGGGTCACTCCCAGGTGACAAAGTGTCACCTGGTGAAAATCGTAGTGCCCCGGCGCATGTGGGTTCAAATGCGACAACCGCTTTTTCAGCGGGCCTGCTACAGCCGGGACGGAATCACGGTCTCTCCCGGGCGGGCCGCCTACACCTCGGGGGCGAGCTTCAGGCCGCGCGCCCTGCGAGCCCGGCGCTGCTCGCGATCGGCCTGGTGGCGGGACACCATGCCGTAGGTGATGCGGTAGCCGAGCCAGGCGGTGGGCACGCCCAGCACGACGCCGCCGATGACGAGGCCGAGCCCCACCTCGAGCGCATCCGGTCCGGAGAGGGACAGCGCGCTCAAGTCCAAGGCGCTGGCCGTCGCCACGCCCTGGGGGGAAGCCGGGAGGAGGCGGTGCGCGATGGGGCGGCCGATGAGGTAGCACAGGCCGTAGACGGGGGCGGCGGTGACGGGGTTGTTGAGCCACACGCCCGCGGCGGCGGCGACGCGCGAGAGCTGGAAGTGCGTCAGCCGGCGCACCAGCTCGGAGGCGGCGAGGGCCAGGGGCAGTTGGAGGCCCATGACGGGCAGCACGGCGATGAACAAGCCGAGCGCCATGCCACCGGCGATCTCACCCGGAGCTCCCGAGCCGCGCAGCAATCGCACGCGCGCGCGCCGGAGCTTCCTCTTGGCAACCTTCCACCACGACGACACGGGGCACCACGCTTCTTCGGAACCGGGACACTCTCGGGGGACGGCGCCAGGATAATGCGAAGCCCGGGCGCGCGCAGGACATCATGGCGGAGCGCGATGGGCTGCCTGCCACCAGACATCAGATGGCGTGAAGCGCGCTCGGGAAGGGGCGGAAGCCGAGCGCGGCCTCCACGAAGGCGCGCAGCTCCCCGGCGGCCCACGGCGTGGCGAGCGCGAAGTGGATGATGCTGGCCTGGCTGAGGGTGGAGGCTTCCTCGGGGCGGAACTTGGTGGACAAAAGAACGCGCGGACCGGGGTAGCCGCGCTCCACCAGGGCGGCGAGGAAGTCCGCCGCGCCCTTCGCGTCCGCCAGCCCCATGTCGATGACGACGGCGGTGGGCGCCGGCTCGAGGTCGAGCAGGGGCAGGGCGAGGGAGAAGGTGTTGACGGGGAGCAGCTCGAAGGCCGGCGACAGCTCCCTGCGGGCGGTGTCGCGCAGCACGGGATCGTCCGCCACGAAGAGGACACGCAGGGGCCCGGAGGTGGCCCGGCCTTGGGACGAGGAAGGCACGGACGCAGGGTACCGCCGGAGAGGAAGCAGGGGCAACGCTTCCTCGGGCCAGGACAACCCGTGAACAGGGCGCGGACGCGAGCCCTCCACTCACGAGGAGGATGACGGCCCCCACACCGGGCGCGCCCGGCAACCGGGCGGCCGCTCGCCGTGCCGTCCTGGCGGAGCACGCCATCCCCTCCTCCCCACGAGCGGGCGGCCGGGGGTCCGGCACACGGGAGTGCCTCCATTCCTATCCTCCCCGCATGAATTCCTCGTACACCCAGCGAATCGGTCGAGCGCTCGGGATGACCGCCCTGCTCGCAATGGGAACGGCGGCCGCTCAGGGCTGGGACCAGTACCTCTACCTGCGCACCCCGAACGCCGCCATCACGGCGCGCGTGACGGGCGACAGCATCTCCAGCCCGGACCTCCAGCTCTCGCGGGATGGAAAGACGCTGCGCGGGAGGGCCTTCGGCCAGACGGTGTTCCTCGGCCTCAACGGCAAGGAGCTGGGAGGCACCGTGGGCCGGGAGCTGACGCGGTTGAGCTTCGAGGACCACGACGGCGTCACCCACGCGCGGGGCTCCTTCTACGGCCGCGTCTCGGAGCTGAACATCAGCGCGGAGGAGCTCACCGGGACGGTGGGCGCGTGCAGCTACGACTTGAAGGCCACGAAGGACGGGAGCTACGTGGGCTCGCGCAGCTGCGGAGGCGTGCCGGAGCGGCCCGTCATCCTCGACATTCCGCCCGCGCTCGCGAAGCAGGGCACGGCGATGACGCTGGCCACGCTCGGGCTCATCCTCGGCGTGCCTTGAGCGGCTCGGGCTCCGGAGCGTAGGCGCGGAGGAACGTGTCCAGGTGGTCCTCCAGGAAGCGCTCCACGTCCAGCGGACGGCAGCGCGAGCCCGCGAGCTGCACCTGGTGCAACATGCCGAGCACCACCGGGCACACCAGCTCCAGCGCGGCGTGGCGCACGTCGCAGCGGCGCAGCTCCCCGTCGGCGATGTGGCGGGACAACCGGGCCTCGGTGGCCTGCAGCGTGGGCTCCAGCAACTCCTGCACGTAGACGGGGCCCAGCTTCTCGTGGCCCAGGCTCGAGGTGAGGCCGAAGGCGTGCACCTCCCCCACCCCGGCGCGCCAGCCCACGAGGAACTGTTGGAGCAACCACTGGAGCGACTCGCGCACCGGGCCGTGGAACTCCGTGGCGGTGGCGTGCAGGTAGGGCAGGCCGCGCTGGTGCATGTCCGCCATCACCTCCGACAGCAGCGCCTCGCGCGAGCCGAAGTAGTGACGCAGCGTGGCCACGCTCACCCCGGCCACCTCGGCCAGCTCGCGGAAGCTCGCCTGCGCCCCGTCCTTCGCGAGCAGGCGTTCGCGCACGGCGTGCAGCAGGCGCTCGCGCTCCTTCTCGTAGTCGGCGTTGCGGCTTCCCTTCACCCGGGCCATGCGTTCTGAATAACCCGCGTGGGGTATGAAATCCACTCTCCGCCCGGTCGGGGGCCGCGCTCCGACGCACTTCGACTTGAAATTAAATAAACCAACGTGAATATTCTATACCCGGAGCGGTACCTGCGGGAGGACTTCATGCTGGACGGTTTCGCCGACGAGGGTTTCGCGGACGTATGGACGCCGGTGGCGATGTCGAAGGAGGTGCGCAAGGCGCCCTACGCACTGACGCTGGCGGGGGAGCGGCTCGTGCTCTTCCGGGACGCCCAGGGCCGGGTGTCGGCGCTGCATGACCAGTGTCCGCACCGCGGGGTGAGGCTGTCGCTGGGGAAGGTGGGCAAGGACGGGTGCCTGGAGTGCCCCTTCCACGGGTGGCGCTTCGCCTCGGGCGGGGCGTGCACGCACATTCCGCTCAACCCCATGCCCGAGGAGAAGCGCCAGCGCTACGCCGCCACGGCCTTCCCGGTGCAGGAGCGCGGAGGCCTCATCTGGGTCTACACGCGCCCGGGAGCCGAGGCCCCGGAGGAGCTGTCCGTGCCCGCCGTGATGGAGCAGCCGGGCGTGCACGTGTGGCACTACGCCGAGACGTGGAACGCGCACTGGACGCGGGCGATGGAGAACATGCTGGACTCGCCGCACCTGCCCTTCGTGCACCGGCGCACCATCGGTGGAGCGCTGGCGAAGCGGATGAAGCCGGACTCGAGGATGGAGATCGAGGTGCACCCCACGCCCACGGGGTTCCGCACCTCGGCGGACATGGATGGAGCAGGCTCGGAAGGCTTCCTGGACTGGCTGCGGCCCAATGGCATGTCGCTGAACATTCCCGTGCCCAAGCGCATCATGAACCTGTTCATGTGGTGCGTGCCGGTGGATGAGAGCCACACGCGGATGATGCTGGTGAGCACGCGCGACTTCCTGAAGGTCCAGCCGCTCGCGGCCGCGATCGACCACTTCAACAAGCGCATCCTCAAGGAGGACCAGGCGGTGGTGGAGTCGAGCCGCCCGATGGAAGCGCCGCCGGTGACCGAGGAGCGCAGCGTGGGGACGGACCGGGCCACGCTGACGTTCCGCCGCTGGTACCTGGAGCGCAAGAAGCGGGGCCCCCGAGAGGCCACCGCCCTCACCGAGGTCCCGCCGCTCGCGAGCTGACACACGAAGGCCCCGCCTCCATCCTCCGGAGACGGGGCCCTGGCACGAGCCCGTTACGCCTTGGCGGCGGCCGAGGCCTTCTGCGCCACGTCCTGCGCGGTGAGCACCGCCGTGGTGGCGACGTTCTGGGTGTTGGGGAGCAGGTCGGACTTCGTCTTGCTCGCCAGCTCGTTCAGGTACGCGCTGAACAGGCCGAAGTAGACGTTGAGGTGATAGAGCACGCGCTCCTCGTCCTGCTTGCCGTTCACCATCGTCATCAGCACGTTCCACACGTCGGTCGAGTGGTCCTCGTTCACGTCGTAGTTGAGGTGCGCCTCGGCCCCGCGCACGGCCTTGTCACCCAGCGAGCGCTTGATGTTCTCGTTCCAGGAGCCCTGCGTCTTGCGGGTGGTGTACTCGACGAAGTACGACTTGGTGATGAGGCCGCGGGGCCCCTCGTGCTCGAGCGTGTAGTAGAGGTAGCCCTGCAGCAGCTTGGTGGCCAGCAGCGGATCCGTGCCGTAGACCTCCTCCTCGGTCATCCCGATGTTCGTCAGGTCCTTGAGGAAGAGCCGGTCGTGCAGCATCTCCTCCTCGGTGTACTTGGCCCACTTGTGCGCGGCCACCGGGTCCGTCTTGGTGAACAGGCACAGCGCCTTGCTGTCGGCCACGCGCGCCAGGCGGATGCGGAGGATCGTCTCCACCGTGTGGCGCTTGAACATCGTCAGGTCCACCTGGTTGGAGCTGGCGAGGTAACGCGCCGCCGGCGCGGCCTTGTAGACGGACTCGATCATGGAATCGAGGAGCGCATCGACCTTGGTACGGAACTCGGGATTCACGGCTTGCGACATGATGTCTCTCCTTGGAACTGCGATCTTCGAAGGGTGATGAGGGGTACTCTGGCGGACTCGGGAAGTACAGCGTCAGGAAGCGCGGGCGCTGCTCAGCATCCGGCCCGCGAGGCTTCCCAACCACCGCGGCACCGAGAACAACACTTCCCTGGAGAGCTCGCCCTTGAGGAGCTGGTAGGCGTGCTCCCCTCTCTCGGGAATCGTGAAGCTGGGGGCATTCTGTGACAACTGGAAGCCCGAGAAGGACTTGCGCCCATGCGGCCGGGCATACCCGAAGTACTTGCGGTAGGGCGTGAGCCCATGCAGGTACAGGCCGGCGTAGGTGAGCAGCGCCGGAGTGAGCCGGTTGAAGCCCTCGGTGGAGTCCACCAGCAGGCGTCCCCACTCGAGGAAGTCGGTGTCCCAGCCCTCCTTCATCCAGCTGGAGAGGGCCGGCTCGGGCACGTACCGCAACGTCTCGTAGGGATAGCGGGTGGTGCGGACGGTCGCCACCACCCGGTCCTTCCACCAGGTGGCGAAGATGAAGGAGTGGGCGTCATACGCGTCCATCCCCTCCGGGGAGAGCTCCTTGAGCAGGTAGGGCAGCTTCGCCCCATACACGCGCAGGCGCATCCGTCCCACCGCCGCGAATTCCTCCGGCTCCCTCACCAGCCCAAAGCGCAGCGTCTCCGAGCGCGGCTTCTGCACCACGAGGTGGGCGGCCCCCTGCGCGAAGGCATGAACCCACCGCTCCCGCAGGCCGGGCTCCCGGCCCGGAGCCGCAATGGCTCTCAGGGACCGGGCGGCGCCCTGTGAGGGCAATACCTCATTGACCACCTCGAACGAGGCGGCCAGCTGTTCCGTCGAACTCATGATGACCTTCTCCCAGGGATGTCGGCGCCAGCACCGCTGGCGGCCGTCCTGTACGAAAAAATTCCGGACAACTCAGGCCCGGCGCTCGGCTCCCTTCACCGGCTCGTAGACGAGCCCGAGCCGCTGCTGCCATCCGGCCTGCTTCACGGCCGGCGTCTTCTCCATCGGCAGCAGGGAAACACGCTCCCCCTCATGGAACTGGATGAAGGGATGAAGCTGATAGCCCATCACCCGGCCCCGGTTCGCCCCCCGCGTCCCGACCCGGACCTCGAGCAGGGAGATGAGCTTCACCGCCCAGGCGAAACCCAGGCCGCAGAAGTTGCCCAGGCTGTAGGCACACAGCCCGTCGTCGAACCACTCCATCGGCTGCACCACGTGGGGGTGACATCCCACGATGAGCTTGAAATTGCGGGCGTTGAGCTGCCGCGCCAGCTCCCGGGTGGAGCGGTGCGGGAAGTGCTGGAACTCGTACTCCCAATGGGGGAAGGCCACCACGAGGTCCAGACCGTGGCGCCGCTTCAGCTCCTCCGCGTCCAGCCCGTCCAGGTGCGTGTGCCGCCACACGCCGGGCTCTTCCCGCCGCGGCTCGATGTTCATCCACTGCGTCCAGGAGACCACCCCCACCGCCATGCCCTCCACCTCCACCCGCACCACCGGCGACGTGCCTCCATTCCACAGCCCGAGGGGCTGGATGCCCAGCGCGGCGAAGCGCTCCTGGGTGGAGAAGTAGCCGGCCTCGCCCTGGTCGAAGGTGTGGTTGTTGGCCACCGAGAGCAGGAGCCGCCCCGGCTTCACGCCCAGCTGCTCCACGATGGCCCGCAGGTATTCGTGGGACATGTTGAACACGAAGCCGTTGCGGGTGACGTTGCTGAGCGGGCGGTTCATCACCGGCGCCTCGCAATTGCCAATCACCAGGTCCGCGCCGGAGAGCAGCTCGCTGATGGCGGGGTCCACGCGGGAGATGCGGTCCCCGTGCAGGGACATGATGTCGCCGAGGAAGAGCAACCGGAGCGGTTTGTCTTCCGGATCGGACACGAAGGTGTGCTCGAGCGGGCGCTGTCCGAGCTGGGTGCGGTTCCAGATGGAGGGGCGGCAGAAATAGAACGGCCACCGCACGGTGTAGTGCCAGGGATAGGGGGAAGGCATGTGCGCTTGGGAGTGCGGAGAGCAGTCGCCGGGCGTCAGGAAAGTCCAGGAGCCGGAAGCGCCGGGGCGGAGGCTCGCGGGTGGAGCGCCAGGGGAAAGAGGGAATGAGAGAGCAGCCCATAGAGGGCGAAGGAGGCCGCGATGGCGGCGGCGGCGAGCCCGGCGGAGCCACCGGACCAGACCGCCAGAGCGACCCCGGGCAGTGCGACCAGGGCCACGCGGGTGAAACCAAACAGGAGCCCCCACTCCGCCCGGGCGAGCGTCTGGTAGGCATAGTTGTACATGAGGCCCAGGGCGTAGAAGGGATAGGCCAGGGCCACCACCCGGAAGTACGCGCTCCCCGCGGCCACGACGGCCTGCTCCGTCTCGAAGAGGGAGAACCACACCTGGGGAAGGAAGAACAGCACCAGCGCCCCCACGCCCACCGCGCCGGCCGAGAGCCCCGCGGCGGTGCGGACCACCCGGCGGAATCCCTCCCGGTTGCCGGCGCCCAGCTCCTCCCCGCCCAACGTCACCACCGCGCTCCCCAGCCCGTAGAGGGTGAGGATGAGCACGTACTCGAAACGGCTGGCCAGCCCGTAACCCGCGACCGCCTCCGTCCCGAAATGGGCCCAGGAGAAGGCCAGCAACATGTACGTCACGTTGTTCACCACGTAGGTGAGGATGGTCGGCAGGGCGATGCGGATGATGTCGCGCGCGGCCGCCCCGTCCCATCGCAGCCGCGAGGGCCGGAGGGTGAGACGCGAACGGCCCATCATCACCCAGGCGCCCAGCAGACTCGACGCCACGAAGCCCGCCACCGTGGCCCACCCCGCGCCCTTCAACCCGAGGGCCGGCACCGGTCCCCACCCGAACATCAGCACCTGGGCCGCCACCGCGTTCACCACGCCTCCCACCACCATCATCACCGAGGGCACCACCAGATTGCGCTCGGAGCGCAGCATGTTGGTCAGCGTGAGCGAGAAGCCCAGCACCGGACTGCCCAGGAAGATGGGCAGCGAGAAGTCCAGGGCGGCCTGCACCAACGCCGGCTCCGGGCTCGCCCTCCTGAGCACCACCTCACCCAGCAACAGGTAGAGCACCGAGAAGAAGACCGCGACGAGCAGCCCCAATCCCAGACATGTCCCCACACACGCCTGCGCGTCCTCCACCCCTCCCCTGCCCAGCCGCCGCGAGATGACCGCGGAGATGCCAATGCCTATCCCACCCCCGAGGGCGGTGAGGAGGATCATGAACACGGGAAAGACAAGCGTGGCGCCCGCGAGCTCCGTCGTCCCCAGGCGGGCAATGAACCAGGTGTCCACCACCAGGAACAAACCAGACAACATCATCACCACGGTGGCCGGCACCGCGAAGCGGACCAGCGCTCCGATGGGTTTCAATACGGTCGTCGACACACCCTCACCTCGTCCCACATGACGGCCGCTCGGCCCGTGTTTCACAAGCGTTGCACAGGCGTTGCAAAGGCGCGGAACTCCCCAAGGAATCCAGCTTTTCCAGATATATCTACCCATTCGACTATCAACCGGTCAACAGATAATTCAGTTCTTGATATCTGAAAAACCAAGGGATGTCAGACTGCTGTGCTGACCGTCCGCCAGGTGTGGGCCGTGCACGGAGGTGGCCGTGGCCAGGTGAAGGCCGCTCGGGTATAGGGGCCGCCATGGACAAGGCGTTGACAAGGGATTTGCACGAGCTCGCGGCCCTGTTGGAGCGGACGAAGACCGAGGCCCAGCGATTCCTCGGCGAGTTGGATCGCACACCCGCGGCGGTGAAGGCCAGCGAGAAAACACAGCTGGAGCTGCCGTCGGAGGGGCTGGGAGCGGAGAAGGCTTTCAACCTCTTCCTGGACCGATACGGAAAGGAGATGGGCGGCTGCACGGGCCCGCGCTACTTCGGTTTCGTGCAGGGAGGCTCCACCCCGGCCGCCCTGGCTGGAGACTGGATGGCGAGCGCACTGGACCAGAACCCGTTCAGCCCGGGGAGCTCCGCCGCGCCGCAGGTGGAGTTGGAGACCCTGAAGTTGCTGCGCGAGCTGCTGGGCCTGCCCGACAGCTTCTTCGGCAGCTTCGTGTCGGGCGCCACCATGTCGAACTTCGTCGGGCTGGCGAGCGCGAGACAGTGGGTGGCCCGGCAGCGGGGAGTGGATGTGGCGAAGGAGGGGCTGTACGGGATGAAGCCCATCTCCGTGCTGAGCGCCCTGCCCCACTCGAGCACCCTCAAGTCGCTGTCCATGCTCGGCATGGGACGCGGCTGCCTGGTGAAGGTGCCCTGCCTTCCGGGCCGGGAGTCCGTGGACCTCGCCGCGCTCCAGGCCCGTCTCGAGGCGCTCGGGGGTGAGCCCTGCATCGTCGTGGCGAGCGCCGGCACGGTGAACACCGGGGACTATGACGACCTGGAGGCGATGGGCCGGCTCAAGGAGAGGCACTCCTTCTGGCTCCACATCGACGGGGCCTTCGGAGGATTCGCGGCGTGCTCGCCCCGGTTCGCGCACCTGACGCGCGGCATGGAGCTGGCGGACTCGCTCACCGTGGACGCACACAAGTGGCTGAACGTGCCGTATGACTCGGCCCTGCAGTTCACCCGCCACCCGGAGTTGCTGCACGAGGTCTTCCGCAACGGGGCCGCCTACCTCGATGTGAGGCAGGGTGCGCCGTCATTCGCGGACATGGGGCCGGAGAACTCCCGCCGCTTCCGGGCCCTGCCCGCGTGGCTCACCCTCATGGCCTATGGGCGCACGGGGTACCAGGACATCATCGAGCGCAACTGCCAGCTCGCACGTGAGCTGGGAGCGCGCATCGAGGGCTCCGGCGCCTTCAGGCTGCTGGCGCCCGTGCGGCTCAACATCGCCTGCTTCACCCTGCGCCGGCCGGAGCAGGGACCGTCCCAGGAGGAGGTCCGGGCGTTCCTGGATCGGCTCCGGGATGACGGCCGCGTGTTCCTCACCCCCACCGTCTACGACGGGGTGCAGGGCATCCGCGCCGCCATCTCCAATTGGAGAACCACCCCTCAGGACATCGATATCGCCTGGGCGGCCATGACCGAGCGGGTCTCCTCCGCCCTGTAGCTGCCCGGCCTTGTGGCTCACCTGCGTGACGGGTGGGCCACCGTGCGGTGGAGTGCACCCCACGGGTCGCGGGACTATGCTCCCGGAGACGGGGTGCAACCGTGGCGAAGACGGAAGAGCGCGAGCTGAGGGATCTGCTCGAGGCAACACAGTCGGAGGTGAAACGCCTCAAGGCCGAGCTGGCGGCACGCGAGAAGGCGGCCCCCGTGGCCCCCCCCCGCGACGAGAAGCAGGAGGCGGCGGAGCTCCAGGCCCTGCGGACGCAGGTGCAGTCGCTGGAGAAGGAGAACACCGCCCTCCGCTCCGCGCGCACGGAGGTGGAGCAGCAGCTCGCCACACTCACGGCCGAACTGAGCGAGTCCCGGCGGGAAGCCACCCTGGCGCGTGACGAGGTGAAGCAACTGAAGAAGCAGCTGGAGGCCACGAATCAGGCGCTGACGAAGGCCAGGGCGAAGCGCGGTTCCCGCTCATCCAACAAACGCTCGTTGTTGGAGCGGCTCCGGGAGCTCTTCGGTGGCACGAAGCCGTCGGAGGAGCTCGAGGCCGCGCGGAAGGAGATCGCCCGGCTGAACCAGCAGCTCAGCCTGGCGCAGTTCAAGCGGCGGGGACGCTGACGGGCCTCAGTCCCTCTCCGGCTTGTTCTCCAACGCCTCCCTGTTCTGGGGCGCGAAGAAGCGCTCGCGCAGGAGCTTCGGGAGGGAGCGCTTGTCCACGCACAGGAGCTGGAGCGCATCGTTCCACTCGCCGAGCAGGGCGATGGCGCGCACGTCGGGAGCGTCGCGGTAGAGGCTGTTGAGGTTGTGCACGAGCGCCCAGAGGTCCTCCACCTCCCAGCGCTCGGACGTCTCTCCGGCGAGGACGTGGAGCTCGAGGCGCGGGCGCTCGCGGACATCGACGACCTTGAAGCGCTTCGCGGCGCCACCCATGGCCATGGTGAGCGGACCCACGAGCTCATCGGGCCGCACGCCGAAGGCCACGGTGAGGCCGCCCTCGAGCAGCCCGGCGTCGCACAGGCGCAGCAGGGAGACATGAGGAGGCTCGGCGGGGTTGAGGACCTCCCGCGCCGCTTCCCGGTCCTTGAGGAGGCGCGAGCGTTCGAGTGAGTCCAGGAGGGAGGCCATGGGACGGCGAGGGTGCCACGGCGTCTCCCCGAGGCTCAACCTTCCTCGCCGTCCCAGTAGCCCACCTGTGAGGCAAGAGGCAGGTACGCCTCCAGGGTGCGCGCGGCCTTGTTGCCCCCGGGAGCGGCCCCGGCGAGCACGCCCACCTTGTTGGAGTCCGGGTACACGATGACATCGGGCTCGAGCATGGTGGAGAGGGCGAGGTAGCGCAGGGGCGAGTCGCCGTCATTGCGAAGCTGGTGCGCGCACGAGGGCCCGGCGGGGAGGGCCACGTAATCCCCGGCCTTCAGGGGCACGGTCTGCTCGCCGAGCCGCAGTGTGCCGGAGCCCTCGAGGATGAAGAGGGCCTCCTCGTTGGCGAGGTGGTAGTGGCGGGGCCAGGAGTACCTGCTCCTTCCCTCTCGACTCGACGCGCCATCGAGTCGAGTCGACAATGCGCGCCGGGAGGCATGACGCATGGTGAAGGCGAGAGGGCCCAGGGCTCAATCTCGATTCGACAGTCGAGATGAGGAGCTGGTGCCGGCGGCGGAGGCGGCGGCGCTGCTGGGGGTGAAGCGGGCAACGCTCTACACGTACGTGAGCCGGGGCCTGGTGCGGTGCGTGCCGGAGCCGGGGACGAAGGAGAACCGGTACGTCCGGTCGGACCTCGAGCGGCTGAAGGCGCGGCACGATGCACGGGCGGGACACGCGGCGGTGGCGGCGGGAGCGCTGCGCTGGGGCGAGCCCGTCATCGACTCGGCGGTGTCCCGGGTGGGGGCGGAGGGGCTGGCATACCGGGGGTACCCGGCGGTGCGGCTCGCCGTGGAGGGGCGGAGCTTCGAGGACGTGGCGGAGCTGCTCTGGACGGGAACGCTGCCAACGCAGCCGGTGCGATGGCCCTCGCCGGAGCTGCCCGTGCAGCCCTCGGCGGTGGCGGGGCTGGTGCCGAAGCGCTCGCCTCCGCTGGCGGTGTTGCTGGCGGTGGTGCCCTTGCTGGGAGCCTGGGACGAGGTGCGCTTCGCGGCCCCGGCGGAGCAGGAGCGGCTGCGGGGGCGCCGGCTGTTGCGGCACCTGGCGGCCTGGGTGTGCGCGGCGCACGCGCCGGCGCGGGTGGCCCGGGCGCTGAAGGAGGAGACGGTGGCGGCCTCGCTGGCGGTGGCGTGGGGAGCGACGGCGAAGCGGGCACCGGAGATGCTGGACCGGGCGCTGGTGCTGTGCGCGGACCACGAGCTGAACGTGTCCACGTTCGCGGCGCGGGTGACGGCGTCCTCGGGGGCGGACCTGTACGCGTGCATGAGCGCGGCGCTGGCGGCGGTCTCGGGGCCGAAGCACGGAGGCGCGAGTGACCGCATCGAGGCCCTGCTGCAGGAGGTGGGAAGGCCGGAGCGGGCGCGCACGGTGGTGCACGAGCGGCTGCGGCGGGGCGAGTCGGTACCGGGCTTCGGACACCGGCTGTATCCGGAGGGAGATCCACGCACCCCGCCGCTGCTCGAGGCGGCATATGCCTTCCGTCCGGAGACGGTGGGCGTCCGGGTGCTGCGCGCGGTGGAGGAGACGATGCGGGAGGCGGGCCACCCGGCGCCGACGGTGGACTTCGGCCTGGTGGCGCTGGCATCGGCGCTGGAGCTGCCCGCGGGAGCGGCGGCGGCGCTGTTCGCGGTAGGGCGAGCGGCGGGCTGGATAGCGCACGTGCTGGAGCAACGCGAGCAGGGACACCTGCTACGCCCGAGGGCCCGCTACGTGGGAGCCCCGGTCACCCCGCCCTCGAGCTGAAGCCTCGCCAGAACGCCATCAGCGCGGGGCGAGCAGCATCTTCTCGAGGCGCTCGAGCTGCTCGTCCGTGCCCAGCGCGAGGAGCCGGTCCCCCGTGGCCAGCACCAGGTCCGGCTTCGGTGCGGCGATGGCCGTGTTGTCCCGCAGCACCGCCAGCAACGTGGCCCCCGTCTCCTGCGACAGCTCCGCGAGCGGCCTGCCCACCATCCTCGACCCGGACACCAGGACGATCTCCCCGATGTTGAGCGCCTGGTTGCCCCGGCGCATGGCCGTCTCGAAGAACTCCACCGCACCCGGGCTCAACATCAGGTGCGCCAGCCGCCTGCCTCCAATGGCATACGGGCTCATCGCCCGGTCCGCCCCCGCGCGCATCAGCTTGGGCACGCTGTCCTCTTCATCCGCTCGCGCGACGATGAAGAGGTTCGGATTGAGGATGCGAGCGGAGAGCACCACGTAGAGATTCGTCGCGTCGTTGTTCGTGGTGACGATGAGCCCCTTCGCCCGGCGGATTCCCGCCCGCTCCAGCACCTCGTCCTCGGTCGCGTCCCCCTGCAGGTGCAGGTAGTCCCGCTCCCCCGCCAGCGCCTCCACCTCTTCCGAGGGGTCCACCACCACCACCGCTGCCTTCGCCTCCCGCAGCTCCTCGGCCGCGCGGCGCCCGACCCGGCCCAGCCCCGCCACCACGTAGTGGCCACTCAGCGCGTCGATCCGATTCTGCATGCGTCTCCTCCCCCGCACGTCCAGGAACCGCTGCGTCACCAGGTAGTCCATCACCACGCTGAACAGGAAGAAGGCGCCGCCAATCCCCGTCACCCCCACCGCCATGGTGAGCCACCGGCCCGCCGCATCCAGCGGCCTCACCTCCTTGAAGCCCACCGTCGCCAGCGTGTTGAACGTCATGTACAGCGCGTCCAGCCACGTCCCCCCCTGCTCCCGCCACAGCACGTAGAAGCCCACCGTCCCGCCCAGTCCCGCGATGCAGATCGCGGTCAGCGGGATCAGCACGCGGATGCGCAGCGAACGCAGCTCGTCCTGACGGGCCATCTCCCGGCCATCCTACGCCTCCGTGCGCGCCCTCCCGCCCACCGGCCGTCTCCTGGCGCACGCCGGATGACAATGCGCTGGACTCCGCCCCCGCCCCGCCTTACCCGAGCACCCCATGAGCCCCTTCGCCCGCCTCCAACTGCTGCTCCTGCTCGGCAACGTCGCCTTCATCGGCGCCTGGGCCGTGGCCGTCTCCCGCCCCCCGGGATGGAAGTGGATCGGCGCCGCCCTGCTCGCCTGCTTCGTCGCCATCCGCGTGGGCGGCATGTGGGTGCGCGCCCGGAAGTTTCCCGACGAGGGCCGCTCCCGCCGCGCCGCCCTCTTCTCCACCGCCGTCGCCGCGCTCGCCGTCGCCATGTGGCTCTACACCGCGTTCCGCGGGCCGGCGTAGTCGCTGAAAACACAGAGGGTGCCGGGACCCCTTCGGTCCTCTCGGCACCCTCTCTTCGGGCACAGTGGGTTCAACCCCTGGTCCCCGATACCCTCACCCCGTCCCTCTCCCGAGGGGAGAGGGGAAATGGGCTCGGGTCGTCTGGCTGGTATGGCTACACGTTGAAGCGGAAGTGCATGCAGTCACCGTCCTGCACCACGTACTCCTTGCCTTCCACGCGCAGCAGACCCTTCTCCTTCACCGCCGACTCGCTGCCGTACTTCAGCAGGTCCTCCCACCTCATCACCTCGGCCTTGATGAAGCCGCGCTCGAAGTCCGAGTGGATGACGCCCGCCGCCTGCGGCGCCTTGTCACCCTTGTGGATGGTCCACGCCCGGCACTCCTGCTCGCCCACCGTGAAGTACGTCTGCAGGCCCAGCAGCTTGTAGCCCTCGCGCACCACCTTGTGCAGGCCCGGCTCCGTCAGCCCCGCGCTCTCCAGGAAGCCCGGACGCTCCTCCTCGGGCAGCTGCTGGATCTCCGCCTCCATCGCCGCCGCCAGCACCACCACCCCCGCGCCCTCCTTCGCCGCCATCTCCCGCACCCGCTGCACCATCGGGTCCGAGTCTTCCTTCCCAATCTGCTTCTCGCTGATGTTCGCCACGTACAGCACCGGCTTGTCCGTCAGCAGGAAGAGGTCGCGCAGCAGCGCCCGCTCGTCGGACGTCAGCTTCTGCGCGCGCACGGTGATGGCCGCGTCCAGCCCCGCCTTCACCTTGTCCAGCAGCGCCAGCTCCGCCTTCGCCTCGTCGCCCGCCTTGCCGCCCATCTTGGCGTTCTTCTGCGAGCGCTCGCGGCGCTTCTCCACCGTCTCCATGTCCTTGAGGCACAGCTCGGTGTCCACCACGTCCCGGTCCCGCACCGGGTCCACGCCCCCCTCCACGTGGGTGACGTTGTCGTCCACGAAGCAGCGCAGCACGTGCAGCACCGCGTCCACCTGGCGGATGTTGCCGAGGAACTGGTTGCCCAGTCCCTCGCCCTTCGAGGCGCCGCGCACCAAGCCCGCGATGTCCACGAACTCGAGCGAGGTGGGAATCTTCTTCAGCGGCTTCACCAGGGCGGACAGCTTGTCCAGCCGCTCGTCCGGCACCGGCACCACGCCCACGTTGGGCTCGATGGTGCAGAACGGGTAGTTGGCCGCCTGGGCCCCCGCCGCCGAGAGTGCGTTGAACAGGGTGGACTTGCCCACGTTGGGCAGACCGACGATGCCGATGGAAAGCGCCATATTGGATTCCTGAACAGCGGTGCGCGGACCCGGAAATCCGGTGGGCTACGCCCGGCCCTGCTTGACCGGCAGGCCCTGCACGAACTGCTCGGCCAGGGCGCGGTGCTTCGTGTCGTCCAGGCGCTCGTTGAGCAGCTTGCTGGCCACTTCCATGGACAGGTCCACCGCCATGGCCTTCACCTCGGCGATGGCCTTGGACTTCTGCTCTTCAATCTCGCGCGTGGCGGACGCCTTGAACTCCTCGGCCTCCTTGCGGCTCCTGGCCATCAGCTCCTCGCGGAACTTCTCCACCTCCTGCTGATTGCGGCGGAGCATCTCCTGCGCGTCGCGGCGGGCCTCGGCGATGGCCGTCTTCTGCTCGGCGAGCAGCTTCTCGGCCTCGGCGCGCTCGCGCTTGGCCGCCTCGATGGAGCTGGCGATCTGCTTCTCGCGCTCCTCGACCAGCGACAGGATGGGGCCCCACGCCTTCGCCCGCAGGATGATGGCGACGATGATGAAGGTGACGAGGGTCCAGAAGATGAGGCCCGGGCGGACCTCCACGAAGCTGCTGGCGGCGAGAACGTTGGGCAGGAGCATGGCGGCCTTCGGCGGTGCGGCAGGGGGACTGCAGGGAATCTCTACATGATGCAAGGGCCGGCGCCCCCCGTCTGGAGCGGGCGCCGGACCCCGGGTCCTACTCGACAGCGAGAACCTGAATCAGGTCTTGATGGCGAGGAGGATGCAGACGACCAGCGCGAACAGCGTGGCGCCTTCGATGAGGGCCGCGGCGATGATCATGGTGGTGCGGATGTCACCACCGGCGGCCGGCTGACGGCCCGTGGCGTCCATGGCGGCGGCGGCCAGGCGGCCGATACCGAGGGCGGCACCGATGATGGCGAGGCCGGCACCGATGCCGGCGGCGAGGAAGGCGAGAGCGACGTTGGTCATGGGAGTGCTTCTTCTTTCTTCGGAGGGGGACCCACTTGTGGGGGGGTCGTTGCTGCCCTTTGGGACGACCTCCGGCGACCTTTCGAATCGCCGGGTACTCACCGGGGCCCCGGACCGCCGGGCCCCGCTCACTCAGGAAGGGACTCAGGAGCCCAGCATGTGGGCCTTGCCGTGGTCGTGGCTGTGACCCGCCTCGCCATGGCCGTGCTCCTCGGCGTGCTCGTGGCCGTGGTGGCCCATGGCCACGCCCATGCCGATGAAGAGCGCCGAGAGCATGGTGAAGACGTACGCCTGCACGAAGGCCACGAAGAGCTCCAGCAGGTAGATGCCGAGCGCGAAGGGCACGCTCACCAGCGCCACCGCCGGGTGGCCGAGCATGAAGATGAGGCCCAGCAGGAAGAAGATGACGATGTGGCCCGCCAGCATGTTGGCGAAGAGACGGATGGTGAGGGCGAAGGGCTTGGTGAAGAGGCCCAGGATTTCCACCGGCACCATGATGGGCCACAGCCAGGGGGCCACGCCGCCCGTCAGGTGCGCCAGGTAGCCGCCGAAGCCCGCGGCGCGGATGCCCGCCACCTGCGTCAGCACGAAGGTGCACAGCGCCAGGCCGCACGTGACGGCGATGTTGCCCGTGGCCGTCGCCATCCAGGGGAACAGGCCCAGCAGGTTCATGAAGAGGATGAAGAAGAAGGCCGTCAGCAGGTAGGGCGTGTAACGCGGACCCTCCTCCTTGCCGATGTTCTTGATGGCCAGCTCGTCGCGCACGAAGAGCACGAGCATCTCGAAGAGGTTGGCCGCCGCGCCGCGGGGCACCAGCTTCGTCTTGTCGCGGTTGCTCCAGATGAGCAGCGAGCCGATGAGCAGCGCCGCCGCCAGCCACATCATCACCATGTGCTTGGTGATGGAGAGGTCCAGGCAGCCCGCGCCCAGGCCGGGGACGGTCTCGCCGTGGTCCGTCATCTGCTTCTCACACGCCCCGGCCTTCAGGGGGACGAGGATCTCCGGCAGGTGGATGGGGATGTGGTTGCGGCTGAGCGGAACCTCGATCTCCAGCTCCCGCGAGTCGGAGACGTGGTGGAGGATGTAGCCCGCGACGTCCTGCTCCTCATGCTCCAGGCGCGTCTCGGCCTTGCCGTGCTCGCCGCCCACGGGCTGCACGTGCTCATCGTGTGCGGGGGCGGCCAGCGCCACACCCGCCATCAGCCCGGCGACAAGAATCATTGCCTTGCGCATCACTCGTCTCCGCCCGCCGCGTCCCGGGACGCGGCCATCACGTAACTCACTTCAATCCACTGCAGCGCGAAGTAGGTCCCGAAGAACCCCGCCACGAACGCCACCGGACTCAGCCCCGACTCCACCGCCCACAACAGCCCCACCACCACTCCCACCGCCCTCAGCCCGAACACCACCCCTACCGCCTTCAGCGCCGCCTTCAAGTCCTTGCGCACCGCCCGCCGCTTGAGCACCAGGGCCACCACCCCCGTCGCCGCCGCCAGCGCCACCCCGATGAAGGCCGACTGCCTGGCCTCCGGCACCTTCGGGAGGAAGGCCGCCACCGCCAGCCCCGCCACCGCCACTCCCGCCGCCATCCCGGCATGCTTCCGGAAGGCCTTCTCCGCGTCGTGCTCGCTCACCGCTTGCGCTTCCCCAACCGTGCCATCTCGCGGAGGAATCCGTAGAAGCCCACGGAGATGCCCACCAGACTCAGCCCCAGCAGCAGCCAGGGCGACGTGCCCAGCTTCCCGTCCAGGAAGTAGCCTCCCAGCACCCCCACCACCGCCCCGCCCACCAGCTTCCACACCGCCGCGATGTACGGCTCCGCCGCCCTCATCTGCCGGGCCGTCTCGCCCAGCTCGCTTCCGTCCGAGTCCTTCCGGGGCTCCTGCTCCGCCATCGCCACAACCCCCGGGAAAACCTCGGGTTTGCCTTCCGACCACCCCGCCGTTCCTACGCGCGGGCGCCGCTTAGCATTGAAGGCGAGCAGCGCGCAACCGCCACGCTCCCGGAGTGCTCCCATCTAGAAGGGGGCGGAATACCTAGGGCAAGCCGAAGTCCGGTTGGAAATCCGCCGTGAAGCTGACGGTGGAGCCGGCGGGCTGGACGAGCAGCTCGATGCGCTTCACCTGCCGGAGCACCCCCTGGACGTCCGAGGTGCTGTTGCTCCCGATGACCCAATCTCCCCCGTCCGTCGGGGGGAGGGGGAGGATCTTGCCGAGGGTCTCGGTCCCCCCGGACGGGGTGAGCAGGGGCGTGCGGTGCACCAGCCGCAGGAACCCCCCCGGCCCGCACACGAGCACCACCGGCTGGTTGTGGACGGCCCAACGGCTCGTCCCCCCATCCGGGAGCGCCCCCCCCGTACTGGTGAAGGTGACGAACAGATTGAGCCGGGTCATCGAGCGCGAAAGGTCCCACGTGCCGCCATCGCGCTCCGCCCAGAAGACGTGGCTGGTCGAGCCCGAGCCCGCCCACACATCGCCCGTGACGCTATCGTCCGGGGAGAGGGTGCCGTACGCGGAGTCCTTCAGGCAGCCACCCGGCACGCCCTGGAGGGCCGAGTCCAGGTGACGCGCCCCCTTCACCACCGAGGGGTCCGAGAAGAAGCGGATGGGCCCGCCACAGTCCGGCTTCTCGTCCGTGGTGCCGTCGCAGTCGTCGTCCTTCGCGTTGCACGTGTCGAGCGCCGCGGGGGCCCTGACGGAGTTGCAGACGTCCTTGCCGCCGACACAGGCCCGGGTGCCCTCGGCGCACACCCCGAGCTTGCCGGGGGCGGTGCACGCCTGGCCAATCTGGGCGGTGTCGTCCATCGCGCCGTTGCAGTCATCGTCCAGGCCGTTGCAGACCTCGAGGGCCCCCGGATAGGAGGTGCCACTGTCCGGGACGCAGTCATTGCGGTTGTCCGCCCAGCCCACCGGCCGCTGGCAGAACGTGCCCGGGCGCGCGGGGTCTCCAAAACCGTCGTTGTCGTCGTCGAGGTAGTAGAGCCCGCCGTCGAGCCCCTCGTCGGCGACGCCATCGCAGCTGTTGTCGAAGCCGTCGCACTGCTCGGGGGCTCCCGGGAAGAAGAGCCGGCCGCTCGCGTTGGGGTTGTCGTTGCAGTCCTGGCCGTTGGTGGCCGTCGGCACCGACTGGGGCGGGGAGCAGCGGTAGAGGGGCCTGGTGAGGTTGCCGAAGCCGTCCTCGTCCAGGTCCTCGTAGAAGGTCTGGGGCGCGCCGCCATCCAGGCAGGTGCCCCCGTCCGAGCCTCCGTCCAGCACCCGGCCGATGCAGAGGGGGTCCTCCCGCTCGCGGCAGCACACGCCGTCGTCGCAGACGAAGCCCCCGTCACCGCACTCCGCGTCCTCCTTGCAGGAGTAGTAGTCGCGAACCTCGGGCACCTCGTAGCAGGCGAGCGCCAGCACCCCGCAGGCGCCCAGGGCGAGGAGGACGGAACGGACGAGACGGTCGATGGGAGGCATGGGCACTACTCGGAGTGGGAGGAGAGGAGATCGAAGACGAAGAGGCCGGCGCCCACCGTGGCGAGGCCCGCGCCCGCGCCGAGCAGCACGTTGCCCGTGCGCGCGTAGCGGCCCGCCCGCTCATAGACGGGGCCCGCCTCGGGGAAGGAGGTGCAGCTGCGGGGGTACCCCGCGCAGGGCTCCACGCCGCGCAGCGCCCCCCGGGACAGCCCACCCGCCACCAGCGAGCCCGCCACCGCGAGCGCCCCCAGGCTGAAGGTGACATAGGAGGCCGTGCGCAGCCCCTTGCCCCGCGGCGCCCGGGACTCCCCCGGCTGGGGCACGAAGTCCGGCCGGGCCTCCAGGCGCAGGCGCACGCCCTCGGGAATCCGCTCGCGGGAGAGGGACGCCTCGCCCGAGGGCAGCAGCAGGTCCACCTCGTGCGGCCCCGCCGTCAGCGCCACCACCTCGCCCGGCTCGGTCATCCGCCCGTCCACGCGCAGCCGGGCCGAGCCCGGTGCCACCACGCCGCCCCAGCCCTTGCGCGCGAAGGCCGGCACCAGCCCCGCCACCACCGGCCGCAGCTCCTTCGCCAGCGCCGCGGGCGCCACGGTGCCCACCGCGCGCCGCGCGATGCTGCCCCGCACCGTGTCCACCCAGGCCACGTCCACGTCCAGCGTGCCCTGGCGCTTCGGCGTCAACCCCACCACCAGGACGTGCTCCGTCTTCACCTCCGCCGCCACCGCCCGCAGGCACGCGTCCTGCGCCCCGCATCGGCCCGACAGCAACCCTTCCGGGGCCTGGGTGACCTCGAGGCCCGTCAGCTCCCGGGCCACGTCCTCCGTCAGGCCGAGCACGCGTTGGGACTCGGCCGCGCCGAGCGTGCCCCCGTGCTGCAGCCGCACGGCGAGCCGCTCCGCCGCAGCCGCGGGCAGGGAGAGGAGGAGGAACAGGAGCAGGGTCCGCTTCACGGCGCGCCACTGTAGCGCAGGTGACCCGGGGTCCCACTCGGGCCTTGAATTTAGATGTCCGTCTAAATAGATGATCATCTAAACATGGCCCGCTCTTCCCGCAGCCCCTTCGAGGCACTCGCAGACCCCAACCGCCGCGCCATCCTCCGGCTGCTGCGCCAGGGCTCGCTCACCGCCGGCGAGGTCGCCGCCGCCTTCGAGCTGACGCGCCCCACCCTCTCCCACCACTTCAAGGTGCTCGAGTCCGCCGGGCTGGTGCGCTCGGAGAAGCGCGGCACCCACGTCGTCTACACGCTGCGGAGCAATGTCCTCGAGGACCTGGCCTCGGAGCTGCTGGAGCTGACCGCCTCGGTGAAGGCCGCCACCCGCCGGAAGGGCAAGGCATGAGACCGCCCCGCTTCAACCACGCGGACATGGCCAGCCTTGGCCTCGCCGCCTTGGGGTTGGGGCTCTCCACCCTCCTCTACCCCCGCCTGCCCGGGCTCGTCTCCGGCCAGGTCATCCCCCGGCTCCGGCGCAATCCCTTCGCCGGCTTCCGCAACCCCTGGGCCCTGCGCTCGGACGAGGTGTGGCAGCGCACCCAGCGCTTCGGCGGCTACAGCCTGACGCTCGGCGGGCTCGCCACCCTGGCCCTCGCGCCCTTCTCCACCCCCGCCGCCCTCGGGGCCCTCGTCGTGTCCGGCCTCGCGCCGGCCCTCTACTCCTTCCTCCTCTCCACCTCGCCCGTGCGCGAGCGCTGACAGCCTGGAGCCCACGCCATGCACTCCTCTTCCCGGCTCGATACGCGCGGTGTCGCCGCCTTCGTGGCCATCGCCTATGGCTTCTCCTGGCTGTGCGTCCTCGGCTTCGTGCTGGGTTTCGGCACCGAGGTGGAGAAGTCGCCCGGCGTGTTCAAGGCCTTCGCCGCCCTGTCCATGTTCGGCCCCACCGTGGCCACCCTCCTCGTGGCCCGCAAGGTGTCCCCCCTGCCCTCGCTCAAGCGGGACACGGGCCTGGGGCTCGGCCAGCACCGGCTGCGCTTCTTCCTGCTGGCATGGCTGGGCACTCCCGTGGTGGTGCTCGGGGCCCTGCTCCTCTCCGCCCTCGTCTACCCCCAGGCGCTGGACCTCGCCGGGCTCTCCAGCGTGCGCGCCCTGATCGCGCAGCTGCCTCCCGGGGCCGTGGAGAAGCTCGGGAAGCTCGCCGAGCCCCACGTCTTCCTCGCCCTCCAGGTGGTGCAGGGCGCGCTGCTGGGTCCTCTGATCAACGCACCCGTCATCTTCGGCGAGGAGTGGGGCTGGCGCGGCTACCTGCTCCCCCGGCTGCTGCCGCTCGGACAGTGGCGCGCGCTCGTGCTCAGCGGCGTCATCTGGGGCCTGTGGCACGCCCCCCTCATCCTGCTGGGCTACAACTATCCCCAGCACCCCGTGCTCGGTGTCCTCTTGTTCATCGTGGTGTGCGTGCTGCTCGGCATCCTCCTCGGTTGGATGCGGCTGGCCACCGGCAGCATCTGGTCCGCGATGATCGCCCATGGCTCCCTCAACGCCCTGGGGCCTGTCGTCATGGTGCTCGGTCACGCGGGCTCGCCGCCCGACACCGCCCTGGTAGGA
Organism: Archangium sp.; assembly: GCF_036277355.1. GTDB lineage: Bacteria > Myxococcota > Myxococcia > Myxococcales > Myxococcaceae > Archangium. The sequence continues at coordinate 90,670 of NZ_DASUNC010000167.1, forward strand.
GTGACGGGCTGGCCCGGGTGGCTGGTGCTCGCCGCGCTCGTCGGCGTGCTGGTGCTCACCCGGCAGCTGCCGGTGCGCCCGCCCGATGAGAACCAGGATGTGCCCGGCGGTGCCCACGCCTCGCGGGCGTAGGCGGCCTCTGGCCAGGTGCAGCCTCCCGCCAGGGTTGGCTCGCTTGCGACTTCTCGTTCCAATGGCACAGTCGTCCAGCGCCATAGGGCACGCTGCGTGCATGACGTTTTTCGCCCCGTGAGGGCCCCTAAGGTGGGGGCCCGGGCGGGGCCCCGGCCCGGGCTACAGGACAAGTGGCATTGCGCATGCTTGTCGTGACCCAGTGCTGGGTGGGTTCGAAGCCTCACGGCTCGAGAGCCCATCACACGCAGAACGGAGGCAGGTCATGAATCCGCAACGACTTGAAGCCCTCGAACTCGTCCTTGACTGCCTAGACGCACGCCGCTTGCGAGCCACGTACGGTGCGCTCGCGCCCTTTCTCGATGTCGCCAGTGGGCACCAAGTGGGTTCGATCCTTTATCGGCGGCCCAAGGATCCTCGCCACTCCTGGATCGTAGCAAAGAGAACGCGTCGTCCTACGGGATACAGCCCCAGTCAGTGGCACCCTCAGTTGTTCGAGTCCCAATGGGTGATTGAAAACCCGAGCACCTTGGCAGACTTGCTGCTCGCTTGGCTTGAGGCGCTACCCACCCCAGTTTGACGGAGCTGGGGTGCATCCGCGATTTCCAAAACCAAGGCAGATGCCAAAAGACTCTTGAGAAGTTCCGTGGTGCATCATCCACCTCTGTCGGATTCTCGGTGGAGGTGGGCAATATCGATGTCCGAGGGCGTAGCTCGTCCATGCCGAAGCAGAACCTCGAGACCCAGATTCATCTGCCTCCAGATACCCCCTCGAGCTCCGGGGCCCGAGAACTCCTGGCACTCGTCTTCAACGAGTTCCAGTGGTTCGCTCCCTCCCGGTATGGAGATGCCGATCTGTCCGAGCCAGTCCCTCCGGGCAAATCCATGCTCGATGTGCTCATGGCTTATTACGAGGAGCACGGTCACCTGTGCGTGGCGGCGAGAACGGACCAGGACTACCTCTGGCTCTTCCCGTGCGAATCCAGCCCCGAGCCCTACCATGGCAGCATCATCTGGGTGACCTCCGCGGCCCACACGAAGAAGGCCGCCTGGCGAGCAGCACATGCCGAGCAGGTCCTCGCTCTGATGCGCCTCGTCCAGTCACCTCTTGCCCTGTCCACAGTGGAAGAGGACTTCAAGCGGAAGACACAACGGCTGGTGCCCGAAGGCATCGGCTCGAAGCGCATCCCTACCGTCCGCGACTACAGCGAGGGCCTTCCGGGCCTCCTCTGGCGCAACTTCTACGGGCCCCCCTTCGTGCGCATGTTCGGCCAACGGCTCGATACGCTGCCCACTGAATGTCGCAAGCCGCTCGGTGAGGACATCGTCCTCGTGCAGCCCTACGCATTACCCACCGAGGCAAGCACCGAAGCAGGCATGGCCCGCGAACGCGAGCTCATCTCCCTGCTCGGCCCCGAGTGCTTCTACGACCACGAGCACCACACCCTGCCGTCCCGCCGCCCCGTTCTCGACGCCCTCGGTCAGGCCATCCACTGAATCGCGGGAACGGTGCTCACGCATCGCGGGCGTAGGGCTCAAGGCCCTCGCCGCAGCAACCAGAGCGCGTTCAACAGGTCCGTCGTGAGCAGCCGGCTCTGGCGCTCCTGCTCCGCGACGAACCCTCGCACCCACTCCGCCGCCTCCGGGTGGCGCAGGGCGAGCGCCTCGGCCCGGTGGGCAGGAAGGGCAGCAGCTCCGGGGTGGTCTCCAGCGCCGTCGCCACCTGCTCCTCCAACGGTACGCTCCGGTTCATGAGGCGACGCTCACACGCCTGCCCCCGGCCATCCAGGGGAAACGGCCAGCGCAGCGCCCCGGAGCATGGGTGGCACCGCAGCCGCCCAGCGGGCCTTCCTCGCCAGGAGGTGTCCCCGTTCCCAGCTTGCACTTGGACCTCTTTCCCAGAGCCGGAGGACCCACGGATGCCCATCCCATTCCAACTCACCTCGCCCCGCTTCAAGGACGGAGAGACGATTCCCATCGCCTATACCTGCGAAGGAGATGACCTCCCCCCGCCCCTCCACTGGGAGGGCGAGCCTCCAGGCACGCGCAGCTTCGCGCTCGTGATGCAGGACCCCGACGCGCCGGACCCGGACAACCCCCAGACCACCTGGACGCATTGGGTGCTCTACAACCTGCCGCCCAACATCCACGACATCCCCGAGTCCATGCTCCCCGAGAGCCTCCCCGCGGGCGCCCGCGAGGCCCTCAATGACTGGAAGAACCTGGGCTACGGCGGCCCGTGTCCTCCCATCGGCCGCCACCGCTACTTCTACCGCGTGTTCGCCCTGGACACCGTGCTGCCGGACATGGGCCATGCCACCTGGAAGCAACTCGAGGCCGCCATGCGGGGCCACGTCCTCGCCCAGACGGAGCTCATCGGCACCTACGAGAAGGTGCAGGGCTTCAAGGAGCGCCAGAAGGAGGAGGTCCGCCACCATCGCCGGCACTGACCCCCGCCCGGCCCGGCCCGGAAAACATCCGGGCCTGCTTCCCCCGACCGGTCCGGAGTGCCATCCTCGCCCCGTGACGACGCCCGACGGAGCGGGGGGGGCCCCGTACCAGCACCTGGACACGCTGCCATTCGCCCTGGCCATCGTCCGCGAGCGAAGCATCGTCCACGCCAACACGGCGCTGCTCGAGCTGCTCGGCTTTCCCCGTGAGGAGGTGGTCGGCAAGCTCTTCGAGCTCTTCTCGCCGCAACAGCGGGCCTTCCTCGCCGAGCGGCACACGCGCCGGCGCCGGGGCGAGCCCGTCCCCGACACCTACGAGACGGTGATGCGCACCTCCACCGGCGAGCGGCGCGTGGAGCTGTCCATCTCCATGAAGGGGCCGGAGACGTGGATGCTCGTGCGCGACCTCTCCGGCCGCGTCGTCCACCGCCAGCTCCTCCAGCGCGTGGCCACGCTCGGCGCCTCGCTGCCGGGCCTGCATGACGAGGAGGAGGTGCTCAGCCACGTCTTCCAGGGCCTGGCCGAGCTAGAGGTGTCCTACGGCTACCTCGTGCCGGACGCGGAGCGGGTGTGGCTGGGCCATGCCTTCGTGGCCACCGGCACCGCCGCGGGCCAGGCGCGCCTGAGCGGCCAGCACCTGGTGGATGTGCCCGGCACCTGGAGCCCCATGCTGCGGCTCGCGTGGACGGAGGGCTCCGCCTACGGGGACGACTTCGCCCGCGAGACGGCCCAGTTCGTGGGCCCCGACTGGTCCGAGCCGGTGCTCACCCACCTGCGGCGCGTGGGGCCCCTGCGCTCGCTCTGCGTCCGCATCGACCAGGCCGGCAAACCCCGCTCCCTGCTGGTGCTCGCCGCGGACTGGCTCAGCGAGGAGGAGCTGCCGCCGCTGCGCCTCTTCGCCGCCCAGGTGTCCGCCGCCCTCGAGGCCGCGCACACCATCTCCCGCCTGTCCACGCACAACACCGCCCTCACCGCGCTCAGCCGGCTGGCCGCCGTGGCCGCCACCGCCCCCGAGCCCCGCGCCTTCTTCGGGCCCGGCACCGAGGAGATCATCGGCCTGCTGCACTGCGACTCGGTGCTCCTGCTGCTGCGCACCGAGAGCAACGACGAGCTGGAGCTCGTCTGGCAACAGGGCGGCAGCGAGGAGTCGGTGCGGCCCTTCCTCCGGCTGTCCATGAGCGGCACCATGTCCGGCAAGGTCATCGAGCTGGGCATCCCCATGGTGCTCCAGGTGGATGACTTCCCCGAGTCCGTGCGCGAGCACCTGCGCAAGCATGGCCGCTCCACCGTGGCCATGGTGCCCCTGCAGGTGCGCTCGCGCATGGTGGGCACGCTCGTCATCACCTTCGCCCAGCACCGCCTGCTGTCCGCCATGGAGCTGGAGACGCTCCAGGCCATGGGCTCCCACTTCGCCGCCGCCATCGAGTCCCACCGGCTCCTCCAGCAGGTGCGCGGGCGCGCCGAGGAGCTCGCCCGGCTCCACGCGGAGCTCAAGCACACCCAGCGCCAGCTGGTGGAGCACGAGAGGCTGGCCGCGCTCGGCGAGCTGTCCGCCGTGGTGGCCCACGAGGTGCGCAACCCCCTGGGCGCCATCTTCAACGCCGTGGCCACCCTGCGCCGCTTCGTCGAGCCCAACGCCCCCGCCCGCACCCTCGTCACCATCCTCGAGGAGGAGGCCAACCGCCTCAACCGGCTGGTGGATGACCTGCTCGACTTCGCCCGCCCCTCCGCCCCCGAGTTCTACCCCGTGCCCCTGGCGCGCATGCTCGAGGAGGCCGTGCGCATCGCCACCAGTGGCCAGCCGCGCATCCGCGTGGAGTGGGCCCTGCAACCCGACGTGCCGCCCGTGCCCGTGGACGAGCGGAAGATGCGCCAGAGCTTCCTCAACCTCGCCCTCAACGCCGTGCAGGCCATGCCCCACGGCGGCACGCTGCGCGTGGCCGCGTACCGCTGCACCGAGCAGCCCGGCGCGGTGGTGGAGTTCACCGACACCGGCACCGGCATCCCCCGCGAGCTGCGCGAGCGCCTCTTCCAACCCTTCTTCACCACCAAGGCCACCGGCACCGGCCTGGGACTCACCATCGTCCAGCGCACCCTGGAGGCCCACGGCGGCCACATCCACGCCGACTCGCCTCCCGGCGGCGGCACCACCTTCCGGCTCGTGCTGCCCCTCGGGCCCGAGGCCGAGAGCCAGGCCGGCTGACACGGCGGGGAAGCGCAGCGGCCGCTCTCCTGGCTGCCCTGCTGCCCGCCGGTTTCCAGTGTCGGCTTCCACACGCTCCCGGGCCCGGGCATAATCACTTTCAATCCCTTGTCAAGGAATTCTTCCAGCGAGCCCTGGCCAGCGCTTGCCGGACGGAGTAGAACGAACGAATCCCCAGGTACCGTTCCGTCGCTCGGTGTGGCCGGCCCCTGTCGCCGCCTGGGAAGAGTGCCTCGAGACGCCGGACCACCCACCGAGCCCATCCCGTCGTCCGGGAGGAGTCGTGATGCGTCGTCTGCTCGTAGGGAGTGTCGCAGTGTCCGCGCTGATGTTGGCGGGAGCCGCCCACGCCAAGGGGGAGTGTGGCTCGACATCCGCTGGCTGGAACGCGCCCAACGGCGCGGTGGTGTTCGACCGGAGCTTCGGCCCCATCCGCGACGTGCTGGATGCCATCGGCGAGTACCGCACGCACTCGATGCTCTCGCATGGCCCCGGCTCCACCGTCTCGCACGCCACCATGGCCAACCCCACCCAGGAGCCCTGGCCCGGCGTGTGTAGCAAGCCCATCAGCGGCTTCGACTTGCGCTACGGCTACCCGGGCCTGGAGCAGATCAACCAGGGCGGCATCTACATGTCGCTGTTCGGCAAGGGCACCGGCCCCGAGTGGACCGGCTGGCAGCAGGGGGACCCCACCCAGGCCGCGCTGATTGGCGACTCCATCTGGTACAACCACGCGTACACCAGCGACGTGTCCCGGTTCGACTCCGGCCAGTACCTCGACCGGCCGGTGCGCAACGGCGCCCGCGTCAACTACTCGCTCTTCCAGTACCGGACGCTCGAGACCGCCAACCTGATTCCGGGCAATGCCTCCAACAACGGCATGGTGTGCTCCACCTTCATGGCCTACGCGCACAACTACGCGGGCCGGGGCGTGGTGACGCCGCACACGTACTCGCACGCGCAGATCGCCAACGCCTCCAACTCGCTCTACACGGGCATCTACAACGAGTGCAAATCCTCGCTCGGCTGGTTCGTCGACGCGGCGCTCACCATCGCCTGCCCCACCTACAACGTCTGCGGCAACGCCGGCAACCAGGTGGCCAACTGCATGTCCGCCAACATGTGCGACTCCTCCGACGGCCGCTACTGGAAGAGCGTGCGCGATGATCCCAACGCCACCGCCACCTCCATCAGCCCGGACCGCATCGGCGGCTGGGGCGTGCACCCCCTCAACAACACCGTCTGGGGCCCGGACTACACGCACCAGCTCCAGTGGAACTCGGGCGGCAACGTCTACGGCTGCTGGCAGTAACCCACCGTCACCCGTTCCCCCCCTCGCTTCCCCTCGCAGAGGAGCCCCTCCCCGATGAGCCCGACCCCCGAGAACCGTTCCCAGCGGCCCTGGCGATGGGTGCTGCTGCTCGCACTCCTCGCCCTCGGGGGCCTGGTGGGCTGGCTCCTCTCGCGGGAGCGGCCCGCGCCGGCCGCCCCCGTCATCCAGGTGCGCACCCGCGCTCCGTCCTCGCCGGAGCAGGAGTCCGCTCCCGCGCTCGCCGCCGCGCCGAAGCCTCCCGAGGCCGAGGCCCCCGCCGCCCCCGAGCCCGCGCCGCCCATCGTGGATGAGATTCTCGTGGAGAAGCAGGAGGTGTGCTCGGGCGAGGACAACCTCATCACCGTGCGCGCCCACACGCCGGATGGCAACGACGCGTACCTGCACTACACCGTGGGCGATGGCACCGGCCAGCGCATCCCCCTCCGCGTCTGGCGCAACGACGCGGACGGCTCGTATGAGCTTCCGCGCGTCACCGTCTTCACCAAGGACAACGTCTCCGTCACCGTCCCCGTCCCGCCCTACCGCGTGAAGGACTGTGAGCCCGAGCGGCTCATCCACGTGATGTCCCGGCGCCAGCCCAACTCCGAGGATGACTTCGAGTTCTTCGCGAAGTTGATGGAGCGGCCCGTCCGCCCCGGACAGCCCGCGCCCAAGCCCTTCGTCGCCGTGCGCTACGTGTGGACCTTCGACGACGAGGCCCCCGTGACGACCACGAGCCCCATCGTCTCGCACTCCATGCTGAGCAACACGGGCGCCAGCGGCATGTACACCCAGCACCTCATCCGCGTGGACGCCTACGACGCCGCGGGCCGCAAGGAGACCGGCCGCTCCTCGCTCCAGGTGCTCAACACCTCCTTCGAGAACTTCGACAAGAAGGGCATCGTCACCCTGCTCGCCGTGGGCACGCCCCGATTCCCCGTGCTCGATGCGGACGGCGTGGTGCGCCAGACGTTCCGCCTCTACCACCGCTTCCGCGGGCCCGTGCGCATCACCCGGGTCCGCGCCATCCGCGCCTTCCGCGGCACCGACGAGGCCCCTCCCCCTCCCGAGCAGGTGGACGTCGCCTCCCTCCCCGTGAGCGAGGTCCCCGAAGGCAAGGGCACCGAGGTGAAGGTGTCCTTCGACACCAGGGCCGAGCCCGAGGTCTTCGCCATCACCTATGCCCTGGAGGGCCTCAGCGCCGAGGGCCACCCCGCTCGCGGCACCTTCTCCGTCATGCGCCCGCCTCCCCGGCCCACCCAGGAGAACAGCACCCCCATCAGCGACCCCGTCCTGCTCGCCAAGGTCAAACGCGCGCGCGAGCTGCTCCAGCAGGAGTTCGTCACCGACGAGGACATCTTCCGCCTCGAGCGCGAGGGGAAGTTCGCCGGCTTGAAGGTGGAGAAGCCCTCGGGCGAGGTGGCTCCCGCCGCGGGCACGCTCAACGGACGCCCGAGGAATCCCTCGCGGTAGCACGGAGGAAAACCCGGGGCCCGGATACCCTCACCCCGACCCTCTCCCGGAGGGCGAGGGAGTGGGCCCACGGAGAGGGCTTATGGAGAGGATGCCCCCGGTTGGAGTTGGTGGAACGCAGTGACATGCTCTGGCCATGTCCCTCTTCGATGCCGTGGCCGCGGGTGACCTGGCCCAGGTGGAGGCGCTGCTCGCCGGTGGCGCCGACCCCAATCCCTTCGACTCCGAAGGCCGTACCCCCCTCATCCTCGCCGCCGAGAAAGGTCACGAGGAGCTCGTGCGCACCCTGCTCGCCGGTGGTGCCGATCCCTCCCTCAGCGACCGCATGGGCGAGTCCGCCCTCATCAAGGCCGCCGCCCATGAGTACCCGCGCGTCGCCGCCCTCCTCTACCCCCACGCCTCCGAGGACGATCAGGCCATGGCTCGCACCCTCCTGAGGGTGGGCACCGACTTCTTCAACCTCCCGCGCGCCCCTCCCCCTCCCCCCGACGACTTCCGCCGCAAGCTCGCCTCCGCCAGCGCCTACCTCTCCCACAAGCTCGGCGACTCCAACCCCGCCGAACGCCTCGAGCGCCTCCACCGCGCGGAGAAGAACTCCAAGAAGTCCTGAAACTCCCGTCCACAGGTTTTTCGCGAAATCGGGCCCCTCTGTCGGGTTTTCAACGCCCCATCCGCTCACCGCTCAACACTTTCCCCGGCCAGTTTCAGGCGGACCACCCCCTTCCATGTCACCATGGGTGCTGTCTGGTGCGGCCTTGTGAGCCGCACGGTGCCACGCAGCCCCTCGTGTAGGGGCTCTCGCTACCGGGGGTCATGCATGATGATGATGGATGAGCGTGTGGTGTTCGGTAATACCTTCGACGGCCTCTTCCAGATTGCCCTGCACGGAAGGCTCTCCATGGCGGCCCGGCATGCGCTCGGGCGCATGGGCCTGCACGTCGACCGGCAGCCGCTCCCCTTCTACCCGGCGTCCGTCTGGCGCCCCTCCCTCGACATCATCGTCCGGGATCTCTTCCCCGAGCTGCACCGCGAGGAGGCCTACCGCCGGCTCGGCCAGAAGATGGTGACGGACGTCAGCGAGACGGTGCTCGGCCGCGGAATGCTCGCGCTCGGCCGCGCGCTCGGGCCCCGCCGGCTGCTCATGCGGCTGAACCACAACTTCCGCAACGCCGACAACTACGTGCAGATGCAGCTCAAGGAGCTGGCCCCCACCACGTACGAGGTCCACATCAACGAGACGCTCGGCATCCCCTCGTACTACCAGGGCATGCTCGAGGCGGCGCTCGGAGCCGCCGGCGCCCGCCAGCCCCACGTGCACCCCGCGCACGCCGACGGCAGTGGGTGCACCTACCGCGTCGAGTGGCACTAGACGAGGCGCTGCAACACACCCCTCCAGCCCGACAGCCGCACGTCCTCGCACTCCTCGCGGATCAGCGCCCAGCAGCCCTCCTTCGCGTCCGCGAGCAGCTCGTGGCTGGAGCCCGGAGGCGCACTGCCCCAGTCGCCCGCCTCCAGGAAGCGGCCCCGGTCCCAGACGCCTCCGGCCAGCACCATCCCCTCCTCTCCGCCCCGGTGCGCATGCCTCGGGAAGCGCGCCCCCGGCTTCATCCGCACCAGGAAGAGCCCACACCCGCCCGGCGCCTCGCGCACCAGTCGCGCCGTCTGGCTGCCGCTGCCCGGCACCGTGTGCCAGCGCCAACCCTCCACCGGCGGCAGCTCCGCCAGCACCGACGGCGGCAGCGGCACGCCCTCCACCGGGCGCGGCGGCTCGCGCTGGGAGGCCTCCGTCCAGATGCGCTCGAAGAGCCCGGCCGGCACGGGCTCCTCGGGCACGGCCTCGAGCAGCGTGCCTCCGGGCGCCGTGAGCCGCCCCACCTCGCGCTCGCAGGCGGGGCAGAGGGACAGGTGCGTCTCCAGCAGCAGGCGCAGGGGCACGTCCGCGGCGCCCGTGGCGTACGCCAGCAACCGCTCGGAGGGGGGATGGTTCACGGGCATCATCGCTTCACTCCGTCAGCAGGGCCCGCATGTGGCGCAGGGCCATCCGGATGCGGGACTTCAGGGTGCCCAGCGGCACCGCGAGCTCCGTCGCCGCCTCCTCGTGTGTGTAGCCACCCAGCACCGCCAGCTCGACGGCCTGGCGCTGCTCCGGGCTGAGTCCTTCCAGCGCCCGCTCCAGGCTCATCGACAGCTCGGGGTCCGCCTGCACGAGCGCCAGCACCGGCCGCTCCGCCTCCGGGGCCACCGGCGGCCCGCGCCGCCACCGGTCCACGAGCTTGTTGCGGGCAATGCGGTACGTCCACGCCAGGGGCGTGCCCTGCGCGGCGTGGTAGCTGGAGGCCTTCTGCCAGATGGCGGTGAAGACCTCCTGCACCACGTCCTCGGCGAGCGAGCGGTCCCTCGTCACGCGCAGCACGTAGCCCAGCAGCCGGCCCGCGTGCCGCTCGTAATACGACTGGAAGGCCGCCTTGCTGCCCCGGGCGATGGCGCCGAGTAGCGCCCCATCCTCCTCCATGGCTCCCCCACCAGGTTCATCCAGAGGCACTACGCGGGAAAGGTGGGTTTGGATGCGGGCATGAAAAAGGGGAGGACGCTCGTCAGCGCCTCCCCCGGGGGACGGGCAACCCGCCGTCAGCGGTTGCCTGGACTCAGAACTGGTTGTTGCGCGCCTGCTCGAAGGGCACGCGGTGATTCAGGTAGGTCTCCTGGAGGCTGTGGTTCTTGAGGAGGTTGAGGCCGCCATCGCCGAAGCGGTGGATGACCGCGTCCTTGCCGGCCTTCTTGGCGAAGGCGAGCGGATCCACGCTGCCACCCAGGCCGGTGACGGTGGGGACCGCGTCGCGGTTGTTGATGTAGTGCACGTACTTGGGGCCGTCCGGGTAGGTGGCCGCGGCCGCCCCGAAGGTCTCCACGTTCAGCTTGCTCATCACCTTCTCGGTGTCCGCCTTGGACAACCCATCTTCGATGCGCAGCCGGTTGTAGACATCCTTGAGCGCGCGGCTGGTGATGAGACCGCCCTGGCTGTAGCCCATGAGGTGCACTTCACGGCCGGCCTTGAGCTCGGAGTAGACGGTGTCGGCCAGGGTGTCCACGGCCGGGTTGGTGCCCTTGTCCAGCTTGTCCTTCACGCACTGGGCCAGGTCGGAGATGAAGCCCTCGGTGGAGTTGTGGATGCCGATGGCCTTGGCGTTCGTCTTGTCGGCGATGGCCTGGAGGTCGCTGGACTGGCCCGCCTTGTCCGTCATGATGCCGTTGACGTAGATGACGGTCTTGGCCGGGTTGGGGTTGTTGCGCGGGGTGACGCCGGGGATGTCCTTGAGCGGCGTGCCGGGCGGGAAGGTCTGGCCCCCGGCGCCCACGAACTGGCCGTCGAACACCTTGTCCTTGGGCTTGCTGCCGCCCAGGAGGCTCGCCGACACCTGGCGCGCCGGACCGGACTCGAAGGTGTCACCGGCCTGCTTCGTCACCTTGGCGGAGTCGGCCTTCACGGTGTTCACCGCCGGAGCCACGGCCGGCTGGGCCTTCTCGACGGTCTGGCGGCCCGCCGGGGTGAGCGCGTTGCGGTTGCGGTCAATGGAGGTCATGGGGGCTCCTACGAAGTCTTGTGTGAAATCCGTTGATCCATTCTCCCATGGACCCCTGTGGAAGTTGCGTACCCCCGTCACTTTTCAGGGTGGGTCGGTGGACCGGCGGATCAGGAGGCCTGGACACCGGGCTGGCCCCGTGCTCTCAGTCCGTGAGAATGAGGGGGCCCGGGAGCGCGGACGAACGCGGATGGCACCGGCATGGGCAGCGCGGTCATCAATGCTTGCCCGCTCGCGCGTCGTGCCGCATCCAGGTCAGGCGCTCTCAACACGAGGACAGCCGTGCTCTTTGCACGTCTGATGCTTCGGGATAACCTCCCACCTCAGTGAGCAATCTTTACATGAAAGTGAATTCCCGGAGGCTTGCTGGTCAAGGAGCACTCGCCCTTGTCCTGGCCTTGGTCCTTCCCTTCGCCTCGCCCGCTGAGAATGGTAACGAGATCCGCAACCACATCACCTCGATCAACCGCCTGTACGAAAACCTCGATTACGAGGTTGCGCTCAGCCGGATTGCACTTGCACGCAAACTGCCTCGCGGGGCGGATGAAGAGATCACCCTCACCCTCTATGAAGGCATCCTCCTGTACGAGTTGGGAAGGCATGAATCGAGCGCCTCCAGCTTCAGAGCCGCCCTCCTGCGGAGGCCCGACTCGAAACTGCCTGTGCAGGTCGCCCCTAATACTACAGTGGGACTTTGGCGCGAGGGTCTCTGCGTCGGTAATGGCAGCGTTTGGCGATGGCCTGATGGCGGCGTCGCCAGCGGCTCCAGTGCAGGACGAAGTCCAAGGCCGGCCGCACCACCCAAGCGATGTTCAG
>NZ_DASUNC010000168.1:0-61376 GCF_036277355.1 Archangium sp.
CAGGGTGAACTTCAGCGCCGACACGAGGGTGAGCGCCTCCATGGACTCCTTCAACAGCAGCGCCGCCTCGAGGACCTTCACCCCCTTGTTCATGGTCTCGAGGAGCTCGGCGAGCTCGCGCGTGAGGTGGCCCACCAGGGCGGGCATGTCCCGCGCCGCTGCCTCCACCTGCTCCGGCTCCAGGGACGCGAGCGCCGTCATGGCGGGCTCCAGCAACTTCTGCCAGCCGTCCATCCTCATGAAGAGCACCTCCACGCTATTGAGGCGCCGGGAGAGCGCCGCGTCGGTGAGGGTGAGGAAGTCGACCCATACGGCCAGCAGCATGGAGCCCATCATCGCGGCCTCCAGCCGTGGGCCCGCGAGGCGCAGCAGGGCGAGCTGCATGTCCGGCTCCTCCACCTGCGACGCCTCGGCGGCAAGCTCCGTGGCGGCGGCGAGCTCGGCATCAATCCACCGCAGCTGACGTTCCCCATATTCGACGTAGCGGACGAAGATGCCGTTGCCCACGCGGGCAATGCCCGAGTAGCTGGCCGCGAGTCTGGAGAGCTCGCTGGAGAGTCGGCGGGTGGAGCCGGACACATCGCCCACGCCCTTGCGGAAGGCCAGATGGGCAGCGAGGGCGCTGTGCCACAGTGTCTCGGGAGCAGGAGAGCGCGGCTGGGAGTCGAGTACACGCGGAGACTCCCCGCCCGCGCCGATGGCCCCTGTGGGCCCGGTAGCGCCGTACGGGGTGTAGCGCAGGCTCCGCCCCGAGCCAGGCGGTGGCATCAGCGACACACAGGCGTTGGACAGGAGAACCAGGACAAGCAGCGTGCATCGTCCAGGTCCTGGCCATGACAATGAAGGCGGGGAGCACGGCCACCAGCTCATCCGGAACCTCTTTCTCCTACACGAGCCGCCCAACGTCAGCCAGGAGCAGGCAGGCGTGCAAGGGTTACAGAAAGGGAAGTTCCTTTCCCAGTAGAAAGGCCAGTCCTGGGTAACTCCGGCGGTCACGTGGGGTAGCGGACTTCCCTCTCGTTCCAAGGGTTTGCACAAGGAGTTCCCGCCCCCTGGGGCAGGTGGGCCACGCTTTGCACAGGCAGCCGGGCGGAAGGAGTCCTCCGCGTGTCCGTCCGGTCCCGTTCCGCTGTGTTCCACGCCACCACCCGCGTGCGGGTGAGCACTCCCCGCGGCATGGCCCTCGTGATGGCGCTGCTCGTCGTGGTCCTCGTCACCCTGCTGGTGGCCGGCGCCATCTCCTTCACCGGCACCGAGCGCAATGCCTCCGTGCTCCAGACGCGCGACGACGCGCTCTCGGCCTGCACCCAGGCCGCGCGCAACCTCTTCCTCGCCCGCCTCCGGGTCCTCACCCCCGGCAGCACCGCCCAGGTGCACCTGGATGATGCGTACGGCCAGGGCATCATCCGCGCGGGCCACTTCACCGGCTCGACGCCCTCGCCCACGCTGACACACGTGGAGCGGCTGCCCGCCAACGCCGTGGGCGCCTCGCGCGACACGGCCCGCGACATCAGCAACACGCTCGGCGACGCCGCCGAGGGCGCCTATTGGTACTCCGTGACGGCGCTCTGCCAGGAGTACCCCGGCGGCCCCGAGCGCGAGGTCGAGTTCGTCATCCGTGTCGGCCTTCAGTAGCCCCTCCTCCGAGGAATCCATTCCATGAACGCCCGGAGCCACCTCCGCCGCCTGTCCGCCGCCGCGCTCCTGCTCGCCTCCACCCTGGCCGCCTCCGCCACGCCGGAGGACCCGGGAGCCAGGGCCGCCTGTTGCCAGCTCACCACCTCGCTCGCCGCCGAGGCCCTGCGCGGCCAGGACATCACCGGCGACGAGCGCTTCTTCATGAGCGAGGGCACGCCGCCCAACGTGCACTTCCTCATCGACACCTCGGCGTCCATGCGCGAGCTGCCCCAGGTGCAGGAGGGCAACCACGAGGCCTTATTCGCCGCCGGGGACGGCTGCTCCAACCCGGACCTGCTCGCGATGCAGGCGGCCAACGGGTGGAACCCGTCCACGGCCTACCCGGTGCCGGACGCGGACCACCCCGGCCTGTTCCGCGACGACAAGTTCTACGCGTACATGTTCTGGGAGGACCTCAACACGCCGGCCTCGCAGTGGAACACGAAGGAGGAGGTCTGCGCGTACCAGCACCCGGCGAGCGCGGACCCGACGCGAGCGCTCTACGACGCGTGCCTCGCCTGCATGGAGACGAAGGGCTTCTACAAGCGCCCCGGGGCCATGGGCTCGAGGCCGGGCACGGACCCGAGGCGCTACACGTATGCCTTCTCGGGCCGCTTCCTCAACTTCAACCCGCCCAAGTACGTGACGGCGAAGGCGGTGCTCAAGGCCATCCTCCGGGACATGCGCCAGGCGCGCGTGGGCATCAGCTACTTCGACGCGGACAACACGGTGCACGGCGCGCTCATGTCCATGCCGCAGGGCCCCACGTGCGAGCAGCTCAGCGCGGACCCGCGCGCCTTCGAGACGGTGCGCCCCAGCTACCTCGCGGCCGTGGACGCGCTGCGCTTCAAGGCCGCCACCCCGCTGGCCGAGTCGCTCCTCAACGTGGGGCAGTACTTCTCCTCCAGCAACGCCCTCTACACGGACGTCTTCGGCTTCGACTCGAGCTTCCTCAAGAGCGGCTTCCAGAACGCGCCCCTGTCCCGCCCGGAGCGCAGCTGGTGCTGGGGCTGCCAGGCCACGTCCATCGTCATCGTCACGGACGGCGAGCCGAGCGCCGACGAGCACGTCCCCGCCGGCACCCTCGAGGCCCTCAATGGCGGCGCGGTGGAGTGCCCCGCCTCGGAGCCGTGCCCCGAGGACGCGCTGCACAAGCTGGATGACGTGGCGAAGCTGCTCGCCACGAAGGACCTGCAGTCCGGCAGCCCCGCGGTGGTGGGGGACTTCGACACCGGCGGCCGGCAGAGCCTCACCCTCCACGCCATCGGCTTCGGCATCAACGCCAACATCCTCAAGAACGCGGCGCGCGTGGGCGGCGGCCTCTACTACCAGGCCAACGATGGCGCGGGGCTGAAGCAGGCCCTGGAGGACATCATCGCCAACGTGAACCGGCGCTCCACCTCCTTCTCCGCGGCGTCCACGTCCGGCGGACAGCTCGGCTCGGCGAGCGGCACGCTGGTGCCCCGCCTGCGTCCGGGCCGCGACCGGGACGAGCCGTGGCGCGGCTACCTCTACCGCTACAAGCTCGCCTCGGAGCTGCTGCTCGGCTGCAAGGCGGCGCTCGCCTCCTCGGGTGGAGATCCGTGGGACCTCAACCACGACAAGGACTGCGACGACGTCCACCTCATGGACATGGACGGGGACGCCGTGGTGGAGAACGAGGTGGGCGACTTCGTGAAGCTGAGGGACCGCCTGGTGCCCGCCAGGCCCTTCTGGGAGGCGGGCCAGAAGCTCAAGCCCTCGGCGGCGGCCTCGCAGCGGTGGAAGACGCGGGAGCTCTACACGCTCGTGGACAACGGCGGCGCCTCGGGTGGGCCGGACGGGCGGCTGGACTCGCACGACACGCCGGTGGCCTTCACCGAGGCCAATGCGCCGGTGCTGCGCGAGGCCCTCGGCATCGGCGCGAGCGGGTGCACCGTGGCGGGCGAGAAGCTGGGCCCGGACGACTGTGCCCGCGCCGTCATCCGCTACTACCGGGGCGCGGACGTGCTGAACCCGGACAAGACGCGGCGCGACTTCGACCGGCCCTTCCTGCTGCATGACATCTTCCACTCGGCGCCGCGGACGGTGGAGCCGCCCATGCCACGGGAGTTCTGTGGCTTCTCGACGCAGTGCCTGCAGACGCTCTACGCGGGCCGCACGGAGCAGAAGCACTACACGGAGGCGGGCTCGGGCCGCACGCGCGACGCCTATGACGAGTACGTGGCCCGCCACGAGCAGCGCGACCGGGTGGTCCTGGTGGGCTCCAACGGCGGCATGCTGCACGCCTTCCACAACGGCACCCGCACGGGGAAGGACGCGCTCACCGGCCTGCCGAAGCACGACGAGGGCACGGGCGAGGAGCTCTGGGCCTTCATCCCCCCGGACCTGTTGCCCAGGCTGTTGCCCAAGCTGGGCCAGCACGGCTGGTTCGTGGACGGCACGCCCATGGTGCGCGAGGTGTGGCTGGACGGGGTGGGCGCCTCCGGAGACGCGGAGGCGGACGGGAAGAAGCAGGCCAGCGAGTTCCGCACGGTGGCGGTGGTGGGCACGGGCACGGGCGGGGTGCACCGCTTCGCGCTGGACGTGACGGCGCTGATGAAGAGCCCGGGGGCAGCACAGCCGGGCCGCCCGCCCCACCAAAGGGGGGACTTCCTGTGGATGTGGCCGCAGCCGTGTGACGCGCTCGCGCTCCAGCTGGGCGAGAGCGATGGGCACTTCGCGCCGAGGCCTCCGCCGATCGGCCCGGTGGCGCTGGCGGATCCAGAGGGCCCGTGGCGCGTGGCGGGCAAGCCGGCCCGCGAGGACTGGGTCGTCTTCCTCAATGGCGGGTATGACCGCTCCCAGAACCGTGGCCGGGGCCTGGCCATGGTGGACATGAAGACGGGCGAGACGCTGTGGAGCTTCTTCCACGGCGACGGCAGCACGCGCTCCGAGCACCTGCGCCACCCCTTCGCGGCCAGCGTGGCGATGATGGACATTGGCGGCGAGCTCAGCTCCAAGCCGGACGGAGACCTGCTCTTCGACACGGCGACGGTGGCGGACTACGGGGGCCAGGTGTGGACGGTGCGCTTCTGGCAGCCCGGGGAGCGGCCGGCGGGGGGAGGCCAGGTGGCCAACTGGTTCGCCGCCCGGGCCTTCCAGGTGAAGCCCCCGGACACGGTGGAGAGCCCCGATGCCGACACGGTGCGGCCCGCCTTCAGCTACATGACCTCCAACACGGTGCAGCCGGACACGGGCTACCTGCGCACCTTCGTGGGGACGGGGGACCGCTACAACCTGGCGGAGAGCGGCGGGACGACGTGCCGGCTCTCCAACCCGCTGGGGTGCGCGCAGCTCGGCTGCCGCGCGAGCCAGAGCGTCACCGTGCAGCGCGGCGGCTCGACGCTCTGGAGCGCCAGCACCACCTACGAGGGCTACAAGTACACGCCGGAAACGCCCACCCCGGCGACGGAGGGGGGCACCTGCGGCTCGACGAAGGTATCGCTGGACTGGGACTACGACGCGGCCAACGGTTGCACGGCGAGCAGCGCGGGGCGGCTGGAGTACACCTGTGACGCCAGCGGCTGCCGGGTGACGAAGGACGACTGGGTGCCCGTGGCGGCGACGAAGCCGCTGCCGGCCACCAGCGTCAACCGCTTCTACGGCTTCTGGAGCTACGGGGTGAAGAAGGCGCGCACCTTCGACACGGCGGCGGCGGCCACGGCGTACGAGGCCGGCATGCTGACGGAGGACTCCCTGGTGGACGTGTCCCAGTTCGGGGCGGACGGCCGGGTGACGACGGGCGAGAAGGAGGCCGGCTCCCTGGAGGCGGGGTGGTACGTGCGGTACCGGGCCCCCCGGGAGCAGACGGGGAGTGGGACGTCCATCGTCAACGGATGCGTGCTGTGGAACAGCTTCGAGCCCGGGGCGTCGGGGGGGATGTGCGCGGCCTCGGGGGGCCACAGCGCCCGGGTGTACCAGGCCGGCTTCGTGGGGGGAGCGGCCCACTGCGCCGAGGGCTTCGCCACGGTGGCGGGCACGGCGGGGGGGCGCACCTGGAAGCGCTTCGAGGAGCGGAGCGTGATGGCGGCCCCGGCGGACCCGGTGCCCCAGAGGGGCCTGGAGACGGTGGACATCCTGCTCAACGAGCCGGGGACGGGCCCCCGCCGGCTGGGGGTCTCCCTGGAGAACGAGGCCCTCCAGTCCCTCTACCAGCTGGAGCTGGACCGTTCCGGCCATGACTGCCGGCACGAGGCCACCCGCTGCGAGTAGCCCGCAACCATTGATTCCGGGCGGGGGCTGGCGTAGGCAACGGCCCTCACTCATTTTCGAAGGATTTCAAGCAGATGGCCGAGAAGCTGGCACCGCGCGAGAAGGGCTTTTCCGAGTGGTATGTGGACCTGGTCCAGAAGGCGAAGCTCGCCGACTACTCGGACGTGAAGGGCTGCATGGTCATCCGGCCCAATGGCTATGCCATCTGGGAGAACATGCAGCGCGTCCTGGACAAGATGTTCAAGGACCTGGGCCACAAGAACGCCTACTTCCCGCTGCTCATCCCCGAGAGCTACCTGAAGAAGGAGGCCGAGCACGTCGAGGGCTTCAACCCGCAGCTGGCGGTGGTGACGCACGCCGGTGGGGCCAAGCTGGAGGAGCCCTACGTCATCCGGCCCACGTCGGAAACCATCATCAACCGCAGCTTCGCCAAGTGGATCCAGAGCTACCGGGACCTGCCGCTGCTCATCAACCAGTGGGCGAACGTGATGCGCTGGGAGATGCGCACGCGCCTGTTCCTGCGGACCACCGAGTTCCTCTGGCAGGAGGGCCACACCTGCCACGAGACGGAGGACGACGCGGAGAAGGAGACACTGCAGATGCTGGAGGTGTACCGGAAGTTCGCCGAGGACTACATGGCGATGCCGGTGATGACGGGGCGCAAGACGGAGTCGGAGAAGTTCGCCGGCGCGCTGCGCACGTACAGCATCGAGGCGATGATGCAGGACAAGAAGGCGCTGCAGGCGGGCACCAGCCACAACCTGGGGCAGAACTTCGCCAAGGCCTTCGACACGATGTTCCAGGGCCGGGACGGCAAGCAGCACCACGTGTGGCAGACGTCGTGGGGCGTGTCCACGCGCCTCATCGGCGGGCTCATCATGACGCACTCGGATGACACGGGTCTCATCGTGCCGCCGCGGCTGGCGCCGACGCACGTGGTGATCATCCCGATCGCGGGCAAGGCGACGGACGCGGAGAAGACGCAGGTGATGGAGAAGTCGCACGCGCTGGCGGCGGACCTGAAGAAGGCGGGCCTGAGCGTGGTGGTGGACGACGACGACACGAAGAGCCCGGGCTGGAAGTACAGCGAGCACGAGCTGATCGGCACGTGCCTGCGGGTGGAGCTGGGTCCGAAGGATCTGGCGAAGGGCTCGTGCGTGATGGTGCGCCGGGACGTGAAGCAGAAGGAGTTCATCCCGCTGGACCAGGCGGTGGGCAAGGCCCAGGAGATGCTCGAGCAGATGCAGACGTCGCTGTTCGAGAAGGCGAAGAGCTTCCGGGACGCGAACACCTTCGAGGTGAACAGCTACGAGGAGATGAAGGAGAAGGCGGACGCGGGGTTCCTGCTGGCGCACTGGAATGGGGACCCGAAGGTGGAGGCGCGCATCAAGGACGAGACGGGCCTGACGACGCGCAACCGGCCGTTCGCGCTGAAGCAGGAGGCGGGCAAGTGCGTGGTGACGGGAGAGCCGTCGCCGGGCCGCATCGTCTTCTCCAAGGCGTACTGAGGAAGACCATTTCCCCTCTCCCCTCGGGAGAGGGACGGGGTGAGGGTGCGGCGGGCCCCGGGCCGTCCCCTGCCCCCCACTCCGGACCGCATCCGCGTCACGCCTTGCGGCCGTCCGCGGGAACCCAGGCCCCACACCGCTCGCACTTCGTCTCGTAGCGGGGCATGTCGGCCTGACAGTGGGGGCACGGGCCGGCGAGCACGTGCTTCGCGTCCACGCCGGGGGCGGTGCTGCCGCAGCTCGGGCAGGCGCCGAGCTCGGCGGCGTAGAGGGCCTGACAGCTCGGACAGGACACACGCCCGAGCGCCCCGGCCTTCGCCTCCAGCCGCACCAGCTCCGGGTAGTGCGCCTCGAGCTCGGCCGAGCTCATCCGGTCCTCCTCGGCCGCCGGAGACCAGATGATCTCCAGCACGTCCACGGGCTCGCCCGAGGTCTGCGCCTGCAACAGCTCGAGCAACGCCTGGGCGGAGACCTCGGAGGGCAACGAGGAGGGAAGACCCTTGCGGCCCATCAGCAGGCTCACCACCACCAGGCCCTGGCCCTCACGGGAGCGGGCGCGCTCGCCGTCCCCCTCCTCGCGCCGCTCGCCGCGGACGAGCTCCTTCGAGTACCGGCCCCGCAGCTCCGACGCGAGCTCGAGGAAGCGCGCCTGCGCACGGCCGAGCCGCAGCGACTCTCCCGTCCAGCAGGCGTACCGCGCGTGAGGCAGGGAGCGCTCCAGCGCGTAGATGACCTGGTCCAACGAGTCCTGCAGCGAAGCGTACCGGAAGCTCTCGGCGATGTTCGCGAGCTCCTTCTGCACCACGGCGCGCGCGCCCCAGTCGAAGGCCACGCTCACCCGCACGATGTGGGCGACCCCGAAGAGCTCCGAGAAGGAGGGAAGGCGCAAGGACCAGGAGGCGCTGGAGGACTTCGCCGGCCCCGGGACGAGGAGCCGGGAAGGGAGGGCGACGAACCCGACGAAGACGAGCAACGCGAGCAGCCCATGGGGCCAGAAGAACCGCTGGAGCGGACCGGGAGGCTCGAACGCGGCCCGCTCGTCCGGCTCCAACACCACGACCCCCGCCTGCCTGTGGGAGGCGAGCCACTGCTGCTCTCGCGCCTCCCACTCGGCCCGCTCCTGCTCGCGCCGGGCGCGCTCCATCGAATCGAGGAGCCGCTCCTCGGCGGTGGGCTCGCGCTTGACCGCGGGAGACCGCTGCCGGGTGGACTTCTCCTTCTTCTCGCCGAACAGGGAACCCGAGCCGCGGCCATTTCCCGACGAGCCACCGGACGAGCCGGAGGACGAGCTCCCGGATGAGCCGCCCCCGAAGCTCCCCCCGCCGAAGCTTCCACCCGTGGACTGAGCCCGGGCCGAGCAGGCCACCAGCAACACCGTGACGAAGAACCACCGCATGCGCATAGACTAGCACCGGACGGAAACCCGGCGGAGCGCATACACATGGGCGAGCGGATGTTCACCGGCAGCTTGTTCGCGTTCATCACGTGCTTCACCTCCTTCATGTTCCTCAATGACGCGTGCGAGGTGGACCGCTACCCCCAGCGCCACGTCGAGCGCATCCACCAGCGGGAGGTCGCCGCCGCCGAGTCACTCGGATTCCAGCGCGCGGCGCCGGAGCAGGTGGAGGCCACGTCCACGGAGCAGCGGGTGATCCGGCTCGGGAAGGAGGAGTGCGTCGCGGTGGTGGCCAGCGCATCGGGGAGGGATACGGGCTGGAGCCTCTCGCTGCGGCCGAGCGACACCTCGGACCGGCACTCCGATTGGGCCCGGCACGAGAGCAGCAACGGCCCCGTCCACCACGTCCAGGCCTGCACGCACGAGCCCGTCGAGCTGCGCGCGCAGATGAATGTGTTCTCGAAGGGCGTGCGGACGGAATGGACCGTGCTCACCGCGCCCTCGGAGCGCGTGGGAGGCAACGCCGGGCTCAACCGTGGGTGGGTTCCGCTCGACGCTCCCCCGCGAGCGGAAGAGCCCGCCCCCACGGTCCAGACTCCGCCGCCCTGACCCGCGCGGAGATGCCCGTCTAGCGCTGTGCGGCCCGGGCGAGCCGCTCGGACAGGCGGCGCAGGTGCTCGTGCACCCGGCAGCGCTCCGCATCCAGCTCCTCGATGCGTCCCGCCACTCCGGACAACCGCTCGGACACCACCCGCGCGGGAGCCTGCACCGTCACCCGCGCGCGGAACCGGTACGCCTCCGTCGAGACCGCTTGTGACACATTGCCTCGATGGCGCCGGCCTGACCGGCGTCCAGGTCACCTCCCTCGACGGGCTCCACAATACCTGGGAGCAGCTCGCCGTGGCGCCGTACGTGAGTCCCTTCTCCGCCGCGCCGCGCGCCTGAGCGGGGGGCTCGCCCTCACCCCGTGGCGCGAAGCGCCTTGCTGGCCGGGACGAAGGTGGCCACGGGCTCCTTCTTGCCGGCCACCGGGAGCGGCTCCGCGGCCTCGAAGTGGAACTCGCCGCCGCAGCGCGACAGGGTCGCCTCGGACACGAGCATGGGCACGCCCACCTTCTTCGTCAGCCCCTCGATGCGGCTGGCCAGGTTCACCGCGTCCCCAATCACCGTGTACTCGCGCCGCTGCTCCGGGCCCACGTCCCCCACCACCACCCGGCCCGTGTGGATGCCGATGCCGATGCGCAACGGCTCCTCGCCCCGCTCGCGGCGCTCGGCGTTGAGCGTCTCCAGCGCCTCCAACATGGCCAGCCCACACGCCACCGCCGCCTGCGGATGGCCCTCCATCTCCAGCGGCGCGCCGAAGTACGCCAGAATCCCGTCACCGATGAACTTGTCGAGCGTGCCCCCGTGGCGGAACACCACCTCCACCATGCGCGCCAGGTACTCGTTGAGCAGGCGCACCACCTGGGGGCTCTCCATCTGCTCGGACATGGAGGTGAAGCCGCGGATGTCGGCGAAGAGCAGCGTCACCTCGCGGTGCTCGCCCACGGACTCGTTGGTGCCGCGCTCGGCGATGCGGCGGGCCACCTCGGGCGAGAAGTAGCGGCCCAGGCGGTTGCGGCGGATTTCCTCCCGGCTCACCTCGCGCACCAGCCCGCGCACCTGGCGGCTGGCCAGGGAGGAGATGGCCGCGACGATGAGCAGCACCAGCACCACGCCCGAGACCCTGCCCACCGTGATGAGCTCCAGGCGGGACATCAGCCCCAGTTGCAGGAGGCACGCGAGCACGGCGGCGGCGCCCACGCTCACGGACGAGTCGCTCAGGGTCGCCACGCCCATCACCATGCAGCCGGCGGCGCAGACCGTCAGTCCGGCCGTGAACGAGCTGTCCGGCGAGGCCTCCAGCCCCAGGAACTGGATGAAGAAGAAGAGGGGCATGTCCACCAGCAGCAGGCCCAGCTCGGGCCGCCGGAGCAGCACCGGGAGGAACCCGCTCCCCAGCCACAACCCCACCGCGAGCAGCAGGTGGAAGGCCACCGCCTTCAGGGGCACGCTCCAGTCGAACGTGAAGGCCACCAGCCACCAGGCCAGCACCACCTGGACGCGCAGGCGGTACGTCCAGCGCCCCACCCGGGCGCGCTGCGCATCGAACCGCTGCTGGAGGAGCTCGTCGAAACGGGAGGAATCCATGGCGTCACCCCGTGGCGCGAAGTGCCCCACGGGACGGGACGAAGGTGGCCACCGGCTCCTTCTTGCCGGCCACCGGCAGCGGCACCGCGGCCTCGAAGTGGAACTCGCCGCCACACCGCTCGCGCGTGGCCTCGGAGACGAGCAGGGACACGCCCACCTTCTTCGTCAGCCCCTCGATGCGGCTGGCCAGGTTCACCGCGTCTCCAATCACCGTGTACTCGCGCCGCTGCTCGGGCCCCACGTCTCCCACGACGACGCTGCCCGTGTGCAGCCCGATGCCGATGCTCAACGGCTCCTCGCCCCGGGCGCGGCGCTCGGCGTTGAGCACCTCCAGCGCGTCCAGCATGGCCAGCCCGCACGCCACCGCCGCCTGCGGGTGCCCCGTCAGCTCCAGCGGCGCGCCGAAGTACGCCAGAATCCCGTCGCCGATGAACTTGTCGAGCGTGCCCCCGTGGCGGAACACCACCTCCACCATGCGCGCCAGGTACTCGTTGAGCAGGCGCACCACCTGGGGGCTGTCCATGCGCTCGGACAGGGAGGTGAAGCCGCGGATGTCGGCGAAGAGCAGCGTCACCTCGCGGTGCTCGCCCTGGGCGCCGTCGGAGGTGGCGCCGGCCTGGAGGATGCGGCGGGCCACCTCGGGCGAGAAGTAGCGGCCCAGGCGCGTGCGGTGCGTCTGCTCCTGGGACACCTCGAGCACCAGCTTGTACATCTGCCGGCGCGTGTACCGCGCCGCCACGGCCGCCAGGACGAGCACCAGCGTCACACCCGGGAGGTTGTCCGTCACGCTCCGGCCCGTCTCCCGCACGAGCGCCGTCTCCAGGCCGATGCCGAGCAGGGTGGCCACGGCCAGCGACAGGCGCGAGCCGCCCAGCAGCGCCATCAGCATCACCAGGATGATGTAGACGCCCACCGTGAAGCCGGCGAGCACCTGGCCGTTGATGGCGAGGGCCGCCGCCGGGGCCTGGATGACGAAGACGGCGGGCATGTCGAGCAGCAGCACGACGAGCTCCGGCCTGTGGCGCAGCAGCGGCACGAAGCGGACGCCCGCCCACAAGGCCAGGGAGATGAGCACGTAGGCGCCCACGCTCGTGAGGTGCATGGTCCAGTCGAAGACGAACGCACAGGCGAGCCAGCCCAGGGCACCCAGGGCGCGGAAGCGGTACACCCAACGCCCCATGCGCACGCGCTGTGCGTCGAGCCGCTGGCGAAGGATGTCGTCGAGGACGGACTCGGTGACGGACTCGGTGGACACGGGCCGGGGAGGCTAGTCCAGCGCCCGCGCGTTCTCCAGAGAGGGGCGGTATGGGCTATCCTCGGCAGCCGGATGGCGAGCTTCGGTCATGTCGCGGTGGGAATGGCGCTCGGACGCCTGGGCGTGGGGCAGGCGGCCCCGAGGCGCGTGGGCCTGGCCATGCTGGGGATGTCCGCGCTGGCCATGCTGCCGGACGCGGACGTCATCGCCTTCGCGCTGAGGATTCCCTACGCGGCGACGTGGGGGCACCGGGGGGCCTCGCACTCGGTGCTGCTCGCGGCGGCGGTGGCGCTGGGGGTGGCGGCCGGAACGCGGCTGGCGCGGGGGCCGGCCCTGAAGGCGGGGCTGCTCACCCTCGCCGCGCTGGGCAGCCACGGCCTGCTGGACGCGATGACCACGGGGGGCCTGGGCGCGGCGCTCCTCTGGCCACTGGACGACACCCGCTACTTCTTCTCGCTGCGCCCCATTCCCGTGGCCCCCATCGGCGCGGGCATGCTCTCCCGGCGCGGCCTGTACGTCGTCCTCGTGGAGCTGCTCCTCTTCCTGCCCTTCTGGGCCTATGCCCTCTGGCCTCGCCGCCGCGCCTTCCGGCCAGGGGAAGGATGACGCCATGCGTCTCTTCGTCGCCGTCACCCTGGGGGAAGGCATCGAGTCCCAGGTCTCGGCCGCCCTCCCGCGCCTGAAGGCCCTGGCGCCGCACGCGCGCTGGGTGCCCCCGGCCAACCTGCACCTCACGCTGAGCTTCCTCGGCGAGGTGGAGGCCGAGCGGATGCCCGCCGTGAAGGACGTCCTCACCCGCGTGGGCCCGGCGCATGCCCCACTGGTGTTGCGCATCGAGGGCGGAGGCGCCTTCGGCTCGCCGGCCCACCCGCGCGTCCTGTGGGCGGGGGTGGGCGGGGACACCCAGGCGTTGGGGGCATTGCAGGCGGACGTGGCGGAGGGGTTGAAGCCGCTGGGCTTCGAGCCCGAGCACCGCGAGTACGCCGCGCACCTCACGCTGGCGCGGGCGAAGGTGCCCCGGGGAGACCGGCAGCTGGCCGGGTGCGTGCGCGCGCTCCAGGGCGAGAAATGGGGGGAGACGCGGGTGGACCGGCTCGTCCTCTTCGAGAGCCTGGGCGGCAAGTACCACCCGCGCGCCGAGGTCCCCCTGGGCGGCGGATGACCCCCCTCTGCCCCTGGGCCGGGGTGAGGGTCTCCCCTGGCCCCCTCCGTGCACCGGAAGACTCCCGAGGCGCGGTGCTCGCGCCCGAAAGGACCGGGTTTCCATGCGTTGGCTGAAGCTGTCGCTGCTGTCGCTGTCACTCCTGGCCCACACCGCGGCTGGCGCGCCACACCCGCTGGAGGGCGAGTTGAGGACGGGGGACCTCGTCTTCCACACCTCGCGCTCGCAGCAGAGCGCGGCCATCCGGGCGGCGACGGACAGCCCCCTGTCGCACGTGGGGCTGGTGGAGGTGACGGCCGGGGGCGTGTACGTGGTGGAGGCGGTGCAGCCGGTGAAGCGGGTGCCCTTCGCGAAGTGGAAGGCGCGCGGGGTGGGCGGCCGGCTCCTGGTGCTGCGGCCCGGGCAGCTCCCCGAGGCCCAGCGCGAGGCGGCCGTGAAGGAGGCGAAGCGGCACCTGGGCAAGCCCTACGACTGGCGCTTCGAGTGGGATGACCGGGCCATGTACTGCTCGGAGCTGGCGCGCAAGGCCTACTCGGCCGCCGCGGGCGTGGACTACGGGAAGATGGAGCGCCTGGGCTCCCTGAAGGTGAAGCGGCTGGGGCCGGCGCTCCAGCAACGCTATGGCGGAAAGGTGCCCCTGGACCTGGAGCTCATCACCCCGGCGAGCCTCGCCGCGGACGAGCGCCTCACGGTGGTGCATAACGACTTCCCCGAAGTCCGCTGAATGCCCAAAAGGAGGCATAATGGGGGGCCATGTCCCCCCGTCTCGTGCTCTTCGTTGGCCTCCTGGCCCTTCTCGGTACCGGCTGCCGCAACAACGACGGTGCGGTGAAGCTCACCGTCTCGTACACGGGCTTCAAACCCGGGTGCATCCGGGTGGGCGTGAAGGACGCACAAAGCGCGGGCGAGCCGCGCACCACGGAGCTGGCGGGCAAGGGCGAGCCCACGGGCGGCTCGGTGACGGTGGCCGCCTACCGTGAGTCCGGCTGGGGCACCACCCTCGCCGTGCTGGCCGAGGCCTTCGAGACGCAGTGCACGGGCACCCCGGTGGCCACCACCACCGAGACGGTGACCGTCAACCCGGGCAACGTGGCCGAGAAGGAGCTGACGCTGACGGCCACTGACGGGGACAAGGACGGGTACGTGTCCGTGGCCACCGGCGGCACCGACTGCGACGACGCCAACGCCGAGCGGAGCCCGGGCGCGCAGGAGCTGTGCAACGACCGGGACGACAACTGCGACGGCAAGAAGGACGAGAGCTTCGAGGTGGGCCAGCTGTGCGACGCGGCCGACAGCTGCAAGGGCGCCTGGACGTGCGCGACCCAGAGCACGCGCGCCTGTGTGTCCAAGCCGGGCCAGTGGCGCCAGGACGCGGACAACGACGGCCAGGGCTCCAAGGTGGGCACGGGCATCACCAGCTGCACCCAGCCGCTGGGCTACGTGGCCAACGACTTCGACTGCGACGACACCAACAACCAGCGCTACCGGGGCGCGCCCGAGCTGTGCAACGCGGCGGACGACGACTGCGACGGCAATGCGGACAACGGGCTGGCGCTGAACACCGACTGCACGGGCGAGGGCGGATGCGGGGGCAAGCGCGTCTGCGGCACGGATGGAGGTGTCCTCTGCAACAACCCCAAGCCCACCGTGCTGTACGCCGACAGCGACTCGGACACCTACGGCGCGGCGGACGCGGGCGTGACGAACTGCGGCCCCACCCGCGCCGGCTACGTCGCCAACTCCACGGACTGCGACGACACGCGGGCCAAGGTGAATCCCGGCGCGCCGGAGATCTGCGACTCGCTGGACAACAACTGCAACGGCACCCAGGACGAGGGCTACGCCGTGAGCATCGCGTGCAGTCCGGGCTACAACTGCCCGGGCACGACGGAGTGCGCCGCGGACGGCGGCACCCAGTGCACCTTCACCACCTCGCCTTCCACCTACTACCCGGACGAGGACCTCGACCTGCGCGGCAAGGCGGACGCGGGCGTGCTGACCTGCACACCGGACGCCGGCTACCTCCTCGCGGGCGGAGACTGCGACGACGGCAACCCCTTCATCTACACGGGCGCTCCCGAGCTGTGCGACCAGACGGACAACAACTGCGAGGGCACGGTGGACGAGGGCGGCGTGTGCCCGGCGGGCGGCCCGAGCTGGGTGGACCAGTCGACGGCCGGCGCGGACATCTGGCGCTCGGTGGCCCTGTTCGGGGATGGCGGTGTCTGGGTGGCTGGAAACGGCAATCGCCTGCGGCTGCGCGCCCCCGGGCAGACCAGCTTCCAGAACCTCGACGGGCAGTGCGCGGGCGACTGGTACGCGGCCTGGGCCCACCCGGTCACGGGAGAGGTCACCCTCGGCGGAGTCAACCGCCTCATTGGCCGCCGTACCGTTGCCGGCCCGGGCTGTGACGTCGGAACCGATGCCACGGACACCGACGTGCGAGGAATCGTCGGCGTTCCCCTGTCCGGTGGCGGCTTCGAGCTGCACGCCGGTGGCCAGTCCCGCACCGCCGTCAGCGATGGGAAGCTGATGTGGTGGAATGGCAGCACCGTCCTCTTCGATCCGCCCCCCCTGGTGGCCCCCATCTGGGACGTGCATGGCGTCTCGCGCGACGTGCTCTTCGCGGTGGGCGGCTACGACACCACCTCCGGCTCCTCCATCGGCGCTCGCGTCTACCGCTTCAAGAACGGCAACGATTGGGAGACCGAGAACGTCCAGGCCGTCACGGACGTGGATGACAAGCTGCGGGGCATCTGGGTGGTGAACCCGACGCTCGCCTACGCCGTGGGTGAGAAGAGCTCCGTGCTCATGTGGTCGAACGGAACCTGGAGCAAGCACTCGGCGCCGTCGGGCGAGGATCTGCTCTCCGTGGTCGCCTTCGGGAAGAACTCCATCTACGTCACCACGGATAGCGGGAAGGTCTACCGGTACAACGGGAGCACCTGGAGCTCGGTCTTGAGCACGGGCAATGCCCTGTACGACATCGCGGGCACCGGCCCCGACAACCTCTGGGTGGTGGGCGACAACGGGGAGATGCGCCGCTGGCCGCGGTGAGCGCGGGGCCTCAGGAGGGGCGCACGGCCACGACGAAGCGGCGGTGGAACAGGAAGGGCGTGCCGTGCGGGGCCGCCGGGTAGTCCTGGCGCAGCAGGGGCCGGAGGGTGTCGAGGAAGGCCTGGTCCTCGCCGGGGCCGAGCGCCGCGAGCACGGGCCGCAGCGTCGTGCCGAGCAGCCACTGCAGCACGGCGTCCTCGCCGGGGAGCACGTGGAGGTACGCCGTCTCCCAGGCATCCACGGAGAGGCCGAGCCCGGCGAGGTGGGACTCGTAGAAGGCGAGTGACTCCACGTGCCCGCGGCGCACGGAGGCGAGCGCGGGGGCGAAGCGGGGGAGCGCGCGCACCTCGTCGATGCGCCGGTGCGAGGGCTCCTCGAAGTTGGCGGGCACCTGGAAGGCGAGCACGCCCCCCGGAGCGAGCAGCCCCACCAGCCGCGAGAGCAGGGCGCCATGGTCGGGCAGCCAGTGCAGGGCGGCGTTGGAGACGAGCACCTCGAGCGGCGCATCGGGCTGCCAGCGCGCGAGGTCGGCGAGCTCGAAGCGGACGTGCGGGGGAACGGGGCGGCGGAGGGCCTCGGAGATCATCGACTCGGACGAGTCGACGCCGGAGACGCGGGCGCCGGGCCAGCGCTCGGCGAGGGTGAGGGTGAGGTCCCCCGTGCCACAGCCGAGATCGGCGACGAAGCGGGGAGCGGAGACGGGCACGCGAGCGAGCAGCTCGAAGAAGGGGCGTTTGCGCGCGTCGCGGAAGTGCTCGTACTGCTGGGGATCCCACATGGCGAGCCTCCGAGGAGCCGGAGCGCGCGAGCCGCCTCCACGCGTTGCCGGGGGACGACGAGGGGTATCGGTGGAGCGGGTGGCCCGGCGGAGGAAGGACTCACGCCGGGCAGCCAGGACACGCGGGCAGCGAGGCCTCGCGTGTCCCGGAGGGAGGGACTACCGGCGCGGCGTGGCGGTGCCGGCGTCGGTGGAGCCCGTGCCAGCGTCGGTGGAGCCCGTGCCGGCATCGGTGGTGCCCATGCCGCCGTCGGTGGTGCCCATGCCGCCGTCCGTGGAGGTGGCGGAGGTGGCCGGGGTGATGGCGGGGGGCGGGTTCACCAGCTCGAGCGAGGTGAGGAAGGCATCGGCCTGGGGAGCGCCGATGCTCGGGTTGAAGAGGACGAGCAGGGTGTAGAGGCGGGGCCCGACGAGGAAGTTGCGGGCGCGCACCTCACCGTTGTCCGAGGAGACGGTGAAGGACTTGCCGGGGTAGCCCTGGAGGGTGATGTCCTCCTCGGACTTGATGGTGCCCTTGAGCTGGTTGACGAGGCCGGTCTTGCCCTCGTTGAGGAAGGCGGAGGAGGGGTTGGCGGCGACGATCTTCTCGGGGTAGTCGGCGGTGCTGATGGAGTAGAGGACGCCGCTGGGGTCGGAGATGGTCCAGGCGGCGGTCTTCACCTTGCCACCGGGGATGGCGACCTCGCCGCGCTGGGGCTGGGGCTCACCGGGGAACATGACGTTGAAGCCCTCGGGAGCGGAGAGCTTCTGGAGCTGGGTGGCGGGCCGGGCCTCCTCGGCGGGAGGGGTGGTGCCGCCCTCGTTGACCTCCTCGACGGTGGAGGAACCACCGGCGGTGGTGGCGGCGCCCTGGTTGGCGCAAGCGGCACCGAGCAGGGAAATGGTGACGAAGGCGGCGAACAGTCGGGACAGCGATGACATATGTGCGAGTCCTGAAGGTTGGAGTGGAAGACGGATGGCGGCGGACCCTACGACGAGTCCCCCGCCGGTGCTACGGCGGAGTATGCGGAGTGACGGCTTTCACGAGGAACAATCCGTCACCGCTCAAGGGCACGACGTGATGGGCGTGGCGGGGTTACCGGTGTTGCGCGAGTCGTGCTGGTACTTGGGCCACGGAGCCGAGGTGTCCAGGCCCCGGCTGTCGACGACGAATGCGTACAGCTTGCCGCCCGCGGGGACGTAGAGAACGCCAGGACCGCTTTTAGGAGTTCCTCCACTGTCACGTGCGCAATCAAGTGTCAGCGAAGCACTCGTGGCACCGAGTGCCGAGAGGCCCCATTTGCTAGAAAGATTGGGAGTCGACCACGCCCCCACCTCTCCAGCCGTTGAGAGCGTATACAAAAGATTCCCAATTCCCAACACAGGTGCCGACTGGAATACTCCTGTATTAGGAACAAAGGTACCGACGCGCGTGCTTGTCAGATCATACTGCACCAGCCGGCCCTGGCTGCTCGCGGTCTCCTGGCCGAAATAAATTTTCCCATCGACGCCTGCAACAAACTGGTTGATACGACCAGTTGCTGTCTCCGGCAACGCACTTACCGTCCCGGGCGTTGAGCTAGGCTCACGCGGTACAGCGAAAAGCCCTCCCTGATCGAAATCTATACCACCACTGCCGATGACCCGATCACCAACAAGAGCCAATCCAAAAAGCCGCTGCGCAGAAGGATCAGCAGACCAACGCAAAGTGGCACCGCTCTCAACTACATACTTCACCATCCGCTTTGTTTCCGTCGGATAGTAAAATGCACCTGTGTTTTCGACCACCAAGCTTCCATTGGTCGTTAGGCTGGGCATAGTACGAGAGTTGTCGAGCCGCACGCACTCCAGGGTTTGAGAACCAACCGCATCCGGGCGGATACCAAAAGTACTTCCGTAATTATTCAGCACAAAAAGCCCGGTTTCGACGGGGCTTGAAGCTATCGTTGTATCCAACACAGCTGTCGCACCGACTACGGAAGCAGAAGCAGTCGAGAATGTGCATTGATGAACAATATCCCCGACTGCGCTATCAAGGGCATAAAGAGTGGCAGAAGAAGTCGAGCTACCCGCGACGTATACCAACTCCGAACTGCTATTCCATACGCCAATAGCAGGGCTGCCCAATACGGGTCCTACCGCTTTCTCCCACTTCTTTGAACCATCCTGGCCAAGTGCGAGCACTCTCCCTGCAGAGCCAGATTCTGTACCGAAATAGATGGTGCCCAATTGACCAACGGCCGGAGTGGATTTGATGCCACCCTGCGCGTCGAACGTCCACTTCCAGCGCGTCACATTGAAGGTTGCGGAGCCGCTACCTGAATTCCCGACCGTATCCTTGCCCTGGGCAGCGACGGTCATCGTGCTGCGGAAGGCATCAAAGGGAGGCTCCGACAGATTCAACTGAGCCACGCCGCAGAAGCCCGCGTCACAAGGCCCGCTTGACGCAGTCACAGCAACAGCAGGCGCGGTTCCTCCATCCGTACCCGTCAATGCAACTGTCACGGAGCTAGGATCCAGGCGCGGCTCGTTCGTCCGAACCTCCACCGGCACCACCTGGTCACGACGCCACGCCGTAGCGAAACCCGGCTCTGGATCCCCGTAGGTCGTCCCACCATCCGCCACGCCCGCATCCGCAGGGGGCACGAACACCACGAAAGCCGGCCCCGTCGTGTCCGCCGTCAAACTCACCGTGGTACTCGGGCCTCCAGTCGCCGGGTACGCCGCCGTCAGCCGGAACGCCCCCTCCCCCGCTGGCACCCACTCCGTGGAGTAGACACCGTCACTCCGCGTCACCGCTGTGAACGTGCCTCCCGTCCCACCGTCGCTCGCCACCACACTGAAGCTCAGCGTCTCGGGGAAGTTGCCCGCGAACCCCGTCCCCACCCGCAGCTCCGCCGTCACCGGCACCGGACCCGCGCCCACCACCCCGCCGTCTCCCGGCGTCACCACCAGCGCCGTGTACCGGGGGACGCAAACGTTCGCCAGCGTGCACGCCTGGTACGGCGCGCACGCCGGCTCGCACGCCCCCCCCTCCGCGCTCGCCGAGTAACACAGCTTCCGCTCCGGATCGCACGTTCCTCCGTTCGGACAATCCGCATCCGTCTCGCACACCCGAAGAGGTGCGGTGCATCCCGCGAGTGCCCCCAACAGCAGCACCGTTCCGAGGACCTTGCGAAGCATCACGCTCATCTCCCCAAACCCATTTGACGGCCCACCTCTGGTGGATAGCATGGTGCTCCTACTCGCGGAAGTTGCGCTCCCCTGGCCATCTCCACTCGATGACCATTCCGCGACCGACCTGTCCCTTCTCGGGGGTCTTCCGTGAAACCTCACCCCGCCCCGCGGCCCCTCCTCCTCGCGCTCGGCCTCCTGCTCGCTCCCGCCGCCTCGGCCCAGTCCGACTTCGTCGCCCTGCACCCGTGCGCCATCGTCGGCGAGAAGGACAAGAACAAGGTCCAGGACCACCAGGCCATCTGCGCCACCGAGATCGCCCGCGGCGACGTCCAGCTCGTCCCCTCCGACCAGGTCCGCGCCTTCCTCGACAAGGAGCCCAAGAAGTCCTGCGCTCCCTCCAAGAAGCCCGCCGAGTGTCTCGGCAGGCTCGCCACCGCCACCCAGGCCAGCCGCGCCGTCCTCATCACGCTCGACCCCGGCCAGCTCACCCGCGTCTCCGGTCTCGTGGTGAACCCCCGCGGCGAGGTGGTCGATCAAAAGAGCATCCAGATCCGCAGCCGCGGCCAGCCCCAGGCCGAGCTCATCCGCACCGCCATCACCCGCCTGCGCGAGCAGCTCAACCTCGTCCCCATCAAGGTCACGCCCCTCGTCGAGCAGCCGCCTCCTCCGCCGCTCGTGGCCACCACGCCCCCGCCCGCCCAGGAGCCCACCCCCCTGGTCCCGGCGCCACTGGCCGAGGCGCCCACCCCGTCCGCCCCGCCTCCGGCCATCGTCGTGAGCCAGCGCGCCACGAGCGACGGGCGTACCTGGAAGACCCCCGCGGCCTATACGTCCGCGGGCGCGGGTGTCGTGGCGCTCGGCCTCGCGGGGTACTTCGCCGTCAGCGGCAACAACGCGATGATCGAGTCCAACAAGCCCTACGCCAACGACCGCTACCCGCCCCAGTCCGAGCTGGCCAACATCAGCCAGTTGCGTCAGCAGGCCACCACCCAGCGCATCCTCGCGGGCGTGAGTGCCGGCGTGGGTGCCGCGCTCGTCGGTACGGGTGTGTATCTCTGGCTCAATGACCGGAAGGCGCCTCCCGCTCCGGGTGTCGCCGCCCTCTCGGTGGGCCCTGGCGGGGTGAGCGTCCTCGGCGTCCTGCCCTGAGGCGAAGACCCTCACCCCAACCCTCTCCCAGAGGGAGAGGGAGTGAGGGTTACTCGCCCAGGTAGGCCTTGCGGATCTCCGGGCTCTCCAGCAGCGCCTTGCCCGGTCCTTCCATCACCACCTCGCCCGTCTCCAGCACGTAGCCGTAGTGGGCGAAGTTCAACGCCAGGTGCGCGTTCTGCTCCACCAGCAGGATGCTCACGCCCGCGGCGTTCACGTCCCGGAGGTTGCGGAAGATCGTCTCCGTCACCTGCGGCGCCAGCCCCAGCGAGGGCTCGTCCAGCAGCAGCAGCTTGGGCCGGCTCAGCAGCGCGCGGGCAATCGCCAGCATCTGCTGCTCGCCTCCCGACAGCGTCCCCGCCAGCTGCTTGCGCCGCTCCTTCAGCTTCGGGAAGAGCGCGTAGCTCTTCTCCAGGTCCGCCGCGATGCCGTCCGCGTCGCTGCGCAGGTACGCGCCCAGCTCCAGGTTCTCCAGCACCGTCAGGTTCGGGAAGATGCCCCGGCCCTCGGGCGCGTGCGCCATGCCGCGCGGCACCAGCGTATGCGCCTTCGCGCCCGTGGTGTCCTCGCCCCCGAAGGAGATGCGCCCACCCACCGGCTTGAGCATCCCGCTCACCGCCCGCAGCGTGCTCGTCTTCCCCGCCCCGTTGGCGCCGATGAGCGCCACCACCTCGCCCTTGCCCACCTTCAGCGTCACGCCCTTGAGCGCCTGGATGGCCCCGTAGGACACCTTCACCCCGTCCACCGTCAGCAACGGCGCGAACTCCTGGCGCGCGCCCAGCACCTTCACCTGTGCCTCGCTCACGCCGCGCCTCCGTGCGACTCCAGGTAGCTGTCTCCCAGGTACGCCTCGATGACCTTCCGGTCGCTGCGCACCTCGGCCGGCGCGCCCCGGGCAATCGTCTCGCCGTGGTCCAGCACCGTGATCTTCTCGCAGATGCCCATCACGAGCTTCATGTCGTGCTCGATGACGAGAATCCCCAGGTCGAACTCGTCCCGGAGCTTGCGGATGAGCACCATCAAATCCGCCTTCTCGCGCGTGTTCATGCCCGCCGCCGGCTCGTCCAGCAGCAGCACCTTGGGCCGCGTGCCCAGCGCGCGCGCAATCTCCAACCGCCGCTGCTCACCGTAGGGCAGGTTGCGCGCCTCCTCGTCGCGGCGGTGCGCCAGGCCCATCACCTCCAGCAGGTGCTCGGCCTGCCGCGTGAGCTCGCGCTCCTCGGCCTGGAAGCCCGGCGTCAGCAGCAGTGCCCGCCACCAGTCGCGGTAGTTGCTCAGCGCCCCGCGGAACTTCGCGCCCAGGCCCACGCCCTCCGGGTGCAGCGCCGCCTGGCCCCGGCACGCCACCTTCACGTTGTCCAACGCCGTCAGCGCCCGGAACAGGCGGATGTTCTGGAAGGTGCGCGCCAGTCCCAGGTGGTTGATTTGGTGCGGCAGCCGCCCGTTCACCCGCTGCCCGGACACGCGCACCTCGCCCTGGGTGGGCTGGTACACGCCCGTCAGCACGTTGAACGCGGTCGTCTTGCCCGCGCCGTTGGGGCCGATGAGCCCCTGCAGGTCTCCCTTGTGGATGGCGAGGTTGAAGTCCGAGAGCGCCTTGAGGCCTCCGAACTGGATGCTCACCCCCACGGCTTCGAGCAGCGGGCCGCTCATCACATCCCCTTCCGGCGGCGAGGAATCCATCGCGGAACCACTTCCCACAGCTCCTTCGTGCCGAACAACCCCTGCGGGCGCGACAGCATCAGCACCACCAGCAGCAGGCCGTACACGGGCATGCGGATCTGATCCACCTGCTGCGCCAGGGTGCTCTCGGAGCCGAACGCGCTGAAGGCCGAGCGCAGGCCCTCGGGCAGCAGCGTGAGGAACACCGCCGCCACGATGGCGCCCGTGGTCGAGCCCAGCCCGCCCAGCACCACCATCACGACGATCTCCATCGACTTCACGAAGGTGAAGGAGCCCGGGTTGATGATGGGCACGAAGTGGGCGAACAGCCCGCCGGCCACGCCCGCGAAGAAGGACGAAACGACGAAGGCGCGCACCTTGTAGCCCGTGGTGTTCACGCCCATGGCCTCGGCGGCCACCTCGTCCTCGCGGATGGCCCAGAGGCTGCGGCCGTGGCTGGAGCCGGCAATCCGGCGCGCCACCAGCACCACCAGGAACACCCAGAAGCCCACCATGGCCACCGAGGACGTCTGGGGGATGCCACTCAGGCCCAGCGCCCGTCCGAAGGCCTCGGTGTTCGTCACCGCCACGCGGATGATCTCCCCGAAGCCCAGCGTCACGATGGCCAGGTAGTCGCCCCGGAGACGCAGGCTGGGCAGACCCACCAGGAAGCCGGCCAGCGCCGCGGAGATGCCGCCCACCAGCAGCGCCACCACGAGGAACACCTGATCACTCACCGCCACCGGCAGGAAGGAGAGGGCCACGTCCTTGAGCGCCAGCGACGTGACACCGGCCAGGTAGGCCCCCACCGCCATGAAGCCCGCGTGGCCGATGGAGAACTGGCCCGTCATCCCGTTCACGATGTTGAGGCTCACCGCGAGGATGATGTTCACCGCCATGATGGACAGCAGGTAGTTGGCGAACGGCGAGTTGCTCAGCAGCCAATCCAGCACGAGCAGCACCGGCACGGCCACCAGCACGGGGAGGATGCCCCGGAGGGAGGCGGGGACCCCCGAGGGAGTCCCGGAACCAGAGACAGCGGAAGCGGTTTGCATGGGCGGCGTCAGACCTTCTCCGCCGCGACCCGGCCGAAGAGACCGCCGGGCCGGACGAGCAGCACGAGGATGAGGAAGCCGAAGGCCACCGCGTCACGCCAGGTGCTCGCCGCGTAGCCCACCACGAACTCTTCCACCAGGCCCAGCAGCAGCCCGCCCACCATGGCGCCCGGCACGTTGCCAATACCCCCGATGACCGCCGCCACGAAGGCCTTCAGGCCCACGTACAGCCCCATCAGCGGGCTCACCGACGTGTCCTTGATGGCGTACAGCAGGCCGGCGCCCGCCGCCAGCGCGCTGCCGATCATGAACGTCACCGAGATGACCCGGTCCGTGGGGATGCCCATCAGCGCCGCCACGCGATGATCGAACGAGACCGCCCGCATGGCCCGCCCGAAGCGCGTGCCGTACACGAGGTACTGCAGGCCCGCCATCAACCCCACCGCCAACACCAGGGAGATGACCTGCCAGTTCCACACCACCACGTCCGGGAACTCGGGGTCGCCCAGGGTGAACCACTGCGCGGGCTGGATGATTTGAGGGAAGGCGCGCGGCGCCGAGCCCGGCAGGAAGCCGATGTCGAGCTGGAAGCCGTACGAGAGCGTGAACGAGATGCCGATGGCGGTGATGAGCGCGGTGAGCCGCGGCTTCTCGCGCAGCGGCCGGTAGGCGAAGCGCTCGATGAGGAAGCCCATGAGGGCGCAGCCGCCCATGGCCACCAGGAAGATGAGCAGCACGCCCCAGGTGGAGCTCTGCGCCTGACGCCCCAGCGCGAACGCCGTGGCGTAGCCCATGTACACGCCCACCATCATCACGTCGCCGTGGGCGAAGTTGATGAGCTTGAGAACGCCATACACCATCGTGTACCCGAGCGCGACGAGCGCGTAGATGGTACCCGCGGAGATGCCGTTGATGAGATGCTGGAGGAGCTCGGACATTAAGGATGGATGGTGGTGACGAACTCGGTCTTGCCGTTGGCGATCTTCAGGATCGCCGCCGACTTCACCGCATTCCGGTTCTGGTCCAGCGTGATGGTGCCCGCCACGCCCGGGAAGTCCTTCGTCTGGGCGATGGCCTCGCGCACGGCCGGGCCGCTCAGGTCCTTGGCCCGCTCGAGCGCGGCGATGGCCACCTTGGCCGCGTCATAGCCGAGCGCCGCGAGCGCGTCCGGCACGGCGCCATACGCCGCCTTGTAGTCCGAGATGAACTTCTGCACCTTCGGATTCGGATCGGACGGCGAGTAGTGGTTGGAGAAGTAGCTGCCATCCAGTGCGTTCCCGGCCAGCTCGTAGAGCTTGTCGGAGTCCCAGCCATCACCGCCCATCAGCGGCACCGTCACGCCCATCTCGCGCGCCTGGCGGGCGATGATGCCCACGTCGTTGTAGTAGCCCGGCACGTAGACGGCCTGCGGCTTCTCCTTCTTGATGGCGGTGAGCTGCGCGCGGAAGTTCGTGTCGCCCTGCGAGTAGCTCTGCGTGGTGACGACCTTGCCGCCCATCTCCGTGAACTTCTGCGTGAACACGTCCGTGAGGCCGATGGAGTAGGCGCTCTTGTTGTCCTGGAGGATGGCCACCCGGTCCGCCTTCAGGTGCTCGCGGGCGAACTTCGCCATCACGAAGCCCTGGAAGGGGTCGATGAAGCACACGCGGAAGATGTACTCGCCCTTCTCCGTGACCTTGGGGTTGGTGGAGGACGGGGTAATCATCGGCACCCCGGCCGCCTGGGCCTTCTCGGCCATGGCCAGCGAGTTGGACGAGGCCACCTCGCCGAGGATGAGCACCACCTTGTCCTGGGTGATGAGACGGGTGACGGCCTGGGCGGCCTCCTCGGGCTTGCCCTGGTCGTCATAGACGCGCACCTCGAGCTTCTTGCCCTTCACCCCACCGGCCGCGTTGGCCTCCTTGAGGGCCAGCTCGATGCCGTTGCGGGTGGACACCCCGAAGGTGGCCTGGGCGCCGGTGAGGCTGCCCACCTCGCCCAGCACGATGGTGTTCGAAGCCGCGGGAGCGCCTCCACCGGCCGCCGGCTGGGCAACCTGCCCGCCCTGCTTTCCCTCTCCGGAGGGCGCGGGCTGGGTCTTCTTCTCGCAGGCGCCCGCGAACAGCGCGAACGCGGCGAGGATCATCGGGGCGAAACGGCGCATGAGGGGCATCTCCTGGGTCGGGCCACGGAAAAGCCCCGGTTTTCTATGGGGATGCGAAAGAGGGGTCAAGCTCGCAACACCTCGCCCGCCCGCTCCCCCCTGGGTATTTTCCACCCGGAGTCGCAGCCCTCCCCCTTGGAGGACCCCCGAGCCGCCGAGGCTCTCGCCCCTCTCCCCCCTGGAGGATGCCCTCCCCCGCCCGGGTCCCCACTTTTGACGCAGACGAACATTCCCAGGAGGCGGACATGTACCAGCGCGGAGACATCAAGGAAGGCATGACGGTCCGCAGCATCGACGGCCACAAGCTCGGCAAGGTGTACGCCGTCGGTGACTCGGAATTCCACATCGAGAAGGGGCTCTTCTTCCCGAAGGACTACTCCGTCCGGTATGCGGAGATCAGCGAACTGCGCAACGGGGAGGTCATCCTCGCCCACGGCAGGGACAGCCTCCGGGCGTTCTCCGACGAGGTGCCCTATGGCTCGGACACCATCGCCCAGCGCGAGGGGATTGGAAACGTCCGGGTGCAGGGCACGGACAGCGCGTGGGTGAACCAGGGCGAGCGCACGGGCCTGCCCTTCAACGCGCGCCCCGAGGAACTGCGCACGCAGGACCTGGGAGCCCAGGAGATCGGCCCGTACAACACGGAAGGCGCCCGGGCCAGCCCCATCCTCACCGAGGAGGACCGCGACCGGGGCATCGGCATCCCCATCCACCGGGAGGTGGTGGAGCGGCCCGTGATGCGCGCCTCCGACGAGACGGGGGTGACGTCCACGCCGCTGCGCGCCGAGGAGGAGTCGGCCCGCGAGCGCGCCCTCACGGACGACGAGCTGCTGCACGCCCATGACGAGCTCTACGGGGACGGCCACATGCGGACGGGGGTGCGCCGGGACGACACCGAGGGCACGCGCAAGCTGGACCTCAGCGGCGAGACCGACCCGCTGAACAAGCGCGGCATCTAACCGCCCGAGCGGCCCGTCGTGCCGGGGCGCAACCGCGTCTCCCCCACCGCGGGCGTGTTCGACGAGAGGTGGACGCGCTCCAGCCGCTCGAAGCCTCGCAGGCGCTCGGGGAAGTGCGTGGCCATGAGCCGGCCCACGTCCGCCTCGCGCGCCGGGGGACACGCCTCCGCCAGCGCCTCCGCCATCTGGAGCGCGCTGGCGTAGCGGTTGTCCGCCTGCTTGGCGAGCGCCACCTCCAGCACCTCCCACAACGGCAGCGACAGGCCCGCCGGCCGGCTCAGCGTGTCGTCGCAGATGGCGTGCATGGACTCCAGCTCGTCCCCGCGATCGAAGGCGCGCTTGCCCGTGAAGGCCTCGTAGAGGATGAGGCCCATGGCGAAGAGATCGCTGCGCGCATCCAGCCGCTCGCCCCGCGCCTGCTCCGGCGACATGTAGAGGGGCTTGCCCTTCACGATGCCCGGCAGCGTCACGGTGCGCTGGGCGCGCGCCTTGGCCACGCCGAAGTCCAGCACCTTCACCCGCCCGTCGAAGCCCACCATCAGGTTGTGCGGCGACAGGTCGCGGTGCACCAGCCGCAACGGCACGCCGTCCTCGCCCCGGGCCTGGTGCGCCGCGTGCAGCCCGTGCAGCGCCTGCAGCACGATGGCCACCGTCACGTCCGGCGCGGGCCGCGTCGTCTTCAGCAGCCGGTCGAAGTCCACCCCGCGCACCAGCTCCATCACCAGGTAGTAGGCGCCCTGCGACTCGCCGAAGTCGTGGAAGGTGACGAGGTTGGGGTGGCTCAGCCGCAGGCCGATGCGGGCCTCGTCCAGGAACTGCTTCACGATGTCCGGGTCCGAGGCCAGGTGCGGCAGAATCCGCTTGAGCGCCACCAGCCGGCCGAGCCCCTCGGGGCCCCGCGTGCGCGCCACCAGCACCTGCGCCATGCCTCCGGTGCCCAGCGGCGTCACCAGCTCGTAGCGGCCGATGCGCCCGCGCGGCCCCGTCAGCGGATCCTCCTCGGGGGCCAGCTCGTCCAGCCGCTCCAACACGCCGCGGCCATCGGTGAGCGACAGGAAGGCCAGCACCGCGTTGTCCAGCTGGTCGCCAATGGCCTCCACCAGCTTCATCACCAGCCAGCCCCCGTCGTCGAAGCGCCCCTCCACCACCAGCCCCAGGGTGCCCAGCTCCAACCGCCCGAGCGCCAGCGGCGCGCAGAACAACATCCGCTTGCCGGACAGGGGGTGGGCGCCCTTCCAGGTGGCGGCCTCGAAGACGTCCACGCCGGGCTGGCCGAGCACCCGGGTGAGCACGGGGCCCGCCGTGCCCCGCAGGCTGACGAAGCCCGCCGAGGCATGCACCAGCCGCGCGCACTGGGTGAGGAACACATCCACCGCCGCGTCGAGGCTCAGGCCCCGCTCCAGGCAGTCCTCGAGGATGTCGTCCGCCATCCGCACCACGGCGTTGAGGCCGCGCAGGAAGGCGACCTCGGCTTCGAGCGAAGGGAATTCCACGAGGCTCAGGAGCCGGACTTCGACTGGTCCGCGTAGAGCGCGTCCGCGATGCGGTAGGCGCTGGTCTCCAGGCGCTGGTAGGCCTCCTTGATGGCGGCCGCGTCCGTGCCCTTGAACAGCTCCTTGAGGTGCTCCACGTCCGCCTTGATCTCCTCGCGGTCCTTCTCCTGGAGGACGTTGCCGTACTCCTCCAGGCTCTTCTCCGTGGTGTAGATGAGCGAGTCGGCGTTGTTGCGCAGCTCGGCCAGCTCCTTCTTGAGCTTGTCCGTGGACTGGTTGGCCTGGGCGTCGGAGATCATCGCTTGAATCTCCGCCTCGGACAGGCCCGAGTTGCCCACCACGCGCACCTGCTGCACCTTGCCGGTGCCCAGGTCCTTGGCGCTCACGTGCACGATGCCGTTGGCGTCGATGTCGAAGGAGACTTCGATCTGCGGCACGCCACGGGGCGCCGGGGGAATGCCCACCAGCTCGAAGCGCGCCAGCGTCTTGTTGTCCACCGCCATCTCGCGCTCGCCCTGGAGCACGTGCACGGACACCAGCGGCTGGTTGTCCACCGCGGTGGAGAACACCTGGCCCTTCTTGCAGGGGATGGTGGTGTTCTTGTCGATGATCTTGGTGAAGACCCCGCCGGCCGTCTCCACGCCGAGCGACAGCGGCGTCACGTCCAGCAGGAGGACGTCCTTCACCTCGCCCTTGAGCACGCCACCCTGGATGGCCGCGCCCACGGCGACGACCTCGTCCGGGTTGATGCCCTTGTGCGGCTCCTTGCCGAAGAACTCCTTCACCTTCTGCTGCACCGCGGGCATGCGCGTCATGCCGCCCACCAGCAGCACCTGGTGCACCTGCGGCGCGGTGATGCCCGCGTCCTTGAGCGCGATGCGGCACGGCTCGATGGAGCGCTCGACCAGGT
Organism: Archangium sp.; assembly: GCF_036277355.1. GTDB lineage: Bacteria > Myxococcota > Myxococcia > Myxococcales > Myxococcaceae > Archangium. The sequence continues at coordinate 29,784 of NZ_DASUNC010000168.1, forward strand.
CCGCCACCAGCGCCTCGAAGGTGCTGCGCTCCACCGTCTCGGTGAGGTGCTTGGGGCCCGTGGCGTCCGCGGTGATGAAGGGCAGGTTCACCTCCGTCTCCGTCGCGCTGGACAGCTCGTGCTTGGCGCGCTCGGCCGCCTCCTTCAGGCGCTGCAGCGCCATGCGGTCCTTGCGCAGATCCAGGCCGTTGTTCTGCTCGGCGAAGCGCTTGGCGAGGAAGTCGATGAGGCGCTGATCGAAGTCCTCACCGCCGAGGAAGGTGTCGCCGTTGGTGCTCTTGACCTCGAAGACGCCCGAGCTGAGCTCCAGGATGGAGATATCGAACGTGCCACCGCCCAGGTCGTAGACGGCGATGCGCTCGGAGCCCATGTCGCGCACCTTGTCCAGGCCGTAGGCGAGCGCGGCGGCGGTGGGCTCGTTGATGATGCGCAGCACGTTGAGGCCGGCGATGCGGCCCGCGTCCTTGGTGGCCTGGCGCTGGCTGTCGTTGAAGTAGGCCGGGACGGTGATGACGGCCTCGGTGACGGGCTCGCCCAGGTAGTCCTCGGCCGTCTGCTTCATCTTCATCAGCACGATGGCGCTGATTTCCGGCGGGCTGTAGCCCTTGCCGCGGATCTCCACCCAGGCGTCCCCGTTGGGGCTGGGCGCCACGCGGAAGGGACTCACGCTGATGGCCTTCTTGGCCTCGGGCGAGTCGAACTTGCGGCCGATGAGCCGCTTGACGGCGAACACCGTGTTCTCCGGGTTGGTGATGCCCTGCCGCTTGGCAATCTGGCCCACCAGACGCTCACCGGACTCGGTGAAGCCCACCATGGACGGCGTGGTGCGGCTGCCCTCGCTGTTGGGGATGACCACCGGCTCGCCGCCCTCCATGACGGCGACGCACGAGTTGGTCGTCCCCAGATCGATTCCAATCACCTTGCCCATGGCGTCCTACTGGCTCCCCGAGGGAGTGGTTCCGGTCTGCTCGGTGGTGTTCCCCCCCGTGGGTCCACCCTCCGGCGTCGTGTCTGAAGAAGAGGTCGGCTCGGCCGCGGGCGGCGGAGCGGCGGGCGCACGCGCCACCACGACCAGCGCGGGCCGCATGAGCCGCTCGTTGAGCATGTAGCCGCGCACGGCCTCGTACAGCACGTGGCCCGCGGGCACCGCGGCGCTCTCCACCTGCTGCATGGCCTCGTGCAGGCGCGGATCAAAGGGCTGGCCGGCGGCGGAGAAGACCTTCACCCCGTGCTTGCCGAAGGCGCTGTCGAACAGCTTGCGCGTCATCTCCACGCCGGTGCGCAGGCTCTCGAAGTCCGCGGACTTCTGGGCCGCCTCCAGCGCGCGATCCAGGTTGTCCACCACCGGGAGGAAGTCCTTGAGCAGACGCTCGGAGCCGAACTTCTGGATCTCCTCCTTCTCCTTCTGGGCGCGCTTGCGGTAGTTCTCCAGGTCCGCCGTGGCACGCAGGGCGCGCTCGTGGGTGTCCTTGAGACGGTCCATCGTCTCGCGGCTGCGGGACTGGCTGAACTCGAGCTGCTGGCGGGCCTCCTCCAGCTCGCGGCGGGCCTGCGCCAGCAGCTCACGCGCCTCGTCGCGCGCGCGGCGCATCTCCTTCAACTCGCGATGGGCATCGTGCAGCGCGGCCCTAAGCCCGCCCTCGCCGCCACTGGCGGGAGCCTCGGGCTCGGTGACGCAGCCCTCGGGGATGGCCACCTCCATGGTGACCCCCTCGGGGATGTCCATCTCCATGGGGACCCCACCCTCGGGGATCTCCATTTCCATGGTGGTGACATTCTCGGGGTACTCGTCCTCCTGCGCCTGGGCGGGAGGCTGGACGTGACGCTCGACGCTCTCGAGCGCCGCGTCGATGACGTCCTGCGAGATGTCTGTCTGGAAGCTGCCCTTCTCGTCTCGGTTGGAGCCGGCCACGAGCGCACTATGTCACGGGGCGCAGGTTGATCCAACGCCCGGAGCGGTCAGACGCAGGCCGCCCATGTGGCCCCTCTAGAGGATTCCAGAGCGGATGGATGCCTCTCAGGAGGCCGGACGGGCGGGCTTCTTGCGGCCGATGGACTTCTTGGTGCCCGTCTTGGCGGCGGCCTTCTTGGCGGCGGCCTTCTTGGCGGGAGCCTTGGTGGCCGTCTTCTTGCGGCCGATGGACTTGGTGCCCGTCTTGGCCGCGGCCTTCTTCCCGGCGGGGGGCGCGGCGGCCGGGGGCTCGGCCTTGGGCTGGGGGGCCGGGGTGGAGGCGCCCTTGTGGCCCTCGATGGCGCCCTCGAGGGTCTCCTCCACCTGACGCACGGCGGACTCGATGCGCTCGGCGACCTGCTTGCCCGCGGAGACCGCGAAGGTGCGCAGGTTCTCGATGCCCTCCTTCACCTTGGCCTGCTTGGCGGGGTCCTTCACCTCCACCATCAGCCGCTGCGCCTCGGTCTTGAGCTCCTCGCTGGAGCGCTTGAGCTCCTCACCGGTGCGCTTGAGGAAGCCCATCAGCTGCTTGTCCCATTTCTCGGCCATCGGTCTCTTCTCCCTCACGGACAGTGCGAGCCGCCCGGCATCCGGCCGGGCAGGCTATAGTGCGCGCCCATCCGGCGAGCGCAGGTCGGCGCATCAGACTGCACCCCCGCCCGGAGCGCAAAGCAATCTTCACCCCTGGAGAGACGGATGAGAGCAGTCCTGATTGCCGCGGCCCTGCTGGCGGCCCCGGCCCTGGCGCAGAACAACAAGATCAAGCCCGAGCCCCAGCCCGCCGCCCAGGCCGAGTCCCTGCGGCCGCCCCCCGGCACCCCGGCCCCGGCCCCCAACCCGAGCGGCCCGTTCATCCCGGGCCCCATGGTGGCCACCCCGGTGGTGGTGGACCGCGACTCGCTGATGCAGCAGCTGGCCCGCATCAACGAGAAGCTCGCCCAGGCCACCGGCCAGGCCAGGCGGGACAAGCAGCTGCAGAAGCTGCTCGAGGACGCGCGCGCGAGCCTCAAGGACGTGGGCCGGCACGTGGCGAACGCGCCCCCCGCGCGCACGGAGCCGCCGCGCCCCGCTCCTCCGCCCCCGCAGCCCTCGGTGCAGCCCATCTCCGAGTCCATGCTGCAGTCGCTGCTGAGCGCCATCCGCCACGAGCCCTTCTCGGATGATCAGCTGAACGTGCTGGAGCAGGCCGCGTCCACCCAGTACTTCCTGGTGGCCCAGGCGCAGCAGCTCCTGCGCTCCTTCGCCTTCTCCAACGACCGCATCAAGGCCATGCGCCTGCTGCGCCCGCGCCTGCTGGACCTGGAGAACGGCTTCAAGCTGTACGAGTCCTTCGAGCACTCCAGCGACAAGGACGAGCTCAAGCGCATCCTGGCCACGTCCACCCCGTAAAGCCCCGAGTCTGGAGCCCGATCCACCATGCCGCTCGCCCGCCTGCTGGGGACGCTCGCCGTCCTCACCCTCCTCGGTGCCTGCCAGAAGCCCGCGCCCACCGAGCCCGAGCCCCTCCAGCTGCCCGAATTGGCGCAGTTGGAGACCACCGCGGGCGCGTCCTTCCAGGTGAGCCTCGGCGCCACCGGAGGCACCCCGCCGCTGCGGTACACGCTGGAGAAGCTGCCGCCCGGCCTCTTCTTCTCCACGGGCGATGGCCTGCTGAGGGGCGCCACCACGGTGCCGGGCCCGTACACCTTCACGGTGCAGGTGAAGGACGCGGCGGGCGCCACGCAGACGGGCACCTACCAGCTGCTCGTCTACCCCACCCCGTCCGTCACCACCGTCTCGCTGCCCGCCGCCACCACCGGGGCGACGTACGCCGTGCGGCTCGCCGCCACCGGAGGCAAGGGGCCCTTCCGTTGGACGTTGATGGGCGGAGCGCTGCCCTCGGGCCTGTCGCTGGGCGAGGACGGCCTGCTCACGGGCGTGCCGCTGGAGACGGGCTCCTTCTTCCCCACCGTGCGCGCGCAGGACGTCCACGGCGCCCAGGGCTCGAAGGTGTTCAACCTGGTGGTCATCGCGGGCACGACCGGAGGCGGTGACGGCGGCACGGGTGGGACGGACGGCGGTGGCGGCGGCACGGATGGCGGCGGCACCGACGGCGGTGGCGGCACGGATGGCGGTGGTGGAGGAACGGACGCGGGCCTCCCGCCGCTGGCCTTCAACGTGGCCAACTGGAACGTCGAGTGGTTCGGCGAGCCGACCCAGGGCCCCGTGGACGACGCCTTGCAGGTCCAGAACGTGAAGACGGTCATCACCCGGACGGGCGCGGACTTCTGGGGCCTGCAGGAGCTGGTGGACGCCACGGAGTTCAACGAGCTGAAACAACTGACGGGCTACGAAGGCTTCATGGCCAACGACCCGCTCGTCCTGTCCGGCGCGACCTACTACTCCACCAGCGAGCAGAAGGTCGGCATCCTCTACGACCCGGGCGTGGTCAGCGTGCTGGACGCGCGCATCATCCTCACCGCCTACGACTACGAATTCGGCACGCGGCCCCCCTTGCAGGTGAAGCTGCGCATCACGCGCGACGGGACGAGCGTGGACGTGGTGGCCATCGTGCTGCACATGAAGGCGTTCAACGACACGGACTCCTACAACCGCCGCAAGAACGCGGGGGGGGCGCTCAAGAGCTACCTGGATGCCCTCCCGGCGGACACGAACTTCATCGTGCTCGGCGACTGGAACGACGACGTGGACGTCTCCATCACCCGGGCCTACTCGGGCGGCCCGTACCTGGCCACGCCGTACCAGAACTTCCTGGATGACCCGGACCACTACACCTTCCTCACCCTGAACCTGTCCCTCACCAACGTGCGCAGCACGGTGAGCAACTCCGAGTTCATCGACCACCAGCTCGTCAGCAACGAGCTGCGGGCCGGCTACGTCAGCAACTCCGCCCAGGCCCTGCGGCCGGACACCTATATCTCCCAGTACAAGGACACCACCTCGGACCACTACCCGGTGTTCAGCCGCTTCGCGTTCAACGTGACGCCCCCGCCGCCCCCGCCCGTGCGCATCACCTCGCCCAACGGCGGCGAGCAGCTCGCGTCGGGGAGCGTGCAGACCCTCGCGTGGACCTCGGACGGCGTCAGCTCGGTGAAGCTCGAGTTCTCGCCGGACAACGGCGCGTCGTGGCAGGTGCTGGCCCCGAGTGTCCCGGCGGCGAGCGGGCAGTACACGTGGACGGTGCCCCCCGTTGCCGCGACGACGGCCCAGGCCCGCGTGCGGGTGAGCGATGCCTCGGCCCCGGCGGCGTCCGACCAGAGCGACACGGCGTTCACCGTGACCTGGCCTCCGCCGGTGTTCATCAACGAGTACCTGCCCCACGAGCCGCCCATGTCCGATGGCACCACCCGCGACTACGCGCAACAGTTCGTGGAGGTGGTGAATGGCTCCACGACGAGCACGGTGGACCTCGGCGGCTGGCTGGTGAACGACGCCAGTGCCTACAGCGGCACGGCGCCCCGGCACACCTTCGCCACGGGCACGCTGCTCGCTCCGGGCAGGTCCTTCGTCGTCTACTCGGGTGCCACCGCCATCCCCTCGGGAACGACGAACGCGGTGGCGGCCTCGAGCGGCGGGCTCTTCTTCAACAAGGGCACCAACAACGGCGGCAGTGGCGACGGCGTCTACCTGCAGAACGGCGTGAAGCAGATCGTGGACAGCCACACCTATACCTCCTCCACCGAGGCCATCTCGTACAACCGCAGCCCGGATGCGACCCGCACCGGGAGCTTCGTGTTGCACACCGGGGTGAACCCGGGGCTCGGCTCCTCGCCCGGCAAGCGGGCCGATGGGAGCAACTTCTAGCCCCTGGTCCGAGGAGCGGGCGGGCGGCCAGGCGCTCCCCGAGATGCGCCGCCTCGTGTGCCTACCTTCCGAAGGGATGCACCGCACCGCCGGACAGTGGCTCCGGCGCTCTGGTGAGGGAGGGAGGAACGATGGTGAACGGACTCGGCCGGAAGGCCTCGGAGCTGAAGCACCAGGGAGATCGTCTCGGGGCGAAGGCCCTGCACCACCCGTGGATGGTGCCGCTGGCCCGCCTGGGCTACCTGGCCAAGGGCGTGGTGTACGCGGTGATTGGCGTGCTCGCGCTGCAGGTGGCTTTCGGCTCGGGCGGGAAGACGACGGATACGAAGGGCGCGCTGGCCACGCTGGCCCAGGGCGGCTGGAGCAAGGCGCTGCTCGCGGTGGTGGCGGTGGGCCTGGTGGGCTACGTCCTCTGGCGAGTGGTGCAGGCCTGGATGGATCCGGACGGCAAGGGCACCGGCGCGAAGGGGCTCCTCCTCCGGGGCTTCTACCTGGTGAGCGCCGCCCTCCACACGTTCCTCGCCCTGGCCGCCTTCCGCCTCGTGCTGGGCGAGGGCGGCGCCGGTACCAGTGGGGACCAGAGCGCCCAGTCCTGGACGGCCCGGTTGATGTCGCAACCCTTCGGCCAGGCGCTGGTCGCCGTCGTGGGACTCGTCATCGCCGGCATGGGCGTGTGGCAGGCGTACAAGGCCTGGAAGGAGAAGTTCCGCAAGAAGCTCCGGCTGGACACGCTGCGTCCCCAGCAGGCCAAGTGGGCCGTGCGCATCTCCAAGCTGGGCATCCTCGCGCGCGGGCTCGTCTTCGTGATGATCGGCGGGTTCCTCGTCCAGGCGGCGCTCACCGCCAATCCCCGGCGCGCCCGGGGGCTGGATGGGGCGCTGGAGACGCTCGCGGCCCAGCCGCATGGAGCGGTGCTGCTCGCGGTGGCCGCCGCGGGGCTCGTGGCCTACGCCGTCTACATGGCCGTCGAGGCCCGGTACCGGCGCTTCCTCGGTGCCTAGGCGCCCCGTCCGCGGGCGTCCGCGCGGGTGGCTTTCCCCAGGTGACCGGCATATGAGTCACCCGCGCGTCCCATGCTCCGCTCCCGCCTCTACCTGCTCGCCGCCGCCGTGCTCTGGTCCACCGCCGGCGCGGCCGTGAAGCTGTGCTCCCTGTCGGCCTGGCAGATCGCCTCCGGCCGCTCGCTCATCGCGGCCCTGGTGCTCGCGCTCGCCTTCCCCGCCGGCCGCAAGCTTCCCTCCCGGCGAGGGCTCGTGGCGGCCCTGGCCTACGCGGCCACGGTGGTGTCGTTCATCATCGCCAACAAGCTCACCACCGCCGCCAACGCCATCTTCCTGCAGGACACCGCGCCGCTCTACGTGCTGCTCCTGTCCCCGCTCGTGCTGCGCGAGCGCCCCTCGCGCGGGGAGCTCGCCGCCGTGCCCGTGTTCCTGCTCGGCCTGAGCCTCTTCTTCCTGGATCAGCTCGCGCCCGGGCAGTTCTGGGGCAATGTGATTGCCCTGGGCTCGGGGGTCGCGTTCGCGATGTGCATTCTGGGGCTGCGCGCGGTGGGCGAGGAGGGCTCGTCCGTGCTCGTGTGGGGCAACCTCATGGCGGGCTTCAGCGTCCTGGTGCCCTCGCTCGGGGGCCCCTCGCCCACGGCCCTGGATGTCGGACTGCTCGTGTTCCTCGGTGTGTTCCAGCTCGGCCTCGCGTACACGCTGTTTCATCGCGGCCTGCGCGAGATACCCGCGGTCGAGGCCTCGCTGCTCATCCTGCTCGAGCCGGTGCTCAACCCCGTGTGGACCTTCCTCTTCGCCGGGGAGCGGCCCGGACCGTGGGCCATGGTGGGCGGCGCCATCATCCTCCTGGCCACCGGGTGGCGCACCCTGCTGGGCTCGGGGGGCTCGGCGCGGAGTCCGGCTCGCGAGGCCCAGGGCTGAGCAGGCGCAGGGCCGGGTCCATTCCACTCGTCACCGGTGACCAGTGAAATGCACCGGGTCCATTTCACTCGTCACCGGTGACCAGTGAAACCCGTTGCCCTCATCCCACTCGTCACCGGTGACCAGTGAAACGCGCCGCCCTCATTCCACTCGTCACCGGTGACCAGTGAAACCCGCTCATCCCTTTCAGGAATGTGACCGATATCCCCTCTCCCGGAGGGCGAGGGTCAGGGTGAGGGTATCTGTCCCCGTTCTTCAACCCGTGGCCCACCTTGTGGACAGAGGGTTCAACCCGGGACCCGTGGCACCCTCACCCCGTCCCTCTCCCGGAGGGCGAGGGGAAATGGCCGCGGTGTCAGCGCCAAGGGGCGCAGGTCCATTCCGCTTGTCACCGGTGACAAGTGAAACCCGTTGCCCTCATTCCACTCGTCACCGGTGACCAGTGAAACGCGCCGGGTCCATTCCACTTGTCACCGGTGACAAGTGAAACGCACTGAATCAGCAGCGACACCGGAGTTTTGCGCTGCTGACGTCAAGAGGACCCTCACCCCGACCCTCTCCCAGAGGGAGAGGGAGTGCAGGCTCAACTCGCGACGCGCTTCTCACTGCCCGCTCCGGGCGCTCCCATTCGCCGGGCGAGCTCCGCTTCCAACCGCTTCGGCTCGATGGGCCGCTCGCGATGCCCCACGTACCCGTCCGGCCGCACCAGGTAGAAGCACTCCGCCCCCGCCCCGAAGCGGCGATGCAGCGCGCCCTCCCCATCGGCCAACACGAACGGCCCCGGCGTGCCCTCCCCCGCCACCACCACGCGCGCCTTCAACAGCGGCCCGTACGCCTCCTCCAGCCGCCTCGCGAGCGCCACCCACTCCCCCCGCGCCTTCGCCTCGGGCCTCAGTCCCGTGAACAGCAGCAGCGTGTGCTGGGGTCCACGCAGCACCTCGTGCAGGCGCTCCACGCCCTCCCCCTTCACCGGCAGTTCCGGCACGCGCTCCCCGGGCGCGGGGCCCTCCTCCAGCCGCACGCCGCCCACTTCCTCGCCCCAGATGCGCTCGGTGGACAGCGGGCTGCGCCGATAATGGATGGCGAGCTGCGTGACGAACCGCGCCATGCGCCGCTGTGTGAAATTGCCCCCGAGCAGCCCCTTCGCCACCCGAGGCGCCACGTACGTCCGCAGCATCCGGGAGAAGGTCCCTCCCTGGGTCATCAGACCGAAGAGCCGATCCGTCCCCTCCAGCAGCATCTGCCCCACCGGGTGCCGCTCCACATCGTAGGTGTCGAGCAGCGACTCCGGCGCGCGGCCCCGGGTCACGAGCGCCAGCTTCCAGGCGAGGTTGTACGCATCCTGGATGCCCGTGTTCATCCCCTGCCCGCCCGCCGGACTGTGGATGTGCGCCGCATCCCCCGCGAGGAACACGCGGCCCTGGCGGTAGCGCGGCACGCCCCGGCGGTGCAGCCGGTAGCGCGTCAGCCAACGCGGCTCGCTCACGCGCACCGGCACGTTCGACATGCGCTCCAGGATGCCCTGCATCTCCTCCAGCGTGAGGGGCGTCGTCTCGTCCCCCTCCGGGAGCATGTCCCTCGGCATGATGCAGAACAGCCGGTAGCGCTTCTCCCCTGGCATGGGGAAGGCCCCCACCACGCCGTGCATGGACGGCATGATGACCAGCTCCCCCTGCCCCAGCGGCCACTCCACGCGCACGTCCGCCAGCACGCACGCGTCGTCATACGTCTCGCCCTCGAAGGGGATGCCCGCTCCCTTGCGCACCCGGCTGCGCGCGCCGTCACACCCCAGCAGCCACCGCGCCTTCACCCGCTCCACCCCGCCCTCCGCCCGCTTCAGCGTGACCTCCACCCCGTCCGCGTCCTGCCGGAAGTCCTCCAGCGCCAGTCCCCGCTCCACCTTCACCCCGAACGTGCCCAGGTGCTCGGTGAGCAGCGCCTCGGTGGCGTCCTGCGGCAGCATGAAGATGAAGGGGAAGCGCGTCTCCAACCAGGAGAACGCCTGCATGGGCACCCGCGTGTGCACGCCTCCCGCGCCCACCACGTTGAAGGCCTCGGCCTTGCGCCCCCGCTCGAGCGCCTTCTCGGCGATGCCGAAGTCGTCGAAAACTTCGAGCGTGCGCGCCTGCACCGCCAACGCGCGCGACAGCACCGAGGGCGCCTCGAGCTGCTCCACCAGCCGGCACCGCAGGCCATGCCGCGCCAGCTCCGAGGCCATCGTCAGGCCCGTGGGCCCGGCTCCCACCACGAGTGCGTCCAACATGCCGTCTCCCCCTGCCCGGCTCCCACCGCCGGTGCGAGCCACCATGGCACACGAGGGCGGACGGCGCCCAGCGCGCTCAGCCCAGGTCCACGCCGTGGCCCGCCTGCACGTGGCCGATGTCCACCCGCCCGTCCCGCATGCGCAGGCCGCCGCGGAAGGAGTGCTCGCGGATGAACAGGTGCGTGTCCAGGTCCGCGTAGTCGAAGCCGCCCAACCCGGCGGCGAAGTGCGCCGCGCTGCTCATGGCCAGGGTGCTCTCCACCATGCCCCCCATCATCAGCTCCATGCCGGAAGCACGCGCCAGGTTCCACATGGCCAGCGACTCCACCACGCCGCTCTTCATCAGCTTGAGGTTGACGCCGTGCGCCCCGCCCTCGCGCGCCAGGCGCAGCACGTCCTTCGCCGTGCGCGCCGACTCGTCCGCGCAGATGGGCACCCGCGACGAGCGCGTCAGCTCCGCCATGCCCTCCCAGTCCTCGCGCGGCACCGGCTGCTCGAAGAGCGCCAGCGGCACGCCCTCGGCCTCCAGCCCCGCGAGGAAGGCCCTCGACTGCGCCACCGTGTAGCCCCCGTTGGCGTCCGCGAACAGCCGCGCGCCGGGCGCCTCGCGGCGGATGATGACCATGCGCCGCACGTCCTCCTCCGCCGACAGCGCCCCCACCTTCACCTTGATGGTGCGGATGCCCCTCGCGATGATCGCCCGGGCCGAGGACGCCGCGTGCGCCTCGTCACCGGCCGTCACCGTCATGTCGATGTCCAGCCCCGTGCCCGCCCCGCCGAAGAAGGCGAACAGCGGCATCCGGTAGTGCCGGCCCAGCGCGTCCAGCAGCGCCAGCTCCAGGCCACAGCGCGCCGAGGGAGCCCCCGGCAGGGCCTCGCCCAGCCGCGCCGCGAGGGGACGCCAACCCCGCGCGTCCTTGCCGAGCACCGCCTGGCGCACCGAGTGGAGCGCCTCGAGCGTGCTCGCCTGCGTCTCACCCGACACCGCCGTGAGGGGCGCGGACTCGCCCAGGCCCACCGTCCCGTCCGCCAGCGTCAGCCGGATGAGCACGTTGTTCGCCATGGTGGGCGCCCCCGTGGCGATGGCGAAGGGCTCGGTGAGGGCGAGATCCAACGGCTCGAAGTTCAGATCGGTGATGAGGGTCGGGAGCATGGGCTTCCAGCAGGGGGGATTCAGCGCAGCAGACGCTCGAAGGTGACCACCTTCATGGCCACGAAGGTGGCGGCCCCGGACCCTACCGCGAACAACGCAGCGAGCAGTAGCGAGGACAGGAAGGGGCCCGGCACCGCCAGCGTGACGAAGAAGCAGACGAGGATGGTGGGGCCGATCAGCAACCCGTTGATGTTGTTGGCGGTGCGGAAGTCGCGCGCCAGCAGGCTGACGAGCAACGCACTGGTGGTGGAGAAGGTGAGCGACGTGAGCAGCACCGCCAGCAGGGCCAGCACGAAGCCGGGCGAGCCGATGCCCAACCCGAGGATGAGCACCGCGTCCACGGAGAAGAGCACCAGCGTGACGAGCGAGGCCAGCGCGAGCAGGGCCAGCAGCTTGGCGAGCAATATCTGCCCCACGCGCACGGGCAGGGCCACCAGCAGCTCGAGCGTGCGGGACTCGCGCTCGGTGATGAGGATGTAGCTGGCCGTCACCGAGGGCACGATGAGCCCGCCGAGCGCGATGAAGGGCACCATCATGGCCCGCATCATCGCCAAAGGGTCGCCCACGAGCTCCCGCAGCCCCCGGGGCAGCACCACGCCGGGCGGGAGGTTCACCGGATTAGCGGCCCCCGTCTTCATCCCGAGCATCTGCAGCCCCGGGATGACGACCAGCAGGAGGATGGGCAGCAGCAGCGCCGTCAGCATCGCGCCGCGGCTGCGCACCAACTGGCGCCACTCCTTGCGGAAGAGGATGCGCACCTCACGCGCGAGCATCGTTCGCCCCCACGACATCCAGGAACAGGTCCTCGAGGCTCGGCGTCATGACGCGGCACTCGTAGACGTCCAGCCCCGCGCCCAGCAGGTGGCGCAACAGTCCGGGCGCCTGCGCCACCGCGTCCGCCACGTGCACGTGTACCGCGTCCGCCTCGCGCGTGGGCGTGAGGCCTTGTCCCGCGAGCGCATTGGCCAACCGCTCGGGGCCCTGGGTGGCGCGCAGCACGAGCACGGGCTGGATGCGCTGGCGCAGCGTGGCGATTCGCTCGTGCAGCAGCACCTTGCCCTGCCGGAGGATGACGGCGCTCTCGCAGAGCGCCTCGGCCTCGGCCAGGTTGTGCGTGCACAGCAGCACCGTGCGGCCCGGCATCACCTTGCGCAGGAAGGTGTGTACCTCGCGCGTGGCCACCGGATCCAACCCCACCGTGGGCTCGTCGAGCAGCAGCACCTCCGGCGAGGAGACGAGCGCGGCGGCCATGGACAGCCGGCGCTGCATGCCGCCGGACAGCTCGGCCATCCGCCGCGAGCGGAAGGGCGCCAGGCCGAAGGCCTCCACCACCTCGGGGATGTTCCCGCGGCCGTACAGGTCGCGCACCAGCAGGAGGAAGTCATCCACCGTGAAGTCCCGGTACATGCCCGGGGACTGGGGGACGATGCCCACGCGCCGCTTGGCCAGGAGGAAGCCCGGGTCCTCGACGCCGAGCCCGAAGAGGCTCACCCGCCCCGACGAGGGCCGCAGCGCGCCGGTGAGCAGGCGGATGAGGGTCGTCTTCCCCGCGCCATTGGGGCCGAGCAGGCAGGCCCGCTCCCCCGGCGAAATGCGGAAGCTCACCTGGTCGAGCGCCTGGACGCCGCCGGGGTACACCTTGGTGACGCTGGAGACCTCCAGCGGTACGTGCTCGTTGGGCGCCAGGCGGCCGTCCTCCCCGTCGCGGCGGACATACCACGCGAGCCCGGCCTTGCATCCCTCCGCGAGCATGGGCAAGAGCAGTCGAGGAGACTCGCCGCGTCATGAATCCGTCCCCCCGGTGGCTCAAGGACAGCCCCGCCGCTCCCGCCAGGGCCACGCCCGCCCGCCAGGCCGAGGACGCGACGGAGTCCCGAGACCCGGAGAAGCCGCTGTGCTGCGCGCGCTGCGGTCACTTCATCACCCGCGAGCGGGACCGCACCACCGTCAACGGCCGCGCCACGCACACCCGCGTCAATCCGTCCGGGTTCGTCTTCCACTTCGGCTGCTTCGCCCGGGCCGAGGGCGCTCTCATCGTCGGCCCGCCCACCGCCGAGGCGAGCTGGTTCCCCGGCTTCGTCTGGCGGTACGCCATGTGCGCCGAATGCAAGACGCACCTGGGCTGGTCCTTCCACGGTGAGAGCGACTTCCTCGGCCTGGTGCTGGACCGGCTCACCACGCCGAGTTGAGCGCCGCCCCATGGATGGCTTCGAATACCCCTCGCCAGACGAGGGAGAGGAGAGGGAAGCCGCAGGAGGGGACTCTTCAGATTCGCGAGTCAGACCTGCCCTGCGAGCAACTCCTTGAGCTCCCGGTTGACGAAGCACCCTTTGAGCTTCTGCGTCTCGAGTGCCGAACGGATCCCCTCCATCGTGGAGAGGGACTCCAGGAACGGAATGGCTGATTCCCGCATGAACTCGCCGATGCAGGCCTCGCGCTCCTGCAGACCCATCGACCCATCTTCGAGATCCAGTGCTCGCTCCAGATTTTCAGCTCTCTTGTCTGGCAAGCTCGTGGCGCGCTGGCGGATGTGGCATTGATACTCTTTGGGTGCCGAGGCATCCCCCAGTTGCCTCACCCAGACCGCGAGGTTGATATAGAATTGAGGACCCCACTGGGACTTCTGAAGATTGACGACCAGGAGGGTGTCTTCACACTGCTTGTGCCAGGTGTTGCTTCGAACCTTGAAGCCCGCTTCTCGAAGTGCGGGGACCATGGCCGCCCTGATGAGGTTGGATGAAGAATTCAATTCTTCTCTCCAGCATCCGGCTTATAGGTCTCAACCTTGCCCGTCCATGAGCCGCCCTCGGTCTCTTCCAATTCGCGACGATACTCCTCGACTTGCCGCTCACCTCGTTTGATGGCACGCGGGGTATCGGGCTTGAGTTCCTTGACCTCTTGTTTGTCGGGGTTGACCGCGTCGGCTCGCTTGCCGCTCGGCAATTTCACTTCCTTCCGGAAGCCTTCTCCTGGCTCCCAATCCTTGTGCGCTTGCCGGCCACGCTTCGTTGCCTCCGTCTCTCCGCTCGACTGGGAGCGTGGGAGCGAAGCAGAACTCGTCTTGCCAGCCTTTTTATTGGCGGCATGGAGCGGCTCGGCCCCCAGGGTAGCATCGGGAGGCGCCGCCAAGAGGGGCAGCGATTCCTCCACCCCTGCTCCAAGCCCAACCGCGGCCGTCGCGAACGCGGTGAGAAACGCCACGAGCAGCACGCCAAGCCCGGCCCGCACGTGTCTCCTGTACTCCTCATTTTTTGGATTCATGAAGTCGCTCTCTGGATATCGCGACGCTCGCACCCCGAGAGTTCCTCACCGCCCCGAGCTGAGCGCCACCAGCGCCGCCGCCATCACCTGCTTGAGCGGCACGTTGGCGGCCTCGGCCACCTTGCGGCAGTCCTCGAACTCGGGGTGGGCGTTGAGCACCACGCCGTTGCGCAGGCCGCGCTTCACCCGCACCCTGCCCCACGGCGTCTCCACCTCCACCCAGTCGCGCTCCAGCGCCGTGCGCTCCACCGCATAGGAGCGCACCCCGAGCGTCGTGGACTCGCGCATCAGCGTGTCCACCACCGTCTCCTTCCCGCCCCCTTCCACCAGCACGCTCAGCACGTGCCCCGGCCGCGCCTTCTTCATCGTCGCCGGCACCACCCAGGCGTCCAGCGCGCCCTTGCCGAGCACGTGCTCCAGCAGGTACCCGAGCAGTTGCGGCGTGCTGTCGTCCAGGTTGGCCTCCACCACCCAGAGGCCCTCGGCCCGCGCCTCGGCCCGGCCCATGGCCGCGCGCAGCACGTTGGGCCTGTCCCGGAAGTCCTTCGTCCCCACCCCGTAGCCAATCCGCTCCACGATGAAGTCCGGCGGCGGCTGGCCGATGCGCGCCAGCACCTTCAGCAGCGCCGCGCCCGTCGGCGTCGTCAGCTCGCCCACGCCCTCGAAGCGCACCGGCACGTCCCTCAGCAACTCCAGCGTCGCCGGCACCGGAATGGGCATGTTCCCGTGCGCCACGCGGATGGTGCCGCTGCCCAGCGGTGGCGGCGCCGAGTACACCTCCGGGTCTCCGAGCAGGTCCAACACCACCGCCGCCCCGCAGATGTCCACGATGGAGTCCACCGCCCCCACCTCGTGGAAGTGGATGGCGTCGATGGACACCCCGTGCACCTTCGCCTCGGCCTCGCCGATGGCCCGGAACACCGCCAGCGCCCGCTCCTTCGCCCGCGGAGACAGTGTGTCCGCCGCCTCGATGAGCTGGCGGATGTCCGCGTACGCCCGGTGCGGATGCGCCTCGCGCTCGTCCAGCACCACGTCCAGGTGCGTGCCGCTGATGGCATGCCGCACCGCCCGGCTCACCGCCAGCTTCCAGCCCGGCACCTTCAGCCCGCTCAACGCCTGGGCAATGGCCTCCGGCGTCACGCCGAGGTCCACGCCCGCCGCCAGGAACATGTCCCCGGCGATGCCGCCCACCGGCTCCAGGTAGAGAATCCTACGCACGGTTGTTCTCCCACGGGGCCGGATACCCTCACCCCGTCCCTCTCCCGGGGGGAGAGGGGATATTCGCTCAGGGTTGTTGATTCAGCGCTGGCCCTTGGTGCGAGAGATCAGCGCCGCGTAGAAGCCGCCCCCGAAGCCGTTGTCGATGTTCATCGTCGCCACGTTGGAGGCGCACGAGTTCACCATCGTCAGCAGCGCGGATATGCCCCCGAAGTTGGCCCCGTAGCCCACCGACGTGGGCACCGCCACCACCGGAATGCCCACCAGCCCGCCCACCACGCTCGCCAGCGCCCCCTCCATGCCCGCCACCACCACCACCGCGTGCGCGTCTTGAATCTCCTCGCGCCGCTTCAGCAGCCGGTGGAGGCCCGCCACGCCCACGTCGTACACGCGCTTCACCGTGGCCCCCATGGCCTCCGCGGTGATGGCCGCCTCCTCCGCCACGGGCAGGTCGCCCGTCCCCGCCGTCATCACCGCCACCCTCCCCGCCTTCTGCTTGCCCTGCTTCAGGTGGAAGATGCGCGCCAACGGGTGGTACTCGCCCTTGGGGAAGGCGGCCACGAGCGCCTCGGCCTTGTCCGGCTGCAGCCGCGTCACCAGCACCGGCTGCTTGCGCTCCACCAGCTTGCCGACAATCCCCAGCACCTGCTCGGCCGTCTTCGGCTCGCCGAGCACCACCTCGGGAAAGCCGAAGCGCAGGCTGCGGTGGGTGTCCACGGTGGCATAACCGAGCTCGGCGAACGGCAAGTCCTTGAGCTGGCCCACGGCGTCATCCACCGAGACCTTGCCGCCCTTCACCTGCTCGAGCAATCGGGTAAGCGTCTTCTCGTCCATGCCCGCCCCTCTACCGCACTGTGCGGGGCGGTGGAATCACGAGCGTACGCCACCCGGGCACGAGGGCCCGGCTCGAGCGAGCCAGGCCCCCGTATCCGACAACTCCCCCGCGTTACGCCCGGGTCCGGCGGCGCCGGGACATCAGCACCCCGCCGAGCAGCATCGCCAGGGCGGCGAAGGCCCCCCCGCTGGAGCCCGAGCAGCCGCAGCCCGTGTCCCCCTTGCTCGGGGCGTTCACGAACACCGCCGTGGTCCGGGCCGGCACGGTGAACACGCCCTGGGCGGACTCGAAGCGGGCCTCCTGGAGGCGCGCGTCACGCGAGCCCTGCTGCACCGGGTGCAGCTGCATCGCCTTGTCCTTGGACGAGGCCAGGGTGAACGTCTGCTTCTCGTCGCTGGCGTTGAAGAGCACCACCACGTGGGTGCGGCCCTCCTCGCCCTCCTCGTCGTTGAGCTCCATCACGATGAGGCCGGGAATCTGGCCCGGGCCCTCGTTGTGGAAGCGCAGCTTGGACTGGATGTCCGCGGCGGTGCGCTGGCGGAAGGCCGTGGTGCTCTTGCGGATGCGCAGCATCTCGTTGAAGTGGTCCACCGCCGAGACGATGTGCTCCTTGGACGGCTTGAGCGCCGGGTTGGCGAGCAGCGGGCCCATGATGGACCAGTTGCCCGAGTTGTCACCGGCCGGCGGCAGGCCCACGCCCCAGTTGTTGGAGGCGTAGGTGAAGTCGAGCTTGTTGAACCAGTCGCCCGAGTTGTAGCTGTTGCGGTCCAGCGACTTGGAGCGGAGCATCTCGTCACCGGCGTGGATGAAGGGGATGCCCTGGGCCAGCAGCACCAGGTCCAGCGCGAGGTTGTGCATGCGCACGCGCTCCTCGATGCTCGCCGTGGGGGCCGCCTTCAGCTGGATGGCGTCGAACAGCGTCTCGTTGTCGTGCGCCGAGACGTAGGTGATGACCTCCTGCGGATCCACCGTATAGCCGGCGGGCTGCCCGTTGTAGTCCACCTGCGAGCCCTTCACCGTCGTGCCCGCCTTGTTGACGAGCGGGTAGTCGCGCAGGTTGCCGGCCAGGCCCACGCGAATCTGGTCCGCGTAGTGCAGCAGCTTCTGGCGCTGGTCATCCGTGGAGCCCTGGTCCGTGGTGTTGGGGTCGTGGAGGAGGCCGCTGGCGAAGCCCTGCTCGCGCAGGCCGCTGAAGGGGCCACCGCCGCGCACGGCGTCACGCAGCCGGTCGCTGAACGTGCCGATGCCCGTGCCCGCCATGTTCAGCTGCGTCGCGTTCACGCCGCGCTGGCCGTCCGCCACCTCGCCGAAGTTCCACCCCTCGCCGTACAGGTAGATCTTCGAGCCATCCACCCCGTCCTTCTCCAGGGTGAGCGCGTCGAGCGCCTCGCGGACCTTCACCATGTTGGCCTTCATGTGGTGGCCCATCAGGTCGAAGCGGAAGCCATCCACCTTGTAGTACTTCGCCCAGGTGACGAGCGAGTCCACCATGAGCTTCTCGAACATGGCGTGCTCGGAGGCCGTGTTCTGGCAGCAGGTGCTCGTCTCGACGTTGCCGGAGTCCCGGCCGAGGCGGTGGTAGTAGCCGGGGACGATGCGGTCGAGCACCGAGCGGGAGTCCTGGCCCGAGGAGTTGGTGTGGTTGTAGACCACGTCCATCACCACGCGCAGGCCCGTCTCGGACAGGCCCTTCACCATCTGGCGGAACTCGAGGATGCGGGCGCTGCCGTCGGGGTTCACCGCGTAGCTGCCCTCGGGCACCGTGTAGTGGTACGGGTCATAGCCCCAGTTGAAGCCATCCTGGTCGCGCACCGCGTTCACCGCGGCCTGCTGATCCTGGGAGTCGGCCGGCAGGGAGACCAGGTCCCCGGCGGGCACGAGCTGATCGGCGCGGTTCTCGTTGATGGTGGCGATGTCGAACACGGGCAGCAGGTGCACGTGCGTCATGCCGGAGCCGGCCAGCCGCGCCAGGTGCTTCATGCCGTTGGAGGCCTTCTCGGCGAAGGCGGCGAAGGTGCCGCGCTTCTCGGCGGGCACGGTGGTGTCGTTGATGCTGAAGTCGCGCACGTGCAGCTCGTAGAGGACGATGTCCTCGGGAGCGTCCAGGCGGGGCTTCTTCAGCGCGTTCCACCCCGCGGGCGCGAGCGCCGGGTCATCCAGGTCCACCAGCTGGCTGCGCGTGCTGTTGATCGCCAGGCTCAGCGAGTACGGGTCCGTCACGAGGTTCTTCACCACCTTCTTCTCGGAGCGGACGTAGACCTCGACCTCGTAGAGGTAGAACTTGTTCTTCCAGTCCGCCTCGCCGGTGATGCTCCAGACGCCGGTGGTGGCGTCATGGGACAGGTCCGCCACGTGGCTGGCGGTGGCCGCGTCCGAGGAGTCGAACACGTGCAGCCGCACCGAGCGCGCGGTGGGGGCCCACAGGCGCAGGGTGGGCACGCCGTTGCTCCACGAGCCGCCCAGCGGCCCGTCGTAGGTGTACAGCGCGTCCAGCACGCCCGGCATCTGCACCGAGGTGGCGTCCACCAGCTTGCCGTCCTTGTTCTTCAGCGAGAGGGCCAGCTGGCCCTGGAGCAGCTCGGGCACCCGGGCCAGCTCGGCCGCGGGAATCTTCAGCGCCTTGAACGTGGCGAGGTGCGGGAACTTCGCCTTGAGCTCGGCGCTCGGGCCGGTGGGGTCCACCTCGAGGGGGATGGACTCCCCGCCCTCGATGCCCGTGGAGCCCAGCACCATGGTGCCCGCGGCGTCGTAGTGCAGCTTGAGCTGCGGGGCCTCGGGGAGCTCCAACGGCGACCACAGCAGCGTGTCCCTGGACACCCAGTGCGCGCGGGCCAGGTTGATGTCACCGGCCGGGGCGCTGAGCACCTTGAAGGTCGGGACGCGGGTGTCCGCGTTGAACTGGAAGGTCACCTCGGAGCCGCCCGCCGGCACGCTGAAGGCGACGTCGCTGCCAGGGTAGGCGGTGGCCCACCCCTCATCCATGGCCACCTTGAAGGCGTACGCGCCCTCGGGAATCGTGGCGGTGTAGACGTAGACGCCATCCCCATCCGGGTCCTGCATCATCGAGCGCAGGCACGACGGCGACCAGTCACCGGGGCACCCCACCTCGCTCTGGAAGCTGCCCGCCACGGTGGCGATGACGGCCTTGGGCGTGCTGGACGGACGGCTCGTCGCCCAGCGGCTCTTCGCGTCGAAGTAGAACTTCACGCTGCCCGGCTCGGCGAGCGTCAGGGAGATCTCCGGCCCGTCGAGCGCGGCGCCCGCGCCGTAGGTGCCGCCCGCGCCGCCGTCGATGGCCACCCGGTAGGTGTGGGTGCCCGCGGGCAGGCTGAAGGACTTCTGGAACACGTCGTCCTCGGACTCGTACGTCAGGTCCGTGGCGGTGCACGCCGCATCACCATCGGTGGTGCAGCCGAGCTCGGATTGGAAGCTGCCCACGAGCGTGACGCGCGGGGGCTCGGCGGCCGAGGCCACCGTGCTCGACGACAGCAGGCCGAGCAGGCCGAGGGACAGGGTCCGGCTCCATGCCGGGAGCCGGGAAATGACAGCGAATCGCATCGACACACCTTCCTGGAAGCACGGACCGGCCCCTTCCGGGGGCGAGCCAGTCCGAACCATCGGGTCTTGAGGAAGCGCCACACGCTCGTGACGAAGTCACCGCTCGTGGGAGCGGGGAGAGACTACCAGAGCCCCGGCCCCTTCACCTCCGGCGGCTGGCCGGGATCTCCGGGGCGCTGCTAAACCAGGAAGCCATGCCGCCCCCGCGCTCCCTCCGCTTCCTCCCCGCCTTGACACTGCTGGCCTGTGCCCCGCAGGCGCCCTCCACCGTCACCCCGGCGGAGCGGCCTCCCGTGGAGCTCGCCGCGCCCGCCGGTGACGAGTGGTACCGGCACGCCGTCTTCTACGAAGTCTTCGTGCGCAGCTTCCAGGACTCCAACGGGGACGGGAAAGGCGATCTGCCCGGCCTCATCGCGCGCCTGGACTACCTCAACGACGGGGACCCGAGCACCCCCACGGACCTGGGCGTGGACGCGCTGTGGTTGATGCCGGTGTTCGACTCGCCCAGCTACCACGGCTACGACGTGGTGGACTACGAGCGCATCCACCCGGACTACGGCACCGTGGAGGACTTCGAGCGGCTGTGCGCCGAGGCCCACCGCCGCGGCATGCGCGTCATCCTGGACCTGGTGCTCAACCACAGCAGCTCGCAGCACCCGTGGTTCGTGGAGTCCGCGTCCTCGCGCACCTCGGCGAAGCGGGACTGGTACCTGTGGAGCGACACGGACCCGGGTTGGCGGCCGCCCTGGGACATCTTCTCCAAGGGCTCCACCTGGTACGAGCGCAACGGCGCGTACTACTACGGCGTCTTCTGGAGCGGCATGCCGGACCTCAACCTGAAGACGCCCGCGGTGCGCGAGGAGGTCAAGCGCATCGCCACCTTCTGGCTGGGCAAGGGCGCGGATGGCTTCCGGCTGGACGCGGCGCGCTACCTCATCGAGACGGGAGGAGGGCTGCCGGGGCAGGCCGACACCCCGGAGACGCATGCCTTCTGGAAGGAGCTGGCCGCGCACGTGCGGAGCGTGAAGCCGGACGCGGTGCTGGTGGGGGAGAACTGGACCACCACGCCCGTCATCGCCACCTACTACGGCTCCACGGCCCGGGTGCCCGGCGGGGACGAGCTGCCGCTCAACTTCAACTTCCCCCTGGCCGAGGAGCTGCTCAAGGCCGCCCGGACGGGGGATGCGGCGGACGTCACCGTGAAGCTGGCGGAGATGCGCAGCCACTACCCCGCGGGCGTGGCGGACGCGCCCTTCCTCACCAACCATGACCAGGTGCGCGTGGCCACGCAGCTGGGCGGCAAGGCCGGGGACCTGGCCACCGCCGCCTCGCTGCTGCTCACCCTGCCCGGCTCGCCCTTCCTCTACTACGGCGAGGAGCTGGGCATGGCCAACGGCACCACCCTCAACGACGAGGCCAAGCGCACGCCCATGGCCTGGGACGCGAGCGCGGGCGCCGGCTTCACCCGCGGCACGCCGTGGTTCCCCCTGTCCCCGGGCACCGAGCGCACCCACGTGGCCGCGCAGGTGAATACCCCGGGCTCGCTCCTCTCGCGCTACCGCGAGCTCATCCGCGTCCGTCACGCGTCGCGGGCCCTGGAGCGCGGCGGCCTCAAGCTGCTCACGCCCACCCAGGGCCGCGCCCCCACGCTCGCCTTCCTGCGCACGGTGGGAGACGAGCGGGTGCTCGTGGTGCACAACCTCACGGATGCCGCGCTGACGGCGGGCCCCTTCGCGCTGGAGGGCGACACCTCCGAGGTGCTCTTCGCGGACCCGTCCGTGAGCTCACTGCTGCGGGACGGGGGCGGCTGGAGCGTCACCCTGCCCGGCCACGCCACCGGCATCTGGCGCCTGCGGTAGGACGGGCCCGGCCGGCACCACCGCCGGCCAGGGGCGCGCCTGGAGCCCGAGCACCTCCTGCTGGCTCACGCCCTCGGGCACCAGCAGGTCCACCACCGGCGACTGGTTCGTGCCACCCAGGCGCCCACCGCCAAAGCGCTCGTGCGAGGTCCCCGGCCCGATGCCCAGCACCATCAGCCCCTGCTGCGGCGGAGCCGTCACCCCTCCCAGGAAGGTGGGCAGCTCCACCCGGCGATCCAACGTGGCGCCGGTGACCGCCACCGCGTACCCCCACGTGGGCCGCGCCTGGCCCCCGAGGAAGGACTCCGGGACGAAGAAGGACACCGTGGGCCCCGACACGTGCACCCGGGTGGGGAAGAAGACGCTCCGCGCGATGCGCTGCTCCAGCCGCGCGTCCAGCGCCCTCGCGGTGGACTCGCTCACCGCGCCCTGCTGCCGCTGCAGCTCCGCCAGGGCCTCCTGCCGCCACAGCGTGCGCAGCATGTCACGCGCCTCGTAGGGGCGGGGGGTGAGGAGGATGACCTTCTCCCAGGCGCTGCCCGGAGCGAGCGTGAGGTAGCGGCCGGGGAGCGTGTCCACCCGGCCCGAGCCCTCCTTCCCATCCTCGTCCACGTACACGTCCAGGTTGAAGGTGTAGAAGCCGAAGCGCGCCATGTCCGCCAGCGTGGTCCCCGCCGCGTCCATCGTCCGCCGCATGGGCACGGGAATGGGCCGGGCGAAGGTCGCCTCGAAACGGGTGCCTCCGCTCTCCGCGTACGCGCGGAAGGACAGCAGATCCAGGGAGCCCGGCCCCATGTCCTGACGCAACGGGTAGCGCAGCTCGCCATCCCCATGGTCATCCCCCCGCGGGTCCTCCAGCGAGAAGAGCCGCGTGTCGCCACGCGTGCCACGGCAGGCGCTGGCACACGTGGCCAGCAACAGGAGCAGGGAGAGACGGCGGAGCAGCACCATGCGCGGAGTCCTCGGAGCGGGAAAAAGCGAGGGGCCCGGCGGGCGTCACCGCGCGCCGGGCCCCCCTCAGACTGCCTTGAAAACGGTTAGAACTGCGCCTTCATGAACGCCTTGAGACGCATGTGCTCGAAGGAGCGCGTCCCCAGCGGGTTCCAGCCGCCGTAGCGGTTGGTGAAGCCCAGGGAGCCCACCTCCACGCCATGGTCCTTGGAGATCTTCTCGTCGGCCGCCTGGGCCACGAAGCCCGTGCCGTAGTCCGGCGTGAAGGTACCGAAGAGGTACTGGCCCTCGAGACCGAACTCCACACCGGCCAGGATGTACTTGGCCTTCAGGGACACCAGGTTCTTGTCGTGCTGGCCCGACACCATCTGGTGCAGGTTGTAGGACTGGAAGGCCGTGTTGCCGTCCTGCAGGTCCGCCATGAACCGGGTGTAGCTCAGCGAGGCGTACAGGTCGTCCGTCAGCTGGTAGCCGGCGCCGAGGTTGAAGCTGGTGTAGTTCAGCACGCGGTCGTCGTCGGAGATGTCATCGAACGGCTTGAACTGGTAGCCGGAGCCGTCGGCCACGAGGCTCGGGTTGCCGTAGAGGTCCGCGGTGGACAGCTGCTTGCCGCTGGCGTCCGTGCCGTAGTAGCGCTTGTTGCCGGCGCAGGCCACGCCGCCGCCCGGGCAGTCCCCGTCCTGGTAGGGCAGGTACTTCTTGTCGTTCAGGCGCTTGTCGGTGTCGTGGATGTACTTGACCTTGCCGAACACGTCCACGCCGCGGCCCAGGTCGAGCACGTAGCGGGCCTTGGCCACCAGGATGTGCGTCTGCTTCTCCTGGAAGGGCTGGTAGGCGCTGCGGAAGTTGTGCAGCACGCCCGAGTCCAGCTCGGTGCCCGGGTAGCGGGTGTTGTCCAGGGCGCGGGTGTCATCACCCCAGGCCTGCCAGTTCTGGTTGTAGGTGATGAAGGAGTACTCACCGGCGATGTCCAGCGCGCCGTTGCTGTACACCGGGTTGAACGTCAGGCCCTTCCAGCCGATGGCCGTCTCGGCCATGGGCTCGTCGAAGTCCGTGAACTCGTTGTCCACGTTGATGGTGGCCAGCTGCTGCGTCTCGTTCGTCCAGCCGCCGTAGCCGATGACGGAGGGGTTGCCCGCGAAGACGCCGTACTTGGCGTTGTTGGGGCCGGGGAAGGCGAAGGTGGCGTCGTGACCCTCGGTGAGCAGCACGTCCGACTCACGGCGGGCGGCCATGATGGACATGTAGTCCGCGCCGATGCTGAACGCCTGCGCGTTGAGCGACAGGCCGATCTCCAGCGGATCATTCAGCGTGACGTCCACCTTCCAGGTGTTGTCCTCGTGCTTGCCCGCCATCGTCGGCGAGTAGCCGTTGAGGCCGAAGCTCTTGTGCACGAAGGCGGGGTTGTTGTCCGGCTTGTCCCCGAAGCGGTTCGTCTCCTCCGCGTGCATGTACGAGCGGTAGAAGGAGCCGCGCACGTCCAGCACGGAGCCCATGTGGAAGCCGGCCTTCAGGCCGCCCACGCCGTTGCGGAAGCGCGGGTAGAGGTCCCGGCCGTTGTCCAGGTTGTTGTCCCCGGCGTTCAGCTCGTTGTCGATGGCGTACTGGAAGATGCCACCCACGTCGAACATGTCGTTGAAGGTGTACTTGCCCTGGAAGACGTAGGAGGCGTCCGTGGTGTGGAAGGCGCCCGTGCTGTAGTTGGGGCCGGCCCAGAGGCGGGGCAGCGAGATGCCGGCCACGTCGTACGTCAGCTTGCGCTCGAGCGCCGAGCCCTGCACGAGCACGCCGTAGGCGTTGTCGCGGTCGATGTAGCGGATGCGGCCCACGACGAAGGGATCGAACTGGCCGAAGTCGTTGGCGCCGATGGTGGCAGAGTCGACGAGGTAGCCCGGCGTCAGGGTGACGGCGAGGCCGCGCAGCTTGATGTACTGGTTGGAGCGCACGTCGAACTCACCGCAGTCGCCGTTGACGCAGGGGCCTTTGGGGTTGCCGCCAAAGCCACCGAAGTTCGACCAGAAGTTCTGGCTGAAGCGGCTGTGGATGCGGCCCCGCACCTCGACGGCGCTGGAGAGGCGCGCGTTGAGCAGCAGCTCGAGCTCGGTGCCGATACCGTTCTCGCCCGAGCCCTCACCCGGGATGGTGGTGAAGTTGAACATCGCGCCCTGCTGGCGCGAGTTGCCGTACAGCCACTTGGTGTAGGTGGTACCGCCAATCTGGAGCTTGGGGGCCTCCTGGGCGAGCGAGGCGGAAGCGGGCAGCAGGGTGGCAGCGGCGGTGAGGGCGACTGCGCCCTTCCGCAGGGACTTCATCTTCATGGGTGATACCCCTCTCTTTTGCAGCCGAACCGGGACGCGGGGGCATCCCGGCTGCCGGCGCGGACGGCTCTTCACCGTCCGCGCGACCCTCCGGCAGGAATGCGTGAATCTGGGAAGGACTACTTCTGCTCCTGGGCCGCCGCCTCCGGCTTCGCCGCGCCGCCCACCATCGTCAGCGTGGCCGGCTTCTTCGAGCTGCCATCCTCGGCGCACTCGTAGCTGAGCATGTCGTGCTGGGCCTTCACCTCGGACGCATCGCCCTTGCCCTGACCGGCGAGCACGTCGATGGCGTGCGGATCACAATCGTTGTCGTTGCCGCCGCCGAAGCGGTGCTGGCCCTCGAACTCGTTCACCTTGCGGGTGAGCAGATCATTGCCCGCGGGGAAGCCCTCGTTGGACTGCACCACCACCTGGAAGCCCCACTGCGAGGGGTCTCCCTCGAGGCCCGCCAGGTCCACGGTGGCGTTGATCTTCCGGCCCGAGCCCTTGGTGCGGGTGGGGACGATGATGTTGTCCTTGAGGGCGCCGGCCTTGTTGCCCGCCTCGGCCTTCACGCGGGCGGAGTTCTGCGGGGAGATGATGATGACCTTCTCCCAGCCGTTGTTGGGGGCGAACTTCACGTTGAGGCCGGGAGGAGACTCGGTGGAGCCGCTGCCCTCCTTGCCGTCCGTGTCGATGAAGATGAAGGCCATCTGCACGGAGAAGCCCGAGCCCATCTTCCAGGGGTCCTCGAGCGTGGTGTTGAAGCCCAGGGTGACGTCGGCCTTGGAGCCCTTCTTCTCGAAGGTGAAGTCCGTCAGGTCGAACGAGCCGCGCTTGTACACGGTGTCGGTGGGGTACTTGTAGGTGCCCGGACCGTTGTCGTCGCCGGTCGGATCCTTGAAGGACACCTTGTCCGCGGCGAGCGCGGGGGCGCCCAGGAGCGCGGCGGCCAGGGAGAGAACAGCGAAACGCGAGGTCTTCATTGCGACTTCTCCTTGAGAAAGGGACTGCGGACTAACCCTTGACGCTGCCGGCGGTGAGGCCGGAGACGAGGTACTTCTGGAGGAAGAGGAAGAGGACGACCACCGGGATGGACACGATGATGGAGCCGGCGGCGAAGTAGCCCCACTGCTGGGAGAAGCCGCCCACGAAGAAGCGCAGGCCCACGGGCGCCGTGTACATGGTCTCCTGGTCCATGAAGGTGGCGGCGAGGATGAACTCGTTCCACGCCGTCATGAAGGAGAAGAGCGCCGTGACGGCCACCGCGGGCTTGGCCAGCGGCAGCACGATGGTCCAGAAGATCTTCCCCGCCGAGGCGCCCTCCATGACGGCGGCCTCCTCGAGCTCCTTGGGAATGGTGTCGAAGTAGCCCTTGAGCATCCACACGCTGAAGGGGATGGAGGTGGTGGCGTAGACGACGATGAGGCCGATGCGCGAGCTGCCCAGGCCCAGCCACTGCACGAGGATGATGTAGAGGGGGATGAGCATCAGCGTGCCCGGGAACATCTGGGACACGAGGAAGGCCATCATGCCGGCGCGCTGGCCGGTGAACTTGAAGCGGCTGAAGGCGTAGGCGGCGGTGCACGCCAGGAAGACGCCCACCACGGTGGTGCCCAGCGCGATGATGGCGCTGTTGAGCATCCACTGGGCGAAGGGCTGATCCGTCATCACCGAGGTGAAGTTGGAGAAGGACAGCGTCTCCGGCCACGGCGTGACGGCGCGGACGCGGTCCATCATCGACGGCGCCTCGGGGAGCGTGGTGATGGCCAGGCTCTGCTTGCCCGAGAGGGCAATCGTGATGACCCAGAGGATGGGGTAGAGGGTGAAGAGGGTGAAGAGCACCAGCAGCACATGCAGCGGCCAGTGGGGAACCCCTTCGCGGCGCGAGAACATCAGGCGGCCTCCGTGGCGCGGGACATGCGGTTCTGCACCACGCTGTAGAGCAGCAGGATGCCGAAGATGACGGTGGAGTACGCCGCCGCGTAGCCGTAGCGGTAGCGCTGGAAGGCGTACTTGTACGCCTGGGTGACGAGGATTTCGGTCGAGTTGCTCGGCTCGCCCTCGGTCACCAGGAAGATGACGTTGAACTGGTTGAAGGTCCACACCACCGACAGGATGATGGCCGGGACGAGCGCGGGCTTGAGCGCGGGCAGGGTGATGGCGGTGAACTGCTGCCAGCGCGAGGCGCCGTCCACGCGAGCGGCCTCATAGAGCTCGGCGGGGATGGAGGTGAGCGCGCCGAGCGACACCACCATCATGAAGGGGAAGCTCAACCAGCCGTTGGTGGCGAGCACGGTGAGGAAGGAGCTGACGGGGGTGTCGTACCAGGCGAGCCCCTGGCCGCCGAACATGCGGATGACATGGTTCACCACGCCGAACTGCTGGTGGAACATGCCCTTCCAGATGAGGGCGGTGATGTAGTTGGGCATGGCCCACGGCAGGATGAGGAGCACGCGGTACACCGGGCGCAGCGCCAGCCCCTGCACGTTGAGGATGAGGGCGAGCACCAGGCCCACCGTTACGCCGATGGTGACGTTGGTGACCGTCCACACCACGGTGAAGAAGAGCGTGTAGTAGAAGTTGAGGTAGTTGAAGACGATGGAGCCGTCCTGCGCCCTCTTGGCGATGCTGAAGTCGCCCAGAATCTCCGCGTAGTTGCGCAGGCCCACCCAGATGTCCGTGAGCGACTGCCCCGTGTTGTAGAGGTTGGAGTCGGTGAAGGACAGGGTGATGCCGTAGAAGAACGGGAAGAAGACGAGCACCACCATGCCCACCATCGCCGGGGCGATGTAGGCGTACGCGGTGCGGTTCTCCACCACCGTCTCCACCGTGCGGGCCAGGCCGCCCATGCCGATGAAGAGCAGCACGGCGAGCGCCAGCGTGCCCAGGCCCCCCAGGGCCCGGCCCGCGCCGGAGCGCAGCTCGGCCACGCGTGCCGCCACCGCCGCCTCGTTCACCGCGCCCGCGGGCGTCACGAGCCCGAGCGGACGGCGGTACGGGTCGGCGTCCCAGTTGCCGGGCTGCAGCGCCAGCTCGGTGGCGAGCTGACGCTCGGCCATCACCGCCTGGGCGCGCTCGGACATGGCGCGCAGCTGACCGGCCACGAGCGTCTGCGTCTCGCGCACCTGGGCGTCCAGCATGCCCAGCGAGTACGAGGCGTAACCGCCCACGCCCACCGCGAGCGCCACCACCGAGGCGATGACGAGCAGGCCCTGCTTGCGTACGGCGAAGGAAGCACCCGCGCACAGCGCCAGCGGCAGCAGCAGCCACAGCGCCAGCGCGCCCTTGCTGGGGTAGAGCGGCTCCTTCAGCGGGGGCGTGGCCAGCTCCACCAGGCCCACCACCGCGCCGTCCACCTCCACCGGAGCGCTCAGCTGACGGCCGCCGTTGGGCAGCGCCTCGGCTTCCACCTCCAGCTTGCGCGCGGAGCCCTCCTCGCGGTTGGTCTCCACCGCGGCGCGCAGCCGCTGGCCGCGGTCATAGAGGGGCTTCTCCTCGCGCGACAGCCGGCGCGGCGCCGCGCGATCGTCCTTGTCCTCGGAGAAGGTGGAGGCCTCGAGCTGGATGCCCGAGAAGGCGATGACCCGCACCGCGCTGCCCGCCGGGAGCTGCTGCTGCCAGGCGGACACCACGGCGCGAACGGAATCACCCTTCCCTCCCGCGCGCTGGACCAGGTCCTCCAGCGCACGGAGGGAGATGAAGGCCTGGCGGTCCGCGCGCTCGGTGGCAACGGTCTCCAGGGCCTTGGCCAACAGGCCCTGGGCGAGCACGAGCGACAGGCCGAGGGCGAGGGACAGCCCCACGAGCACCCGCACGCGGCGCGGTGCATTTCCCCGGGCATCTCCGGGGGGAGTGCCCGCGCTGTGAAGGGGTTCGGTGGCACCGCGCTCGGAGGGCGCGGAGGCGGCGGATTCACCGCCGGAACGCTGTGGGGCCGTCGTGGTCACTCAGTGCCTCACTTCTTGCGCAGGCCGGCCACGTCCTTGGCCACGGCCTTCTGGGCCACGTCGAGGGCGGCCTTGGGGGTGGAAGCCTTCTTGAGGATGCCGTTCATCGCCGAGGTGGCCGGCGACCAGACCATCGTCATCTCCGGCACGTTGGGCATCGGCACCGCCACCTCGACCTGGTCGCGGAACGCCTTGAGCTGCGCGTCGCCAGCGACCTTGGGGTCCGAGTACACGGTCTGATTGGCGGGGCTCTGGCGGCCCTCCAGCGCGAGCACCTTGGCGGCGGCGGCGTCGGTGAGGAACTTCGCCACCTCGAAGGCGGCGTCCTTGTTCTGCGACGGAGCGGAGACGTACACGCCCTCCACCGTCATCCACGGACGCATGGGCTTGCCACCGGCCTCGTCGAGCGTGGGCAGCGGGGCCAGGCCGTAGTCCACGCCCTTGGCGATCTCCCCGAGGAACCAGGGGCCGGAGAACACCATGGCCGCCTTGCCATCGTTGAAGAGCGAGGTGATGAGGGCGCTGGAGGGCTCGGCGGGAAGGATGCCGTCCTTCTCCGCCCACTTCATCATCAGCTCCACGGACTTCACGTTGGCGGGCGAGTTGAGCGTGGGCGTGGTGCCCGGGCCGAACACACCACCGCCGAAGCCGTTCATCAGCGCCGAGTGGTAGTAGAAGTCGCCGTACGAGTAGGCCAGACCGAAGCGGCCCGCCTTCTTGTCGGTGAGCTTCTTGGCCGTGGCCACCAGCTCGCCGCTCGTCTTGGGCGGGGTGGGCACCAGCTTCTTGTTGTAGATGAGCGTGACGACCTTGTAGTTGAGCGGCAGGCCGTAGACGGTGCCGCGGTAGGTCATCGCCTCCAGGGTGGTGGGGATGAAGCGCTTGCGGACGGCGTCATCCAGGTAGAAGTCGATGGGCTCCACCGTGTTGCCGGCCTCGATCCACCCGCCCAGACGGTCCTGGGCGAAGATGAAGAGGTCGGGGCCCTTGCCGCGCGGCACCGTGGCGGAGATCTTGTCCGCGTAGGCGTCATACGGGACGGCCAGGGTCTTCACCTGGATGTCCTTGTGGGCGTCGTTGAACTGCTTGATCACCTTCTCCAGCGCCGCCTTCTCCTCGGCGCGGTAGCCGTGCCACAGGACGATCTCCTTGGGCTGGGCGGAGGCGGGCGTGGACAGCAGGCCGAGGGCGGACAGAGCCATGGCCGCGATCATCAGTCGCAGGTTCTTCATGTCGGGGAGCTCCTGAGGGAGGGACTCGGACTAGACGGACAGACGTTGCTCGGTTTCGGCGTCGAAGAGGTGCAGCGACTCCAGCTCGATGGCCACCGCCATCTTCGCACCGGTCTCCGGAGTGTGCTGGGGCGGGAGCCGGAAGACCAGCGAGTTCTCGGCCAGCCGGGAGTGGACGATGACCTCGTTGCCGAGCGGCTCCACGAGATCCACCCTCACCTCCAGGGAAGCCGTCTCACCGCGAGCATTGGCCGAGGACGCGAGGACGTTGTCCGGGCGGATGCCGACCTTGAGCTTGCGGCCGCCCTTGCCCGCCGTCACCGCGCGCAGGGCCTGGGGAACGGGCAGCTTGAAGCCATCGCCCTCGAGCCCCTCGCCGTTGGCCGAGAGCGTGGAGGAGGTGAAGCTCATGGGGGGCGAGCCGATGAACTGGGCCACGAAGACGTTGGCCGGGCGCTCGTACACCTCGAGCGGGGTGCCGAGCTGCTGCAGCTTGCCGTCCCGCATCACCGCGATGCGGTGGCCCATCGTCATGGCCTCGATCTGGTCGTGCGTCACGTAGACCGAGGTGACGCCCAGGCGCTGCTGGAGCTTCTTGATCTCCGAGCGCATCTGCACGCGCAGCTTGGCGTCGAGGTTGGAGAGGGGCTCGTCGAAGAGGAACACCGCCGGCTTGCGCACGATGGCGCGGCCGAGCGCCACGCGCTGACGCTGGCCACCGGAGAGCTGCTTGGGCTTGCGCTCCAGCAGGTGGGTGATGCCGAGCACCTCGGCGGCCTCGTTGACCAGCCGGTCCATCTCCGGCTTGGGCGTCTTGCGAATCTTCAGGCCGAACTCGAGGTTCTCCCGGATGGTCATATGCGGGTAGAGCGCATAGTTCTGGAAGACCATCGCGACGTCGCGGTCCTTGGGCGGGAGCTCGTTGACGACGCGCTCACCGATGGAGAGGTTGCCGCCGGTGATCTCCTCCAGGCCGGCGATCATCCGCAGCGCCGTGGACTTGCCACAGCCGGACGGGCCCACCAGCACCATGAACTCATGATCTCGGATGTCGAGGTTCAACCCCTCGATGACCGACACCTCACCATACCGCTTGGCCACATTCTTGAAGACGACTCCGGCCATCTCACGCACCCCCCACGAGGGATTGCATCCAGTTCATCGCGCCCGTCCCAGGATGCGGACGGACAGCGGCTCGACGGTGACTTCCATCGTCGGAGCAGCCGTCAGGCGGCCCCCGCCGAGCAGATCCTCCGCGTCCGCACCGCTCCAGGCCTCGGGCCAGGGGAACGAGGCGGACGCCTTCTTCTCACTGCGATTGACCACCACCACCACCGCG
>NZ_DASUNC010000169.1:0-18456 GCF_036277355.1 Archangium sp.
TGGTGCACAACGCCCATCGGCTCAAGCTCACGGGCGACTCGGTGCGCGACCCGGAAAGGAATTTGACCCGGTCCAAGAAGGGGGCGAAGTGAACCCCGGCCAGCGTCGCTGACGCTCCGACTGTTCCGCTTGCTCCGGAACGGGCGTTCCACTTCGTCCGGAACGAGTGTTCCACATCGCCGGAATACGCACGTGGGCGTAGGCGAGCCGCGCGCGGACCTCGTAACGCACCGTCACCGAGGCCCGGGGCGGCAGGTTCCAGAGCCTCAGGCGCACCGTGGCGCCCGCCTCCGAGGACAGCAGCGCGATCGCCCGGGGAGCCGCGGAGCCCTTGCGCCGGAGGGCCTCGTAGCGGCGTTCCGCCTGGGAGGCCTCGAGCAGGAGTCCCTCCGTCCACTGTCCCTGGGACTCGAGGGCGAGGCCATGCACCGTGCCCCCTCGGGGCAGGACGAGGAGGGCCTCCAGCTCGGTGTGGCGCGGGCGGGGGTTGTGGAAGGTGCGGTGCACGGTGAAGCGCACCCCGTCTCCCTCGGGCCGGGCCTCCACCCGGTGCTCCACCTCGTGGCCGCGCTCCTCGCCGGTGCGCCTGTCCTCCTCGCAGTACGAGAGCTCCTCCGCCACGGCCATCCCCGGCCCCCCGGCGAGCAGGAGGAGAACCCAGAGGGAGAGGGGACGCGAGAGGTGCCGCATGGGGGCATTCTACCCGTCAGCGGCCCGCTGCTCGTTGTGCGTGACCCGTTGTGCGTTGAAACGTCAGGGAGCGTTGGTTAGCAAGGGGCCACCATGAGCATCAAGACTGGCGACCTGGCCCCCGATTTCTCATTGCCCAAGCAGGATGGCACCCCCGTGCAGCTGAAGGAGCTGCTCCAGAAGGCGACGGTGGTCCTCTACTTCTACCCGAAGGACGATACGCCGGGCTGCACCAAGGAGGCGTGCTCGTTCCGTGACTCGTACGAGTCCTTCAAGGACGCGGGGGCCGAGGTGGTGGGCATCAGCTCGCAGTCGGCGGCCTCGCACGAGGCCTTCGCGGCCAAGCACCGGCTGCCTTTCACGCTGCTGGCCGACGAGGGCGGCAAGGTGCGGCGCCAGTACGGCGTGCCGAGCACCCTGGGCCTGCTCCCGGGCCGGGTGACGTACGTCATCGACCGCAAGGGCGTCGTCCGGCACGTCTTCAACTCGCAGCTCAACGCCACGCGCCACGTCTCCGAGGCGCTGGGCATCGTCAAGCAGTTGCAGGGCGCCGGGGCATAGTCTGTCCTCGGGTGGCTGTCCTCGGGTGGCTGTCCTCGGGTGGCTGACGCGTCAGTGACACGCCATTGACGCGTCGGGGAAGACCCTCACCCCGACCCTCTCTTTAGTGGGAGAAAAAACGGTTCCCCAAGAGTTTCGGGCACTTAGACCTGATTGATGGGGTCGAAAACCATCAATTCAGGTCTCCTCTGGCGCTCGCAGCTACATTCCCCACTACACGGGACACGCACCCAAGGTGAACCGACCGGCTAGGGGCTTTCGGGCGGGTGTCCCGGTGGGGCGGCTCACCGGAATGAGTCCACGACGAACACGCCAGACGCCGAGAATTCGAGCACCGCCATTCCCGGTTTCGATTCGGGCAGTTTCTTTAGCTGGCCATGCGCGAGCCTTGCCACCGCGCAAATCGGGATTATGTCGCCGTGGGGCGGCCTCGCTTCGTAATATCGGACGACGACCTGCGGGCCACCTGTCCAGACTCGCCCGTATAGTCGTGTAGGCGCTTCAAGTAGCCCGAGAGGTTCGTTCAACATGCTCTCGACAGGCCCGTCATAAAGGGTGATTGGGCTGGTGTCGGTCTGGTTCACGTCGAGTTCAACGAAAGCCGAGTCCCCAGGACGCAGCCGGAGAATTCGCATCGCCGTAAGGGCCTCCTCCGGACACTTCTCCGGTCCAGGGGTGCCATCCGAACGCAAGGGCACTCCCGCCGTTGGGCAACCCGTGACCGCGAGAAGCAGGAGGAGAGAGGGGCCAATTAGTGCTCTAGCCGAACGCATGAGCAACCCTCTTATTTCTTAAAGAGACGACGATCCAGCGTCACATGCGCCGCCAGCATTCCGTCGTGGCGAAAAATCCCCAGGGTAAGCTTGCTGGGCCCCTGTGAGGAGTCAAACACGCTCTTGTCCGCAACAACGGCGACAAATCCTGTTTCGCCAGGCGGAATCACCTTTTTATCCGTTCGGAGGGCAAACGGCCTTGCTTCACCGACGAACAACGGGGGCTGGAACCCCGGTGGCAGCACAAACAGGCGAGCGTCCATCAATCTCCAAGGAGTAGAGGGGTCTTTGTTTGTCACACGAAACAGAACCGCTACCTTTTCCTTGCCGTCGGTGAGAACGCTAGCTTGAATGTTTGAATCTTCGTTCTTGAAGATCCAGGCTTTACGGGTCACAAATGGCGTGAACCTCACCGCGCCTTGAGTAAGGAGCGCCGCGAGGGTGTGGTTTTCAGACGACCCCGTAAAGCTCGCAACCCGTAGTTGCTCCCAAAGCTCACGTTCCCTCTCTTTGTATTCCTCTAGTCGCTTGCGGAGCGCATCCGGGTCATCCGGCTTCAAGAATACGTTTACCTGTTGGTCAGGCCACTCTCCTTCCTTCCAACTTGAACCCGAAATGGTGAAGGGCACTTCCGTCCCATCTACGAGCCTCACCACCAAAATAAATCGGTCCTCGGGCTCAAGGGCCTGGAGCGGCTCAATAAGCACTCGTTTCCCGGCACATGCCACCGGCTCAAAGCGACCTTCCCAGCCGAGCATCTTCGTTCCTGCCTCAGTGCAGGGTTGCTCGAATCGGAGAACGGTCGTCACGTCACGAGTCACAAATAACTGCTCGGCCCTCCCCTGGGGGTCGTCCCGAACGTAGACACTCCGGACTGAGGGGAAGCGTTCGCTCGCGAATCGCTCTTTGGCGACAGCCACGGACGCCAGGAGAACGAGAAGCAGGGTAGACCGGGGAGGTAGGAAGTTCCGCATATCGCGGGTTAACCTACCAGATAAGGGGCGCGAGCGGCCAGCCCCCTGTGCGCGGGCCCGTCGTGGCGTCTCGAAAAGAGACTGTTCTACACTGGCCGCATGAAACACTTGACTTCCGATGTGTTCCTGGTTCTGGCCCTGCTTTGGGGGGTCCTCACGTCCGGTTGCTCGGCTGGTAGGACGCATTACGCCTACTCTGGTGGGACGACGCACTACACCTACACGTCGAGCCGTCCCGTAGTCCTGGCGCAAGCGGCCACGATGGACTGCCGCCCAGGTGACTCAACAATGACCTGTTGCATCAAGAAGCACCCTCAAGACCCGGTAGGCGCTTGTGGAGCCACGCAATCCGAGGTTGATCAGGTGCTCAGGGCTGCGCGCGCCGATGCTGACGATGACGACTACTCCAACAACGCTTCCTTGCCCGAGTGGAAACAGAACTGCATCCGCAACTTCAACAGGTGCCAGGATCGTAGATGGACGGGCAATTGCCACGACTGCATGCGCTTGTGTGAGGGGCAGCAAGAATGGCCCGACAAGATGTGCAAAGCCCGGAAATGAGGCGAGGAATCGTGTCCGACGAAATAAACTGGAACCGCATTCGGGATTTGGCTCGAAGCGTACTAGAACGTAATGAGCCGCTGGAGGTTTCGGATGATACCCGAGCCCTATTGCTCAAGAGCGCCCAAGAGGTGGCCATCAGCCAACAGGACGCGGAAGATGCTCTGCGCAGTCTGCCCACGGCAACGACGCTGTTAAGAGAGATTCGCCAGCGCATCCTGGAGGGGTCGCGGCGACTTAGCAGGGCCCGAGACCGGGTGGAGGAACTTCAAGAGAAAGGGGACCTGAACGGGGCACAGCAAGTCATTCGTGACCTGCTCACCGTGGAGGTTGTCCCCCTCTACCGGGAGCAGGCCGAAATCCTGCTAGACGAATTGACGGGACTTGCCGAGGTGCTCGCAACCGGGCGGATCAATCCGGACCTTCACGACCGGCAACAGCTCGCCGTTCTCGTGCAACGCATCCAGCAGGGTCACCCCCTGGAAATCACCGACGACTTGCGCGCCCTTGTTCGTCAGACCGCCCCCACGGCAGCCATCACCGAAGCCGAGACCGAAGAGGCCCTAAAGAGCCCGGAAGGCGCCGAGGCCCTGATGGGGATGATCCTCTCTCGCTTCCGGAAGGCCCAAAGCCGGTTCCTACGCTCGATGTACCGGATGACGAGCCTACGGGACTCAGGTGACATCGAAGGTGCGCGCCAGCAGATGCGTGACGTGCTGGCCGTGGAGATCGTGCCGCAATACCGGCGGATGGCCGAGGAACAGCTACGGGGCCTCGACAATTCGCCACCAGAGTCGTGACCGGCTTGGGGGCTGTAGGAGCCCCGTAGAGCGTCGTTGAGCCTCGGGGGATAGACAGACCCTTTGCCTGAGAAGGTGAATATGAGTTGTTCTAAACAGCGAGAACCCCTGGAGCCATGAAATGGGCATCAATTTGTTCGTAGAGGGCAATCCGGCGCCAATGGTAATCAGCATCAAGCTGCCGAGAATCGTGTCAACGCCAAAGGATTTGCATGAGGTTGCATCTGCAATCGATTCGATTCTGAAAACGATATGGGCCAAGGAATGGCCAGGGCTGAGACATCGACGCAATCGGCAGACGTATATCCTGAGCTTTCATGTTGCATCCCCGCCTGATTTCAAAATCTTTACTGACCCCGCATGGCTGGCCGTTTTTATTGCGATCCTGGCGGGCTATCGTCAAATCAAGGAAAATGTAGCCGAGATTGGAGGCGACCTCGGCAGCATTCTCCGGGGTATCCATGGATTATCGGATCGCCAGTTGCAATTGCTGGAGATAGCCGTGAGGCTTTCGCTTGATCGTCTATTGGCACAAGGGGAGCAGGCTTCACTCAAGACGGCAGAGAAAATGCGTCGTACCCGCCAACGACTCTTGGGCGAAAGCAATGAGGCTCCAGAGATCAAAATTCTAGATGTCGATAAAGACAGGCTGTGGTAGCGTGCGTATTCCGGCGATGTGGAACACTCGTTCCGGACGAAGTGGAACGCCTGTTCCGTAGCAAGCGGAACAGTCGGAGCGTCAGCGACGCTGGCCGGGGTTCACTTCGCCCCCTTGTTGGACCGGGTCAAATTCCTTTCCGGGTCGCGCACCGAGTCGCCCGTGAGCCTGAGCCGATGGGCGTTGTGCACCAGCCGGTCGAGGATGGCGTCGGCCAGGGTGGGCTCGCCAATCACCGCGTGCCAGTCCTTCGGTTCGAGCTGGGAGGTCACCACCGTCGCACCGGCGCCATACCTGTCCTCCAACGCCAGGAAGCTCTTGCCGACGCCGGTAGGGCCCGTCACCAGCACGTTGTGCGTGAGGAGTGGGCGCGTGTCGCGCCTCCCTCCGAGCTCTCCCCAAGCTGAACCTCACCCTGGCCAGCCCTCGCTGGATGTGCGCGCCCACCGCTCACGCCCGGCGAGGGCTCCATCAACGAGTGTGATGCGCGCCCGTGCGTCCTCGCTGATGCCCATCAACCAGCCGGTCCAAATCTCCATCAACAAGCGTGCGCGGCAACAGCCGTGCGCGCCACCCTGTCGGCCCGGGCTGGCTGGGCCGACACGTGCAACTGCCGGCTGCCCACCACGGGCAACCCTTCCATGCTGGCCCACAGCTGTCCCCCTTCCCCCTCCACTCGCCTGTCCTGCCCGGCGCGCACCAGCAGCTGATAGCCCTGGCCGGCCGCGCGCGAGAACAACTCGAAAGTGTGCATTCTTCAGCCCAGAGGGAGAGGGAGACCCGGCTCATGGGCGGGGCACGAGCCGCACCGAGGGCGCCTTGAAGGTGGCGGTGAGCGCCCGCCCCTCGGCGAGCCCCAGCTCCTCCGTGGAGAAGCGCGTCACCCGCGCCACCAGGGGGAAGCCCGCGTCCAGCCCCACGCGGACCAGGGCTCCTTCGTGGGAGAGCGACACCACCTTGCACGGCAGCCGGTTGCGCGCGCTGGTGGGCGCCGCCTCGGGTAGGCCCAGGGTGACGTCCTCCGCCCGGAGGCAGACGAAGACGGCGCTCCCCTCGTGCGCGGGCGCCAGGGCCACCAGGTGATGCGGGCCCACCTCCACCGTGGCCAGCCCCTCCTCGCGCTTCAGCACCGTGCCCGGCAGCACCGTCTCGATGCCCGTCATCCTCGCCACCGCCAGCTCCGCCGGGTGGTTGAACACGTCCGCCACCGGCCCCACCTGGCACACCCGGCCTCCCTCCATGGCCACCAGGTCATCCCCCAGCGCGAGCGCCTCCAGCCGATCGTGTGTCACCACCACCGTGGGCACCCCCAGCTCCCGCAGCAGCCGCCGCAGCTCGCCCCGGAGCTGCTCGCGCGAGGGCGCGTCCAACGCGGACAGGGGCTCGTCCAGCAGCAGCAGGCGTGGGCGGATGGCCAGCGCCCGGGCCAGCGCCACCCGCTGTTGCTGCCCGCCCGACAGCTCCCTCGGCCGGCGTCCCTCCAGCCCCTCCAGGTGCAGCAGCGCGAAGAGGGAGCGCGAGCGCTCGCGCCGCTCGTCCGCGGGCAGCTCCGCCAGGCCATACTGGACGTTCTGCTCCGCGGTGAGGTGGGGGAAGAGGGCGTAGTCCTGGAAGAGCAGCCCCACGCGCCGCCGCTGGGGTGGCAGGTACACGCGGGCGGCCGTGTCGCACCAGGGCTCGCCATGGAAGAGGATGCGCCCGTGCTCGGGCCGGTCGAGCCCCGCGAGGCATCGCAGCACCGTCGTCTTTCCCGCGCCCGAGGGGCCGAACAGCACCGCGACCCGGCCGGGCGTGGCGGGCAGCTCCAGCGTGGCCCGCACGGTGGGGCCACCCGGGAAGCGCTTCTCCAGGTCGACTACGAGCGTGCCGGCCATGGTGCCCACACCCTGCGCTGCAGCCCATAGGTGAGGGCCAGCACGACGAACGAGAAGACGAGCAGCACCAGCGCCGTGCGGCCCGCCGAGGCGTAGTCCAGCGCCTGCACCGAGTCGTAGATGGAGATGGAGGCCGTGCGCGTGCGGCCCTCCAGGTTGCCGCCCACCATGAGCACCACGCCGAACTCCCCCAGCGTGTGCGCGAACGTCAGCACCATGCCGGAGAGAATGCCGGTGGCGGACAGGGGCAGCACGATGCGCAGGAACGTCTGGAATCGCGAGACGCCCAGGCACCACGAGGCCTCGATCAGGCGGCGATCCACGCCGGCCAGGGCGGCGGTGAAGGGCTGCACGCTGAAGGGCAGGCTGTAGAGCACCGAGGCCACCAGCAGGCCACCGAAGCTGAAGGGCAGGGTGCTGCCGAAGAGCGACTCGAAGGCCCCACCCAGCGGACCGCGAGGGCCGAGCGCGAGCAGCAGGTAGAAGCCCAGCACCGTGGGGGGCAGCACCAGCGGCAGCGACACCACGGCCTCCACGAGGAACTTCCACCGCCAGCGCGACGTGGCCAGCCACCAGGAGAGGGGCAGTCCCAGCAGCAGCAGGAGGAGCGTCGTCCACGCGGCGAGGCGCAGGCTCAAGAAGATGGCGGCCTGATCCAACGCCTCACTCCTTCGGCAGGGAGAAGCCGTAGCGTGAGAGCACCGCCGTGCCCTCGGGGCCGAGCAGGTGGTCGCGGAACGCCCGGGCCAACGCCGGATCCTTCGCGCGCTTCAGGATGGCACCTCCCTGCTCCATGCGCGGGTAGGCGTCGAGCGGCACCTCCCAGGAGTGGCCCTGCTCCCGCATGGCCGGGGCGAGCGCGAGCGCCAGGGCGATGATGCCCGCGTCCGCGGCCCCGCTCTGCACGAACTGGGCGGTCTGCGCGATGTTCTCCCCGAGCACCAGCCGATCCTTGACGGTGTCGTACACGCCCTGGCTCTTCAGGGCGGCCTCGGCGGCCCGGCCATAGGGGGCATGCTGGGGGTTGGCGATGGCGATGCGCCGGGCGGCCGGCTCGCGCAGGGCGTCCATTCCGCGCTGCGCCACGGGCAGCGGCGAGTCCCTGGGCACCCACACCACGAGGCGGCCCACGGCGTAGAGGAAGACCTCGCCGGCGACCAGTCCCTGCTCGGCCAGCCTGCGGGGGTAGGCCACGTCCGCGGAGAGGAAGACGTCGAAGGGGGCCCCGTTGCTCAGCTGCGCGAGGAAGTTCCCCGACGAGCCATAGGTGACCTGGACGTCCGCGCCGGGGTGCTTCTCCCGGAAGCTCACCAGCAGCTCGTCCAGCGCGAACTTCAGGTCCGAGGCCGCGGCGATGGTCAGCGTCCGCTTCGGCTCGGCGCCCGCGGACGGGCCGGGGCCGCTGGCGACGGCCCCGTTCTCGCGCAGCCCCACCTTCAGGCCCGCCGCGATGATGACCAGGGCGCCCGCGGCGAGCGCTCCCTTCACGATGACGTTCATTCAGTCCCTTCCCGGACGGCGGCCATGATGTTCGCAGCTTAACGGGGCCCGCGCGGGAGACCGCGACAAGAAGCCTCCGGCGCGTCGCGCGGGGTGCCAGCCGGGTGACACGGGGCGTGGAGTTTTTTCCCCGAGGCCTCCCGGCGGGGCTGAAAGAACTTCCGTCCTCCCGCCAGGTCCGGCCGCGCGTCGATCTCCCGGAAAGACGGCGGAAGCCCGGAGAGATCGGCCAACCCGCTGTTTTCCCGAAAGAAAGGGATGGCCGGTGGGAGCCACCCCCGGGGGAGGGCGGACTGTCCGGGGTCCGGCACGGTTCTGGCTAATGGTCGTGGGCGATGGCACTGAGCAAGAAACAGAAGCGGATCTACAGCCCCTCGATCTGGGAGACCTGGATGCCTTCGGTGGGCGTCGTCACCCTGGTGGGAGCCCATGTCCTGGCCGCCTCGCTGGGCCTGTACTCGTCGGCACCGGAGGTGAAGGTGCTCCAACCCGCCACGGGCGCGTCCATCAACGGACACCTGGAGATCGCGGTCCAGGCGGATGACGGGCCCACGGGCTCGGGGGTGCGGAGCGTGGAGTACCAGCTCGGCTCCACCTCGGGCGTCTGGAAGCCGCTGACGCTGGACGTGGAGTCCATGACCTACAAGGCGAGCACCGAGGCGGGTGCCGTGCCGGCCGGAGGCCATGAGCTCTACATCCGCGCCGTGGACTACACGGGCAACCTGCGCACCGTGTTCGTCACGGTGAAGGTGGACCCCGCCGCCACCGAGCCCGGCGAGGAGCAGCGGCAAAAGCCCGTGGTGGACGGCACGCAGGACTTCTCCTCGACGCGCACCGTCGAGGCGCAGGGCTGGGGCGGGCTCCTGCTGTCGACCCTGTTCCGTTCGCGTTGATGCCGTACCCGCGGTCGCTTCACCGATGTTGGCCAGGTGCTCGACGCGCCCGCCTCCGGTGAAGCCTCTCGCGGTTTCCAACCCCCTGCTTCGGCGGACTGTCCGCCGACATCAGCTGGACCACGGACGAGCCGGCGAGCTCGCAGGTGGAGTACGGCACCACCAGCGCCCTGGGCTCCGCGACGGCGGTGGATCCGGCGCGCACCACGAGCCACGGCATGAGCCTCACGGGCCTGCAGGCGAACCGGACGTACTTCTACCGGGTGCGCTCGGTGGACGCGTCGGGCAACGCGGGGGGGTCGCAGGTGCTCCTCCCGCGCGGACGCCCGCCGCTCCTGGCCCGGTGGCTCCGGAAGGCCCGCGCCTCGAGCGTGAAGGCCTTGCCATCCAGTTCGACCTGAGGCCCGCCGTGGGCGCCGGTCCGGTGGAGGCGCAGTCCGAGGCCATCGCCACCTTCACCCTCACCGATGCCCGCTCGGGCGAGCCGGTGCGCGGGGCCCGCCCGCTCGGGTGGATGTCCCTGCGCGAGGGCTCCGAGCCGCTCACGGACGCGCAGTGCGCCGCGAAGGTGAAGACGTACCTGGGCGGACTGCTGTCGGTCCAGGCGGACGCGGACCTGAACTCGTACTTCGTCCTCGCGCTGAACCACGACAACTCCATCTCCGTCATCAACCCGCAGCTGGCCTTCAGCCGCACGAAGCTGCGCAGCCTCGTGACGCTCGCGCATGAGGACTCGATGACACGCTCATCGGTCACGCGTGGGAGGGGCCGTCTGGTACCCCTTTCGGGGTGCGCTCTTGAAGACACGGAGCGTGTAGAGACCCCATGCCAGACATGCGTCAGGGCAGCTCGAGCCTGACGTGGAAGGTGTAGGAAACACTGACGGGCGAGCTACTTGGTGTCGAGCGAGAACACGCCGTCCCAGTCCTCGGGGGGAGGCTGGCGGAGCGAGGCCTCGCAGCGGGCGGCGAAGACGCGCGAGGGTGGATCCCCGGGCGAGGCGCGGAAGTGCTCGAGGGCCTCGGTGAAGCGGCGGGCGCGGTAGAGGGCGAGCCCCTCGGCGAACCGGGCGAGGTGCGCGGGCGGAGGGGCTCCGGCCACGTCCACCAACTCATAGACGCGCACGGGGAGCTGCCGTCCCTTCACGCGCAGCAGATCCAGCTCCCGGGCGAGCACGGTGCCGCGGGCGGCCCGCACGGTCTCCTCGGAGGCGAGGATGCGGGTGCCGTACACCTTGGCGGCGCCCTCCAGGCGGGAGGCGAGGTTCACCGTGTCGCCGATGACGGTGTAGTCCTGGGCGGCGCGCGAGCCGATGTTGCCCACCACGCCGGGTCCGGTGTTGAGGCCGATGCGGCAGTCCAGCCGGGCCAGGCCTCGTGCTTCCAGCTTGGGGGCCAGCGTGTCCACCACCGCCACGAGCCGCAGCGCGGTGAGGCACGCCCGTGCGGCATGGTCCTCCTGGGGGAGGGGGGCGTTCCAGAAGCACATGATGGCGTCGCCGATGAACTTGTCGAGCGTGGCGCCGTGCTCGCCCAGCACCTCGGTGGCGCGTTCGAAGTAGCCGTTGAGCACGTCGACGAGGGCCTCGGGGCTCATCTCCTCGCTCATCGAGGTGAAGCCCACCAGGTCGCTGAAGAGCACGGTGAGCTCGCGGCGCTCGCCGCCGGGGGCGGCCTTCTCCGGGTTGCGGATGAGCTCGTCCACGACCTGGGGGTTCAGGTAGCGCTTGAAGAGGCCGTGGATCTGATCCCGCTGGCGGAGGCCGAGGACCATCTCGTTGAAGGCGCCGGTGAGCCGGCCCACCTCGTCCGTGCCCCGGACGGGGACCTCCACGTCCAACGCCCCCAGGCGCACCTGCCGGGCGGCGGCCTCCAACTGCACCAGGGGCGCGGAGAGGCGGCGCGCCAGCAACACGGCGAGGACGAAGGCCAGCAGCACCACGCCCACCGCGATGGGCAGGAGCCGGGTGCGGACGCCCGTGAGGATGGGCTCGCTCTCCGCATCGAGGTTGCGCATGACGAACACCCGGCCAATGGCTGTCCCCTCCCTTCCATCCTTTCTCTTCTCCCCGTGCACGTCCCAGAAGACGTCCTCACGGACGAGATAGCGGCCATCGTTGGTGTCGAGGGAGAAGCTCTCGTCAGGGTTCTTCTGGGTGGCCTCCTCCGGTTGGGTCGCGGCGGAGCCGGACTCGACGAGCTTCGCGCGCAGTTCCCTGGAGACTCCCTTGGAGGTGGTCAGGGCGTCCCCGGCGCGCAGGGCGAAGTGCGCCCCGGCACCCTGGAGTTCAGCTCCCGAGGTGCCCTGCTCCAGGGAGTTCTCCAGTAGCAGTTCCGTCACCCAACGGCCCTTCAGCACCACGCCAATGGGTCGGCGGGCCGACTGCTCCAGGAAGTTCTCTCCGCCGGAGGTGGTGGCCAGGTGTGCATGCACGAGCAGCAGATCGTCCTCGCGGATGCAAATCTTCGCGTTGTCTCCCGTACAGGGGGGCACGAAGGTGAAGGGCAGGGTGCGCAGGTAGGCAGGGGACCAGAGTTCGGAGGCGAAGCCTTCGTGCAGCGCTCGGTCCAGCAGGGGCACATCGTCCACGGTGTTCCCCACCTGCTCGTCATCGCCGTGGGTGAACACCAATCGCTTGCGCACGTTGAAGAAGGCCCAGAGGGTCCTCTCCGGGTCTTTCTTTTCCGGGTCTTTCTTCCACCCGAAGACTTCGGTGTCCGCGGAGAGGATGACGTCATGCGCGTTCTGGATGCCCTCGAACTCGGCATCTCCGTCGTCGAGTCCGGCGGTGCTGTCGTCGGAGTTGACGGTGAGGGCCGCGTTCTTGAACGTGCGGTCGCGCGCGTGCGCGTCGGCGACAGCGAGGATGCTCTCCTGGGTGGCCTGGGAGAGTCGCTGGAAGGCATTCAGCGTGCGGGTCAGGTCTCCGCGGATCTTCTCCTCGGCGGCTTTCTCCACCGCCCGTTGGGTGGCCACCAGCGCCACGGCGAGCGCCAGCACCGACAGCAGCATGAAGGCCGCCACGAGCCGCGCGGAGAGCGAGTGCAACCCCAGGCCTCCGGCACGGGTACCCGCTTCCCGCTGCGCCGGGGACTCAGTAGGCATCGGAGCGGGGGGTGTACTGGCGGCCATGCTTGTCCAGGTGCTTGTCGTCGGCGCGCGTCTCGGTCAGCTCCAGCGTCACCACCGCCTCCTCGCCGGGCTTCACGGTGACCTCGGCGCGAGACACGTCGCTGCGCTCGTCCCGCCGGTGCACGGCGAAGATGGGATGCGTACCGGGAGGTACGCCCTTGAGCACGAAGCGCCCATCCGGCCCGGTGACGGCGACGGCCCGGTTGGGCACCACCACCAGCGTGGCCACCATCTGCTCGTGGATGTCGCAGTAGACGTCGATGAGGCCCGTCTTCTTGAAGGTCTCCGTGTAGTCCTCGCCCGGGCGGTTCTTGCCGGCGTCGAACTTCCCGGCGCGCGAGCGGGAGAAGACGTTGTGCACCACCACGTCGTTGTTGGAGAAGCGCACCTTCTGCCCGGCCACCACGGCCATCACCGAGGGCTGGAAGGCCTTGTTGCGCTGGGCCATGTTCACCTCGCCCGCGGGAGGGGGCTCGGTGTAGCCGGTGAGGTAGACCACCACGCCGGAGCGATCGGCCTTGGGGACGGGGCGCCCATCCGGGCCCTGGACGGTGATGCGGACCTCGCCGCGGACGGTGCCCTGCTGCGCGGCGGCGAGCGGAGCGGCGAGGGACAGCAGGAGGATCAGAGCACCACGGCCCATATCAGCCTCGGCATGAACTGGGGCGTCTCGGGGAACAGGGGAGTGAGCCCCACCATGACGCCGAGCGTGACCCACGTCCGGCCAAACGTCCAGGCCACGTCGGCGCCCACGAAGTGGTGCTGGCCGCCTGGAATGCCCTGGAGGGGAATCTCCCCGAAGGCCTCGAGCGAGGCGCGCAGCTCGTCCTCGACGAGGGGCAGCGACACGCCCGCCGCATAGGTGCCGAGCAGCCGCACCGGGCCCTCCTGCCCTCGCAGCG
This sequence comes from Archangium sp., assembly GCF_036277355.1. Classification (GTDB taxonomy): domain Bacteria; phylum Myxococcota; class Myxococcia; order Myxococcales; family Myxococcaceae; genus Archangium. The sequence goes on from NZ_DASUNC010000169.1 coordinate 13,319, forward strand.
CCGGCAGGCCCACCTGCGCGCCCAGGTCGAGCGTCAGGCGCAGGCCGCCCTCCGTCTCGAAGGACTGCACCAGGTTGGCGTCCAGGCGGGAGGGCTGCGCGGAATGGAGGGTGTGGTGGTAGGCCACGCGCAGCAGGCCCTGCCAGGGTGCGTCATCTCCGCGGGGGTTGAGGCGCAGGCGCAGGTCCGCGTCGAAGGACTCGAGCTGCGTGCGATCCCGGGTGGCCACCACCTGGAAGGGCACGGCCAGCTCCAGCCGCTGGGTGAGGCCGAAGACGGGGGCCCACCAGATCCAATAGCTGGAGGTCCGTCCCGGCACACCGGGCGCCCGGGACCTGGCCCACAACCACTGCTCCAACTCCACATCCCCCTTGGGGACGATCTCCGTGTCCCACACCCAGATGAAGGGCCGCCGCCCGGCCTCGGCCGGTGTGGGAAGCACGGCCAGGGCGAGGACCCCCAGCAACACGAAACGACGCACTGCGCTCATCGACCCTCCCGATGACGGGCCCGAGCCCTCCGCACCCGCGGGGGCCAGGGTGGACGTCCGGGACACAGGCATATCCGACGAGCCGGTGCCTGGGCGAGGGGAGCGGGCATTTCCCTTCGGGCCCGGCCCCCCCCGGCCGGGCGTGCCCGCTACGGCAGCTTGAGGTTCACGGTGAAGGTGTAGCTCACGTTGACGGGCCTGCCCTGGAAGGTGACCGGGCGGTAGTGGCGGCTCGTCACGGACTGGAGCACGGCATCATCCATGAAGGGCAGGCCCTTGATGATGCGGCAGTTCTCGACGTCGCCCTCGCGGGTGATGGTGCACTTGGCGATGATGACGCCACTGACGCGGGCGCGCAGGGCCTCGTAGGAGTACTGCAGGGGCACGCCGGTGGAGACGAGCTGCGGCGGCGTCATGCCGGCGCCGAAGGGGAGCACCTCCTCACCCGTCGACTGGCCGATGTTGCCCAACGCCATCCCGGCGATGGCCTGCGCACCGGGGATGCCGCCCTGCTCGACACCATTGGGGTCGCTGCCGGGGATGTAGGGCAGGTCATTGGTCTCCTCGGGTTCGGTGTCCTCCGGGGGAGGAGTCGCCTCGACGGTCTTCGTCTCTTCCGGAGGCGGAGGAGGAATCTTCTTGGGCTGGACCAGCTCGGTCTTCGGCTTGGGCTTCGGCTTGGTGGGCGCCGCCACCTGCTTGGGCGGATTCGGGTTGCCCTTGGGCGGCTGGGGCACGTTGAAGACGAGCTCGGGCTCGTTCCGGATGGTCTCCGCCGCCTTGCCGGACAGGCCGAGCATGCCGGCGAACACACCCGCGTGCACCATCAAGGACACCCACATCCCCGTCCCGAACCGACCCGCGCTCAATCCTGGCTGATTGATGACCGACTGGAACACTTGGAATCCCTCCTGGCTGGTACCCGTCAAGCTACGGATTCCAGGGGGGCCGGTGGCCTTGGGTCGGCCATCTCTTCGTCATGGTTTCGTCATGGACCCCCGAGCTCCATGCGGTAGCCCACCCCGCGGATGGTGTGGATGGTGAAGGAGGAGGCACTCGTCCAGCCGAGCTTCTTCTTCAGGTTGGAGACGAAGTTGTCCACGGTGCGCGGGTCCACGATGACGTCCCGGCCCCACACCGCGTCGAGGATCTCCCCCCGGGGCAGGGCGCGGTCGCGGTGCTTGAGCAGATAGGCGAGCAGATCGAACTCGGTGCGGGTGAGGTCGATGACGCTCCCATCCGCGCGCGAGAGGGTGCGCTTGCCCAGGTCCAGCGAGAAGCCCGCGAAGGACAGGATGGAGGGCGGCGCCCCGCCGGCCCGGCGCACCAGGGCGCCCACCCGGGCGAGCAGCTCGCGCAGCCGGTAGGGCTTGGTGAGGTAGTCCTGCGCCCCCGCGTCGAAGCCCCGGACGATGTCGTCCTCGAGCGAGCGCGCGGTGAGCATCAGCACCATGGACTGCACTCCACTGGCGCGCAGCCGGCGGCAGAACGAATAGCCGTCCTCGCCCGGGAGCATCACGTCGAGGATGAGCAGATCATAGGTGCGCGCGCGCAGCAGCGGCTCGGCCTCCTGGGTGTGGGAGGCCACGGTGACGTCGTACCCCTCGTCCTGGAGGTTGTCGCGCAGGCCGATCCGCAGGTTCGCGTCGTCCTCGACGACGAGGATGGAGGGGCGGGCGTTAGGAGGGCTGCTCGGGGCGTTCATGGCGGGGTTCGGGGAAGAGCAGGGAGAAGGTGGTGCCCTGGGGGCTGGACTGGTCGATGGAGATGCGGCCCCCGTGCAGGGCCATGATTCTCCGGCACAGCGCGAGCCCCAGGCCACTGCCGTGGACCTCGGGGCCCTGGGAGCCCAGCCGGTAGAAGTCGCGGAAGACGTTCTCCCACTCGGACTCGGGGATGCCGATGCCGTTGTCGCCGAAGAGCACCACGCAGCCATGGCCCTCGTGGGGGTAGGCGCGGATGGAGAGCTCCACGGGGTCGCGGCGGTTGTAGGCGCACGCGTTGCGCGCGAGGTTGATGAAGAGCAGGCGCAGCAGGGACGGATCCACCTCGAGCTCCACGTCGCCCACGTCCGCGGTGAGCTGGACGGGGACGGAGGTGTTGCCCACCAGGTCCGAGCGCAACATGCCGATCAGCTCGTCCAGCTTCACGCGGGCGGGCTTGAGCTGCCAGCGGCCCTTGTCGATGCGGTTGAAGGACAGGATGTTCTCGACGAGGAAGTGCAGCCCGTCGGCGGCCTGGATGATGCGCTCGGGGTAGTCGCGCATCTCGGGGACCTTGGAGAGCTTGCGCTCCATCGTCTCGGCCAGCAGGCGGATGGAGGCCAGGGGTGTGCGCAGCTCGTGGGAGACGGTGGCCACGAAGTCGCTCTTGAGCTCGACGTAGCGGTAGCGGCCGTACTGGGCCACCACCGCCATCACCACGATGGCCACCGCGAGCGCCCCACACGTGGCCACCAGCAGCGTCTTCAACCCGTAGCGCTGCTCGAGGGCGTTCTCGGCGGCGGTCCACGCGGGGACGGACACCTCGACCCACAGGGACTCCAGGGGCTGCTCGGCCTCGGTGGTCCTCAGCCGCACCGAGCCGTCCGCGCCGAAGTGGTTGCGCCGGCGCAGCTCCTGGGCCAGGTCGCGCAGGAGGGCGTCGAGGTCCACGGCGATGCCACGCACCGCCTCGTCCTGCTGCTGCTCCACGTACCAGCGCTGACCGATGAGGGTGGGGCCCGAGAGGTTCTCGGGAATCACCAGCATGCCGGCGCCGGCTTCGCGGGCGCGGGACTGGAAGTCGTCGGAGGGCTCGCCGAGCGCGGTGCTGACCTGGACGATGTGGGCGAGCAGGAACTCGAAGTCGGGCTGGGTGAAGCGCCAGCGCTCGCGCAGGAGATCGCGCTGCAGGCCGGCGGAGCGCTCGATGCCGCCGAAGTCCTCGGGGAGCCCCTCGCGCAGCAGCGCGCGGACGAGCGGTGGGGTGGCCTCGCCGCGCTGGAGCCGCTCCAGCAGGAGGAGGACGAAGGGGAGCTCCTGGACGGGTGGAAGGGGATGCTCCGCGTGGTAGCGCAGCAGTTCCTCGGCGAGCGCATGGGCACGGGAGGCACGGCGCTGATCGAGCGCCGCCTCCACCGCGCGAAGGCGGACGAGCCGCTCGCCCCAGGGCTCGGCCGTGGAGCCCTCGGCGAAGGCCTTGACGAGCTCGCGGTAGTGACGCACGGCGGTGGCGCGCGAGCCGCGGGCGGAGCGGGTGAGTCGGGGCAGGAACTGATGGCCGCGGAAATTGAGGAGGAAGCCCTCGCCCGGGGCGAGTGGATCTCCCATGGCGGCGTGGAGGGCGTTGAGGTTGCTCTTGAGCTGCTGGGCGAGCGTCTGCCGCAGGGCGAGGGTGGCGAACTCCTCGATGGCGTGGCGGCGGGAGGCGAGCTGCGCGCGGGCGTCCTCGCGCTCCTGGGCGAAGATGCGCTGGAGGCTCACCAACCCCCAGGTGAGGGCGAGGAGGCCGCATCCGAGGGCGACGAGGGTGGGAAGGAGCCGGCGCAGCATGGGGGCCCGAGGGGCCCGCGCATTATACGTGCAGGGGCTGGGCTGGCCATCGCGCGGACTCCCGGACGCTCGCTGGCCCGGCCGCCGCTCGGAGGCGACGTGCGGGGTCGTCAGGAGGAGAGGGGATGAGAAGGTTGGAGGGGTGACTTCAGAAGTGGGGCGCTGCCATGCCATCTCTCCCGTTGTTTCCCGAGGCCCCGGCCGGCCCGAGCGCGAAGGCACTGCGGGTGCACGAGCGCCTGTGCGCCGAGTACGGCTGTCCCATCCCCTGGTTCCGCTCGCGGGATCCACTCAGCGAGCTCGTCTCCGCGCTGTTGAGCCACCGCACGCGCAATGCCTCCAGTGGCGCGGCCTTCCGGCAGTTGCGCGCGCGCTTTCCCACCTGGGAGGCGGTGCGCGATGCATCCTGCGTGGAGGTGCGGGAGGCGATCTCCGCGGTGACCTGGCCGGAGCAGAAGGCGCCGCGCATCCAGCAGGTGCTGCGGTGCATCTCCGAGCGCAGGGGAGGGGAGCTGTCGCTGGACTTCCTGGCGGAGGTGCCGGTGCGCGAGGCGCGGGACTGGCTCGAGCACCTGCCCGGAGTGGGGCCGAAGTCGAGCGCCGCGACGCTGCTGTTCAGCCGCCTGAGGAAGCCCGCGCTGCCGGTGGACAGCCACCACCACCGGGTCGCGGTGCGGCTGGGGCTCATCCCCGAGACCGTGGCGGTGGGACCAGCGCACCGGCTGCTGGAGGCGCAGCTCCCGCCGGACTGGGATGCACAGCGCGTCTATGACAACCACGAGGCGCTGATGCTGCACGGGCAGCGGTGCTGCTTCTACCGGGAGCCCACGTGCCAGCGCTGCCCTGTGCTCGACCTATGCCCCACGGGTCAGGCCCGGCTCGCGTCCCAGCGGGGCTCGAGGTCCGCTGGGGAGAGGGACAGCTCCCGCCTGCTCCTTGATCAATAGGGAGCAACAGCCTGCTGAGTGCCTTGGCTAATACTACAGTGGGACTTTGGCGCGAGGGTCTCTGCGTCGGTAATGGCAGCGTTTGGCGATGGCCTGATGGCGGCGTCGCCAGCGGCTCCAGTGCAGGACGAAGTCCAAGGCCGGCCGCACCACCCAAGCGATGTTCAG